>NZ_OZ245712.1:600000-1200000 GCF_965226985.1 Algihabitans sp.
GGTTTTCAGACGCACTGCAGCAAGGCATTGCCGGGACGCTGAATGAACGACAGGGCGAATACGTCGGCCATGTTCAAACGGCCGGTCGGCACCTGTTGGGTATCATCGACGATCTGCTCGATCTCGCGAAGATCGAGGCCGGTCAGGCGGAGTTGAAGGAGTCTCTCTTTTCGCCGCAGCAGGCGATCGCTTCGGCCGTCGCTCTGATGTCGGCGCGGGCAGCCAGCAAACGCCTATCGTTGAATATCGAGGACTTTCCCGACGCACCGACCCTACGCGGCGATGCGCGCCGTTTTAAGCAGGTGTTGCTCAACTTCCTGTCGAACGCTGTGAAGTTTACGCCGGAAGACGGTCATATCAAGGTCGGCGCGGAGATCCGCTCGGATGGGTGGCTGTCCGTTTGGGTCGCCGACGACGGTATCGGAATGCAGCCTGCTGACGTGGCGGTCGCACTTCGTCCCTTTGGTCAGGTTCGCGATTCCTTCGTGCGCGGCGAAGGCGGTACCGGGTTGGGCTTGCCGCTGTCGCAGCAACTTCTGGAACTGCATGGCGGCCGCCTGGCCATCGACAGCACGCCTGACGAAGGCACAGTCGTCAGCGCACTTCTACCCCCGGAGCGCTTGCTGTTTCACGCTGCCGGCGCGGTCGTTGCAGATGGAAACTCGGCTGAGGGTCTTCGGAACGCCCTGTCCTGAAGTCTCCGCCTTGGGAGTCGGACAGCTCGATTTTCGCGTGACGGCCGCAGGGCCGACCTGCAGATTCCCTCCGACTTTTTGCAGGAGGTGATCATGTCCGATGAGATCGTGTTCTATACCAATCCGAACTCGCGTGGACGCATCGTTCGCTGGATGCTGGAGGAGGTCGCGGCTCCTTACCGAACCGAAGTCCTGGACTACGGCAGCTCCATGAAGTCGCAGGGCTACCTGGCGATCAACCCCATGGGAAAGGTACCGGCTCTGCGTCACGGCGCTGCCGTCGTCACGGAAACCGCGGCGATCTGCACCTACCTCGCAGATGCCTTTCCTGCGGCGAAACTGGCTCCTCAGGTCGACGCGCGGGCCGCCTACTACCGGTGGTTCTTTTTCGGTGCAGGTCCGTTGGAGGCGGCGGTTATCGACACGGCGTTGCAGGTAAACCTACCCGAGGACAAACGCAGCATGGTCGGTTACGGCAGTCTTGCGACAGTGCTCGACGTGTTGCAGGTAGAGGTCTCGGACCACCCTTACCTGGCCGGGGACAGCTTCAGCGCCGCGGATCTCTTCGTCGGCTCGCAGCTCGCCTGGGGCATGCACTTCGGTCTGATCGAGAAGCGACCGGCCTTCACGGACTATTGGACACGAATCAGCGACCGGCCCGCCTACCGGCGTGGGGCGGAGCTAGACGACGCGGCGCGCGAGACCCAGACGGGATGACGAACTCGGTTGCTGCCTGATCCGCAGCTTGACCCGCAGCTTGACCCACGTCATTTCGGGCTCTGACCGGACAGGGTTTTCTTCCGAATCGAATAAAACGGCGGCAGGGTCACGACGCCATCGAAGGGGAAGGAGCCTAAGTCCATGAGTTACAAGACCGTATTGGTCCACCTCGACAACAGCAAGTCCTGTGCAGGGCGGGTCGCGGTTGCGCTCGATCTAGCTGCACGCTTCGACGCGCATCTTGTCGGCCTTGTCGTTACGGTGGAGCCGGTCGTGCCCACCTTCGTGATGGCCCAAATCCCCTCGTCCGCTCTGGAGTCTCAGCGCGAAGCTTTGCGCGCCAAGGCAGACGAAGCGGTCGTGGCTTTCGAAGCGGCGGCAAGTAAGGCCGGGCTCAGCGTCGAGACCCGGCGGGCCCTGGCCTTCAATGAGGAAGTTCCGGAGACCCTGGCGCTGCATGCCCGCTACGCCGATCTGGTCGTGATGGGTCAGCATGATCCGGACGACCCCAACAGCCTAGGGGCCGGGACGCTTGAGCAATGCCTTCTGGGGGCAGGGCGGCCGGTGTTGGTGGTGCCCTACATCGGCGCTCCCGAGGGTTTCGGCCGGACCGTTCTCCTGGCGTGGGATGCCAGCCGCGAGGCGGCACGGGCCGCCAGCGACGCCCTGCCGCTGATGGCGCGGGCCGACAAGGTCACCGTTCTGACGATCAATCCGAAGAAGGGCCGCGCCGCGCACGGCGAAGAGCCGGGCGCCGACATTGCCCTCGTCATCGCCCGGCATGGGGTGAAGGCCGAAGCCGAGTCCGTGACGGTGCGGGATGTCAGTATCGACGAGGCTCTGCTCTCCCGTCTCTCCGACAACGGCGCCGACATGCTGGTCATGGGCTGCTACGGCCACGCCCGCCTTCGGGAGCTGGTTCTGGGCGGCACTACCCGCCACATCCTGCAGCACATGACCGTCCCCACCCTGATGACGCACTAAGCTGCACCGCGATCGGCCGGACCCGCTCTGCGGGTCCGGCAGTTGTGCGCTGCCGAATCCGTTCGCTTCCGACGCCTCTGCCGGTCCCGGTCGAGGCGTTTAGGTCGTGCGGTCGGCTTCCGCCCGCGGATCGAGAGCGTCCTGCAGACCGTCGCCTAGAAAATTGAAGGCGATCACGGTGACGAAGATCAGCAGTCCGGGCCAGATGGCGAGCCAGGGCGCGGACCAGATGGTCTCCTGGGCTCCGGTCAGCATGTTGCCCCAACTCGGGACCGGGGGCTGGATGCCGAGGCCGAGGAACGACAGCACGGATTCCAGCAGGATCACGTTGCCGACCGAAAGAGTTGCAGCGACGACGATAGGGGAGACTGCGTTGGGCAGCAGGTGGACCAGCATGATACGGCTCGGCCCGGCGCCGAGCGCTTCGGCGGCCAGAACGTACTCACGGCGCTTGAGGCTGAGCACCGCGCCGCGCACCAGGCGGGCCGTCACGGTCCAGCCGACCAGCGCGATCAGAACGACGATGCGGTAGAAACTGACTTCTTCGGAACTTGCAAGCTCCGGCGACAGACCGAGCTTCGTCAGGTCGATGGCCGCCAGCACGATAAGAAGCGGCAGCAGCGGCAAGGCGATGGTGGTATCGGCCAGGCGCATGATCGCCGCATCGAAACGCCCGCCATAGTAGCCTGCCAGCAGTCCGAGGCAGGTCCCGATCAAGGCGGCGCAGAAGGCGGCCAACAAACCGACCGCCAGCGAGACTCGGCCGCCGTAGAGCAGGCGCAGCAGAAGGTCGCGCCCCAACTCGTCCGTACCGAGCCAGTAGACTTCGGACGGCGGCAGACTGCGCGAGAAGAGGTCCACCGCGTTGGCATCCAGTCCGCGCGCCGCTTCGATCGCGGGCGCCGCCAAGGCGAGCGCGGCAAGTGCGAGCAGCAGGATCAGCGAGGCCAGCGCGGGCTTGTGGCGCAGAAAGCGGCGTACCTTGAGCTGTCGGGGCGACAGGCCCGGATGCGAGGCCGCTTGCGGCTGGCCCGTCATCAGGTCGGAGGTCTGGTCGAGACTCATTCCAACCTGATCCGAGGATCGAGCCAGGCGTAGGTCAGGTCGGCCAACAGATTTGCCAAGAGGACCGTTCCTGTGGCCAGCAACAGCCCGACCAGCGCGAGGTTGTAGTCGTTGCCCATGATGGCGTCGTAGATCGTCTTGCCCATACCGAGCCAGCCGAACATGGTTTCGGTGATCAGTGCGCCACCGAACAGCGTCCCGAAGTCGAGCGCTATGATCGTCGTCACCGGTATCATGGCGTTGCGCAGTCCGTGACCGTAGACCACGCGGGTGTCGCTCAGACCCTTCGCCCGTGCGGTCCGGATGTAGTCCTGGCGGAGTGCCTCGATCAGGCTGGCGCGGAGATAGCGCACGTAGCCGCCGACGCTGGCGAGCGTCAGTGCGAAGGCGGGGAGGAGCAGGTGGGTCAAGGTGCTGGCGAGGGACCCGTCGCCCATGCCTCCGGCTGGCAGCCAGCCTAGGGCTACCGCGAACAGCAGGATCAGCAGGATCGCCAGCCAAAAGGGGGGCAGGGAGATCCCGGCGAAGGCAAAGAGGTTGACGGCTCCGTCGGTCAGGCTCTGCGGCCGGCGCGCGGCCAAGACGCCGAGCGGCAGGGCGATCAGTAGGGCGAGAGCGAAGGCAAGCCCCATTAGCATCAGCGTGTTGGCCAGACGAGGCAGCAGGATCTCGAGCACCGGACGGGCGAACAGGCGCGAGTAGCCGAAGTCGCCCTGCAGGGCGTTGCCCAGCCATGCGAGGTAGCGTTCGTGAACCGGTCGGTCGAGACCGTAGACGGCCTTCAGGCGCTCGGCGTCGGCTGCGGTCAGATTGGGGTCTGCCGAGATCATCAGGTCGATGGGATCGCCCGGCATCAGCCCGATCAGCAGATAGACGAGAATGGACATGGCGAAGAGCACCACGCCCAGTCCGGTAAGCCGTTCGATCAGAAAGCGCACCATAGAATAGCAGGGTAGAGCTTGGAGCGGATCAAGCAAGCGGCTTGCCGCCCGGCCTGAAGCCTGCTCTACGTCGAGCCCGCACCAGGATGGAGGACCACCGCCGATGCGCCAACTCGACTACTATCTCTCGCTTCGCTCGCCCTGGGCCTTTCTAGGATCCGAAAGGCTGGAGCAGATCGCCCGGCGCCAAAGGGTCTGGGTCGCAGTGAAGCCGGTCGATTTCAGCGTCATTTTTCCGGCGTCTGGCGGCTTGCCGCTGCCTAAGCGGGCACCGCAGCGTCAAGCCTATCGGATGATGGAGCTCAAGCGTTGGTCCGCGCACCTGGGCATAAAGATGGTCTTCGAGCCGCGCTACCAGTCGGCGCCAGAGGGCCTCGCGGCACGTTTCGTGATCGCCGCGCAGGCGATTGGCGGTGATCCTCTGCGGCTCGCCCACGCGCTCCTCGCCGCGATGTGGCAGCAGGAGCGTAACATCGCCGAAGTGGGGACCTTGGAGGCTATCGCCGCGGAAACCGGCCACCATGCCGCCACCCTTGCCGCCAAGGCTCTCGACCCGGACACCCAGGCCCGCTACGAGGCCCTGACTCAGGAGGCCCTGGAGCGCGGTGTCTTCGGTGCGCCCTCCTACGTTTTAGCGGACGGTGAGATTTTCTGGGGTCAGGATCGGCTGGAGCTGTTGGAACGCGCCTTGGCGAGCGAGTCGTAACGCGAAATTCGACAGCAGCAGAATCGATGATTTAGCGATTTTGACTTGGGTAATTCACTGTCGTCTCGACCCGGTCTCCGAGCAGTTTTGCGTCTCCTGAACCGGGGTTCTCTTCATCATTACTGCTATTTCGGCGCTGCTGCGGAATCGCGATTGCAGGCGTGCCGGACGCGCCGCAGATTTATGGAAAGAGATCATTAAGCCGAGCGTCGGACACTCGTTATCCGACAGACTCGGACAGGAGGTTTCCAAGCCATGCCGGTCTTTAGCCATCCCGAGTTCGACGCCCACGAAAAGGTACTGTTCGGCCATGATCCCGAAACGGGACTGAAGGCGATCATCGCCCTGCACAACACCAGCCGAGGCCCCGCTCTCGGCGGCTGTCGGCTGTGGGCTTACGACAGTGATGAAGCCGCACTGACCGATGTGCTGCGCCTTTCGCGCGGCATGACCTACAAGTCGGCGCTGGCCGATCTGCCCTTCGGCGGCGGCAAGTCGGTGATTATCGGTGACGCGAAGACGATGAAAAGCGACGCGCTGTTCCGCGCCATGGGACGGCTTGTCGAGTCGCTGGGCGGCCGCTATCACGTCGCCGAGGATGTCGGCGTCACCGTCGCCGACGTCGAGGCGATGGGACAGGAGACACGCTACGTCGCGGGCGTCCCTGCGGGCGGAGCGGGCGATCCCTCTCCGGCGACTGCTTGGGGCGTCTTCTGCGGTCTCAAGGCCAGCGTTCGCCACAAGCTCGGCAGCGAGAGTCTGAATGGCCTCGCGGTCGCGATTCAGGGCCTGGGTGCCGTCGGCCGACACCTTTGCGCGCATCTCCAAGCGGCCGGCGTCAAGCTCTTCGTCGCGGACATCAACGAGCAGGCGGTGCAGCAGGCGGTCGAGGCCTGGGACGCGGTTGCCGTCGCACCTTCGGAGATCCATACGATCACCGCCGAGGTCTTCGCACCCTGCGCCCTCGGGGCTATCTTGAACGAGACGAGCATTCCCCAACTCAACTGCGCTGTCGTCGCCGGCAGCGCCAACAACCAGCTTGCAACACCGGAAGACGGCGCGGCGCTGAAAACGCGCGGCATTCTCTATGCGCCCGACTACGTCCTCAACGCGGGCGGCATCGTCAATATCAGCCATGAGAGCCAGCTCGCTGGCTCCAGCTACGACAAGGCAACCGCTTTCGCCCATGTCGCCCGGATCGGAGAGACCCTTGCGGAGATCTATCGGCTGGCCGAGCGCGCCGATCTGCCGACTTCCGAGGCTGCGGATCGTCTCGCCGAACAGCGTTTCAAGCCGGCGACTCGTCAGGCGGCCTAGCGTTTTCCGGCTTCGGGTCAGCGTGTTAGAATCGGCGTGGTCCAGCCGGGGTCCTCGTGCTTGGCCCAATAGAGGTCGCTCAAACGCCGGGTGATCGCCCCGGGCGACGCCGGCAGGGCCTGACCGTCGATGCTGGCAATGGCGACGATGCCGCCGGCCGTCGAGGTCACGAAAGCCTCTTCGGCGCCGGTCAAGGTCTCCATAGACAGCGGCGCTACCTGCGCGGGGATCCCAAGCTCTCTGCAGAGATCGAGGGCCGTTTGACGGGTAATGCCCTCCAGGACGCCGCGATCGGGCGTGTGGACTTTGCCGTCTTTGACCGCGAAGAGGTTGAAGCCGGGGCCTTCGGTCAAGAAGCCCTCCAGGTCCTTCAGAAGAACGTTTTCGCCGCCGCGGTCGTAGGCCTCGTAGAGACCCTTCACCATGTCCAGCCAGTGATAGTTCTTGACGGTCGGATCGACGCTGGCTGCGGGAATACGGGGAACGGAGGCGACGATCATCCGCAGGCCCCGCGCCCGCTGGGTCTCGTCGGCTATCCAGCCAAAGGGAATGGCGAAGGCGATGAAGCGGTTAATCGCGTCGCGCGGATCGCGGCTGAAGGTCGGCGAATGCCCGCGCGTGCAGATCATCTCCACATAGGCGTCCTCCAAGCCGCTTTTGACCACTGTCTCGTGCAGCAGCGCCTCCAAACCCTCGCGGTCGAACGGGAGGGACATCCGCAGCTTGGCGACGGACGCGAGAAAGCGGTCCAGGTGCTTATCGAGACGAAAAAAGCGATTTTTCCAGACATGCACTACGTCATAGGTCGCATCGGAGCGCAGGAAGCCCCAGTCTAGAACCGGTATTCTGGCCTCGCTCATCGGAACGAAGCTCCCGTCGATCCAAGCGATGCCGGGCGGGAACTGGATTTCCGAAGGGGCGGGCGTCGCGTGCGGCTGGCTGTCCGGCATGACTGGAGTCCCTTGTGGCGAGGCCGAGGAGCACCATTCTAGCGCCGGACGGGCTCGTCGCGTCATCGCTTTTGCGGCCAATCGGCGTTCGTATGGCTTGTTATGCTAGGGGAAAAGCTATTCTCTGTTTCAGAATCGTGACGAGCGTTCGGGGGCCCTGCGCGGCGGGGATATGAGATGAGCCTCAATCTGAGCCGTATCGACAAGCCCGCTATGAAGGCCAAGACGGCCGCCTGGGCGGTGCACGTCTTCACTGCGTCCGGCGCGGTTCTCGGTTTTCTTGCTCTGCTGGCCATCCTCAACGGCGACAAACAGCTGGTTTTCTTCTGGCTGGGCTTGGCGCTTTTCGTCGACGGTATCGACGGGACCCTCGCGCGCCGGGCCAAGGTGCGGGAGGTGACGCCCCAGGTCGACGGCACCACCCTGGACAACGTCATCGACTACTTCACCTACGTTGCCGTCCCGGCGATGCTGGTCTACTGGTTCGGCCTCGTGCCGACCGGTTGGGAAACGGTGGCGGCCGCGACCATCATGGCGGTGTCCTGCTATACCTTCGCCAACGCGGAGATGAAGACCCACGACTACTACTTCAGCGGTTTCCCGGCGCTTTGGAACGTCGTCGTCTTGGCCTTCTTCATTCTGCAGACGGATCCCTGGACGAACGTCGTCGTCATCGCCGTTTGCTGTCTGCTGACCTTCATCCCGCTCAAGTACGTTCATCCTTTCCGGGTGCCGCATCTGCGCAGCCTGAACATCCCTATGACGGTCGTCTGGGCCTTCGCCTCGATCTGGCTGGTCGCAGTCGATCCCGATACGACGGACCTGCCGGCGGAAGAGCCGATGATCTACTGGATCTGGGTTTTAAGCTCGCTCTACTTCGTCGGCTTGTCGCTCTGGCGCTCTTTCCGGAAAGAGCGGGGCGCTACCCCCGCGCCTTGAGATCCTTGCGGATGATCTTGCCGGTAGCGGTCATCGGCAGAGAGTCCAGGAACTCGACTTCGCGCGGATACTCGTGGGCGGCCAGACGGGTCTTCACGTAGTCCTGTATCTCGCGTTCGAGCGCCGCCGAGGGGCTCTGGCCCTCCGTCAGTACGATGAAGGCCTTGACCCGCTCCGTCCGCAGCGCGTCCGGCACCCCGACCGCCGCCGCCAATGCCACGGCCGGATGCTTGATGAGGCAGTCCTCGATCTCGCCCGGCCCGATACGGTAGCCGCCGGATGTGATCACGTCGTCGTCGCGTCCGACGAAATGGAAATACCCCTCCTCGTCCAGACATGCCTGATCGCCGGTCAGGAGCCAATCGCCCTGAAACTTTTTGGCCGTGGCCTCGGGGTTGTTCCAGTAGCCCAGGAACATGACCGGATCCGGATGTCGCACGGCCACCGTGCCCTGAGCCCCCGCCGGTAGCGGCTGGCCCGCCTCGTCCAGCACCGCCACCTCGTGGCCGGGTACCGCACGGCCCATCGCCCCCGGCTTGACCGGCATCAGCCCGACGCAATTGGCGACCACCAGGTTGCATTCGGTTTGACCGTAGAATTCGTTGATCGCGACGCCGAAGGTCTCCCGCCCCCAGTCCAGCAATTCCGCACCCAAGGTCTCGCCGCCCGATCCGACGGAGCGGAAATCCAGTTTCCAGCGCTCCGCCGGGCGCGGGGCCTGGCGCAGCATCTTGAGAGCCGTTGGCGGCAGGAAGGCGTTGCGCACGCCATAGTCCGCCATCAGACGGAAAGCGGCTTCCGGATCGAACTTGGCGAAGCGGTGGGTCAGCACCGGCACACCGTGATGAAGGCTGGGCAGCAGCACGTCGAGCAGCCCGCCGATCCAGGCCCAGTCGGCCGGTGTCCAGAAGAGGTCGCCGGGCCGCGGGAACAGCTCTTGCGGCAACTCGACGCCCGGCAGATGGCCGAGCAGGACCCGGTGACCGTGCAGCGCCCCCTTCGGCGGCCCGGTGGTACCGGAGGTGTAGATAAGGATGGCCGGGTCGTCCGGGCTCGTGTCTGCTGGCTTGAAGCTGTCGGAGGCACCTTCGAGCAGGCGGGTCCAGTCTTCGGCGCCGTCCGTTGGACCGTCGATGGAGATGACGGTGCGCAGGTCGGGCAGCCTGTCTCGCAGGCCGGCGATCTTGGCCGCTCCGGCTCCGTCGGTGATCAGCGCCGTGGCGCCGCTGTCGGACAGGCGGAACTCCAGCGCCTCCTCGCCGAACAGCACGAAGAGGGGAATGGAAATGCCGGCGAGCTTCAGAATGCTCAGATGCGCGACGGCTGTCTCCGGCGCTTGCGGTAACAGCACGCCCACGCGATCTCCCGGCGCGACGCCCAGGCCGGTCAGAGCGTTGGCCAGCCGGTTCGAGAGGCGCTTCAGATCGTCGAAGCTGTAGTCCCGCCGGCGTCCGTCGCCGCGATGGTGGATCAGCGCCAGCCGTCCGCTGCCGTCGGCCCACTTGTCGCAGGCATCGACCGCGATGTTGTAGCGCTGCGGGATGTTCCAGACGAAGTCGCGTCTCAACTCTTCGTAGCTTTTGCCGGCCGCCAGCATGTTCTTGTTTCCTTAAGCGCGTCCGCTCGGCCGGCTATAGCCAACGCAGCCGGCGAAAAATCAGGTACTCCAACAGGCCGACCGCGATCAACAGGAGGCAGACCGCCAGGAAACCGAAGGGCGTATCGCCTCCGGGTATGCCGCCGACGTTGATGCCCAGAAGCCCGGTGACGAAGGAGAGAGGCAGGAAGATGCCGGCTACGATGGACAGCATGTAGAGCCGTCGGTTGGTTTGTTCCGCACCGCGGGCGAGGGCTTGCTCCTGCAGCATGGCGGCGCGTTCCCATACGAAGTTCAGGTGCTCCACCAGCCGCGTCACCTCGTCGGCGGTTTCCTGCAGGCTGCGTTGTTCCTCGAGAGCCAGCCAGGGCGGCGGCAGGCTGGTCAGGCGTGAGAGGGCGTCGCGCTGCGGAGCGACGAAGCGCCTGAGCGCCAGCGCCCGGTGACGCAGATCCAGCAACTCGCCGCGCACCTCCTGGTCGCGTCCCGCTTCGATCTCCACTTCGATGTCGTCCAGCCGCTCGTCCATCGCAGCGACGATCGGGGCCGCGTTCTCCGTCAGCAGATCGGCCAGGGTTGCGATCAAGGCGCCCGGCGTCTTCGGGCCGTGGCCGCTGCCGAACCGGTTCTCCAAGGTCGCGACGGCCTTGAGCTGCCTGAGCACGCCGCTGACCACACGTTGCGGCTCGACCCACAGACGGATCGAAACCATGTCCTCGGGTTTCGCGCCGGGATTGAGGTTTACGCCCGTCAGGATCACCAGCGTTCCGCTGTCGGAGGAAGCGATACGCGGCCGGGTTTCCTGATCCAGCAGGGCCTCGCGCACCAAGGCCGTGAGACCCAGGTCGCTTTCCAGCCATCGGCCCGCGCCCTCGTCGTTGAGATCCAGATGCATCCAGGATGCGGCTCCCGGCTCCAGCTCGCTGGGATCGACAGGGCTCTTGAGAGGCGGGTCGAGCTGAAAGCAGGCGAGCAGAGGTGTATTGGTCGTCATCGCTGCGGCTCCCAGGAGTCATCTTCAGTTTAGACTAACCCGGCAGGCTGACAGATACGCCAGTGGTGTCGGCAGCTGGGGCCGCTACGGGAGAGGTGACCGCTTTTCGAGGCGCAGCTGGCGGATTTCAGTTCGTCGGCAGCGGCGGCGGGCCTGCGCCGCCTCCACCGCCCGCGGTTGCTTGGCAGCGGGCCTCGGCGCGCTGCAGGAACAGGTCTCGCTGCGCCGCCATCTGAGGGTTGCTCGCGACCATGCCCTCGATTTGCTCGCGCTCGCGTGCGATGCAGAGCGCTACAGGATCGTTGGCGTCCACGGTCACTTCTTCGGCCGGCGGCGGGAACAGATCGTCCCAGTGCTGGATCGCGAGCACGGCGATGACGCCACAGATTACGCCGACGGCGACTAGGCGGGCTGCCGGGCGGTCGAGAAAGCTGTCGTTCGAGGACTGGGACATCTCGCCCTTTTACGGTGCCAAAACGGGTGCGGGCAAGAGGAGCTGCGCGCCGGCGACCCCGTTAACCATTGCTTTTCCTTACCAACTTTGGGGGCGAAACCAACGACAGAGACCGTTATGTTCAAATGGAAAGCTCGCTGCTTATATGATCCAATAGCGGAAACGAGTGACTGCATAAGAACGGATCACCAGGAGGGTATTTAGAATGGAGCAGACATCCGGTCTTGCACCTGGAACCGGCAACTCGGATGTGTCGCTGACGGAGGCTGTGCCCCTAACCAACGGGACATCCTCGGCTGTCGCAACCCCGCTGGACGCCAGTGGCATGGCAGCACCCTTGGGGCGCGAGGCGCCGTTGATCGATCCTTTTCAGCGCCGAATCAGCTATTTGCGCATCTCCGTGACCGACCGTTGCGATTTTCGCTGCGTCTATTGCATGAGCGAGGACATGACCTTCCTGCCGAAGCGGGAAGTCCTGAGCCTGGAAGAACTCGACCGGCTGTGTAGCGCCTTTGTCCGGCTGGGTGTGCGCAAACTGCGTATGACCGGCGGGGAGCCCCTGGTCCGCCGCAACATCATGTGGCTGTTCCGTCAGCTCGGCCGGCACTTGAAGAGCGGCGAACTGGACGAACTGACGGTGACCACCAACGGCAGTCAGCTTCCCAAACTGGCGGGCGAGCTCTACGACGCCGGTGTGCGCCGGATCAACGTTTCGCTGGACACGCTCGATCCTCACAAGTTCCAGGCGATCACCCGCTGGGGCAAGCTGGACAAGGTCATGGCTGGTCTGGAGGCGGCCAAGGAAGCCGGGCTCAAGGTCAAGATCAATGCCGTAGCGCTGAAGGGCGTCAACGACGACGAGGTCCACCGCCTGGTCGAATGGGCGGGCGAGGAGGACTTCGACCTCACCTTTATCGAGGTCATGCCGATGGGCGATATCGGCACCGAGCAGCGCATCGATCAGTATTGGCCGCTGTCCATGGTGCGCAGCGAACTGGCCAAGCGCTGGACGCTGGAAGAGATCGATCACCGCACCGGCGGGCCCGCGCGCTACTGGCAGGTCAAGGAAACCGGCCAGCGGCTCGGCTTCATCACGCCGCTGACCCACAATTTCTGCGAGGCCTGCAACCGCGTGCGCCTGACCTGTACCGGCACCCTCTACATGTGTTTGGGCCAGGACGACGCGGCCGATCTGCGCTCGGTCCTGCGCGCCAGCGATGACGATGCCGTGCTGACGGAGGCGATCCGCGAAGCCATCACCCGGAAGCCCAAGGGCCACGACTTTGTGATCGACCGCCGTCGCGGCGTCACGGGCGCCTCCCGCCACATGAGCGTGACGGGCGGGTAGAGCGCGGCCGGTCGGCCTCTTTGGACGCCTTCCGCTTTCGACCGGTCCAGGACAGCGGCGATCTTTCGCTGAGGGGTTCCGAGTAAGAACTAGTACCCGAGCGCGCAGCCGTCCTTGCGTGGGTCGGAGCCGGCGGTGAGTACGCCGCGTGCCCGGTCGATTTGAATGCACTGCCCACCCCCGAGTGCCGGCTCGGCCAGGGTGAGGCTGTGCCCGCGCTGCTGCAGTCCCAACAGCGTCTCGGCTGGCAGGGACTTCTCCACTTCCACCCGGTTGCCCAGTGCGAAAACCCTGGGGCAGTCTAGGCCCGCCTGCGGGTCCAGGCCGTAGTCGATCAGATTGGTCAGCAGTCGGGCATGGCCGAAGGGCTGATAATCGCCCCCCATCACGCCGTAGCCGATCTCGGTCTGGCCGTTGCGCGTGGCGAGGCCGGGCATGATGGTGTGCATCGGGCGCTTCTTCGGCGCCAGGCGATTGGGGTGATCGGGGTCGAGGCGGAAGCTGGCGCCACGGCTCTGGAAGAGAACGCCGGTCTCGGCGGAGAGGATGCCGCTGCCGAAGCCGTGGAACAGCGAGTTGATGAAGCTGACCGTGTTGAGGTCGCGGTCGACGACGGTGAGGTAGACCGTATCGGAGGTCGCTAGGCCCAAGTCCGGAATCTCTGGGAAGGCGCGCTCCGGGTCGATCTTGGCGCGCAGCTCGGCCGCCCAGTCCTTCGACAAGAGGCGGTCGAGCGAGACTTCAAGCGCGTCCAGATCGGCGAGGTGGCGATTGCGCATGTCGTAGGCCAGACGTCCGGCCTCGATTTCCAGGTGGGTCCGCAGGGCGGAGAGCGGCCCGAACTTGGCCAGGTCGTAGCCCTCCAGGATGTTCAGCATGACCAGGGCCACCACGCCCTGGTTGTTCGGCGGGATCTGGTGAACGTCGTAACCCCGATAGGCGCTGCAGATCGGCGTCACCCATTCACTCTCGAAGCTCGAGAAGTCCTCCCCGGAGTGGAGGCCGCCGAGCGCCTTGAGAGAGGCGATCATGGCTTCGGCGATAGCGCCCTCGTAGAAGGCCTTGCGGCCGTGCTTGGCGACCTGGGTCAAGGTCTCGGCCAGCGCCGGCTGGCGGTGCAGATTGCCGTCCTTCGGTACCTGGCCTCCCGGTAGGAACTGGGCCGCCGCCGCCTCGTTCTTGCGCAGCTTGTCGGCCAGCCCGCGCCAATCGTTGACGACCCGAGCATGCACCGGGTAGCCGTCGCGCGCGTAGCCGATGGCCGGCCTCAGCAGCTCCGCGAAATCCTTGCTACCGTAACGCTCGTGCAGGCGGCACCAGGCATCGATCGCTCCGGGGATCGTGACGGCATGGGGCGAGGTCTGATCGATGGTTTTTAGGCCCTCGGCGCGCAGTGCCTCGGGGTCAGCGGCGGCCGGGGCCCGGCCCGAGCCGTTGAGCCCGATCACCTCGCCGCCACCGTTGGGGGCGTAGAGCACGAAGCAGTCGCCGCCGATACCGGTCATATGCGGCTCTACCACGCAGAGCGTCGCCACCGCCGCGATGGCCGCATCGACCGCGTTACCGCCCTGGCGCAGGACCTCCAAGGCCTCCGTGCTGGCGTAGGGGTGGGAGGTGGCGACGGCGCCCTTGACGCCATGGACGGCGGAGCGTCCGGGAAAGTCGAAATCGCGCATGAGGGCCCGTTTCCTCGTCCTGTTCTCTTTGATTATTGCTGCTGACTGAGCGCGAGCAGGATGTACCGCTTTCGAACTCCTCGAGGTAGGCGAAAGTGTTTTTCCCGATCGCCAAATATGCAGCGCAGAAGGCTGTGCGAGGGCAGAGAGTCGATCTTGCTCTAGGCAGGACGTGCAGTTGCCAGGTGCAGCAACGGGCCGGTTGCCTTCTTCATGAGCCGCCGATAGCGCCGCCGCAGCACCAAGTGAGGGTAGCGCGCTAGGAACATCCGGTCGCTGGGATTGAAAGGAAAGTCCGCGAGGTCGGGACGCAGCGCCTCGATCATGCTCTGTTGCAGGGACGAGCCGGTTCGATGGGCGGCGGACAGCCCCAGGATGCGCGCGTAGATGGTCGCGGCATTGAGGATCGGGACGCGTTCGAGACGATTGAGATCGAACAGCTGCTCCTTGGAGGCGAGCCACCCGGCTTGCCGCTGTTCGAGAAAGATTCGGTCTCGCCAATCGAGATGCGGGTGGGGATGATCCCTGGCCCAAGCGAACCACTCGGTCAGGCCTTCGGCCGCGGGGGAGCCGCTTGGCTCTCCCATGGATCGCATCAGCAGTGCTGCGGCCTCCGCCGGCTTCGGCATCTGCTCGGGAAACTCCCGCCAGTCGTTGAAACCGCCGGCGATTGCGAAGCCATGGCCGCCGAAGGTCACGCCCTCCATACCGGCGCGCGCGCCGGTCAGATAGGGGCGGGCGTCGCCGTCGGAGATCTGCCCGCCGGCATGCGCCTCCAAGAGGGCTCGCCGAGCGTTCATGGCGCTGCGGGTGCCGATTTCACGCATGGTCCAGTGCGGAACGCCGGCTTGCTTGGCGATCCGAGGCGGAAGGACGCGATCGGCGACCGTCATGCGCGCCGTCAGGCGCGTATAGGGACGCACCTCCAGACCGGCATCCACGGCAATGCTCAGCATCAATCGCGAGTCGTAGCCGGCAGTCAGTCCGAGCCACGGCGGTTCGCCGACGGCCGCCGTCAGGCGGCTCATCACCGTCCTGAGCCTGCATGTCAGCCAGACGACCAGCGCGTCCCGGTCGTCGCTCCGTTCGATGGGCGGCATCAGGGAGCAAGGCTCGGGTGCGCCCGTCTCCAGGGCCAGCGTTTGACTCGGCAGCAGTCGTCGAATGCCTGCGAAGCGGGAGCGCGGCGGGGGGAACCAGGAGAGGCCCTGTTCGTAGACGAGGCTGCGTTCGTCGGCGATCCGCGGAGCTCCGGCGAAGACCTGCTGTGCGAGCAGGACCGGACTGCTCGAGACCCAGGGCCTGCCGGCCGGATCGGTGGCGTAGAAGCAGCCCAGCAAGCACGAGGCGTCGCCGTAGATGTTGGACGGACCGATCAAGAGCCAGCGCCCGGCCCAGCTATGCGATCGTTCGGCGACCTCGGCGGTTCGGGCCGCTTCGATCCCCGAAACGGGATCGGGCCGTTCTGGATCGGACTCGACGGCGCGGCCGAGCAGAACCCAGGACCTTCCCTCGCGGTCTTGCACCTGCGTGACGGGGAGGTTGGGGCAACTTTGGAGAAAGCCGGTCGTCCCGAGGCGAAACAGCTGCCAGTCGGGTGCCACCTCGACGGCCTCCGGCCCGAGGAGAAACTGTCGGCGATGTACGGCTTGGCTGTTGTCCACGCTTCCGTTCATCCTGGTTCTGCCTCGTCGAAGACTGGCATTCGCGCTCTGTCTGACTGTGTCCGGCCGGTCCCGGATCGTCGTGTTTCGTCGGGTAGCATGTTTGGAATGACGCGCGGGTGACTATGGCGTCACCGACCAGACCGGAATCGTGGCTCTTCGAGAGGGTTGAAAGGTCCTCTCCTCGGACTTTGCGGTTGGACCGTCCGAGACTGGCAACAATATTGGGGCTTCGAACGGCACCTTGAGCTGTCGAACTGGGCGGTGAGCAGCCGGCCTGCCCTTCGTCTTCGGATAGCCTTTGGACACCTTCCTTGGGAGAGCCCTATGAGCCTTCGTCTCGCAGTCCTCGCCTTCGCCTCGATCTTCGTTCTTCAGCCCGTCGCTGCCGAAACCTACAGCAGCGAGCAGAACGACTTCCGTCTGGTGGAGTTGGCGGACGATCTGGAGCGCCCCTGGGGCATGGCGTTCCTGCCCGACGGGGGGATGTTGATCACCGAGCAGGCCGGGCAATTGCGCCTGTACCGCGATGGCCGCCTGTCCGATCCGATCCCTGGTATCCCCGAGGCGGAGGAGCGGGGACAGGGCGGGCTGCTCGACGTGGCGGTCGATCCCGACTACGCGGAAACCGGCTGGATCTACCTGTCGCTCTCCGGGCAAGGGGAGGGCGGTCTCGGCACGCAGGTGTGGCGCGGTCGACTTGAGGATGGCCGCTGGACCGACAGCGAAATCCTGTTCGATATGAAGGATAAGACCCGTGCGGGGCGCCACTTCGGTTCGCGCTTCGCCTTCGACAGCGAGAGTCGCCTCTACTTCTCCATCGGCGATCGGGGCGCGATGGACAGGGCGCAGGACCCGGCGGACGAGGCCGGCCGTATCCATCGTATCGAACGGGACGGTACGGTTCCGTCCGACAATCCTTACCTGGGCGACGCAGGGACTCCGCCCACGGCTTACACGCGTGGCAATCGCAATGCCCAGGGCATGGCGAGGCATCCCGACACCGGTGTGATCTGGATCCACGAGCATGGTCCGCGCGGCGGCGACGAGGTCAACGTGATCCGGGCCGGCGCCAACTACGGTTGGCCGGAGGTCACCCACGGTATCGACTACTCCGGTGCCGTCATCAGCGAACGCGAGTCCGGGCCCGGTGTTGAGGATCCGGTGCACGTTTGGGTGCCCTCCATCGCGCCGTCCGGCATGGCCTTCTACAGCGGCGCGGCCTTTCCCGAGTGGCAAGGCGATCTCTTTGTTGGTGCTCTCCGCTCGCGTCTGCTAGTGCGGCTGGAACTGGACGGTGAGCAGGTGATCGGCGAGGAGCGCTTGCTGGAGGACGAGGTCGGTCGTATTCGCGATGTGCGCGTCGGCCCCGACGGCTTCGTCTACCTCCTGACCGATTCCAACGACGGTCGGCTGCTGCGCTTGGAGCCGGCTTCCTAGCTTTCCTTGGTCGCGCGGGGTCGAGGCTGCTAGTCTGATAATCCTGTAAGTTGAAAGGAACGCCAAATGCCGTCTTGGGAACTGCTTCTGGGCTTCGCGGTCGCAACGGCGATTTTCGCTTACGTCCCGGGTCCTGCAGTTCTCTACACGGCGGCTCAGACCCTCGCGCGGGGACGGCGCGCGGGTTTGCTGGCGATGCTGGGCATCCATATCGGCGGCTATGCCCACGTTCTGGCCGCTGCTCTCGGTTTGGCTGTCGTTTTCGAGCTGGTTCCCGATCTCTATCTCGCGGTGAAGTTTGCCGGCGCCGCTTATCTGATCTGGCTGGGCATCGGGCTGCTGCGCAGCCGGCCCTTGGACGCGGACCTGCCGCACCTTGCGTCCAAGAGCGCCCGACGCAGTGTTTTCGAAAGCATTCTGGTCGAGGTGCTCAACCCGAAAGTCGCGATCTTCTATCTCGCCTTTCTGCCGCAGTTCGTCGACCCCGCGGCGCTTCTGCCGATCTGGACGCAGTTTCTCATCCTCGGCGTGATCGTGAACTTTGCCTTCTCCTCCGCCGACCTCGTTGCTGTCTTCCTGACCTCGACACTGGTCGCGCGGCTTAAGGCCAGCCAGCGGGCACAACTCTGGGCCAGGCGGATCGGCGGCACCATTCTGATCGGGCTCGGGCTTCGTTTGGCGGCCGATCGTTCCTAGAGGGCAATTCACGTCTCAAGTGGAAGCCAAACGCTTCCACTTGAGGCGATCGTGCTCTTTGGGGAGTTCCAAGGCCTAGTCGAGAAAGACCTGATGCGCAAAGTCGCGCCCGTCGGTGACCGTGATCTGCTCGAAGCCCAGTAGCTTCGCGAGATCGAAGAAGGTGAAGCTGTCTTCCACGCCGTTTTCGACGAAGATCGGCATGGTGCGCGCGATAGCCGTCATCATCGCCAGCACGGCGCGGGCGCGATAGAGCGTGTTCATGCGGTCGTCGTCCAGCGAGGCGATGATCAGCTTCTGCGCTTCCGCACCCTTGGCGTAGAGCACGAATTCCGGCGGGTAGGGCTGTTCCAGCTGGCTGGTGGTGTACCCCACCACGAAACCGACGCGCATCTGCCGGTCGGCTTGCGGCAGTGGCCGGCCACGCGAGACAAAGGTTTCCTGGGTCTGCGGGTGGGGGTAGTAATAGCCTATGTGACGGTCGTTTTCCTCTTGTGCCACCGCAGGCTGTGTCGCTCCGCTGGCCAGCAGCAGCGTGACTGCCAAAACCCAGAAAATTCCGCGCATTCAATAGCTCCTTGGCTCGTTTTCAAGCTGACGTGGTCTCAGTCTGGCGAGAGGCTATACTGCGACGGTCGAAAAGACGATGGGTGCGAAGATGATGTCCGTTCTCTCTCCTGCCAGCGCGGCTGCGAAACGCCCGAGCTCTCTTCCAAGCTCTCCGCCGAAAATAGCCTTCGTTGCGGCGGAGACGGCGGAGGCGCAGCGTGGCTTGAAGGCGCTGTCCGCCCGCTATGATCCGGTGCCGTTGGAGCAGGCTGACTTTATCGTGGCGCTTGGCGGCGACGGACTGATGCTGGAAACGCTACATGCCAACATGGGGCGCGGCGTTTCGATCTACGGCATGAACTGCGGTACCGTCGGGTTTCTGATGAATGAGTACCGGGAGGAGGGTCTGGCCGAACGGCTGGCGGCGGCCACGAGTGTCGATCTGCATCCCCTCCGCATGATCGCAACGGGCTGCGACGGCGTCAGTCAGGAGGCTTTGGCGATCAACGAAGTCTCTCTGTTCCGCGAAAGCCGTCAGGCTGCGAAACTCCGCATCTCCGTTGACGGCGTCGTCCGATTGAAGGAACTGATCTGCGACGGCGTTCTGGTCGCCACGCCGGCGGGCAGTACCGCCTACAACCTCTCCGCCCACGGGCCGATCATTCCTTTGGGCGCCGGTCTGTTGGCGCTGACGCCGATCAGCGCCTTCCGCCCCCGGCGTTGGCGCGGCGCGCTACTGCCCCACAAGGCGGTGGTCACCCTAGAGATCCTGGAACAGGACAAACGGCCGGTCGGTGCCGTCGCCGACTACACCGAGGTGCGCGACGTCGCCAAGGTGGAGATCCGCGAGGACCGGGAGGTGAGCCTGCGCCTGCTCTCCGATGCCGAACACAATCTCGAGGAACGCATCATTATGGAGCAGTTCCTGCCCTGATCGGCTGTCCGGTGGCAGAGGTTGGCTAAGGGTGCGGCCCGCGATCAACAGAAGGCCGGCGAACGGTAGTGATGCCGTCCTGGCTGTCGGCACGAGCCCGAGCGTCCAGCTCGGCGAGCGGTTCGACCACGGTCGAGAGGGGGTGGGCGGTCGCGTTCACCACCCTTTCGGCGTCGAGCGCTATGGCCACGTGGCCTTTCCAGAAAATCAGGTCGCCGCGTTGGCGCGGTGCCTCGCGATCCACTGGCGGCCCTAGTTCCGCGCAGGCTTCCTGAATGTCGGTGTCGCGCGGGCAGGCGATGCCCGCTGCGGTCAAGACGAGCTGCAGAAGTCCCGAACAGTCGACGCCTGCAACCGACTTGCCGCCCCAGAGGTACGGCGTGTGGAGAAAATCTAGAGCGGTCTCCACGTAGTCGAGCCGAGGCTCGCTCAGCGGAGCCAGGTGGTCGGCCCTGATGTAGCCGTGCGGTGTGACGGCGAAGCGTTGCTCTTCGCCCGTTACGGCGAGGGGCGTGGTGAGGGTGAGCACCTCGCGGATCGGTGCCTTGATGTCGGGTTCCGGAAACAGCAAGGTCGAGCGGACAGCCACACGGTGCGTGGCTGTTGCGTGACGCGGCGCGAGAGCGGTGGTTTCTAGATAGCCGACATAGCCGTCGGCCTCCGACTGGACCCAGGCCCAACCGCCTTTCTCCTCGAAGACCAACAGTGGCTCGCCGAACAGAACCTGGCTGTCGAAGCGTCCGCCTGGCTCGCGCCGTAGTCCCGTTGCGCCAACGGCCAGCGCTGCCGCGCGACCTTCGACGAAGCGGTCTGCCTCCACCCTTCCGCGCAGCCGGGCATCGGCGAGGTCGTCGCGAAAGGCGTGGAGACGACGATCCAGTCGGCTCATGCGCTCTCGTCGCTTTCCTCGCCGCCTTCGGCGCGTACCTTGGCGCGGGCCTCTTCGATCTCCCGTTCCCGGAGATAGTCGTCCGTCGTCCGGATCATCGGGCGTGGCGCGGCCGCCATGGGATTGGGTTGCTCGAAATGCACCACGACCCGGCAGTCGTCGCACATCATGATCCGCTCGACCGTATCGCTGGAGGCGAACATCCAGTGCTTGCCGGCGAGTTGGTCGGCGATCCGCTCGATGGTGTTCTTGACGCCGAAGGGCTTGCCGCAGCGGATGCAGTTGAAGGGCTCCGTCTCATTAAGCTTCGCGGTGCTTCGCGCTTCTTCCGTGAAATTGAGACGGGGTTCGAGCGTGATGACACTCTCCGGGCAGGTGTTGGCGCAGAGACCGCACTGCACACAGGCTTCCTCATTGAAGCCGAGCCAAGGCCGGTCGGGGTCGTCCTGCAGCGCGCCGGTCGGGCAGGCTGAAACGCAGGCCAGGCACATCGTACAGCCTTGGGTGTCGACCTTGATCTGGCCGAAGGGCGCGCCCTTCGGCAAAGGCAGAATATCGGGCGGCCCGCCCTGATCCCCTTGCGGGGCCTTGCCGTGCAGATGGCGCAGAGCCAGCATGGAGCGGGTGCGCTTTCCGCCCATCGGCAGAAAGCCGCCGGGCTCAGGCTGGCTCCGGTCCGCCAACTCCCAGAGTCTCGCTTCGACCGCCTCGGGGTCTCCTTCATCCAGCAGATCGATGCGACCGCCACCGTATCCCAGCCCTTCCATCACGGTCTCGGCCAAGGCGATCTGTCCGGCCAGCCCCTCCAGTTCGCCTTGCTTGTCGGGGCCGATCAGGATGGCCAGACGCGTCGCGCCGTAGGCAAAAGCCATGGCGAAGAAGTCGAGCCCGACCAGCGTCACCTCGTTCAACGGGAAGGGAATGACGTGCGGGGGCAGACCGCGACCGCCTCTGGCCATGAGGGAGATCATTTCCTCCCCATGCCGGCCGTCGTGCAGCAGCAGCGTCGCGTTGCCGCCGCCGGCCTTATGATAGGCCTCCAGCAAGCTGCGCAGCCGCTCGAACAGGGTGTTGCCGGCAGGGAGTTGGTAGGTTGCCGCGCCGGTCGGACAGACGCTCGCGCACATGCCGCAACCGCCGCAGACGTAGGGGTCGATCTCGACTTGATCGCCTGCGGGTGTGATAGCGCCGGTCGGGCAGACGTCCAGGCAGCGGGTGCAGCCCGTCTTGCGGCTGCGGCTGTGGGCGCAGATGTTGGCGTCGTACTTGACGTAGCGCGGCTTCTCGAACTCGCCGGTCAGTTCGCCGATTTCGAAGATCGCTTTCTGAACGGCGGCCGGATTGCCGGGGTCCGGGCGCAGGTAGCCGTCACGGCGGTCGTGACCGGTGAAGAGCGGGGCTCCGCCGGTCAGGTCGAGAATCAGATCGCACTCGGAGTAGGCGTTGTCGCGCGGGGCCTCGAAGGTCAGTTCCAGCCGGGAGGAGGGCTTGGCGGCGGCATAGCCGTCGACATTGATCGCGAAGGCGCCGAGATGCCCCTTCGCGCTAGAGATCCGGCCACGGAAGACGGGCACGTCCATGACACGCGGTGGGGTGATCGCCTCCGCATCCGGCGTAAGCAGCAGCGTGACGTCAAGTTTCGCCTTGAGTTGCTGGGCGGCCTCCAGGGCGTCACTGTCCCGGCCGTAGATCAGACAGGTGCCTTCCGATGCGAAAGACACGGTTGGGGTCGGTTCCAGATCCAGCGCCGCCTCGGCCAGCAAGGCGGCAATCTTCGGTGTGGCCGCGGTCGCGTCCTGAGACCAGCCTGCGGTTTCCCGGATGTTGAGGAAGTCGACCTGCGCCTGTGGATTGTCTTCAGCCGCGATTTCGTCGAACAGCGGCGCTTCCTGGGTGCAGGCGACCAGCACGGATTCCTGCCCGAGGATCGCTTGCTGGAAGTTACCGAGCTGGCTGCGGCAGAGTTGGGTGTTGAGTTGCAGTTCACCCTCGCCGCCAAGGGCCTTGCAGGCCTTGGTCAGCTGGTCGCCGTCGAGCGGCATGGTGGACTCGCAATCGCAGACAAGCAGTCGCTTCGCGCCGAGGCGCATAACCGAATCCCTCCTGAGGTGCGGCCGTGCTTGGTGTTCTCGGCACTGGTCGTCGAGAGCGAAGGACCGCTTTTTTATACTTTACGTGCTTTAACAGACTAGGCCGGGCACGAAACGGGTTCGACCCCAAATAATCTGCGGCCTTCGCCGAGGCAAGCGAGGGCTTGCGCCAGCCGGGGTTGTCTGTTGCCTTAACGCCAAGGATAGAGCGGATACCGAGGGAGAGGAGATGGCCGAAGGGCCGGCAGAGCTGATGACGACCCGCGAGGTGGCAGACTACCTGCGGATCAAGGAGCGCCGGCTCTACGAGTTGGTTCGGCGGCGCGAGATCCCCTGCACCCGGGTTACCGGCAAGTGGCTTTTTCCGAAACCGCTCATCGACCTCTGGCTGACGCGAAACCTTGAAGGGGCGGAGGTGCAGCCTGTTCCACCGCCGGTTATCGCCGGCTCGGCCGATCCCTTGTTGGACTGGGCGGTGCGGGAGAGCGGCTGCGGTCTGGCCCTGATGCCGGGGGGCAGCCTGGATGGCGTCAAGCGCTTCGTCGACGGTTCGGCCTTGGCCGCCGGCCTCCACGTCTACGATCCCGAACGGGCGGACTGGAACGTACCGGTGATCGAAGCGGCCTGTCCCGGCCAGCCTGTTGTGCTGGTCGAATGGGCACGGCGACGTCAGGGCTTGATCGTCGCTGCGGACAATCCGCTCGGGATTGCGACGGTCGAGGACTTGGAGGGCCGCGGTCCGCGCTGGGTCGCGCGGCAGGCGGAGGCGGGTGCGCAGCTTCTTCTCGCCCATCTGCTCGGCGAAGCCGGCAGGGATATCGCCAGCCTGACTCCGACCGAAACGGTACGGAGCGAATTGGATGTCGGCCTGGCCATCCTTGAAGAGCGCGCGGATGCGGGCCTGGCCGTCGAGTCGGTGGCACGGAGTTTGAAACTCGGCTTCGTGCCCTTGACGGAGGAGCGCTATGACCTGCTGATCGGGCGGCGTGCTTACTTCGAAGCACCGCTGCAAAGGCTCCTCACCTTCGCCCGCTCGGAGGCCTTCGCGAAGAAGGCAGCCGGTATGGGTGGCTATGACATCGCCGACCTCGGACGCATTCGCTTTAACGGTCCCTAAAACAGGATCGCCTGAGGCGGTTACGCCTCAGGCGATCCTATTCTCAAAGTCGAGAGAGGGCGCAGCGCCGAGCGGTGGCGAGCTCCCAGAGCGACTTGCTTAGACGTTTGCGACAGAACCCGAGAGGGGCTCTTGAACGTCCGACTTGCGGCCATTGCGGAAGAGACCTCCGATGATTGCCGCGAAGCTCTTGGCATGGCTCAGCAGGGCTTTGGAACGCTCCTGACGGCCGCGCTCGATCAAGACCTGCAGCTCTTCATAGGTCAGGTCGCTGTAAGCGGCGATCGGCTCTTCGAATTTTTCTACCATGGGTCAGCTCTCCAGGCTTGCACGGTTGGAGGCATCCCATCCCGGAACGGTTTTCTCGGTCGGCACTTATGGCTGTACCGTAAAACAGCGATTTGCTGGGGGCGGTGTTAACCGCTTTTCCTTGCGATTTGCTTAATCCAAGGCCCGTGCTGCACTGCACAAATAATAGGGCAGTGACTCTGACCTACCAAGCGTCTTTATCTTGGATCCGAAGCAAGGCCGCCATGCAATCGCTGCAACTCGGTCTATTCGGCGATCCAGTAGGTATCCGGGCGAGTGTAACCGAGGTAGGCGCCGGGATCGTAAAGGTAGGGCGCACTTTCTGGCAGGTTGCGCAGATCCGGGCGATGGATCACGGGTTGGGGGACCCGTGCAATCAGACCGATGGTGAAGGCCTCGGCCGCGTGGATCTGCAGCATCTCCTCCCAGGCTGCCCGCTGGCCCTCGACATCGGAGGCTGTTTTCCAGGTCTCGAAGAGCTCCAGCAGGCGTTGCGCCGCCAGCAGGTCGGGGGCCTCGCCTCTGCTGCCGTTGGTTTCGTAGTGCAGGCCCCAGAGTGGCCAGTGGTTCTGACGGTCGCCGGTGGGCGCCAACTCCTTGGGGCTCATGCTCGGGCGGGCGAGTCCGTTTGCCAAGCCGTAGAAGACGCTGAAAGCCGTACTCCCCGCCTGAATGGAATTGCGTAGGGCGCTGCGGCCCCGACTGCGGACCAGCAGTTCCACGCCGATTTCGCGCCAGTGGCTCCGGACCAGTTCGAGGACATCGATTTCGGCGGGATCGGTGTCGCCGGCTTCTACGATTGCGGTCAGGCGTTCGCCGTTGCGGCGCAGCCGGTACCCTTGGGCGTCGCGGCGGTCGAGTGCGAGGCCGTCCAGAAGAACATTCGCGGCCTCGGGATCGTGCTGAGCCCAGGCGCCGCGCAGAGCCGGGCGATAGAGCAGACTATCCGGCAGGACAGAGTTCGCACCAGGCAGGGCCAAGCCCTGGTAGATCACCTGATTGATTTCCTCGCGGTCGATCGCGAGCGACAGCGCCAGGCGAAAGTCGGTCGAGCGGATCAGGCTTCGCAGGCCAGGATCGGCTGTATTGAGGTTGGGATAGATGGCGAGCTGCGCGCCGCGTGCGATGGGCCAGAGCTTAAGCGAAAGGGCGCCGCGCGCCTCCGCTTCCTTCAGGAAGGCGGCATCGCGAAACGTTAGGCCGCGATCCTGTAAATGGCTGTCGCCGGCGGCCGCCTTGGCCGGTATCAGTTCTGCACTGGCGACCTCCAGAACAACCTCGTCGATGTAGGGGAGCTGCCGGTTTTCCGCGTCGACACGGTGGAAGTAAGGATTGCGGGAAAAGCGCCAGCGGCGGGTCGGCGGCGCGTTCAGCAGACGCCAAGGTTGCAAAGTCGGGCGGTCGGGGTTCGCCAGCAGAAAGGGGCGGTCGCGCTGGTCGAACAGGGCGGCCCAGCCCTGCAATCCAGCTTCCTCCGCTTGCGCTTCCAGGGCCGCGAGATCGGCGAAGTCCGGGTGAAACTGCCGAAGGTAGTGGGCCGGCCTGTAGATGAAGGGAGGGCGCGTGGCGGCCAGGGTCGGCAGAAACTGATTGTTCGGCTTCTCCCAAGTGAAGCGGACCGTGGCGCTGTCGAGCACTTCGAAGTTCGGCGGTTGGCCCTCGACCAAAAGTTCCGCCGGCGGACCGCCGGGTGAAAGCTCCGGGTTGTTCGCGACCTGCTCCCACCAGAAGCGGAAGTCCTCCGCCGTGAAGGGCTGACCGTCCGACCAGCGGTGGCCGGGCCGCAACCTCAGCGTATAGCTTCGATTTTCCTCAACCTCGACCGTCTGCAGGATGTCCGGCACGAGTTCAAAGGCTTCGTTCCAGACCAGCAGGCGCGCATAGCCGAGCACCACTAGATCGCGGGCGTCCCGGCCGCCGCGGGTCAGCAGGGTCAGGTTTCCGCCGTACCGGCCGCTTTGCCAGGTTTCGCGCTCCGGGAGGTCGCGGCGCGGGTCCGACGGCAGACGCTCGGTCAGCGGCGGCAGCTGACCCAGCTCCACACGCTCCGCCAGGAACGGCGGCTCGAGCTGCGCGGCTGCCGGCACTGCCAAGGGGATGGCGAGCAGCCCGCCGAGCAGGAGAGCGGAAAGCAGGCGGAAGACTCGAGTGCGAGCGGGAGTCTGCATCGGCGAACGGGGCGGCCTCCTTTCCGATCGCTGCCGGGGGAGGGGACGACAGCCACTGCTACTCTAGACGAGGCGGACGCGAACCGGGAGAGACTCCCGATCCTTGTTCGACTTGCCGTCGTTGTCGCCGACTGGCATGTAGTCAGTCAATTTCATCCCAAGGTTCAGGGCAAAATTCAGGCTACAGGTCAGGAGTCCCGCTTCATGAAGATCTCCGCTCGCAACGTCTTTCCCGGCAAAGTGGTTGCGGTGAAACGCGGCGCAGTCGCCGCAAAGGTCCAGGTCGACATCGGTGGCGGCAACATCGTTACCTCAATGGTGTTAGTCGACTCCGTCGAGGATCTCAGCATTGCCGTCGGCGATGACATTAACGTGGTCATCAAGTCGACGGAGGTGATGCTCTCCAAGTAACTGGTCCACGGAGCTGCCGGGTCCCGCTATCGCGTTACGGCAAGCCGACCGTCGTGAAACCGTAGTCCTCCAGAATCTTCTGTCCCGAAGGCGAAAGTATGAAGAGTGCGAGGCGCGACGCGGCGGAGTTCTCCGCAGAAATCAGCGTGAGGCCGTAGTCGGCCCCGACTGACAGTGTCTCGGGAAGGGCGACGATCTCCAGATCGCGCGTGTCCGCCTTGGCCAGCACGGCATTGGTGCAGTAGGTCAGAAAGACGTCGGCTCGGTTTTCCGTCATGACCCAGGCGTAGGGGTTCCGTCCCTCCGGCGCCGGTTCGCTGTTCGGACCGCCAGTGAGTTGCAGGGCCTTGGCGTCGAGTTCGGCGAAGCTGCCGGGCCGCACCGTCTCAGCCTTCTCAAAAAGCTGCCAAGCGTAGTCGCCGCTAGGGTCGGCCTTCGGTGTCGAGGTGCCGAGCCGCACGCCCGCCGACAGAAGTGTCTCCAACAGGGTCTCCGGAGTTACGCCTAGGCCCGGTTGTGTCAGGCCGCAGAGACGGTTGCGGGCGAAGAGGACGACCGGGCCTCCGATCCCCTGCTCTTCCAGGGTGCGAGGGTGGCGCATGTTCGCGGAGGCGAAGACATCGCTGGCTTCGCCGCCTTCGATCCTCTCGCGCAGGAGGCCGGAGGGACCGAAGGCCGTTTCGACCGTCAGGTTACCGGTTTTCTCATAGGCTGCAGCGATATCCGTCATCGCAGCCTTCAGGCTACCTGCGGCGTGCAGCCTCACGATATCGGCGGAGGCAGGCAAGGCTGCGACGCTCATCAGCAGAGTTCCGGTCATTAGGGACAGGAGGCGTTTCAACATGGAGCTTGCGTCTCAGGCATCGGAAAAAAGGTGACGGGCGCGACCGCACCGGCCTACCGAAGAGGCCACGCCCGTCAGTGGAGGGTAACTGAGAAGAGCCGTGCGGGGCCGGCTCCGATTTCTCTGGATTAGGGCGTCAGGACTGGCCCTTCTCTGCGTTCGGGAAGAAGAGCTGCTGGCCGTTCAGCTGGTACTCGGCGATCAGACGCTGGCCGCTGTTGCCGGTCAGCCAATCGATGAATTCCTGCCCCAGGTCAGCCTTCACATGCGGGTGGGTCTCGGGGTTGACCAGAATCACGCCGTACTGGTTGAAGAGATCGGGGTCGCCCTCGACCAACACCTCGTGATCGGCCTTGTTCTCGAAGGAGATCCAGGTGGCCCGATCGGTCAGCACATAAGCGTCCATACCGATGCCGGTGTTCAGCGTTGCGCCCATGCCGGAGCCGGTTTCGCGATACCAGGTGCCACTGGCAGCCTCGACGTCGACGCCGGCCGCCTCCCAGAGATTGCGCTCCTTGGTGTGGGTGCCGCTGTCGTCGCCGCGACTGGCGAAGACGGATTCGGCCTCGGCGATCATCTGCAGCGCTGCGGCGGCGTCGCTCTTGCCGGATACGCCGGCTGGGTCGCCGGCCGGCCCGACAACCACGAAGTCGTTGTACATCACGTCGAAGCGCTCGACGCCGAAGCCCTCCTCAACGAATTTTTCCTCGCGCGCCTTTGCGTGAACCAGCAGGACGTCCGCATCGCCGTCTCGGGCTTGTTGCAGCGCCTTGCCGGTGCCGACGGCGACCACCCGCACCTCGATTCCCGTCTCCTCCTGGAACTGTGGCAGAAGGAAGTCCAGCAGGCCCGAGTTCTTGGTCGAGGTGGTGGAGGCCACGGTGATGAACTTGTCGTCGGCTTGGACGCCCGTCGCGACCAGCATCAGGGCGGCAAGCACCGCCAGCATTGTCTTCATGACGATAGGTCTCCCTTGAAGATGGACTGCGGTGCCGTTTCGGCCGGTCACCACACGAGCTTGCCCGCCAGGAAATCCCTGGCAGGTTGACTGTCGGGTCGTTCGAAGAACTTGGCGGCCGGTGTGTGTTCCACCACGCGGCCACGGTTGAGGAACACGACCTCGTCGGCGAGGCGTTTGGCTTGGCCGAGGTCGTGGCTGGTCATGACGATCTTGCAGCCTTCGGCCTGCATGGCCTGCACGATAGTCTCGATTGCCGCGGTTGCGGTCGGGTCAAGACTGGAGGTCGGCTCGTCCAGGAACAGCACCTGCGGTTTCAGTGCCCAGGCCCGCGCCATCGCCAGACGCTGCTGCTCGCCGCCCGACAGGGTGCGGGCCTGCTGCCGGGCGTAGGCGGTCAAGCCGGTGCGGGCCAGGGCTTCATCGCGCCGTGCCCGGCGCTCCTCCCCTCTGACTCGGTGCACGGCCAGTGCGTAGTCCAGATTGGCGGCGACGGAGCGGCGCAACAGCACCGGTTTCTGAAAGACCATGGATTGCCGGCGCGGGCCGCGTCCGGCGCCTTCGATCTTGCGATTCTGCCAGAGGATCTGCCCCGCCGTGGGCGCGATCAGGCCGTGGGCCAGCCGCAGGGTCAGCGACTTGCCAGCGCCGTTGGGCCCGATCAGCAGAGTGACGGGCCCCGCTTTCAGCGTCAGATCGAGACCGTCGATCAGCCGTTTGCCGGCCACCTCGTAGACTACGCTTTCGAAGCGGCAAGGCAGGATGCTGTCCCGATAGGTCTCGCCGGCGGTGCGGGGGACGCTCTCCGCCTGTCTCATTGCGCCGTCCCTCATGCCAGCCGCGCGCGGGCGTAGCGCCGCACACCCTCCGCCGCGGCGTTGATCAACAGGGTCAGCAGGAGCAGCAGAATGCCGAGGCCGAGCGCCAGCGGTAGCGCGCCTTTGCTGGTCTCCAGCGCGATGGTGGTGGTCATCACCCGCGTCACGTGATCGATGTTGCCGCCTACGATCATCACCGCTCCGACCTCCGCGCTGGCTCGGCCGAAGCCGGCCAGGATCGCGGTGACCAGGGTGATCCGCCCGTCCCACAGCAGGGTGGGGATCGCCCGCGCCGGCCCGGCACCCAGAGAGATCAGCTGCTCGCGGTATTCGCCCCACAGGTCTTCGATCACCTGCCGGGTCAGGGCGGCCACGATAGGTAAGACCAGAATGACCTGAGCGATGATCATGGCCGTCGGGCTGAACAGCAGATTGAGCACGCCCAGCGGTCCGGCCCGCGAGAGAAAGAGGTAGACGACCAGTCCGACCACCACGGGCGGCAAGCCCATCAGGGCATTGAGCAGCACGATCAAGGCGCCGCGCCCCGGAAAGCTGAAGAGTGCGACGGCAGCCCCCAGCGGCAGGCCGATCAAAGCTGCGATCAAGACCGCCGACAGACTGACGCGCAGGCTCAGCGCAACGATTTCCCAGAGATCGGCGTCGAAGGAAACGATCAACTCGAAAGCGGCCTGAAAGGCCGCGGCAAGGTAGTCCATCCGCTCTCGGCTCGGCAGGGGGGGCAAGGCGGTGCATTGCGCAGGCTAATCCCGTCTGAAGCCTGCGTATCTATGCAGAAAGCTGTTTTGATTACAACCGTAGGCTCGTTGAGGAAATGCTGCAGGGTATTGGATGGCAGGCGGCTCTTGTACCTGCCAGGGTCGTGCCGCATATAGCGGGAAAAGCAAGGGAGGCCGCCGGCTCCGTGGATCAGACGCTCGCCGAAACCCCGCAAGATCGAAAGCCGGCCGAGGAGGGCGCCGACGCGCCAGTCCGTCTGGCGCAGAAGGGCAAAGCTAAGCTGGCCGATCCGGCGGCGCTGGAGGAGTTCCTGCTGCGTCCGGAGCCCGAGGATCCGCGCCTGACCCAATCGGTGCGCGGCATCGACGAGACCGGTCAGCCCATTGAGACCCGGGTCGTCATGGAACGTCCTCTGACCCTGTTTCTGAACGGGCAGGAGATCGTCACCATGATGACGATCGGCGACTACCCGGACTATCTGGCCGTCGGCTATCTGCTGAATCAGAACATGCTGCGTGCCGATGACGAGATCGTCGGCATTGACTACGACGAGGAGTTGGAGGTCGTCGTGGTGCGCACGGCGCGTGCGACGAACTACGAGGAAAAACTCAAGAAAAAGATCCGCACCTCCGGCTGCGCACAGGGCACGGTCTTCGGCGACCTGATGGAGAAGTTCGACGAGATCGACCTAAACCCGGAAGCGCGGCTCAGGACCTCCGACCTCTATGCGCTCTCGAAGAAGATCAACGGCGCGCCCAGCCTCTATCTGACCTCCGGCGCGATTCACGGCTGCGTGCTTTGCCAGGGTGCGCGGCCACTGCTCTATATGGAGGACGTCGGCCGCCACAACGCCGTCGACAAGATCGCCGGCTACATGTTCCTCGAGGGCATCGGTCCCGAGGACAAGATGTTCTACACCACCGGCCGACTGACCAGCGAAATGGTTATCAAGACGGTGCAGATGGGCATTCCCATTCTGGTCAGCCGCTCGGGCTTCACCGCCTGGGGTGTGGATCTTGCGCAGCAGGCGGGCCTGACGCTGATCGGTCGTGCCAAAGGCAAGCGTTTCATCGCACTGTCCGGGTCAGAGCGGATTGTCTTCGACAGTGACGGCAGCGACGCCCAGGAAGAAAGCCGCCGGCACCGCCGCAAGGGCAGCTACGAGGGCGGCTACGGGGGCGGCGATCGGGACGATAGCGAGTCATGAACCGAATCCGGCACAAGGTCTGTGGCGTGCTGCTGGCCGGCGGATTGGCGCGGCGTATGGGCGGCGGCGACAAATGCCTGCGGCCGCTGGCTGGCAAGCCGATCCTGAATCATATCCTTGAGCGCGTCCGCCCTCAGGCCAATTGTCTGGTCATCAACGCCAACGGCAATCCGGATCGCTTCGCCGACTTTGGCCTGCCGGTCGCCGGCGATGCCATCCAGGGCTACGCCGGCCCGCTGGCCGGCGTGTTGACAGGGATGGAATGGGCGGCACGCCACGCGCCGGTCTGCGACCTGATCCTGACGGTGCCCAGCGATGCGCCCTTCCTGCCGCACGATCTGGCAGAGCGGCTCGAGGACCGGATGATCGCGGAGGGCGCCGACATCGCTTGCGCCAGCTCCGGCGGCCGCACCCATCCGCCCATCGCCCTCTGGCCGGTCTCGCTAGCCGAGGAGTTGCGCGAGGCCATGACGGTGGAGGAGATCCGCAAGGTCGACGTCTGGACCGCGCGCTACAAGGTCGCCGTTGCCGACTGGTCGACAGACCCGCTCGACCCCTTCTTCAACGCCAACCGCCCCGACGATCTGGCGGAGGCGGAGAAGATGCTGGCGGCTGTGGCGTAGAGGGCAGGACGGCAGACCCTCCCATGCCGCCCGCGCCGCCAGACGCAGCGCCGCGCGTCTACCCGCCCTGGGTGTCTTTGATTCAGCGAAGCGTCAAGGGCGCGGCGTCCGCACCGCACTCAAGCTCAGTGGCGGAGATCGAAAGCTGGCTTCTCGGCGAGGCCCTGGGCATCGAGGATCTGCTGCCCTTGATCGAATCCTTCCTGTGGCGTCTGGTGGCGGCAGGCCTACCGCTCGACCGGGCGAGCCTGCACGTCGGGACCCTGCATCCGCAGCTCTTCGGGTTCGCCTGGAACTGGAACCGTTCCGACGGCTTCTGCGACGAGGTCAAGGTGGCCGAGGCAGCGGTTGGCAGCGAGGCCTACCGCCGCAATCCGCTGTTCCGGGTCATCGAGCATGGTGAGACGGTGCGCGCCGATCTGCGGGACGCCGAGACCTGCGCCCGCTTCCCGCTGATGGCGGAGTTGGTCGAGCAGGGTATGACGGAGTACGTGGCCCTGCCGTTGCATGCCGGCGGCGCCTACCACAATGCCGCCACGGCCGCGACACGCCAGGCTGGCGGCTTCACCGCCACGCAGTTCGACGATCTCAGCCGTCTCCTCCGGCTCTTTGCCCTGCACGTCGAGCGCCATATCGCTCTTCGGATCAGCGGGAACGTGCTGGCGACCTACCTGGGTGCCGAGGCGGGTGGACGGGTGTTGCGCGGGTCGATCAAACGCGGATCGGGTGCGCCGATTTCGGCGATTATCTGGATCTCCGACCTGCGCGGTTTTACCGACCTGTCGGACCGGCTTCCGGGCCCGGCGGTGATTGCGCTGCTCAACGCCTATTTCGAGCGGCTGGCCGGCGCGGTCTTAGCAGAGGGCGGGCAGGTCCTGAAGTTCGTCGGCGACGGACTGCTCGCGGTCTTCCCCTATGCCGCCTTTGCCGACGAGCGAGCGGCGGCCCGAGCCGCTCTGGCCGCGGCGCAGCAAGCGCTGGCAGCGCTGGAGGCCCTCAATGTCGATCCGCCCGAGGAGCTGTCCGGCATCGAGGGCTGGCGGCCGCTGCGCAGCGGTATCGCCTTACACGCCGGGGACGTCTTCTTCGGCAACGTCGGAGCGCCGGAGCGGCTGGACTTCACGGTGATCGGCCAGGCGGTGAATCTGGCAAGCCGAGTGGAGACCTTGACCAAGTCGCTCGGCCACCCGCTTTTGATGACCGAACAGGTCGCGCGCTGCTTGACCGAGCCGCTCGACGATCTCGGTCTGCATGCCCTGCGAGGCTTGGCGGCCCCAGTTAGGCTCTACAGCCCGGTCAGCCGAAACGATCCATCTTCCGTCTGATTGCGGCTGCCGCGCCGGCAGACACGGTGTCTGCTGATCTGTTTCGAGGCGATGACTGACAGCGCGCCAACCTCGCAACCGATTCTCGTCCTGCGCGGCCGTGCGGCGGCATCCGCGCAGGACGATTTACGTCTACCTAGGCCGCCTGACGCCGCTGGGGTCGGCCCTGGTTTTGGCGCTGGCCGCCCTGCTTCGGCTTGCCGAAGCCTTGGTTGCGGTTCCGGTTGCCCCCGCCGTTGCGCTTGGCGCGTTTCGGCGGCTGCTTCTGGGCGGCGGCGGCCTGGCGCCGGCCTTCGGGGCTGCGGCGGTCGTCCTGCTCCAGCGTGCCGACGACCTTCTGAATGTCTTTTAGCAGGCCCAGCTCCTCGTTGGTGCAGAAGGAGATGGCGAGGCCTTCCTTGCCGGCGCGTGCCGTACGGCCGATGCGATGAACGTAGGCCTCGGGCATGTTGGGCAACTCAAAGTTCACCACGTGACTGACCTCGGGCACGTCGATGCCGCGCGCGGCCACGTCGGTGGCGATCAGCACCGGCAGCTTGCCCTTCTTGAAGGCCTCGAGAGCGCGGGTGCGCTGGCTCTGGGACTTGTCGCCGTGGATGGCCGCTCCGACCACGCCGCGATCGGCGAGCTGCTTGGTCAGGCGGTCGGCGCCGCGCTTGGTGCGGGTGAAGACCAGGGTCCGGGAGAACTCGGGCTGACGCAGGAAGTCGACCAGCAGATCCCGGCGCATGCCGGCGTCCAGCAGGTAGACCTTCTGGGCGACGCGCTCGGCCGTCGTCGCGACCGGGGTCACGGCGACCTTGACCGGATCGCTCAGCAGGTCGTCCGCCAGGCCGGAGATTTCCTTCGGCATGGTGGCTGAGAACAGGAGCGTCTGGTGCTGCTCGGGGAGCCGGCCCATCAGCTTGCGGATCGGCGGCAGGAAGCCGAGGTCGAGCATGTGGTCGGCCTCGTCCAGCACAGCGACCTGGGTCTCGTTCAGTCGGATGATGCGGTTGTCCAGATGCTCGATCAGCCGGCCTGGGGTCGCCACCAGCACGTCGACACCGCGCTTCAGGGCGCCGATCTGCGGGCCGTGCTTGGCACCGCCGGTGACCAGCGCGGTCGAGATCCGCATGAACTTGCTGAGGGTGCGGAAGCTGGCCTCGATCTGGGCCGCCAGCTCGCGGGTCGGGGCCAACACCAGCACGCGGCAGGTGCAGGGCGCTGGGCGGCCGCGCTGAGACAGCAGGCGGTTGAGGATCGGCAGGGCGAAGGCTGCGGTCTTGCCTGTGCCGGTCTGGGCGATGCCCAGCATGTCTCGCCCCTCCAGCGCGGAGGGGATGGCCTGCGCCTGGATCGGCGTCGCTTCAGTGAAGCCGGCCTGTTTGACAGCACGCAGAAGGGGCTCGGCCAGGCCGAGCGTATCGAAAGCGGTCATGAAGTCTTACTCTCTCTCAAGTCCAGCCGGTGTGCGTCGACTCGGGCAAGCCGTCCAGTCGTGAAGGCGGAGTCCGTACGGCTCCGGCTTTCGGCACCGGCAGAGGTTTAACGGGCACAAGTCCCGCGTTCCTGGACTTGGGTAGGTTGGAAAAGGCTTGGCGTTCTGGCAGGAACCCTCGGCCCTTGGGGCACGACGGTCGATACGCGGCAAGAACGCTGCTAAGTCGGCGCGGAGACTGCGCAGGCTTTCCCGTTCCTGTCAAAGGAAACCGCAAAGCTTTCGCTGCATCGCACAAGTGCCAAATCGGCTGAACGGCTCGCTTTTTCAAGGCCTCCGACCGAAAGCCGGCGTCCTGCTGCCGGCCAAAGCGCTTTCGGTGCGGGGCAAGCTCGGCTATTCCGGCTACTGGATCGACGGCAGTGAGAGGGCGCGATGAGCGAAGGCCGTAGAGGATCTGAGGTCGACGTCCAGAGCTTCGCGGTGGTTGGCGGCGGCGCTTGGGGAACCGCGCTCGCGCTGACCGTCTTGCGGGCTGGAGGCCGTGTACGGCTCTGGGCACGCGAACCCGAGGTGGTGGAGGCGATCAACCGGTCCCATCAGAACAAGGCTTTCCTGCCGGGTGTGGTCTTGCCCGAAGCCTTGATCGCCGGCAGCGATCTTTCGAAGGTTTGCGCCGCTGTCCAGGCGGTGCTGCTGGTGGTGCCGTCCCAGTTCCTGCGCCCGGTGGCGGAGCAGGTGGAGGCGGTGTTGCCCGCCGGTATTCCGGTCATCGTCTGTGCCAAGGGGATCGAGCGTGAAACCGGGCTGCTGATGACCCAGGTGGTTGAGCAGGCCATGCCGGGTCGCCCCCTGGCCGTACTCTCCGGGCCGACCTTCGCCGCCGAGGTGGCGGCCGGCCAGCCTACGGCGGTCACGCTGGCGACAGCCGAGCAAGAGGGGGCGCTGGCCGAAAGCCTGGCGCAGGCTCTCAGTACCCCGAACTTCCGTATCTATCTCAGTCGGGACCTGGTTGGCGTTGAGATCGGCGGTGCCGTCAAGAACGTCATCGCCATTGCCTGTGGGATCGCTCAGGGCTTGGGCTTCGGATCCAACACGCGGGCCGCCCTGATCACGCGCGGCCTGGCGGAGATCAAGCGTCTGGCCGAGGCGCTGGGCGGTGCGCGCGAGACCGTCAGCGGTCTGGCCGGACTGGGCGATTTGGCCCTGACTTGCTCCAGCGAGCAATCGCGTAATTTTTCCTTCGGTCTGGGCCTGGGGCGCGGGGAGACGGTCGAGGCTCTGCTCTCCCGTCGTCAGGCGGTGGTCGAGGGTGTGGTCAACGCCGTCACGGTGACTGACCTGGCCCGCAAGTTGGGCGTCGAACTGCCGATCTGCGAAGCGGTTCGCGCCGTGGTCCACGAGAGCCAGCCGATTGCCGAGGCCATGACGGCCTTGCTCAGCCGCCCACTGACGCAGGAAGCCGAAGCGCCCTAAGCCAACTTTCAAGCCTCCGCCACCGCCGGGCGGCGGATCAGGGCGGCGACGAAGGCGCCGGCGGTGAAGAACATGACCAGGGAGTAGACGCCTGCGGGCACGATCATGGCCTCGTTGCCGAGCAGGGTGGCGGCGACGAAGATCGCCAGCGTGCCGTTCTGCAGGCCGGTCTCGAGCGAAATGGCGATGCCTGAGCGGCGGTCCAGCCGGGCGGCGCGGGCGACGAACCAACCTAGAGCCATGGTCGCCAGATTGAGCGTCAGCACGGCGGCGCCCACCTCCGCGAAGCTGCGGCGCACCAGATCCCATTCGGCCGCGACCGCGCCGGCCACGATCAGCACGAACAACAGCGTGGCCAGGACGCGTGCCGGCGGCTCCAGGCGCTGGGCCGTGGCGGGTGCCCAACGGCGCAGCGCCATGCCGATCAGGACGGGTACGGTGGTGATCGCGAAGATGCCGGCGACCGTCTTCGCCAGCGGCAGATGGACCGCCTCCTGACCGAGGAAGAGGTCGATGCCGAAATTCACGATGAAGGGCAGGGTGACGACGCTGGCGAGGGAGATGATGGCCGTCAAACTAATCGACAGGGCGGTGTCGCCCTTCGCGAGGTGGGTCAGCAGATTGGAGGTCACGCCGCCGGGGCAGGCGGCCAGAATGAGAAAGCCCACCGCTAGCACTGGGTCGAGCCCGAAGCTGACCTGCCAGCCCAGCACCAGAAGCAGCGCGATCAACGGCAGCAGCAGCATCTGACAGAGGGCCCCGACCGCGAAGGCCTTGGGTCGCGCCACCACGCGCCTGAAGTCGTCGGCGACCAGTGCCAGGCCCATAGAAAACATCATGAAGGCGAGCGCCAACGGCAGCACAACCTGGGTCACGAAGTCCAAAACCGCTTTCCCCCTAGAGTGCGATCGTCTCAGGTGAAGGCGTTTGGCTTCCACCTGAGACGTGAATCCTACTCTAGGCCTGGGCGAGTTCCTGCTCCAGTCCGGCCAGTCCGAGACGCAGGATCTGACGGCTTCGGAAGATCACCATCTCGCGCCAGTCCAGATCGTCGGGCGCGAAGTGGTCCTTGATGGCACGCTTGATCTCCTGGGTCTGCGGATCGTCCCAGTCGACGTTGCGGCTGTTGTGCAGCCAGTGGTCGGCGCGCAACACCTTCAGACCGTTGGTCGGCGGGAAGGTGCCGTATTCCAGCGCGACGAAGCTGACCTTCTCACCGAGCATCCGTTCCCAGCCGGTCTCCGCCAGGCCGGTCTTCGGTACCGACGAGGAGGTGCCGAGGCGCGGCTGCGTGACCGAGCGGCCGTACCAGCGTTTCGCGCGTTCGACGTTGAGGGAGTCGGGTGTGTGGTCGCTGATCGGCTCGCCGTAACCAAAGGGGCCGAGGCCGGTGTGATAGTCGACCACCGCGACCAGATCGCGCTCGGCCAGGTTCCACTGTGCCACGATCTTCTCCAGGGTGCGCCGTGCGTGGGTGGGCGCGGTGCCGCCGTAGAACATGCCGCCGGCGTGGCGATACTGGCCTCCAGTACGGGCGACCGTCAGGCCGGTTTGTCCGTGCTGCTCGCGGTAGGCCTCGATCGCCGCGTCGGCGGTCGCCAGCGTCTGCGCGTCGAGGGAGGCCGGAACCAGATGTTCCGCCAGGGCGTCGTAACCGGGGTTTTCCGGCAAGGGCTGTGCGAAGTCGATGAAGTTCCGATTGAGGTCGACGCCCTCTTCGGTGACCCGCCGCAACCACGCGTAGCCGTAGGGGTTGATGGCGTGAACCGCCAGCAGGGCCACGCCCTTGGGTAGACGATCCGGTCCGCCGGAGCCGATCCAGTCGAGCATGGCGGCCGAGCCCGGAAAGCCTTCGGCGCCATGGGTCGAACTGATCATCACCAGCAGAGCGCGCGCATCCTGCGGCCCGAACCAGGCGGCATCGGTGGACAATTCCTCGCCCCTCGGGCCGCGATGGGGATTCGCGAAGCCGACCGCCTCGACGCCCTGCCGTTGGCAGGCGGTGAGAAAGCTCTCGCGTGCATGGGCGTAGTCTCGGGGAAAACAGGTCTGGGCGGCGGACAGAAGATCCATCTGGAGTGTCCCTCACGAAGAAGCGTTGGCATCAGGAGTCGTTGCTATCGAGCGCCGGCAAGCCGGATACGATCCAAATCCCGACCGTAGAGCGGGTGGCGAGACGACTCCACCCCTCGTGGTGCAGTCCTGCGATGTTCTTGTCGAGATCTTGCGATTGCCGAGGCTAGCGGCGGTCGGCCTGGAGCGCGTCGGTGGGGCCGCCGTTTGGTTCGCCGGTCGGGCCGCCGGTGGGGCGTTTGTCCGCGATCTCGCGGATCATCTTCGCGAGGATGGCGTTACGGAAGGACTCGCCGCGATCGGCCGTCATCACGAAGGCACCGAAACCGCCGATGACGGAGAGCGTGTAGTGGTCTGCCAGGGGCATGCCGCCGGGACCAGGGTAGCCGCCGCCGGGAGTGCTCAGCACCAGGGCGTTGATCGTAATGCCAGCCAGAACAGCTTCGTCGCGTGCAACCTCGACTGGCCGACCGCCGCGCTGCGGCCCGTCCCCGGACACGTCTATCACTTTGCGTGGGGCGTCGAAGGCATTGCTGCCGATTAGGTCTGCCGAGTAGTCGATGGCTCCGGAGATCGAGTTCCATCCGCGCGCGGCGCGGGGCTGACGGCGCAACTCCGCTGCGAAGGCGGCGGCCGAGTCCGGCCCCTCGATCACGGTCCAGTCGACGATGGTGTGTTGGGAGTCCGCAGCGCCCCATTCCACGTAGGCTAGAGCGATTCGGCCGGTCTCGCCGGCGGCGATGGCGGACAGCACGCTGGGGTGGGTGATCGCCGCAGCGTAGCCATCACGCTGCAACCGCAGCTCTTGGTCGTCGATCGACCCCGAACCGTCTGCGGCCAGGACCAACTCCAGGTCGACGAGGCTCTGCGCTCCGGCCGGAGCGCCCAATCCAAATGTGACAGCGGTCGCAGCAATCAGCAGGCCGATGACTCGGGGCGGGACGACGGCTAGGGCGTGGCAGACTCTGCGATGGACTCTGGAGAGCGGCACCGGTTCGACCTCGCTCTGGCCGCCCCTGGAGCGGTCGTACCGTCAGGCGACAGCGGCCTCGTGTTTGCGGATCATGGCGAAGAGTTCGTCCTTCAGCGCGAGGCGCTTCCGCTTCAGCTCCTCGGCATGCTCGTCGCTGATCACATCGATTTCCTGTTCGGCGCGGCGGATTTCCTTGTCCACCTGATGATACTGATCGAACAGGCGGGCGAAGTGAGCGTTTTCGGTTTTCAGAGTGTGAATCGTCTCGCGGTGCTCCGGTAGTTCGTGCACCAGGTCGTGATGTTCGCCGTACATTAGGTCAAGCCCTCCGCCGCTTACTTTTCTCATCCGATCCGGACTGTGTGGCAACCCTCGCAGGAGGGATGCCGGCAGCGCGTTGACCCAGATCAGGTTCCCTTGGGCAGGAAACCGGTTCCCGGTAGCAAAACCCCCTCCCGCCGGCGAAGTCCGCTCGTCGGCCGTTCGACTCTCGACTAAGCCGGTAACCCTCGGCGAATTCCCACAGAATCCCTGAGGATGACGAGGCTCGCGCACCGACCTATCTTTACCGTTTGAAGATATACAGTATGGAAATCATACGTTGCCTGGCCGATGTAGCCGGGCACTCCAGGAGGGATGACTGCTTGTGGCCGAGATCAAGGACTCGGTGCCCTTAGGTGTGGTGCTGGAAAAGCGGGCGGTCGAGCACCGCTGGATCAAGCATGCTTGGCGCCCGGTCGCCGTCATCCCCGGTGCCCCACCGCTCGATCCGCAGGGTGACTGGCGCAGCCTCAGGTCCGGCATGGACGAGGATGCGGCTGGAGCGACAGCCGGACCCTGGGAGCATTTCCACGCGGGCACTCTGGCCTGCGAGCTCTTTCGCAAGGAGACAGAGGGCTACAAGGTCAATCTCAGTCAGGAGCCGCCGCGGGTCTTCGTGGTGCTGCGGTCGGGTACCGATCTGGAGGTCGCGCACGACTGGGTGCCGGTTCACGTTACCGTCTGCCCCTATGAGGCGCAGGACTTCCTGGACAGCGGCGAGGATCTGGTCGAGCCCGTGGTCATGCCGCCCGACCTGATCGCCTTCGTGCAGGCCTTTGTCGACCGTCATCACGTCGACCAGCCTTTCTACAAGCGCAAACGCAAGCCGCACGATCCGCGTAAGGTCGGATTCGGAAAGCAGCCCGGCCATGGCTGAAGACGATGCCCCCTTCCTGTCCCGCTGGGCGCGTCGCAAACAGGCGGTGCGCGAGGAGGATCGGCCGGACGAGCAGACGCATCGGCTTCAAGAGGCGCCGGAGGCTGCTGAGCCCGTCGACAGTCATCGCCCTCTGACGCCGGAGGAAGTGGAAGAGCTGCCGGATCCCGACACGCTGGGGCCAGGCAGCGACTTCAAGGCCTTCCTCCGCGAAGGCGTTCCGGAAGAGTTGAAACGCCGCGCCCTGCGGCGGCTGTGGCGTAGCAACCCTGTCTTCGGGATCCTGGATGGCCTGAACGACTACGACCTCGACTATACCGATGCGGCGACTGTCGTTGCGAACCTTCAGACCGTCTTCAAGGTCGGCAAGGGCGTCGTGCTTCCGGAAGAGGAGTCGGAGGAGGAGGAAGCCGCCACCTCTGATGCCGAAGCCGCGCCGCGCGCGGCCGACCTTGAGAGTGCGGGCAACGCAACCGTTGCTGGGTCGACGGTCGGAGGCGGGGAGCGGGAGGTTTCGGGAGCGTCTGAAAGACAGGGAGCCGGCCTCGAGCCTGCGGCGGATCAGCGCGAGTCGGAAGATCAGGTTGTTATACTTGGGGTTGAGCAAATTGAGTCCCCCACACCGCTCCCGCAGCCTTCTCCGGAGAAGCAGGTGGGTATTGCGTCACCCGTTGAACGGCCCACTGAGTTCGAGAAGGGGCGGGCGGCGCGACGTCGCTGGGGAGCCTTCCTGCCGGCTTCCGACGTGACAGGCGGGCCTGACGGGGGGTCCGAAGAGGTCTGAACGGTTTTTAACGGGCAAGTAACCCTAATATTCCTGTCAGATTAGGCGGGTAGCTCACCGTCTTTAGAAAGTTCCACAGGGATGTTTTGTGTTCGCAGTTGCAGCATGTCCTACTGTTGACACAGCCTTCCGCGACGGCCTCTAATGCTATGAACGAAACAAGAAAAATCCCTGGCAAAGCTAGGGTTTTGCGGGTTCCGAGACGGCTCGCAGGAAGAGTTCTCCGCAGGCAACTTGACTGGTTTGGATACTCTTTCTCGAGACGGCAACGATCCGTCAGGAGGGATAGATTTGGCGCAGGTCGCCGAGACGAATCGAGATCGTCAGATCGCGGAAGAGGACCTTCTGCGCGCCGAGTGGTACGGGTTGCTCGCTCGCCTGTTGGGTGAGGCGCCCGACCAGCAGTTGCTGAACCAGGTGGCAGGCCTCGAAGGTGGCGACGGTGAGCTGGGAGAGGCTCTGGCGGTTCTCGCACGCGCCGCGCGCGCGACAGACGTCGCGGAAATTCGCCAAGAATACTTCGACCTCTTCGTCGGCGTCGGCCAGGGTGAGTTGGTTCCCTTCGGCAGCTACTATCTCACCGGTTTCCTGCATGAGAAGCCGTTGGCCAAGCTGCGCAGCGACATGCAGCGCCTCGGTTTGGCGCGGGCCGATGACGTCAAGGAGCCGGAGGACGGCATCGCCTCCGAACTGGAGATGATGACCGCGCTGATCACCGGGGCCTTTGCGGCGCCGGCGGATTTGGCTTCGCAACGCACTTTTTTCGAGACTCACATCGCGGTTTGGGCGCCCCGGTTCTTCGAGGACCTAGAGGCAGCCAAGGCTGCGCGCTTTTACATGCCTGTCGGTACGCTCGGTCGTCACTTCCTGGCGATCGAGGCCCAGGCCTTCGAGATGACCGCCTAGGAGGTCTCCCGGCGCGGTGCGCCGGAATGGGGCCGGCGGCGGGCCCCACCTGGGAACGGGAGGACGCCGCATTGGAGCAACGGTTCACCAGAGGACAAAGGTGAAGCCCATGGACAAGAGCGAGAAGACGGGCGTCAGCCGCCGCGACTTCTTCCGCACCGCCACCCTCGGGTCGGCGGCGGCGGCCGGAGCCGCGATTGCGCTGGGTGCCGACGAGGCCGAAGCGGCCGAGACGGTGACGTCGCCCACGGCGGCGGGCTATCGCGAGACGGCCCTCGTCAAGACCTACTACGACCTGGCCAGGTTCTAAGTCGAACCCGGCTCGCATTTCAAAAAACTCAGGAGAGGTCAATGCTCACCAGAAAGACGAATGGGGTTGCAACTGGCCCCCGTTTGTCGAAAGCGCTGAACGGCCTGGCCGGCAGCGCGATTGACCGCCGTACCTTCCTGAAGCGTTCCGGGCTCGCCGCCGGCGGTATTGCCGCGGCCGGTGCCCTGACCTTCGGCAAGGTCAAGAAGGCGTCCGCAGCGGCTCCGGCCAGCGGTGCGGTGGAGATCAAGAAGTCGGTCTGCACGCACTGCTCGGTGGGTTGCACCGTGATCGCGGAGGTTCAGAACGGCGTTTGGACGGGTCAGGAACCGGGCTGGGACAGCCCCTTCAACCTCGGTGCCCACTGCGCTAAAGGCGCGTCGGTGCGCGAGCACGCGCACGGCGAGCGCCGCTTGAAGCATCCGACCAAGCTGGTCGACGGCAAGTGGCAGAAGGTCAGCTGGGAAGAAGCGATAGAAGAGATCGGCGGCAAGATGCTGGAGATTCGCGACTCCAGCGGTCCCGACTCGGTCTATTGGCTCGGTTCGGCCAAGCACAACAACGAGCAGGCCTACCTCTTCCGCAAACTTGCAGCGTTCTGGGGGACGAACAACGTCGATCACCAGGCGCGCATCTGTCACTCCACCACGGTCGCCGGCGTCGCCAATACCTGGGGCTACGGCGCGATGACCAACAGCTACAACGACATCCACAACAGTCGGGGCATCTTCCTGATCGGCGGCAATCCCGCCGAGGCGCACCCGGTGTCGTTGCAGCACGTGCTGAAGGCCAAGGAACAGAACAACGCGCCGATGATCGTGTTGGATCCGCGCTTTACCCGGACGGCGGCCCACGCCGACGAGTATGTGCGGTTCCGTCCCGGCACCGACGTGGCTCTGGTCTGGGGTCTCCTCTGGCACGTGTTCGAGAACGGCTGGGAGGACAAGGAATTCATCCGCCAGCGCGTCTGGGGCATGGATCAGATCCGGGCCGAGGTGGCCAAGTGGACGCCCGAGGAGACCGAGCGCGTCACCGGCGTTCCGGGGTCTCAGCTTCGGCGTGTCGCGCGGACGCTGGCGAACAACCGCCCCTTCACCATCATCTGGTGCATGGGTGGAACGCAGCACACCAACGGCAACAATAACACCCGCGCTTACTGCACCCTGGGCCTCGCCCTGGGCGTGATCGGCACCTCGGGTGGCGGTACCAATATCTTCCGCGGTCACGACAACGTGCAGGGGGCGACCGACCTCGGCGTGCTCTGTCACACGCTGCCTGGCTACTACGGCTTGAAGGCCGGTTCGTGGAAGCACTGGTCTCGCGTCTGGAACGTGGACTACGACTACCTCAAGTCTCACTTCGCGAGTAAGGATCTGATGGAGAGCTCCGGCGTGCCGGTCTCCCGCTGGTTCGACCTGGCGCTTGAGGCGAAGGAAGACCTGGATCAGCCGGACAACCTCCGGGCCATGGTTTTCTGGGGCCACGCTCCGAACTCCCAGACCCGTCTGCCCGACATGCAGAAGGCGATGAAGAAGCTCGATCTCCTCGTGGTGATCGATCCCTTCCCGACGATGACGGCCGTCATGCACGACCGCACCGACGGCGTCTATCTGCTGCCGGCAACCACGCAGTTCGAGACCTACGGCTCGGCGACGGCGTCCAACCGCTCGCTGCAGTGGCGTGAGGCGGTGATCGACCCGCTCTTCGATTCGAAGACGGACCAGGAGATCATCTACCTCTTCGCTCAGAAGTTCGGTTTCGCCGACGAGATGTTCAAACAGATCACCGTCAACGGAACCGTGCCGTCGATCGAGGACACGCTGCGTGAGATCAACACCGGTATGTGGACGATCGGCTACACCGGTCAGTCGCCGGAGCGCCTGAAGAAGCACATGCAGAATCAGGCCACCTTCGACAAGACCACTCTTCAGGCGAAGGGTGGTCCGGCCGACGGCGACTTCTACGGCTTGCCCTGGCCTTGTTGGGGTACGGCCGAGATGAACCATCCGGGGACGCCGAACCTCTACGACACCTCCAAGCCGGTGGCCGAAGGCGGCCTCTGCTTCCGTGCCCGCTTCGGCGTGGAGCGGGAAGGGGAGAATCTTCTCGCCGAGGGCAGCTACCCGGTCGGTTCGGAGATCACGGACGGCTATCCGGAGTTCACGATGGCCATGCTCCAGGAACTCGGTTGGGACAGCGACCTGACCGCGGAGGAGCGTGCCACCATCGAAGGCATCGCCGGCGAGAAGACGAACTGGAAGACCGACCTGTCGGGCGGTATCCAGCGCGTCGCCATCAAGCACGGCTGTGCACCCTTCGGTAACGCCAAGGCCCGTGTCGTGGTGTGGAACTTCCCGGATCCGGTGCCCTTGCACCGTGAGCCGCTCTACACCAACCGGCGCGATCTGGTCTCCGACTACCCGACCTACGAGGACCGTCGGATGTATCGTCTGCCGATCCTCTACAAGTCGATCCAGGAGAAGGATTTCTCCCAGGATTACCCGATCATCCTGACGTCGGGACGACTGGTCGAGTACGAGGGCGGCGGTGACGAGACCCGCTCCAACCCCTGGCTGGCCGAGCTCCAGCAGGACATGTTCGTCGAGATCAACCCCGTGGACGCCAACAATGCCGGCATCCGTGACGGTCAGATGGTCTGGGTGAACGGTCCGGAGGGATCGAGGGTTAAGGTCAAGGCCATGGTGACGGAGCGCGTCGGCACCGGCGTTGCTTTCATGCCGTTCCACTTCGGCGGTCACTGGCAGGGTGAGGATCTGCGGGACAAGTACCCCGCGGGCGCCGACCCCTACGTGCTCGGCGAGGCCTGCAACACCATGCAGACCTACGGGTACGACTCGGTCACCAACATGCAGGAGACCAAGGCCACACTCTGTCGGATCGAGCCGGCTTAAGGGCCTGAGGGAGAAACTCTAATGGCAAGAATGAAGTTCCTCTGTGACGCTGAGCGCTGCATCGAGTGCAACGCCTGTGTCACGGCCTGTAAGAACGAGCACGAGGTTCCTTGGGGCGTGAATCGTCGTCGGGTCGTCACGATCAACGACGGCAAGCCCGGTGAGCGTTCGATCTCGGTGGCCTGTATGCACTGCTCCGATGCGCCGTGCATGGCGGTCTGCCCGGTCGACTGCTTCTACCAGACCGACGAGGGCGTGGTTCTCCACTCGAAGGACCTCTGCATCGGCTGCGGCTATTGCTTCTACGCGTGCCCCTTCGGCGCGCCGCAGTATCCGCAGGCGGGCAACTTCGGAAGCCGGGGCAAGATGGACAAGTGCACCTTCTGCGCCGGCGGTCCCGAGGCGAACAACTCCGTCGAGGAGTTCGCCAAGTACGGCCGCAACCGTCTGGCCGAAGGCACTCTGCCGCTCTGTGCGGAGATGTGTTCGACCAAGGCGTTGTTGGCCGGTGACGGCGATACCGTCTCCGACATCTATCGCGAGCGCGTCGTCGCTCGTGGCTTCGGCTCCGGTGCTTGGGGCTGGGGTACTGCCTATGAGCAGAAGGGCGATTCCTGATCGCCCGGTCGCGTTCCGATCGTCTCGGCCACTGTGCTCTGGCGATCGGACCATGACCGCTCGTTAAAGGTGGGGGCGGCGGACCTGCGGGACCGTCGCCCTTTCGCCTCCGGTACGGAGGCGCGTTCAATAAGAAGAGAGTCGAAACCGTCTTGTCGGGCGCTTCGCTATCGATCCCAGACTTGGATCGATCTCGGGCCGGTCGACGCGGCGGAAAACGACGAAGGTGAGACTTCGGCGACCTGGCCCGCTTTTTCGAGGCGGGTCATCGGAGGAGACCGGCCTCGGTTCAAGACGCCGCCTTGGGCGCGCCACCACCGGAGGCTAAAGAGGAGGGGTGATCAAATGAAGTCGAAGAGCGAGACTCTTGCTTTGACGACGATGGTCGTGCTCGGCGGTCTGTTTTTGGCGGGCTGCAAGGAAGAGGAGCAGGACCGAATTCTCTTGTTCGAGAAGGGGACCTACCTGGGACAAGACGACGACAGCATGGGTGGGACGACGGCTGAAGAACTGCGCGCCCGCGCCAAGAACCAGGGCGCGCTGTAAAGCGCTCTCTATAGCGGCTCCGCGAAGCTGCTGCAGATGAGGGATATCAGGAGATGAAGCTGATCGATCGATACATCCGGCGCTTCGGTGTCACCGCGATGGCTCTGGCGACCGTTACTTTTATGGCGATGGCCATGCTGTCCACGACCGACGCCGCGGCCCAGAACCAGGGCCGCGAGGTTCCGGAGGAAGCTCTTACCGGCGGTGCGGTGCCGGGCGGTACGCTGGGCAGCGCGAGCGATGCCGAGATGTGGCGCGCGGTGCGTGGCGGGATTCAGGGCGAGGTCTCTATACCGGATACCAAAGCCGGAATTCTGGTGCAGTCCGAAGGCGAGAACTGGCGCAACGTCCGCAACGGGCCGCTGCTGGTCTACGGGTCCTGGCTGCTGCTCGGAATGATCGGTCTGCTGGCGCTGTTCTTCGTGCTGCGGGGCCGTATCAAGATCGAGGCCGGTCCTTCCGACCGGACAATCGAGCGCTTCGGTTTCCTTGACCGCTTCGCCCACTGGCTGACGGCGACCTCTTTCGTGATTCTGGCTCTGACCGGTATCAATCTTCTGTGGGGACGCTTTGTGCTGCTGCCCGTCCTGGGGCCGGAGGCTTTCTCTTGGCTGACCATTGCCGGCAAGTACGCGCACAACTTTCTCGCCTTCCCCTTCATGCTGGGCATCACCCTGATGTTCGTGCTGTGGGTCAAACACAACATTCCCAACAAGTACGACCTGATCTGGCTGTCCAAGGCCGGCGGTCTTTTCACCAAGCACAGCCACCCGCCGTCGAAGAAATTCAACGCGGGTCAGAAGGTGATCTTCTGGTCCACGATTCTCGGTGGACTGTCGCTCTCGCTGTCGGGCATCGCGATGATGTTCCCCTTCGAGTTCGATATGTGGGCCAAGACCTTCGCGGCGCTCAACATCTTCGGTTTCGGGCTGCCGACCGACATCACGCCGATTCAGGAGATGCAGCTTTCGACCCTGTGGCACGGCCTGGTGTCGTTGGTGCTGATCGCCATCATCGTCGCGCATATCTACATCGGTTCCCTCGGTATGCAGGGGGCCTTCGCGGCCATGGGCTCTGGCCAGGTTGATGAGAACTGGGCGCGCGAACACCACAATCTCTGGGTCGCCGAGGTGCGTGGCGAGACGCCGCCCCACTACGGCAAACAGCCCCAGGCGGCGGAGTAGCGGATGCGATACCTCTCACGTCTGTCGGCGATCTGTGTGGCGGTGGGTGTCCTCTCGGTCCCTGTAGCCGCTCTGGCCGTAACGCAGGAGGAAGCCGCGGCTCTCGTCGCGGAGCGGTACGGTGTCGAGGTGCTGAGGACCCAGGCCGGAAACGTCGACGGACAGAGGGCATGGCTGGTTACGGTCATGGAACCCGGAGGAACTTCGAACAGCGCCTTCCGGGTAACCCGGCTAGCCGTCGATCGTGAGACCGGAGATTTGATCCCGGCCTTCCGGCACGGACGGAGCGGGTATCAGCTTCCGGACTCCGGCGGCGGACGTTTCACCCGCGACACGGTGCAACCAAGCCGCGCGGCGGGAACCGTCTGGCGGTAGTTTTATCCATCAGCCTTGCTTGACTCCGACCGCTGCCGGGCCTGACTCTCCCGCAGCGGTCGGTTTCGTTTCGATCCGTTTGGCGGGTGAAAAGGGAGGCACGCCGATGCTCTGGCGGGCGCTTTTGGTCGGTTTGCTCTTCGTGTCGAGCGCCATGGCGCAGCAGGGCGACGCGGCGAGGATCACTGCGACCCTGTTTGCCGAGACGGCTCCGGTCCTGCCGGTATCGGTCGATGTCTACGACGATTCCGAGTTGAACTTGCGTCTGCGCGACGACTTCGAAGCGGCTTTGAAGTCTCGCGGTGTAACCGTCGATCCCTCTGCGCCGCTCGTTCTCATGCTGGATCTGCAGGTGCGCCAGGGCCAGATGGAGCGGACTGGCCCCACGCTCGGCCGTGCGCAAACCAACCTGGGCGAGGCTCAGGTCGACGTAAACGTGATTTCCAATACCGAGGATTCGCTCCTGGGCGGACAACGCAGTCAGCCCGGTGTCCGTATTCTGCGTGAAGGACTCGTCAGCTTGAGCGCTCAACTGCGCGATTCGGATCAGCCGGAGGTTCTTTGGCAAGGTGACGCTTACACAGCGATGGACGCGCGTGGCTTGGAGGGCTTGGCGCCGTTGCTGGTGACTCCCCTTGCCGAAAGTTACGGACGCACCACGGACGACGCCCTTAACTTGAGCCCCTGAGCGTCAGGGCCGGAACGGCTGCCTGGTCCCACCAAGCCTCGAGGCGCTCTTCGTCGGGCGGCAGCTCGCAGTTTGCCGTCAGGCGGCCTGGTGCCGCCTTGGCGACGAAACTGCGCCACGCCGGCGCGAACTCACGACGGACCGCGACAGCCATGGGAAAAGGCTTTGTCAGGGCCTTGCGAAGGGCATCCGCCATGCCAAGGCCGCGGCCCTCCAGCGGGCCGAACTTATCGACGATGAGCAGATCGGTCGGTCCGGCGGCCGCCGTTTCCAGAGTGCGGGCCATCTGCGCCAGGCCTTCGGGCAGCAGATGCCAGCGGCCGACCACGATCCCTTCACGATAGGGCTCGGTCAGGGCTGTGGTTTCGTTTGACTTCAAGGCGCGCACCTGTAAACCCGACTTCGTCTTCGGCCGGCTCCAAAGGGTTTCGATGATTACGCCGTCGACCGTGAGTCCCTCCGCCCTTCGGCGTGCAGCGAAATCTGCCAGCAGCTCGGATTTGCCGTCATTGGGAGCGTAGATGAGGGTTGCGAGCGGAGCGCCTGCCATAGCCCGCGTCCTTTGCCAGCCGGCGCGGCGTCGTGCAAGCGCTTGGAGGGAAGAGGCGGTCTTTGCTACAGTCCTACCATGGCAGGCAAAGTGCATAAGCTTATGAAATTTTGGGCAAAAGGCGCCGCCCTTCTGGGTATCGCGGCGCTCCTTTCGTTGTTGCCGCTGGGCAGTTCCGCGCGCGCCGAATTGCTTGGTCATGGTGGCTTTGTGAAGGGCGTGGCGGTTTCGCCAGACGGCAGCCGGGCCCTTACCGCGTCCTTCGACTACACGGTAATCTTCTGGGACCTCCAGGAGCAGAAGGCGCTGGAGGTGCTCGACGCCCATCAGGCTTCGGTCAATGCCGTCGCACTTTTACCGGACGGACGGGCCGTTTCGGCGAGCGACGATGGGACCTTGCGGGTCTGGGATGCCGAGGCAGGCCGTGAAGTCGGGGTGCTCGAGGGCCACGCCGGCAAGGTTCAGGGGCTGGCCGTCTCGGCGGACGGAACCAAGGCGGCTTCTGCCGGCTGGGACGGCAGCGTCCGTCTCTGGGATTTGCAGGCGCTGGAGCCCCTCGGGGTTTTCGAGGGGCACCAGAGCACCGTCAACGCCGTAGCCTTTTCGCCTTCCGGCGAGCAGTTGCTGTCGGCCGGTTTCGACATGACCCTCAGGACCTGGAGAGTCGGCGACGGCACTCAGTTGGGCGAAGTCTCGGGCGGTGCCGTCGGTTTCACCTCGGCGGCCTGGCTCCCTGACGGTCGCCATGCCGTGACTACGCAGGTCGACGGTTCCGTTCGTCTCTGGGATCTGGAGGCAGGAATTGAAGTGGCTGAGCTTGGCAGCCATCCTGAGGCCTCCGCTTTCGCTCTTGCCGTTTCGCCTGACGGCCGGCGTGCGGCCTCCGCCGGCACGGATCGCGTCATCCGCCTTTGGGATTTGGAGGCGCGCGGCCCGGCAGCGGTGCTGGATGGCCATCTGGCTCCGGTCTGGTCGCTCGCCTTCTTCGACGACGGCAGGAAATTGATCTCCGGCGGTGCGGACGAAGTCGCCCGTGTCTGGGATCTGGAGCAGGGGAAGGAAATCGGCGTTTCCGTCGCTTCGGGTGCCCGGTCCTTGCGCGAGCTGGCGGCGGTCGACCCCACCTTGCAGCGGGGCGCCGAGGTTTTTCGCAAATGCTCGGTCTGTCATGACGTGCAGCCGGGCATATCGAGACGGGCCGGGCCGACGCTGCATGGCGTTTTCGGCCGTCCTGCAGGGGCCGTCGCGGACTACAACTACTCACCCGCCCTGACGGATACCGACATCGTCTGGACGGCCGAAACCATCTCCCAGCTCTTCGACGAAGGGCCGGACGTCATGACTCCGGGCACCAAGATGCCGATCCAGCGGATCCCCGACAGCGCGGATCGCGCCGCTCTGATGCGTTATCTTGAGGCCGTGACCCGATAACTGCGGTCTTCGACACCATTAGACTGAATGAAACTGCGCCTTGCCACAGGGCCGCTGTGCAATAGAATGGCGAAAAACAGGATTTGGAGGGTTCGTTTATGAAAGCTTTTGTCGCCGGTTGTACGGCTGCGGTCGTGATCGCGCTTGGGGCCTACTTTATCCTTGGCTCTCTCGGTATGGATGCCGGCAGTGTCTTCTCGACCTCGAACGTTCGCCTAGACGGCTAAGGGAAGTCTGAACTTCCAGGTGTCCTGAGGTTACGCCGCCGATCGCTGGACAGTTTGAGTGCGCCGGTTTTTAACCCGGTGAATTCAGTCCTGGCTGGCGCCGGCAGCGCGGAGCGCCTGCTCGATTTCGGTCGCACCGACAGCCTTGGCGGCTTCTATAGCCGTCCAGCCGTCTTCGGCGACGAGATCCACCGAGGCGCCTGCCCCAAGAAGCAGCCGGACCGATTGCAGGGCGCCGACATTGGCCGCTCTCATCAGCGGAGAGATCCCCTCCTCGTCGGTCAGGTCGGGATCGGCGCCGTTTTGCAGCAGGATCAGAACCGTCGCTGGGTTGCCGAGTTGCGCTGCCGCATAGAGGGGCGTTTCCTCGCTCTCGGTCTCGCGGGCATCGGGGTTCGCCCCCGCCTCCAGCAGAAACAGCACCGTGTCGATCTGCGCGCTGTCGACTGCCTCGTGCAGCGCAGTCCGGCCATTGTCGGGATTTGCGAAATCGACGGCGAGACCGGCTGTCAGCATAGTTTCGACGAGAGCTGTTGCGCCTTCTCGCGCGGCGATGTGCAGAGCGCTTCCCTGAAGACCGGCCGTGGCCTCCAGGTCGGCGCCGACGTCGATCAGCAACTGGGCCGTCGCGACCGCTGTGTCGCCTTGCTGTCCAGAGGCTCCCGGGGAGGTCCGGCGGAGCGTTCGGGCGGACCCTCGGGCTGCCGCAAGTAGGGCGGTCATGCCATCGTCCGCGCTCGCCTCGACGTCGGCTCCCCGGGCCAGCAGTTCCGCGACCAGGGGGACATGTTTCGCGAAGGCGGCGTTGATCAGGGGGGTATTGCCGTCCGCACGGTCCCGGATCTCCAAATCGGCACCGGCTTCAAGCAGCGCGACGGCGGGCCCCAGTTGCCCCCGGCGAGCCGCGATCAGGAGGGGCGTGTTCCCATAGTCGCTTTCGCGCGGGTCGATCTCGGCCCCGGCATCGAGCAGGACTTCGGCGACCTCTCTCCAGCCCTCGTAGGCGGCGTAGTGCAGGGCTGTCCAAGCGTCTTCTGTCGCCGCGTCGATCTTCGCGCCCTCGGCAAGCAGGAACTCCGCGGCGGCGGCGGCGCCGTAGATCGCCGCCACCTGCAGGGGCCGGTTTCCCCGTGGATTCAGACCCTCGATATCGGCTCCGCGTTCCAGCGCGACGGCAATCATCTGCGGCTGGTCCGCGCGGGCGCCTAGGTGCAGGAACTGAAGAGCGGCCTCTGGGGTTTCGGGAAGCTCCAGGCCGTCCGGAAGACTGCCTTGCTGGGCGGCCGCCGGCCCTGCAAACATCCACAGGAGCAGCAAGAAAAGAAACGCTAAGCTTGAACGCATGCGCTCAAGGTAACCGATCCGAAGTGAGGCCACCATGGTTGGCTTCCGGGGGCGGAATCTGCAGCCGGCGGTCCCGGGCCACAGGCCTTCCCGTCCCGTCCTCTCTGAGCGGTCTACTCAGCCGCGACGTAGGTTTCCGCCGCGCTGACACTGGCCGCGCAGAACTTGAACTCCGGGATCTTTCCGTAGGGATCCAGCTGCGGATTGGTCAGGACGTTGGCTGCCGCCTCGTTGAAGCAGAAGGGGACGAAGACCATGCCCGGCGGTACGCCGGCATCCGACCGAAGGGTCAACTCGATGCTGCCCCGTCGGGTCGTAACGCGGACCATGTCCCCCGCAGTCAGCTGCAAGCGGCGGATTTCGAGAGGGTGGAGCGCGGCGACGGCGGCTGGCTCCAGGCTGTCCAGAACGCCGGCCCGGCGCGTCATGGCGCCGGTGTGCCAGTGTTCCAGCAGACGTCCGGTGGTCAGAACCATCGGGAAGTCGGCATCGGGCAGTTCGTTCGGCGGCAGCAGGTCCACCGGCACGATGCGGGCACGGCCGTCTGCGGTCGGGAAGCCTTCGGCGAACATGATTTCCGTACCGGGCTGGTCCGGACCTTCGCAGGGGTAGGTCACCGAGTCTTCGCGTTCCAGCCGCTCCCAGGTGATATTGGCCAAGCTTGGCATCACCTCGGCCATTTCGGCGAAGACGTCGGCAGGGCCGTCGTAGGCCCAGTCGAGGCCGACCCGCTTCGCCAGCTCCTGAACGATCCACCAGTCCTGGCGTGCTTGTCCGGGCAGATCGAGAGCGGGGCGGCCGATCTGAACCTGGCGATTTGTGTTGGTGAAGCTTCCCAACTTCTCGGCATGGGCCGAGGCCGGCAGGACGACATCGGCGTGCCAGGCCGTTTCCGTCAGGAAGATGTCCTGCACGACCAGATGCTCCAGCTTGGCCAGGGCGTGCCGCGCGTGAACCTGATCCGGGTCTGACATCGCCGGGTTTTCGCCGAGGATGTACATCCCCTTGATCTTGCCCTCGGCGATCTCCTGAATGATCTCGACGACGGTCAAGCCGGCCTTCGGGTCGAGTTCGCTGCCCCAGAACGCCTCGTACTTCGCCTGTGTATCCGGGTTTTCGACTGGCTGATAGTCGGGATAGACCATGGGTATCAGACCGGCGTCGGAGGCGCCTTGGACGTTGTTCTGTCCGCGTAGCGGATGCAGGCCTGTTCCGGGCCGTCCGATCTGGCCGGTGGTCAGCGCGAGCGCGATCAGGCAACGGGTGTTGTCCGTGCCGTGGACATGCTGGGAGACGCCCATGCCCCAGAAGATGATGGAGCGTTCGGAGGTCGCGTAGAGCCTGGCGACCTCCCGGATCGTCGCAGCATCTATCCCGCAAATCTCCGCCATCTTCTCAGGGCTGTAGTCGGCGATCCGCTGCTTGAGCTCGTCATAGCCTTCGGTCTGAGCTTGAACGTACTGTTTGTCGGCAAGGTCTTCGGTGACGATCACGTGCAGCAGGGCGTTCAGCAGGGCGACGTCGCTGCCCGGCTTGAACTGGAGATTGTGACTGGCGTAGCGCGCAAGCGTGTCGTGCCTGCGCGGGTCCATGATGATCAGGTTTGCGCCGCGCTTCGCCGCTTGCTTCAGGTAGGTCGCGGCCACCGGATGGTTCTGTTCCGGTTTGGCGCCGATGACCACGATGCAGTCGGACTCGAGGGCCGCATTGAAGGAAACGGTGACGCCACCTGAGCCGATTCCCTCGATCAGGGCGGCGACCGAGGAGGCATGACAGAGCCGCGTGCAGTGGTCGACGTTGTTCGTGCCGAACCCGGTCCGTACCAGTTTCTGAAAAAGATAGGCTTCCTCGTTCGACCCCTTGGCCGAGCCGAAGCCGGCCAGGGCCGCGCCGCCATCGCGGTCCCGAATCTCTGTCAAGCCGCGGGCGGCTGCCTCCAGGGCCTCTTCCCACGTGGCCTCGCGGAAATGCGTCCAGGGATTGGTCGGATCGACCTCGTCGGTTCCGGCCTTTGGCGCATCGTCGCGGCGGATCATCGGGACCGTGAGACGATGGGGGTGTCTGACGTAGTCGAAGCCGAAGCGCCCCTTCACGCAAAGCCGATTCTCGTTCGCCGGCCCGGCCCGGCCGTCGACCTGCACGATCCGGTCGTTCTCGACGTAGACCTTGGTTTGGCAGCCGACGCCGCAATAGGGGCAGAGGCTGTCCACCGTCTTGTCGGCGTAGACCTGGCGTTGACCGGCAGCGTCCAGAAGCTTGGCCTCCATCAGAGCGCCGGTTGGGCAGGCCTGCACGCACTCGCCGCAGGCCACGCAGGTCGAGTCTCCCATCGGGCTGTCGAAGTCGAAGACGATCTTGGCGTCGTGTCCCCGGAAGGCCATGCCGATCACGTCATTGACCTGAACCTCGCGGCAGGCCCGGACGCAGAGGTTGCAGTGAATGCAGGCATCCAGGTTGACCGCGATGGCCGGGTGACTGACATCCATCTTCGGCGTGTTGCGGGCCGGGAAGCGGCTTTCGGTCACACCGGTCTTCTTGGCCCAGTTCCAGAAGCTGGAGTCCGGATCGTGGCTGGTGTCGCGCGCTGGCTGGTCCGCGACCAGGAGCTCGAAGACCATGCGGCGCGCGGACTCCGCCCGGTGGGAGTTCGTGACGACCTGCATGCCGGCGCGCGGTGTGCGGATACAGCTGGCCGCCAGCGTGCGTTCGCCCTCGATCTCGACCATGCAGGCGCGGCAGTTCCCGTCGGCTCGATAGCCAGGTTCGGGTGCATAGCAGAGGTGCGGGATCTCCCAGCCGCTCCTTTTGGCGACCTGCCAGATGGTCTCGCCGGGATAGGCCTCGACCTCGTAGCCGTCGAGAATGAAGGGAACCGTTTCGACTTTTTCGATCACCGACATGTCCGCCTCGCGCTCATGCTGCTTTCAGGCTTCCGGGGTCTTCAGGTCTTCGGGGAAGTAACGCAGGACGGATAGCAGAGGGTTCGGAGCGGCCTGACCCAGGCCGCAGATCGATGCGTCGCGCATGGTCTCCGCCAGCTCGGAGAGAAGGGCGACGTCCCACTCGGGACTCTCCATCAGCTTTACGGCCTTTTCCGTACCGACCCGACAGGGCGTGCACTGACCGCAGGACTCATCCTCGAAGAAGCGCATCAGGTTCAGCGCCGCGTCTTTCATGTTGTCCTGGTCCGACAGCACCACAATGGCCGCCGACCCGATAAAGCAGCCGAACTCCTCCAGCGTTCCGAAGTCCAGAGGAACATGGTCCAGATGCGCCGGCAGGATGCCGCCCGAGGCCCCGCCGGGCAGATAGCCCTTGAAGCTGTGCCCGTCGCTCATGCCGCCGCAGTAGTCGTCGATCAGCTCGCGCACCGTGATGCCCGCCGGCGCCAGCTTCATACCCGGCTGCTTGACGCGACCCGAGACGGAGAAGCTGCGCAGACCCTTGCGGCCGTTGCGGCCTTGGCCGGCGAACCACTCCGCACCGCGTTCCACGATCTCGCGGATCCAGTAGAGCGTTTCCACGTTGTGGGTCAGGGTCGGCCGCCCGAACAGACCGACCTGGCTGGGATAGGGCGGTTTGTGCCGGGGATAGCCGCGCCGGCCCTCAAGGGATTCCAGCATGGCCGACTCTTCCCCGCAGATGTAGGCGCCGGCGCCACGTCGCAACTCTACTGTCACGCCGTCGAGAAGTCCTGCCTCGCGGAGTTCGTCCAGCTCCCGTTCGAGGATGAGCTGAATGGCCGGATATTCGTCGCGCAGATAGATGAAGAGCCGCTCGGCTTCGACCGCCCAGGCGGCAATCAACATGCCTTCCAGGAAGCGATGAGGCCAGCGTTCCAGGTAGTAGCGGTCCTTGAAGGTGCCGGGCTCTCCCTCGTCGGCGTTCACCGCCAGCAGCCGCGGTTTCGGTTGCTGGGCGACGAGACGCCATTTCTGGCCGGCGGGGAAGCCGGCGCCGCCGAGGCCGCGCAGATTGGAGGTCGCCAACAGATCGGTGATCTCCTTGGCGGTCCGGATGCCCTTCCGGCAGGCTTCCAGCAGTTCGTAGCCGCCGCCCTCCCGATAGGCCTGCAGTGCCTCGTAAGGCGTCGGGATCGGGGCCCGTTCGCCGTCCCGGTGAGCGCTCTCGGCCGCCTTTGCGACGTCCTCAGACGTCGCCCGATCCACGTGCCGATGACCGACTTCGCAGGTCGGGGCCGTATCGCAGCGGCCCATGCAGGGTGCGCGAACGACCCGCACGGCGTCTCCCAGGCCGTGATCCTCAAGCGTTTTCGGCAGTTGCCGAAGCAGATCGGCCGCGCCGAACAGCTCGCAAGTCAGGGAGTCGCAGACCCTGACGGTCAGCGGTGGCGGAGGCGTTTCGCCGTCCAGCACGATGTCGAAGTGGGCGTAGAAGGAGGCGACTTCATAGACCGCTGCCATCGGTTGGCCGAGTTCCTCTCCCAGGGCCTGCAGATGGCGTGCATGGAGGCAGCCGTAAGTGTCCTGCAGCAGATGGAGATACTCGATCAGCAGGTCGGGATGTCGCGGCCGGAGCGCGAGCAACTTGGCGACCTCCTCCTGCGCTTCGAGCTCCAAGACCCTTCCGCGCGGTTCCTTGGGCGCCTTGCGCCGGCCGGAGCCTGGGTGGATCTTGCGCTTGACCGCCACGCTGTCGCCCTCGGGCATTGCCTCACCTTCTCATCGCGGCCGCTCACCCGGCGGTTCCGCCTGTTACTCAGCCCCTGTCAGGCTCTTCGGCGTCGGGATCGACCACCGTGAGACTGACCTTGCTCGTATCGATCAGCAGCTTCCCAGCGTCCTCGAAGTTCACCGTGACACGGCTGCCGATCGCCGACTGCACCTGCCCCAGGCCCCACTCTGGTTTGTCTGGGTGGCGTACCAGTGCACCCGGCACCAACTCGAACATGCGCTTCTTTCTCCTCCGTTGTCGGAAACATCTCCAGACTCACAAACCGACACTAGGAGGTTTTGCTGCACCACCCCTTGACGCAAGGCAACTGCGACTGGTCAGTCTATTGTCGAGATTCGGCGCGCCGAAATCGCAGGAGCGACGCCAGCTTGCCGCTATGCGGCGGGAAATCGATAGAGAGGCAGGACAGAAGGGGGGAAACCATGACGGCTGCAGCGGATCTGCGCTTGTCGGAGTTGCTGGCTTCAAAGCTGTGTCACGATCTCGTGGGGCCGGTCGGGGCCGTCAACAACGGTATGGAGTTGCTGGCCGAAGACGACCTGCTCATGGGTGACGAGGCTATCAAGCTGGTGAATTCCAGCGCCCAGCAGGCGGGCACCATTCTGCAGTTCTACCGTCTGGCCTACGGAGCCAGCGGTGGCAGCGTGACCGATTACGGCATGGTCCGCGATCTGGTCGAAAAGATGCTGCAGCATCAGAAATCCGATCTGCTGTGGCCAGAGTCCCTGCCTGTGATGCTGCCGGCGGTGCTTCCTAAGCTGGTTCTCAATCTCTGCCAGCTGGGGGCTGAAAGCCTGCCGCGCGGCGGCAAGGTCGCTCTGGCAATTACCGCAAACGGTGAGGCGACCGATCTGACGGTCACGGCGCAGGGCACCGATGCCAGGCTGCGTCCGGAGAGTGAAGTCGGTCTCGATGAGCACGTCGAGATCGACGACCTCACGCCGCGCAACGTTCACGCCTACTTCACGCGGGAATTGATCAGGCAGTCGGGCAGCGAGCTCTCTTTGACCTGCGATACGCCCGGCGAAGTGCGCTTTGCGGCCACGATTCTGGGCTAAGCGCGGAAAGACCCGTCACGCTGCAGAATCGTGCTTCGCAGCGCAGAAAACGCCGAAATTCCTTGCGCGTGCGAGTGAATTGCATTAGCGTCGCAAATGAGAATGGTTCTCAATCTTTGGCTGGAATTCGCCTTTGGCGGAACTTTCGGCCCCTAGAGATTGGGAAGCGTTCCTGCTTGGCTTGCAATCGCCATCGAGAAACTGGCAGGCGGCCAGGCTGAGGCAAACAGCGGAACTTGGAGGATCATAAGGACAATGCGCGTCATCCGAGGCGAATCAACACGGCGCGGACTGCTGGCCGGCGCTGTCGGCGCCGCTCTGATCGCGACTGCCGGCCTTCCCGGCCAGGCCCAGGCCGAAGGCGAACTCAACATCTACTCCTCGCGCCACTACGACACCGACGAGCGGCTCTACAGCGATTTCGAGGAGCAGACCGGAATCACCATCAACCGGATCGAGGACAGTGCGGATGTGCTGCTCGAGCGGATTTCCAGCGAAGGGGCCAACAGCCCGGCCGATCTGCTGATCACCGTCGATGCGGGCCGCCTCTGGCGTGCCGAGGATATGGGGCTGCTTGCGCCGGTCGAGAACGATGTGCTCAGTGAGCGGATTCCCGCCAATCTGCGAGACGACGAAGGCCACTGGTTTGGCTTCTCCCAGCGCGTGCGGACGATCTTCTACAACAGCGACGAAGTCGAGAACCCACCGCAGACTTACGAGGCCCTGGCCGACCCGCAGTACGAGGGCATGGTGTGCACGCGTACTTCCTCGAACATCTACATGCTGTCCCTGATGGCGGCGATGATCGAGCACAAGGGTGAGGAAGCCGCCGAGGCTTGGGCCGCAGGCGTCTGGAACAACCGGGCGCGCGATCCGCAAGGCGGTGACACCGACCAGCTGCGGGCTGTGGTATCCGGCGAGTGCCAGATCGTTTTGGCCAACGACTACTACTTCGGCCGCGCCCTGCGTAAGGACGTCGATGGCCTGACCGGCAGCACCGACATGTTCGGCTGGGTCTTCCCGAACCAGGCCACCACCGGTGCTCATGCTAATATCTCCGGCGCCGGTGTCGTCGCTACCGCTCCGAACCGCGAAAATGCCATCGCCTTCCTGGAGTACCTCGCCAGTGATCAGGCTCAGCTCTACTTCGCCGAGGGCAATGACGAGCGTCCGGTGGTCGCCGGCGTCGAGCTGCCCGACAGCCTGAAGCAGATGGGCGAGTTCGAGAAGGATGAGATCACGCTGACCTCCTACGGTGCCAACCAGGCTCTGGCTCAGCAGATCTACGACCGCGTCGGTTTCGAATAAGTCGACCCGACACTCTATCGAATGGCAAGGGCGCGTCCTCTGGGGACGCGCCCTTCGTCTTTCCGGGACTCTGGTGAGCACGGCGCCGATGGCAGGCCGGAGTTGGCATTCGGGGATGTTAGCCTTTGTGTCCCGGGCGGGACTTCATGATCTCCCGGCTCAGCAGGATGACCGGTATCAGGCCGGCGAAGACGATCGCCAAGGAAGGGGTGGCCGCCTCGGTCAGCCGTTCGTCGCTGGCGAGGCGAAAGGCCTGGACCGCCAGGGTGTCGAAATTGAACGGTCGCATGATCAGAGTGGCCGGCAGTTCCTTCATCACGTCCACGAAGACGATCAGTCCGGCCGTCAGCAACCCGCCGCGCAGCAACGGGACATGGACACGGCGCAGAGTGCCGCCGCTGCCCGCGCCCAGGGTGCGGGCGGCGTCGTCCATCGATGGCGTGATCTTCGCCAAGCTCGAGTCGACGGTGTTGAGTGCGACCGCCATGAAGCGCACCAGGTAAGCGAAAATCAGTCCGGCGATGCTGCCAGTCAGCAGCAGCCCGGTCGAGATGCCGAAGGTGGCGCGCATCCAGGCGTCAAGCGTGTTATCGAAGCTCGCTAGAGGAATCAGGACCCCGACGGCGATGATTGAGCCGGGAACGGCATAGCCGAGACTCGCAATCCGATTGGCACCGAGGCTCAGCGGACTGGGGTTGAGCCTGGCGGCGTAGGCCATCACAACGGCCAGGACAACGGCCAAAACCGCTGCGATGCCGGCCAGCGTGAAGGAATTGAAGACCAGCCGCAGGTAGCGCGGTCCGAAGAGATCGTGACCGCCGGTGACATGCATCTCCGCTAGGATGACCAGTGGCAGTAGGAAGCCGAGTACAAGCGGCAGGCCGCAAACGGCAACGGCGGTTGCGGCGCGCCAGCCGCGCAAACGATAACCGGGAAGCTCCTGGTACTTGCGGCCGGTCTGAAAATAGCGGGCACGGCCGCGCTGCCAGCGTTCCAGGAACAGCAACAGCACGACGAAACCCAGCAAGCTCGCGGCCAGCTGTGCCGCCGCGATCCGGTCGCCCATCGAGAACCAGGCGCGGTAGATGCCGGTCGTGAAGGTCGGGACGCCGAAGTGCGCGACCGTCCCGAAGTCCGCCAGCGTCTCCATCAAAGCCAGCGCGGTACCCGTTACAATGGCCGGACGTGCCAGCGGCATCGCGACATGCCGGAAGGACGACCAGGCGCTGCGGCCCAAGGTGCGGCTAACCTCCAGGGCACAGACGGACTGGTTCAGAAAGGCGGTGCGCGCCAGCAGGTAGACATAGGGGTAGAGAACCAGCGTGAACATCAAGCCGGCCCCCTCGATCGAGCGGATCTGAGGGAACCAGTAGTCGCGCGGGCCCCAGCCCGTAACGTCGCGCAGCAGCGTCTGAACGGGCCCCGGATGCTGTAGAAAGTCGGTGTAGGCGTAGGCGATCACGTAGGCTGGGAAGGCGAGGGGCAGGATCAGGGCCCACTCGAACAGGCGCCGTCCTGGAAAGCGGCACATGGTGACCAGCCAGGCCGTGGCCACGCCGACGACGAGCACGCCGCTGCCCACGAGGACCGTGAGGTAGAGGGTGTTGCCGATGAAGGTGGGCAGCACGGTTTCCGCCATATGCTGCCAGGCGCCATCGCTTCTTTGGAAGACAGCCCCGAAAACGCCCAGAACCGGCAGCGCGAGTAGGGCCGCAATTGTCAGGGCGGCGGCAGTCAGCCAGGTCCCCGATCTGAGCCTTGGCGCGCTCGTCGAGAACGAACTGCGCGCGGGGGAGGCAGCCATAGGACGCTGCGAGGGACTGGGCTGAGCAAGGTCGGTCATGAAACTTGGCTAATGGACAGGCGCGTAGCCGGCTCCTCGGCAACTCTCTTGGCGGTTAGGTGGCCTGTCAGAGGCTGGTCATCTCGACAGAGGTAACGCGACCGACAAACGCAGCATTGCTCTGGATCATGCAAGACTCGATGGGTTGTATGCAAATGCGAAGCGTTCGCGAGCTTGTGGGGAATCGGTATTTCGACTGTTTCGGAGATCAATTTCTCGCCTGGGTAGCTGAAAAGGCCGGATGATCGCATTTCGACAGAATTTGCAGGAAGTAACCGTTTTTTAGGGCGCGTTTGAAATTGTTTAGATCGTTAAGCCGCGCCCTTAGCGCTTCAGGTGCCGGTTGGCCCGGTGTCCTGCCCTGAATGCCAGTAGACGGAAAACGCCCAGATGGACGATCTGCTCAGCGAATTTCTTACCGAGACGAACGAGGGCCTTGGCGTTCTCGACGTCGAGCTCGTAAAGCTCGAGCAAAATCCGAACGATCCAGAGCTGCTGTCCAATATCTTCCGCCTGATGCACACGATCAAGGGAACCTGTGGGTTCCTTGGGTTGCCTCGTCTGGAATCGGTGGCGCACTCCGGGGAGAACATCCTGGGCCGGGTGCGCGACGGTGAGCTTGAGGTCACGCCCGAGGCGGTCTCGCTCATCTTGGAGTGTTTGGACCGGATCCGGGAAATTCTGGAGGTTCTGGAAGCGACCGAAAGCGAGCCGGCCGGAGACGACAGCGAGTTGATCGCGCGCTTGGACGCTTGCGCCGAGGGCAAGACCGCCGCTGCGGCGCCTGCTGCCGAGCCTGCCGCAGAGCCTGCTGAGGCGACTGGGGAAGGAACGGACGCGGAGGACAGTGTCGAGGCGGTTGCCGCCGAGGCCGAAAGCGCCGTTGCCGCGGAGGCCTCCGCCGATCCTGAGATGACCGACGCGGAGACCGCAGAGCCGGTCGCGGCCGATACCAGCGGCGCCGATGCCGGTCCCGAGGACGTCGAGCCCGCCGTACAGCTCGCCGAAGCGACGCCCGAAGTCCCGGCACCGGCCGAAGCCGTTGCGGCGGAGAAGCCCAAGGCCGAGAAGACAGGCGAAGCCGAAACGCATAAGGAATCCAGCGTCGCCAATCAGTCGATCCGCGTGAACGTGGAGCTTCTGGAGAACCTGATGACCATGGTCTCGGAGCTGGTGCTGACGCGCAACCAGCTTCTGCAGATCCTGCGCAGCCAGAAGGAAACGGAGTTCGCGGCGCCGCTTCAGCGCCTCAACCACGTGGTCTCCGAACTGCAGGAAGGCGTCATGAAGACGCGCATGCAGCCGATCGGTAATGCCTGGGCCAAACTTCCGCGCATCATTCGCGATCTTGCCCATGAACTCGGCAAGAAGATCGATCTCACCATGAAGGGCGCAGATACGGAGCTGGATCGCCAGGTCCTGGATCTGATCAAGGACCCTCTGACCCACATGGTTCGGAATTCCGCGGACCACGGTCTGGAAACGCCGGCCGAGCGGCGCCGTGCCGGCAAGCCGGAAACCGGAACGGTGATGCTGAACGCCTATCACGAAGGCGGGCATATCATCATCGAGATCGCGGACAACGGTAAGGGGCTGAACTCCCAGGCTATCAAGCGCAAGGCCATCGCGAACGGTCTCGCCTCGGAGGCCGAGTTGGAGGCCTTGAGCGATCAGCAGATCATGCAGTTCATCTTCAAGCCCGGGTTCTCGACGGCGGAGCAGGTGACGGCCGTCTCTGGTCGGGGCGTCGGCATGGACGTGGTGCGCACCAATATCGAGCGGATCGGCGGTACCGTCGAACTGAATTCCGTGCCGGGTAAGGGCACCAAGTTCACCATCAAGATTCCGCTGACCCTGGCGATCGTCTCGGCGCTGATCGTGGAGTGTGCCGGCGAGCGTTTCGCCATCCCGCAGCTTTCCGTGATCGAACTCGTGCGCACCTCCTCGCGCAGCGAAAACCAGATCGAGCATATCAAGGACACCCCGGTTCTGCGCTTGCGCAACCGGCTGCTGCCGCTCGTCAGTCTTCGGGAACTGCTGCGGCTCGACAGTTTCGATCTGCCGGATACGGAAGCCGAGAAGGACGACCACTTCATCGTGGTTGCGCAGGTCGGCACCTACACCTTCGGAATCATCGTCGATCGGGTCTTCGATACGGAGGAGATCGTCGTCAAACCTGTCGCTCCGATCCTGCGCGATATCCAACTGTTCAGCGGCAATACGATCCTGGGCGATGGTTCGGTGGTGATGATCCTTGATCCCAACGGGATTGCCAGTCAGACGGGCGAGATCAACGTGGCCGATGGCCATGGCGAGGCCTCGGAACAACGGCACATGCGCCGCGAAGACGAAGTCGCACTCCTGGTCTTCCGCTCTGGAGACGACGCTCCCAAGGCCGTTCCTCTGGCTCTCGTCGCTCGACTGGAAGAGATCGATCTGTCTCATGTGGAGGACTCGAACGGCCAGCATGTGGTGCAGTACCGTGGCGTTCTCATGCCCCTGGTCAGCATGGAAGACGATCGGGAGTTAGGCAGCGAAGGCCGTCAGCCGGTTCTGGTCTTCTCCGACCGGGGGCGATCCATGGGGCTTGTGGTCGACGATATCGTCGACATCGTCGAGGGTCGCCTGAATGTCGAACTGACCAGCGACCGCCAGGGTTTCGTGGGATCCGCAGTCGTCGGGGGCAAGGCAACCGATATCATCGATGCGGGCTTCTACCTGACGCAGGCGTTCCGGGACTGGTTCGACGTCGACACCCAGGAAGCCTTCGGCGAGGGAGCGGTCAACCGCGTGCTGCTTGTGGACGACAGTCCCTTCTTCCGCAATCTCCTGGCTCCTCTGCTGACCACGGCCGGCTACGACGTCACAAGTGTCGAGGGGGCGGAAGCGGCTCTGAAACTCTGCGATGCGGGCCGCGACTTCGACATCATCGTCTCTGACATCGAGATGCCCGGCATGAACGGTTTCGAGCTCGCCGAGCAGATTCGCGCCAACCGTTGGAGGGAGACGCCCATCGTTGCGTTGACGTCGCACGCTTCGCCGCGTGACATCGCGCGCGGCCGCTCCGTCGGTTTCACCGACTATGTAGCCAAGCTCGACCGCGACGCCCTTCTCACCAGTTTGCAAGACACCCTTAGCGACCATAGGGGAGCGGCATGAGCACCACGACTGCCTCCAAGGCCGACATGACGGAATCCGATATCGAGGCTGCTGAAGCCGCAACCGAGTTCGTGACTTTCGCGATTGCCGGCCAGCTTTTCGGTATTCACGTTCTCAAGGTGCAGGATGTGCTGGGGACCATGAAGACAACCCCAGTGCCGCTTGCCCCGCCGGAGATTGCCGGATCGCTGAACTTGCGTGGTCGGATCGTGACAGCGATCGACGTACGTCTCCGTCTCGGTTTGCCTCCGCATGACTCGGCGAAAACAAGCATGGCGATCGTGGTTGAACACGATCACGAACTCTACAGCCTGCTGGTCGATCAGGTCGGCGAGGTTCTGGCGCTGGCGCCGGACGGTTTCGAGCGTAATCCTCCGACGCTGGATCCCCGGTTCCGCGATTACTCCGACGGCATTCACCGTCTGGACAAGCAGTTGCTTGTGGTTCTCAGCGTCGAGCGTCTGCTCGACTACGGCCGCGTCGCGGCCTGATCACTTCTCTCCGTCTCGGTGAAGGCACCGGGCTACAAATCGGGATCTCCGGGTCATGAAGTCCTGTCTGGTCGTAGATGATTCCAAGGTGGTGCGGATGGTCGCCCGTCGCATTCTCGAAGGTCTTAACTTCTCGGTCGACGAGGCGGCGGACGGTAAACAAGCTCTCGACCATTGTCTCGCGCAGATGCCAGACGCCGTGCTGCTGGACTGGAACATGCCTGTGATGTCCGGCATCGAGTTCCTGCGCGAACTGCGGGGGTTACCCGATGCACAACAGCCGATCGTCGTCTTCTGCACGACCGAGAACGATATGGCGCACATTCAGGAGGCCATTCAGGCCGGCGCCAATGAGTACATCATGAAGCCTTTCGACAGCGACATCATCGAATCGAAGTTTCAACAAGCCGGCGTGCTGTAGCGCACTCAGAACCTTCTCTCTAGCTAGGCCAATCAGAATGACAAGCGGCGCCGATCCCTATCGCGTGATGGTCGTGGACGACTCGGCTGTGATTCGCGGTCTCTTGACCAGAGCTTTGGAACAGGACCCGACAATCGAAGTCGTTGCCTCAGTATCGAACGGCCAGATGGCCCTTAATCAGCTGCCTCGCCAGCCGGTCGATGTGGTGGTACTTGATATCGAGATGCCGGTCATGGACGGTCTGACCGCTCTGCCGAAGCTCTTGAGCCTGAAGCCGGGCCTGCAGGTCATCATGGCCTCGACCCTGACGCGCAAGAACGCCGACGTCTCCTTGCGCGCACTGCGCTCCGGTGCCGCCGACTATGTCACGAAGCCAAGCTCGGGCGGCGAACTGAACTCAGCGGACGCTTTCAAGCGCGAGCTGACGGAGAAGGTCAAGGCGCTGGCCAGTGCCGCGCGGGGCGGCGGGGGGGCCGGTCAGCGCGTTGCACGGCCGACTGATGCCGCGCCCCAGCGCGCGACCGCTGCTTCGTCGGCTATCAAGCTGCGCGATGGTTCGATTCAGATGCCGGAGGTTTTGGCCATCGGCAGCTCGACCGGGGGGCCTCAGGCTCTCTTCAAGCTTCTCGGCGATCTCAAGGGTGCGCTGCGCTTGCCGGTGCTGATCACACAGCACATGCCTGCCACCTTCACGACCCTGCTGGCCGAACACCTCAGTCGTGCCTCTGGTATGGATTGCCATGAAGGCAAGGACGGCGAACCCTTGAAGGCCGGCACCATCTACGTAGCACCTGGCGACTGGCATATGACCGTTGTGTCGGAGGGGACCCAGCGTTTCATCCGACTGGATCAAAATCCGCCAGAAAACTTCTGTCGCCCGGCTGTCGATCCGATGCTGCGTTCGCTCGCGCCGATCTACGGCAACCGCTTGCAGGCGGTGATCCTGACCGGAATGGGCTCCGATGGCGCCAAGGGCTGCGAAGCCGTCGTTGCCGCCGGCGGACAGGTTGTGGCCCAAGACGAGGCGTCGTCCGTCGTTTGGGGCATGCCCGGTGCCGTGGCAACCCGAGGTCTCTGTTCGGCGGTCCTGCCGATCGGAGAAATTTCCGGCTATCTGCGCCGCAAGGTGCTGAGGAGCGCCGCATGAACAAGGCCGACTTCGACTTTCTGTCTTCGCTGCTGCGCAATCGCTCGGGCCTCATTCTAAGCGATGAGAAAGCCTACTTGTTGGAAAGTCGGCTCGGCCCGGTCGCGCGCAAACACGGTCTGACCACGGTTGACGAGATCGCCTCTCAGCTGCGCTCGCGACCCAGCTCGCCGCTTGAGCTCGACGTCGTCGAAGCCATGACGACCAACGAGTCCTTTTTCTTCCGCGACACCAGGCCTTTCGATCAGTTCAAGGAGATCGTGCTGCCTCAACTTCTCGAGGCTCGCAAGTCCAGCCGGTCGTTGCGCATCTGGTCGGCGGCCTGCTCCTCCGGGCAGGAACCCTACACACTGGCGATGATCCTCAAGGAACAGGCGGCGAAGCTGTCGGGTTGGCGTGTCGAGATTGTGGCCACCGATCTTTCGACGGCTATTCTCGAAAAGGCCAAGGAGGGCATCTATTCGCAGTTCGAGGTACAGCGCGGGTTGCCGATCAATCTGCTGATGAAGTACTTCAAACAGACCGGCGACCGCTGGCAGATCTCGCAGGATTTGCGCGGAATGATCGACTACCGAATGTTCAATCTGCTGGAGAGCCCTGCGTCGCTCGGTCGTTTCGATATCGTCTTTCTGCGCAACGTCCTGATCTACTTCGATCAACCGACGAAGACTCAGGTGCTCGAAAGGGTTGCCAAACAGATGCCGTCCGATGGCTATCTCTATCTGGGTGGTGCGGAAACGGTTCTCGGCATCACGGATCGCTTTCAGGTTCTTCCCGGTCAGCGTGGTCTTTACGGCGTTGTCGATCCAGGCAGGGCGGTCGCTGCAGCCAGCTAACTAAGACCTGGTTCGCGCACCAATCTAGCCACGTCTCGCGGGTGACTGAAGATTTGATGCAGGATCCGGGCCCGCGCTTACAGATCTCTAAATCTGTCGCTTCAGCTCGGGAGCTGTTTGCCGGCTGTCTTGACCAAAGGCGGTCGCACTGCTCGCCGATTGGGTGTTCCCATTCCTTCGACTTGTCTCGGATGATCGCGACCGCGACCTCTGGATAGCCACCGTCAGCTTGGCCCCGCCGAGATCAGATCGGTCGATTCGAACCTCGGCGTCTATGCGGTTGGCGATCCGCGAGACCAGAGCCAGCCCGATTCCGGCACCTTCTCCATTCGAGCTATGTCGTCGCCAGAAGACCTTGAAGACCCGTTCTCTGTCCTCCTCGGCGATGCCGGGCCCGTCGTCTTCCACCGAAACGGCAGTGCTGTCGACCGTCACTTTGATTCTTGGCGATGGTCCGGCATGGCGGATCGCGTTTTCGATCAGATTGCGGACCACGATCTCCAGAAGAACTCGGTCGGCTCTCCAGCCGGTTTCGCCAACGGCAACCTTGAGTTCTATGTCTCCGCCGGAGGCGACGATTTGGCTCGACAAGTCGGTGGCAACGGTACGGCAGATTTCGGCGGCATCGGCGGTATCCTCGGACGTTCCCTGCCAGGTCTCGATCCGAGCGAGTTGGAGAAGCTGCCCGATCAGTCGCGCCATGCTGTCGACCTTGTCGAGAGCGTGATCGCGCTGAGCACTTGGCGGAACAGCCTCGATACGAGCGCGCAGAACCGAGAGCGGTGTGCGCAGTTCGTGCGCCGCTGAGGCCGTAAAGGCCTGTTCCGCTCTGTAACCTCTCTCCAGGCGGTCAAGCGCGTCGTTGACCCGCCGTGCCAGCGGCTCGATTTCTCGCGGCAGTCCGTCTAGCGGTAAGCGTCTGTGAATGTCGTTGGGCGCGATTGCGGCCGCCTGATCTGAGGCCGTCTCGACAGCGCGCATCGAACGTCCCACGGTTGAGCGCACCACCACCAGAGTAACGCAGAGGATCAAAACGAAGATCCACCACATCTCCTGGAATGTCGCCCTGAAAAAGGACCCTATGATGGGCACCAGATCCGACGACGGTCGGGAGACTTGGACGATGAGGGAGCTATCTTCCAGCCCGAGCTTCTCCCCTTCGACCACGACCGCGATCGTCAGCAGTTCGTCGCCGGTCCTCAGATCCCGTCCGATTTCGATGCTGTAGTCCCCGTATCGAAGGGGCGTGGCAGGCACCGCATCGACCGCCCAGCGCGCAGGCGATATCAGGACCTCTCCGTTCAGCCGTCGGATCGTTATCCCGGGGAGAGGCAGCTGTCCGTTAGAGGCTTCGCCGGTGAGGGCGAAGAGCTCCGGGGACTGGGCGATCCGCTTCGCGAGATTCAGAAAACTCTCGCGCTCGATGAGTCTTCCCTGGATGTTGAAATCCAGGAGCATGACCGACGCGAAGATCGCGTAGCTGACGGTCACCACCACGGTCAGGCGCAGATAGAGACGTCTGACAAGCGAATGAGACCTTCCCACGTCTCTAGTCCTCTCGATCCGGTACCAGCATGTAGCCTAATCCTCTCAGCGACTTTATCCGAGGCATGCCGGGTTGGACCGCCAGCTTTCGGCGCAGGCGGTGGACATGCAGCTCGATCGCCCCCTCGCTCCAGTCCTCCTCGAAGCCGTAAATCGCGTTGGCGATCGTTTCCTTCGAGCAGGTACGCCCCTGATTGCGTGCAAGACACTCCAGGGCCAGGAACTCGGAGCGCGATAGCGAAAGGGCGTCTTGACCGTTGCGCGCAATCCGCGCTTCCAGATCGATCGAAAGCCCGCCAGCCTCGATCTCACGGACGATCGGCAGCTTGGACCTGCGCATCAAGGCGCGGATCCTGGCCGCGAGTTCGTCGCTGTGAAACGGCTTGGTGAGATAGTCGTCGGCTCCGGCGTCGAGCCCTGCGATCCGGTCGGCGACGCCATCGAGGGCGGTCAGGATTAGAACGGGGGTCGAGAGTCCGTCGCGCCTGGCAGACTGTAGAACATCCAATCCCGAACCGTCGGGGAGCATCAGATCCAAAACGACGGCGGAGTAGCTGGCCAACTGCCAGGCTTCGGCGGCTTCTTCGGCGGTTCCGAAAAGGTCGACGGTGAGGCCTGAGGCACGCAGACCCCGGGAGATCGCCATCCCGAGTTCTGCATTATCTTCGATGACCAAGATGCGCATGCGCCAGCCTTTCCTTGGCTCTCGACCTCTCTGCCGGGCCAAGTTGTAGCGCTGAAAGCCTTCTGGAAGTTTTCAGCCTTATCCCTCCGATGCGTCCTGTTACGCGACGGAGGAGAATTCAGATGCCTATCCCAACCGGACTTCTACGTGACGTCTATTTGCGCGACCGACTGCTCGGGCAGCGTCGGGAGCCACGCGTTGTTGAGTTTGCCCTCGTGTCGCTCGCGATTGCCGGACTCCTGCTCCTTTTGGCCTCGGCTGCGAAGGCCGACGACTGGGAGGTGACGATTGGTGCGGGCGCGACCTACGGCCCCGAGTACCCCGGAGCGGACGAGTACGGTGTCTCGCCCTTGCCCTACGTGGATGTCACCTGGCGCGACAGGCTGTTTCTGCGCAGTGAGCAGGGGGTGGGGGGCTACGTCATTAACTGGGAGGACCGAAACGACGCTTTGATCGAAGGGCTAACCGTGGGTCTGTCCGTACGCCCGTCGGAGACCCGCGACGAGGATGACGACGACCGGCTGGATGGCCTGGGCGATATCGACCTGTCGGCCGAAGTGGGGGTCTTCGCCACGCTGGAGGTCGGCTTCCTGGAATTCGGTGCCGAACTCTATCAGGATGTCGGCAACGGTCACGAAGGTTTGCGCGGGGAGTTGAGCACCGGGGTCGGCCGGCAACTGACCGAGCGTCTTTCCGTCGGCGCGGAGACGTTTCTCCAGTTCGGTGACGGGCAGTATCTGGAGAGTTTTTTCGGGGTCACGGGCCGGCAAGCCCAGCGCAGCCGCCTGGACCGCTACGATGCGGGGTCCGGGCTCTACGGCGCCGGCGTCGGGCTTTCAAGCCGTTACCAGCTGACCGAGAACTGGATGTTGCTCGGCTTTGTCGAATACAGCCGTCTGGTCGGCGATGCGGCGGACAGCCCCATTGTCGAGAACGAAGGGGCTGTGGAAGTCGGCGCTTTCGTCGCTTATCGCTTCTAGCGGACCTGTGCTCTCCAGTGTCACTGCCCTTGCGGGAGTGCCGAACCTAGGCGTTGGCCACCTGCTTCTCGGGCTCTTCCTGATCGGGCACTTCTTGACCGGGCACTTCTTGCGGATCGCGCAAGACGTAGCCGCGACCCCAGACCGTCTCGATGTAGTTGACCCCCTGCGTGGCGGAGGCCAGCTTCTTGCGGAGCTTGCACACGAAGACGTCGATGATCTTCAGTTCCGGCTCGTCGATCCCGCCGTAGAGATGATTGAGGAACATCTCTTTGGTCAATGTCGTGCCCTTGCGCAGGGAAAGAAGTTCCAGAATGCCGTATTCCTTGCCAGTCAGGTGGATCGGCTGGCTGTCCACCTCGACCGTGCGCGTGTCGAGGTTAACGGCAAGGCGGCCGGTTCGAATGATCGATTCCGAATGTCCCTTGGAGCGGCGGACAATTGCCTGAATGCGCGCGATCAGTTCGCGTTTGTCGAAGGGTTTCGTGAGGTAGTCGTCGGCACCGAAACCCAGGCCCTTGATCTTCTCGTCCAGCGCGGTCAGGCCGGACAGGATCAGGATCGGCGTGTTGACCCGCGCAGAGCGCAGTCGCCGTAAGACCTCATAGCCGTCGATGTCCGGCAGCATCACGTCCAGGACGATGATGTCGTAGTCATACAGTTTACCGATTTCCAGTCCATCCTCGCCCATGTCGGTTACGTCGCAAACGTAACCTTCTGAACGCAGCATCATCTCGATGCTCTGGGCGGTGGCGGTATCGTCCTCGACGAGCAGAACACGCATGGTCGACCTCGAACCCCTCTTGAAAGGCGTAGTTTCCTGGCAGCCCGATTTTCTTGGCTGTCACGTTAACCATTTTTGTCCAATGTCGTTAAGAAACCTTTACCCGGTCGGGAGAGAGTGCAGGCCCGCTTTACTTATCTTTAAGTTGAACGTGGGCATGATCACCCCCGAAGGCCAAGCAAGATTTCTTATGTAAAACAGTGGATTAATGCTCGGCTCCCGGATCGCAGCGGTAGGCGTCGGGATGAGAGGACAAAAATGCCACTTTCGCCCGCGGAAACGATTCTCGACGAAATTTCGCGTCTTTCCGATCATCGCCTCTATGGCCGCGTGGCCGGTGTCCTCGGTATGACGATCGAGGTGGCCGGCCTGGAACGGGTGCTATCGATCGGATCGCGCTGCGAAATCGTCGCGCGCGGAGAGCGGCGCCTGCCTTGCGAGGTGGTGGGCTTCCGCGAAGGCCGGGCTCTGCTGTTACCCTTCGGAAAACTGGACGGCGTCGGGCTCGGCTGTCGAGCGGAGTTGGCCGAGGCGGAACCGGTGGTGTATCCGGCGGCCGGATGGCTGGGCCGGGTGGTGAATGCGTTGGGCGAACCGATCGACGGCAAGGGGCCTTTGCCACAGGGACCGCGCGCCTACACTTTGCGTGCCGATCCCCCGCCGGCGCACGGTCGCGCAAGGGTTGGCGGCAAGATCGACTTGGGTGTGCGTGCGCTCAACAGCTTCCTGACTTGCTGCCGTGGCCAGCGTATGGGCATTTTCGCGGGCTCGGGTGTCGGTAAGTCCGTCCTGCTCTCCATGCTGGCCCGCTACACGGCGACCGACGTCAACGTTATCGGTTTGATCGGCGAACGTGGGCGCGAGGTTCAGGAGTGGCTGGAAGACGATCTGGGCCCGGAGGGTCTGGCCCGCTCGATCGTCGTGGTCGCGACTTCGGATGAACCCCCCCTGATGCGCCGACAGGCGGCGCATTTGACGCTCAGCTTGGCCGAAGCCTTCCGAGACGAGGGACGTGAAGTCCTTTGTCTGATCGATTCCGTGACGCGTTTCGCGATGGCGATGCGGGAGATCGGGCTTTCGGCCGGTGAACCGCCCGCCAGCAAGGGCTACACGCCCTCCGTCTTCGCCGAGCTGCCACGGTTGCTTGAACGTGCCGGTCCAGGACAGGCCGGGCAGGGAGCGATTACCGGGCTTTTCACGGTCTTGGTCGAAGGCGACGATCACAATGAACCGGTGGCCGATTCCGTCCGCGGAATTCTCGACGGTCATATCGTTCTGGAGAGGGAGATCGCCGAGCGCGGGCGCTACCCCGCCGTCAATATCCTGCGCAGCGTGTCTCGAACTATGCCGGCCTGCAATTCCCCGGCGGAGAATGAGCTGATCGAGCGGGCACGCCGGCTGCTCTCGACCTACGAGAATATGGGCGAACTGATCCGTATCGGCGCCTATCGACAAGGCAGCGATGCGGAGGTGGACGAGGCGATCCGGCACTATCCGGCAATCGAAGACGTCCTCAAGCAGGATAAATGCGAGCGCGCCGACCTGGAGAGCGGCTATGCGGCGCTTGCCACCGCCTTGGAGCTGGACTGGCCGCCGAAGCCGGCCGCCATGCCGGAGTGTGACGTCGTCGCCGACGATATGGATCATCCGGAGGCGGCGGAGGATGAAGCGCGATGACGGGGGCGCTCGAAAACCTGGTTCGGCTGCATCGCTGGACCCTCGATGAGAAGCGCCGCCTTCTGACCGATCTGGAACGGCTTGCGCAGCGCCTGAGCAAAGACATCACCACGTTGGACGAGGAGATTGCCTCCGAGCAGGAGGTGGCCTCGCAATCGCTGGAAGGCGCCGTCGCCTATCCCGCGTTCGTTGCCGTCGCGAAACGCCGACGCGAAAAGCTCGTCGAGAGCCTACGGGCGGTGGAGGCGGAGGGCGAAGAGGCGCGGACCGCTGTACGAGCCGCTTTTCAGGAACTCAAGAAATACGAACTGGCTCAAGCCGCCGCCAGCAAGCGCGCCAAGGACAAGGCTGCGCGAGCCGAACAGCAGGCCGAGGACGAGCTGGGGCTGGAGCTCCACCGTCGCAAGGGCCGATACTGAAACTAGGTCGGCGTCACCACTGGTGGGGCCAGCTCCGTGGCGGCGAGCCTCACCATTTAGAAGCTCAAGTGGCCGACGAGCCCATTGTCTCCGATCTGAATGTCGAAGTTTACGGAGCTGTCGTCATCGCCAGCCGTGATGCGATCGCTCAGACGCTCGGCTGGATCGACGAAGCGGGGTTCGCGGACGGCCACGCCGCTCTCGTCGAAGCGGAGCAACCAGTCGTCGAAAACGATCTCGTCCCAGCGCTCCGAGGGGTGGAGCCAGGCGTTGTAATGAATGACTCCTTCGCGGCAGGCGATGAAGATCCAATAGAAGTTCCGCGAATGCAGGCGCAGACCTTTCGGGGTCGGGCCGTAGGCGCCGGACTGCCGCAAAGCCGTCTCGAACCCCTGGATCTCCGGTGGGGACAGCAAAACCTCGTTGGTCTGCCAGGCCCAGGGCTGGAGCGGGTCGTTGAGCGTGAAGTTGGTCAGGCTGGCCCGTGACTGGACTCTTGCGGTGTAGAGGGCGCCGCCATGGCCGTCACCCACCAGTTCGTAACTTCGTATCTGCTCTTCGTACTGGCCGTTGTAGATCAAGCGCGCGCGAGGCACGCTGCCCGCCGAACAGTCGCGGCGGATGTCGTCCCCGTTCAGATAGCTGAACCAGCTGACCTTCTGCACTCCGGGGCGCTCGATACCTCCCGAATAGGTGCAGGCGCTCGCCAGCAGAAGCGCAAGGCCGGCCGCGAGGCTGACGCGAATTGCGGACCGGTCGCTCAGGATCGCCATGGCATCAAGACTCCGCTAAGAGTTCTTCGCTATTTAATAGAATGAACGACGGAAACTAAACGGTTCTGATCTTTGCACGTCGCGCCGGAATGGCTGGACAGGCAAGGCGGAGTCGTCTAGATTCAATGCTCTGGGGTGCGTCGTTGTCATTACGATTGAAGGGGTGTCTCCGTGCCGAACGCGTTAGCGCTCTTTGCTGTCACAGCTCGTGGCAGCGCCGCCCGTTGTGGTCTTCTGATCGGCCTGCTGATGGCGGCTATGCTGGCAACGGCGTCCACCGCTTCGGCCAATCCCAGATACGCTTCTATCATCGTGGATGTCGAGACTGGAACGGTCGTGCATGCGCGTCATGCCGACGCACGGCGTTTCCCGGCATCCCTGACCAAGATCATGACGCTCTACATGGCCTTCGAGGCTTTGGAGCGCGGTGAAGTCTCTCTCGACGACCAGCTTATTGTCTCGCCCCGCGCAGCGGCTCAGCCGCCATCGAAGATCGGAGTGCGGGCCGGTTCGACGATCCGTCTTGAGGATGCGATCCTTGCCCTGGTGACCAAGTCGGCGAACGACGTCGCCGTGGTCGTGGCCGAGGCTTTGGCCGGGACTGAGTGGCAGTTCGCGCGGGACATGACCGAGCGGGCGCGCCAGCTGGGTATGTCCAGCACGACCTTCAAGAATGCGTCCGGCCTTCCGAACTCGGAGCAGGTGACGACGGCGCGCGACATGGCCACCCTCTCCATGCGGATCATGGCCGACTTTCCGTCGCGCTACGCTTACTTCCAGACCACGCGCTTCAGCTACAAGGGCAAGACCTATCGTAACCACAACAAGCTCCTGACCCGGTACGAAGGCGCCGACGGCATCAAGACCGGTTACATTCGCGCATCGGGTTTCAATCTTGCTGCCTCCGTCGTGCGCAACGGTCGTCGCGTAGTGGCCGTCGTGTTCGGCGGTCGAACGGGCCGGTCGCGCGACGACCATATGGTTGCGCTGCTGAACCGCGGTTTCACTCAGGTCGCCGCCCTGGGCGTGCCGACCCCCGACAGGTTGCCTCCGCGTAACCCGGTTCGCCCGGGCATATCGCTCGCGCTGGCGACCGGTGCGGGCACTCAGGTGCAGCCGGAGACCGCCTCCGAGGGTTTCAGCCTCGTCTCGCGGGCAGAGGCGCGGGGTGTCGTCGGCTGGACGGTGCAGGTCGGAGCCTTCGGTCGCTATGAACTTGCTCAAGGCGCTGCGGCGGCAGCCGTTCGCCACATGCCGGAGCTCTTGCAGGGGGCGCAGGTGCTGGTTCAGCCGACAGAACATGGAAGCGATACCCTCTTCCGCGCCCGTTTGACTGGCTTGCAAACTCAGAGCACAGCTCTCGAAGCCTGCCGCCGTCTCGAGCGGCAGCACTCCACGCCCTGTCTGGTGGTGCGCGACGGCGTCTAGTACCCGGAGGCTCGGCTATCCTTCGGCCGGGCTCACTGGAGCAGGGTCTTCTCGGGCATAAATCCTGATCAGTCATAGGCCTCGGGTGCTGCGGCGTCCTCTGCTCCAGGGGACGTATCGGCCAACCCTGCAGGCTCGCCTCTGCGCCTTTGCAGGATCGATTCACAGCCGTTGTGCGAAAACCTGCTTCCCTAAGAGCGCTCTGTTCTGCCGGTTGTTTCAGGCGGATTGGGTGGGTTCTGGCCGCCGTGGGTAAGGCTTAGTCCGGCTTATAGGCAAGGCGCAGCCCGCCCCAAAGCTTGCCGCGCACCTGAATGGGTGCGGAGACATCTTTCATAAGCGCGAATTGCCCCCCGCCCATATCCCGGCGATAGGTTTGCAACAGGAAGGGCTTGGTGTTGCGTCCCGCGCCAAGCCCAACCCTGTCGTCGAAGATGCGCCTGTTGCGGCAGTTCGCATTGTTCCAGACCGGATCGTCGCTGAGAGGTTGGGCGAATTTCGCGTTGTGGGTCGGCAGGTAGCCGTTGGTGTCGACGGCAGCGCAGAAGATGACCCGTGGGTCCCACTTCAGGACCGGCTCCTGAATCGGCGGCAGAACGCGATCGGTGAAGGCCGTGAATCGAGTCATCAACTGTTGCGGTTCGCTGCCCGGGATCGGGGTGTAGTTCTGATCGAAAAGGTCCGCTTCGTTGACTTCGCCCGCTTCCAGAGCCGCTTCGAAGGCGGTGGCAATCTCGATCGCCGCAGCAAGCACCCTCTCGATGAAGGGCCGGTCGAGCGTGTTCTGCTCGCTCTGTGCCGAAAGGTCGACCAGTTGATCGCCAGTCGCCGAGAGGTGGGTCATCCGCTCCCGGGCGTCGCCCAGACTGTCGCGTGCATGGCTCACCTCGCCGGACATCGATGTCAAGGTCGCCAGGAAGTCGCTGGACTGCTCTTCGATCTCGTTCGCAGCCTTGGCTATGTCGCCTGTCTCGCGCCGCATGCTCTCGACGGCTGAGGCCACCGCATCGACGACGCGGCCGATCGTGTTGGTACCTTCGCGAACGTTTTGCGCGCGGGCGGTGCCTTCGGCGCCGTGAGAGATCAGCTGGTCGGCTTGCTCGGTGAGTCCCTTGAGAGTCAGATCGATTTGAGCGGTCGCCTCGCTCGTCTGCGTCGCCAGCAGCTTGACCTCTCCGGCCACCACCGCGAAGCCTTTCCCGGCAGCGCCCGCACGTGCCGCTTCGATCGTTGCGTTGAGCGCCAGAAGATTGGTTTGGCGCGCAATTGCGTTGATGTCGCCGGCAACTTTCCCAACCTCGGCCAAGGCGTCCTGTAATCCGCTCAAGCGCTGCTCGATCACACCGACAGCCTCGACCAGAGCATGAATGTCTTTGAGAGAGCTCTCGATCGCCCCGCGCGAAGACTCGACTTCGGAGCTTGCGGTTTCGGCCGTCTCGCGCGTGGTCTCCGCGGCCTTGGCGATCTTTGCGTTCTGGCTGCCGATCGTCTCCGCGTTCTTCAGGAGTGCATCGAAGGATTCGGCTTGGGTGTTGAACGTCTGTTCGGCGGCCACGATGCCGGCCGCAACATCAACCAGTTCGAGCGAGAGATTTCCGGCAGCCTCCGCGATCCGGTTCATCAGCCCGTCGTCGGCAGATCGGGAAGGTGCACCTGACTCAAGCTTGCGGACGGCAGACATTCGGGCGCGGCTCGCTTCAACTCTTAGGTTAAGAGGAAGGCTGCCGTAATAGGGTTAAATGCCGGTAAACCCATTTATTAGACTAGGCAGCTGCACGGCCTCTGGTAGTGTTTCTGCTGAAGCCTCCCTTATGAGAGTGGGCGGCCAGAGCGCGATCCTGCTCCAGGCGCCGCAGAGTACGGCGCCCTTGCCAGGAAAGATCGCTGCCAACCAGACTTCTTGCACCGAACTCCGCCATCCAACGCTTGGTCATCGACAGTACGCGACGTTTACGTTGCCGCTGCCAGCGAAGCAGACTCCACCGCGTCCGGTTCGCATGGTGGCGTGGGGTCACAGGCAAGAAAAGCCAGGCGGTCTCCCACTGTCCAGAACTGTCGCGGACCGCCCGTTGAACCGGGTGATACTTCGCGCCTTCGAAGTAGGCGGCGCGGGCGAGACCCTGTAGGTCGAGCCCGTCGGCCAGGTAGCCCTTGACGCGCCCGGAGGGGCAGGGAACCAGAACCGGGTAGTCGCTGTCACGCGCTGTCACACGACGAAAACTTGGCAACTCTGCCGGCGTCATGGTCAGGCTGTCGCAGAGATCCTGAAGAACGGCTCGGCGGATATCGGTGTCCAGCAAGGTGCCGTAGAAGAAAACACGCATACCCTCAGTCTGACGCAATCGGCACGGCGATCAAATCATCCTGTCGCAGACGTCGTTAGAACTCGGGAGGTTCCAGCCCGGACTGGCGGAGCTGCTCGCCGAGCAGAAGTTTGAGCCGCTGTAAGCCGGTATCGCTGGGAGCTTCGCAACGGGCCACCAGGACGTCTTGAGTGTTGGAGGCCCTCAGAAGCCACCAGCCGTCACCGTCGCGGACGCGTACGCCGTCGACGTCGATGACCTCGGCGCCGCTCTGCTTCACCCGTTCCGCAACTTCTTGGACGATATCGAACTTCCGGGTTTCCTCGACGGGGAACCGAATTTCCGGCGTGTTGGTGAGCTGCGGGAGAGAGTCCCGGAAGGCGGCGAGGCTGTCGCCGTAGGTCTCCAGGGCGTTCAACACGCGTACGGCGCCGTAGAGCGCATCGTCATAGCCGTAGAAGTGATCGGCGAAGAAGAGGTGGGCGCTCATCTCCCCGGCGAAGGGGGAGCCCGTCTCCTTCATCTTGGCTTTGATCAGCGAGTGCCCGGTTTTCCACATCAGGGGCTGTCCGCCGAGCTCGGCAATGCCGTCGAAGAGCATCTGGCTGGCCTTGACGTCGGCGATGATGGTGGCGCCCGGATGTGCCTTGAGCACGTCGCGCGCCAGCAGAAGCATCAGTTGATCGCCCCAGAGAATACGACCTTCGCCGTCGACCGCGCCGATACGGTCGCCGTCGCCGTCGAAGGCGAAGCCGAGATCGCAGCCTTGAGTGCGCACGGTCTCGATGAGCTGCTCCAGGTTTTCCGCCACTGTCGGATCGGGATGATGGGCCGGAAAGGTACCGTCGATCTCTGCATTTAGAAGGATATGCTCACCCGGAAGGCGCTTGGTCAGGGCGACCATCGCCTCTCCCGCTGCGCCGTTGCCGCCGTCCCAAGCGACCTTGAGATTCCCTGCGCCTTTGAAGTCTCTCAGCAGGCGGTCGATGTAGGCCGGCATCAATTCGACCTGCTCCTCGCGACCTTGACCCTCGACGAAACGCCCCTCTGCGGCGCGTTGGCCGAGCGCCTGAATTTGAGAACCGAAGACGCTGCCGGACGCCAGCATCATCTTGAAGCCGTTGTAGTCCGAGGGGTTGTGAGAGCCGGTGACCATGATGCCGCCGTCGGCCGGCAGCTCGCAGACCGCATAGTAGAGAAGGGGCGTGGGGCCGAGCCCGACGCGCAGTACCTGCATGCCGGTGGAAACCAGTCCTTCGACCAGCGCGGCTTCCAACTCCGGCGACGACAGCCGGCCATCGTATCCGACGGCGACGCGGCTGCCTCCATCCTCCGCCACCTGCGAGCCGAAGGCGCGGCCCAAGGCTACCGCGTCGGCGGCCGCGAGAGTCTGCCCGAATATGCCCCGGATGTCGTACTCGCGCAGAAGGGTCGGGTTGAAACTGTGGGCCGTCATGCTGCGCTGACTCCGCTCGCTGTCTTCGCTTTGGTTTCGGCAGGCTGCCCGCGTCCGATACCGGAGTATTTGAAACCGGCTTGTTTGAGTCTGTCTGGGTCGTAAACGTTTCGCAGGTCGACGAGGGCTGGCTGTGTCATGAGCGCCTTGAGGCGGTCGAGGTCGAGGTTGCGGAAGGCGTTCCACTCGGTGAGCAGGACCAGGCAGTCGGCGCCTTCTGCAGTTTCGTAGGGGTCGGCGCACCAGGCGACGTCATCGAGCAGCTTCTTGGCCTCGCTCATGCCCTCGGGGTCGTAGGCGCGGATGCTGGCGCCGGCGGCCTGCAGGCGCGGGACGATGGCCAGGGCGGGGGCCTCGCGCATGTCGTCGGTGTTGGGCTTGAAGGTCAGGCCGAGTAGGCCGACGGTCTTGCCGGACAGCGCGCCGGTTTGGTTGGGGCCGGCGGCCTCGGCGTCGCCGAGGAAAGCGACCACCCGCTCGGCCATGGCGGCCTTGCGGGCCTCGTTGACCTCGACGGTGGTCTCGACGATGCGCAGCGGCGCCTCGGCCTCCTGGGCGGTGCGCACCAGGGCCAGGGTGTCCTTGGGGAAGCAGGAGCCGCCGTAGCCGGGGCCGGCATGCAGGAACTTGGCGCCGATCCGGCCGTCCAGCCCGATGCCGCGGGCCACCTGCTGCACGTCGCCGCCGACCTGCTCGCAGAGGTCGGCGATCTCGTTGATGAAGGTGATCTTGACCGCCAGGAAGGCGTTGGCGGCGTACTTGATCAACTCGGCCGTCTCCAGGCGGGTGGAGACGATCGGCGTTTCGTTCAGGTAGAGCGGCCGGTAGAGCGCCTTGAGGCAGTCCCGCGCCACCTCGCTCTCGGCCCCGATCACCACCCGGTCGGGGCGCATGAAGTCCTCGATGGCCGAGCCCTCGCGCAGGAACTCGGGGTTGGAGGCCACGTCGTAGTCGCGGCCCAGCGCCAGGTCGGGGCGGGTTCGTGCCAGCACCTCGGCGACCCGCCGGCCGGTGCCGACCGGCACGGTCGACTTGGTCACGATACAGGTGAAGCCGGCGCCGGCGGCCGGCAGGGCGCGGGCCACCTCCTCGGCGGCGGCGAAGACGAAGGAGAGGTCGGCATGGCCGTCGCCGCGCCGCGAGGGGGTGCCGACCGCGATGAAGACGGCGTCTGCGCCCTCGACCGCGGCGGCCAGGTCGGTGGTGAAGGACAGCCGGCCGGCGCCGACGTTCTGGGCCACCAGGTCCTCCAGGCCGGGCTCGTAGATCGGGATCTCACCGCCCTGCAGCCGCGCGATCTTCTCCACGTCCTTGTCGACGCAGACCACCTGCGTGCCGAACTCCGAAAAGCAGGCCCCCGACACCAAACCGACGTAGCCTGTCCCGATCATCGCTACGCGCATGACCTAACCCCTTTCATAACTTGCCCGCTGCGGCCCGACCCGCAGTAGAGCACAAGCGTTGCAGCTTAGCCGTAGCGCTTCAGCATCTCGCGCATGGCATCGCCCAGATCGCTGCGGTCGAGGGCGAAGGCCAGTGTCGCCTCCAGAAAGCCCTCCTTGCTGCCGCAGTCGAAACGCGTACCCTCGAACCGCAAACCATGGAAGCCGACATCGGCAATCGTCGCGGCTATTGCGTCGGTCAGTTGAATCTCGCCGCCGGCGCCCGCCGTATGCTTGTCCAGTTCGTGAAACACCTCGGGCTGCAGCACGTAGCGGCCGATCACCGACAGGGTAGAGGGCGCGACGTCCGGCTCGGGTTTCTCGACGAGACCTTGTGCCCGCGCCAGTTTTCCGTCGTCCTCCACCACGTCCAAGACACCGTAGCGCCGCGTATGCTCGCGCGGCACGTCCATCACCGCGACGACGTTGCCGCCGACCTCATTATAGATCTCGATCATCTGGGCGAGGCAGGGCTCTTCGGCCTTTACGAGGTCGTCGGCCAGCAGCACCGCGAAGGGTTCGTCGCCGACCAGATTTCGGGCGCACCAGACGGCATGGCCAAGACCGAGCGGTTCCTGCTGGCGGGTATAGGCGATGGTGCCGGCCTTCATGCGCGAGCGCTCGGCAATCGCGAGCTGTTCCGTCTTTCCGCGCTCCCTGAGCGTCTCCATCAGCTCGAAGGAGAAGTCGAAGTGATCCTCGATGGCCTGCTTGCCGCGGCCTGTCACAAAAATGAATTCCTCGATGCCCGCGGCTTTCGCCTCTTCAACCGCGTATTCGATCAGTGGCTTGTCCACGATCGGTAGCATTTCTTTCGGCATTGCTTTGGTTGCGGGCAGAAATCGGGTGCCGAGACCGGCCACCGGGAAGATCGCCTTACGGATACGTTTGCGCATGGGATGTCCTATGGTTGCGGCGCGCGAGGTTGTGCCACAGCGCTACTAGGCAAGCAACTGGAGGTCCCGGCGAGAAAAAAGCGACGCGGTTGTCTCAGGAACGCCTCAGAAGTAAATCCTTGGCTTGATTGATCTTGGCGGCGAGGTAGTTGGAGCCGCCGCTGTCCGGATGGAACTGGCGCATCAGCTTGCGGTGGGCCGCGCGAATGTCGTGCTCGCCGGCGCCGGGTCTCAGGCCTAGAATCTCGTAAGCTTCTTCCAGGGTCATGCTGTCGCCCTTCGCGCCGCGGCGACCGGCTTTATCCGTGCGCTCGCTTTCGCCGGTCGCTCCGGCGCCGTCGGACGCGGTTTCATCGGGCCCGAGCCCGGCCGCTTCGCGCCAACTGGCGCCATGTACGCGGTCGAGCCAGGCTTCGAGGACTTGTACGGACTGCTCGTCTTCGGCGCGACAGGTTCGCCAAAGCTCAAGCAGGTCGATCTCGCTCAACTCCTCCAACCGTCGGCCGCGCTGTGGGCCCTCGCGTACCGTGCCGTCCATGGCGCCGCTATCGTGATCCAGCGTCATTCGCAGAAAGCGGGTCTCAACGGTCGAGGTCTGGCCCGGACGAGGCCCGGTCATGGTCTTCAGTCGATTGAGGATACCGCGCGCGTTGAGCAACAGCGGCAGTAGCAACGGCGCCAGCAGAAAGGCGAGCGTCCGGGCACCGCCGAGCACGAGAAAAAGCAGAAAGGCGGCACCGGCCGTTAGGGCGCCGTAGCGCATGACCTTGATGACGTCGGACGGCGGTGCCGAGGCGAACCAACGCGCGAGCAGCAGCAGGCCGCCCAGCACCAGAAGGCCGAAGATCAGATATGCCATGGCCGGCCGTCCAGGCTCCCTAACGAACCTGACTGGTCAGCAGACGCGTGACGCCGCCGCGTTTGGTCGAGAAGTCGGCCAGCGCCTTGTGCCCTCCTGCGGCATAGACGGCGACGGCGGACAGCAGGTCGCGCAGTTGCTGCGCCGCCGAGGCATCGAACGCGCAGCAGGCACCGCCGGACAGCCGGGCGACCTGTTCGAAAACGTTGCGGACCAATGGATCTCCACCCTCATGAAACAGAAAGCAGGGCAGACCGAGCAAACCCAACTCGCCGGCCAGATGCCCAAGTTCGTCGACATCTTCCTCCATGGCGTCGCCTACGAAAACCAGGGCGTTGACCTTGCGTTTCTTGGTTTCGGCCAAGCCGTGTTTCAAAACCTTACGGATCTGGGTCCTGCCGGCCAGACAGGTCACGCCGGTCATGGCCCGCAACAGCGCATCGGCTTCCGAGTACCACTTGGAAGCCTTGCACTCGCCGTAGCCGCGGTAGAACACCAACTGGATATCCAGGCCGCCCAGTGCCTGCGTTTCGCGAAACATATCGGCCTGGAGGTGCATCGCCCGGTCCCAGGCCGGTTGCCGGCTGGCTGTGGCATCGAGCGCGAAGACGAGGCGCCCGCGCCCGCCTGCGCCGGGCTGCGCGGGCTGGATCGCCCGGACCTTCTTCAGGAAGGCATCGACCTCCGCGTCCTTGGCATCGCTCTTGCTCGGCAGCCGATCGTCGCTGCTCATCGCGTCATTCCGGGGCTTGCCACGCAGTCGGTGAGTCTTGGCATGACGATAAGATAAGCCGTCGACCGCGATGCCTCCAGTGGTGGGGGCGTCAGGCGTGCGACTCTTCGGGGATGTCGAGCCCGATCGCGGCGAGAAGGGCGCGCACTTCCTGGCGAGCGGCAAGGTGGCTCATGGTCAGGTCGGCGCCCGACTGACGTAGATCCAGCAGCGTGAGGCCTTGGGGAAACAGCTGGCGAAAGACGACGCGCTCGCCGAAGCCCGGTGCCAGTCGGAAGCCGATCCGCTTTGCGAGCTGTGCCAGCAGGCGTGCGATATCCCTCTTGTTGCGGGCATCCAAGTGGGCAAGCCGGTTGCGTAGCACCACCCAGTCGATTGGGCGGCCGCCCTGACGAGCCCGATCCTGACGCTGCTCCCAGACCATCTGGCTGTAGACGCTGGGCCCTAGGATCTTTCGGCCTTCGGGATCGATCCGCGCCAAAAGATCGAGATCGATGAAACTGTCGTTCATCGGACTGATCAGGACGTCGGCCAATGTATGACCGAGACGGGAGAGGCGGCTGTCGCTGCCGGGCGTGTCGATCACCAGCATATCGCAGTCGGACAAGCCTTCCAGCGCGTCCGACAGCTTCGTGCGCTCCTCTTCCTCGGCTTCTGCGCGGGTCGGCGCGTCGCTGCGCATCACCTGGCGTAGTTCGGGCAACGGTAAGGGCAGACCCTCGTTTTCGGAGAAGACCCGGCGATTCTCGACGTAGCGGCTGAGCGTGCCTTGGCGCGCATCCAGGTCGATCACGCCGACCGAACGGCCCTGACGCAGCAGCGCGACAACGAGATGCATCGCCGTTGTCGATTTGCCCGAACCGCCTTTTTCGTTGCCGAGCACAAGGATGCGGGGCGTTTTGGCGGTTCCCGCCACCGCAAGGCTCGGGTTCGGAATCTGCTGGTTCACGGTGGTCCTGGCCTCCTGCCGCAGACGTGTCCGACGCCCGTGTCCATAGTTCCTCTCGGACGGCCGGTCACGCCTTTATCACTGCCTAGGACCGGGGTTCGAGTCGCGCCAACCCGGGTCGGGTACTATGCTATGCTGCATCTGCGAGCTTGGTCGTGGCCCATCGTATTCCAGCTGTTGGCTGGCCTTGCCTGTGGCGGATCTAGCTCTTTTGTGCGGCGCACAAAAATGCCCTTGACTCAGCATAACGTTTCACTACATTGGCCTATGTTGCACTGCAGCAAAACCAGTGAGGCAGGCAACCGTTGGAGTTACAGAGGGCCGCCCCGCTTGGCCTTCTTGACCGCTCACGAATTTTGAGATGCGTCACGACGCCGCCAACCCTTAGGAGGAGGACCCTAACTTTGGCTCAGACTAAGAAGACACAGACCGCCAACGAGATGACCGCGCCGATCGAGGCTGCCGTCAACGCTGGCAAGGAAACCGTCGAGGCTTTCGTCAAGGCTGGTACCGACGCTGCGAGCCAGCAGTACGAGCAGGCCATGACCTCGACCAAGGAACAGGTCGAGAAGGCCTCCACCATCATGTTCAAGAGCTACGACGAGTTCTCGAGCCTGAACAAGGGCAACATGGACGCCTTCATGAAGTCCGGCACCATCGTGGCCAAGGGCTTCGAGAGCCTCTCAAAGGAGATGATGGGCTTCGCTCAGGAAGCTATGGAAGCCAACATGGCCGCTGCGAAGCAGGTCTTCGGCGCCAAGAACCTGCATGAGATGATGGACCTGCAGAGCAACTTGGCCCGCACCAACTTCGACAAGGTGATGGCCGAGAGCGCCAAGCTGGCCGAGTTGTCGGCCAAGGTTGCCAACGAGGCCGTCGAGCCGCTGCAGGCTTGCATGCAGGCGACCTTCGAAAAGGCGTCCAAGCCGATCGCCGCCTAAAGCGCGGTCGTGTTTGCGGGAAGCGTCTCAGCTTCCGGTTAAGTCGATCCGTTCCACGGACGACGTGACGTTGGATAGATGTAGAGGCCCGGTGCAGTGTGCGCCGGGTCTCTGCTTTTTAGACTGCTAAGCCGGCGCGTTGAACCTGGCCGTCGCACCCCCTTCCCGCCGCCGGAGGGCGGCCCTATCTCTTCACTTGTGGGGCCCGATCAGGTTTTGGCAAAGGGCCCTTTTCGGCCGCCTTGGTTTCCCACTATTCTTGAGGGCAGGGGCTGGCGAACGAGGCTCCTCAGCCCGGCGCAGACGCGACGGCCATCGAAAGATCAAACCCGACCGACATGCGCATGAGTGACGACGATCGAAAAGGGACCGGTGACGGAGGCGGCTCCGGCACCGGCGTAGTGGTCAAGACCCGGGCGAAGACCAAAAAGCCGTCCATGTACAAGGTCTTGATGCTGAATGACGACTACACGCCCATGGAGTTCGTCGTTCATGTCTTGGGGCGTTTTTTTGGCAAGAGTCAGGAAGAAGCGACTCAGATTATGCTGCATGTTCACCGTCGGGGCGTCGGCGTCTGCGGTGTGTACACTTACGAAGTTGCAGAAACGAAGGTGACACAAGTCATCGACTTTGCGCGCAAGCACGAACATCCTTTGCAGTGCACTCTCGAAAAGGAGTAGGCCGCTCGATGCTCTCTGCGAACCTGGAACAGACCCTCCACCGGGCCTTGGCCTATGCGAACGAACGGCGGCACGAGTACGCGACGCTCGAGCATCTGCTGATGGCCCTGACGGAGGACCAGGACGCGATCGCGGTCCTGCGCGCCTGCGGCGTTTCTCTCGAGGAGGTGCGCGCCGATCTCTCGGAGTATATCGATAACCAGCTCACCAATCTGATCAACGCGCATGTCGGCGATGCAAAGCCGACAGCCGCTTTCCAGCGCGTCCTGCAGCGCGCGGCCATCCATGTTCAGAACTCCGGTCGCGAGGAAGTGACGGGCGCCAACGTGCTGGTCGCCATCTTCAGCGAGCGCGAATCCTATGCGGTCTACTTCCTGCAGGAGCAGGAGATGACCCGGCTGGACGCCGTCAACTACATCAGCCACGGAATTGCGAAGGTGCCCGGCCAGGAAGAGAGCCGACCCGTCCAGGGCGCCGAGGAAGAGCAGAGCGAGAAGGTGGTGAAGAAGGGTCGCGAGGCGCTGGACGCCTACTGCGTCGATCTGAACGCCAAGGCCAAGGGGGGTAAGATCGACCCCTTGATCGGACGGGCGCACGAGATCGAGCGGACCATTCAGGTTCTCTGCCGCCGGACCAAGAACAATCCGCTCTACGTTGGCGATCCCGGCGTCGGCAAGACAGCGATTGCCGAGGGATTGGCCCGGCGTATCGTCGAGGAGCAGGTGCCGGACGTTCTGAAAGGCGCGACGATTTTCGCGCTCGACATGGGCGCCTTGCTGGCCGGGACGCGCTACCGGGGCGATTTCGAGGAACGCCTCAAGGCGGTCATGACCGAACTCGAACAGCAGGACCACGCGGTTCTCTTCATCGACGAGATCCATACGGTGATCGGCGCCGGCGCTACCTCGGGCGGCGCGATGGATGCCTCAAACCTCTTGAAGCCAGCGCTGCAGTCCGGCGCGCTGCGCTGCATCGGTTCGACGACCTACAAGGAATACCGCAACTACTTCGAGAAGGATCGGGCGCTGGTCCGCCGCTTCCAGAAGATCGACGTCAACGAGCCCAGCATCGAGGACGCGGTCAAGATCCTGCGCGGCCTCAAGCCCTATTACGAAGAACACCACGGCGTGCGCTACACTGCGGACGCGCTGCGAACCGCGGTCGAACTCTCTTCCCGCTACATCGGCGACCGCAAGCTCCCGGACAAGGCGATCGACGTGATCGACGAGGTCGGGGCGGCCCAGGCGCTCAAGCCGGAGTCGAAGCGCCGCAAGACCATCGGCGTGAAAGAAGTCGAGGCGGTGGTCGCCAAGATTGCCCGGATTCCCCCGAAGTCGGTCAGCCGGGACGACAAGGCCGCGCTCCAGACGCTCGAGCGCGATCTCAAGACCATGGTGTTCGGTCAGGATCAGGCGATTACCGCCCTGTCCAGCGCGATCAAGCTGGCGCGCGCGGGTCTTCGCGAAGTGGACAAGCCGATCGGCTGTTACCTCTTCTCCGGTCCGACGGGCGTCGGCAAGACCGAGGTCGCACGGCAGTTGTCGCGCACGCTCGGCGTCGAACTGCATCGCTTCGACATGTCCGAATACATGGAGCGCCATACCGTCAGTCGCCTGATCGGCGCACCGCCGGGTTACGTCGGGTTCGATCAGGGCGGCCTCCTGACCGACGCCGTCGATCAGCATCCGCACTGCGTGCTGTTGCTCGACGAGATCGAGAAGGCCCATCCCGATCTCTTCAACATCCTCCTACAGGTGATGGACTACGGTAAGCTGACAGATCACAACGGCAAGACCGTCGACTTCCGCAACGTCATTCTGATCATGACGACCAACGCCGGTGCGGCGGATATGGCCAAGCCGGCCGTCGGCTTCCTGCGGGAGCAGCGCGAAGGTGAGGACAGCGAAGCGATCGAGCGCATGTTCACGCCGGAGTTCCGCAATCGCCTCGACGCGATCATCCCCTTCAGCGCCCTCAAGCCGGAGACGGTCGCGCTAGTGGTCGAGAAGTTTGTTCTGCAGCTGGAGGCCCAGCTTGCCGACCGCCACGTGACCATCGAGCTTTCGGAGTCCGCACGGGCTTGGCTGGCCGAAAAAGGGTACGAACCGCTCTACGGAGCCCGTCCTTTGGGGCGTCTGATCCAGGAATACGTCAAGAAGCCCTTGGCGGAAGAGCTGTTGTTCGGCCGGCTGGCGGATGGCGGCCTGGTCTCGGTCGATCTGGACAAGGAGGGCGGCAAGCTGACCTTCCGCTATCCTGAAGCCGGCAAACCTAAGCCTAAGGGCAAGAAGGGCGGCGGGTCCGGTGGCGGTTCGGGCGGACGTCGCGCTAAGCCCAAGATGCCCGAGCTGGTCGAGTAGGACAGCAGGTCCGAAAGCTCTTTCTTACATGTACCGCCGATGACATTCGATCTGCTGGCCGGTCTGCGTGTGGTGGACCTGAGTCAGTGGCTCCCCGGACCTTTTGCCGGTCAGATCCTCAGTGATCTGGGGGCGCAGGTGGTGAAGGTCGAACCGCCGGCCGGCGATCCCCTGCGCCGACTGGGGCCCCGCGACCCCGACGGCCTCTCCGCCTGGTACAAGCAGATCAATGCCGGCAAGACGGTGTTGTGCCTGGACCTCAAAGCGCGCCATGGACAGGACGCCTTCTCCGAGTTGCTGAGCGGGACGGATATCCTGCTGGAGTCCTATCGGCCCGGGACCCTGGAGAAGCTGGGGTTCGACGCGCGGCGTCTGACCGATCTCAACCGCCGGCTGATTCACTGTGCCTTGTCCGGTTACGGACAGTCCGGACCCCTGCGTCTGGCCGGTGGGCACGACATCAACTACATGGCGCTGGGCGGCGGGCTCGCCAGTTCCGGACTGCCCCAGGAAAGCGTCGCGGCCTATCCGCCGACGGCCGATCACGCCAGCGCCTTGCAGTCCGTTGTCTCCATTCTGGCCGCCGTGATCCGCCGCGAACGGACCGGGCAGGGGGCGCAGCTCGACATCAGCCTGATGGAGTCGGTTCTAGCCTGGCAGGCCTTGCCATTCACCTCGGCTTTGCGCGGTGATGCAGAGGCCTTGGTGCGCGGTGAAGGGCTGCTGAACGGTGGCGCAGCCTTCTATCGTCTCTATCGGACGGCTGATGCGCGGTTCGTCTCTCTCGGGGCGATCGAACCGAAATTCTGGGATGCCTTCTGCCGCGCGGTGGGACGGGACGATTGGACGGGGCGTCAGGCCGAACCCCTGCCGCAGACTGAGTTAATCGCCGAGGTTGCGGCACTCTTTGCCACGCGCGCCCAGGCCGACTGGTCGACGCTGCTGGCGGACATCGACTGTTGCTTCATGCCCGTTCTGGAGCCGAGCGAAGTGCTGGCCCACCCGCACGTCCGGGCGCGTGGCCTTGCGCGGACTGTCGAAGGGCCGAATGTCGAGATCGCTTTCGGTGGCCTCGTCGACGGACAAGCGCAACAGTCGCGTACGCCGCTGAGGGAGCTCGACGTCGATCAGATCTTGACCGAGTGGGCTGAGGCTTAGCGTCTGGACGGCAAGCTTTGGAGTGGAGGGCGGCGCTTCAACGAGACGGAAGCCCATGAAACTCGTCAGCAGATGACGACACCTGGATCTCCTACACCTAACCTGTAGGCGGCATAACGAAAAACCGAGGCACACTCGAAAGCCTGCCTCGGTTTCTCATTGGCGATACGAGGCAGGGACTGCCTCTCGCCGCCTTTCTCACCACCCGGCCATTACTGGCAGGCGAGGCACTCCTCGTAGTCGATCCGTTCGGCGAGAACGGGTTGCTCGCTGCCGTTAACCTTCCCGACCAGCGGAATGCTGGACAGGGCTTTCTCGCTGCTCTGATGGCTCTCGGCGCGCAGCACCGAGCGGGAGCGGCAGTAGTAAAGCGATTTCACGCCGCGTTTCCAGGCCAGCAGATGGATCTGGTGCAGGTCGCGCTTATGCACGTCGGCCGCCAGGAACAGGTTGAGCGACTGGGCTTGGCAGACCGAAGGGCTGCGGTCGGCCGCATGTTCGATCAGCCAGCGCTGGTCCAGTTCGAAGGCCGTCTTGAAGACGTCCTTCTCATGGTCGTCCAGGAAATCCAGGTGCTGCACCGACCCTTCGTTGACGGTGATGGACGACCAGACCTCGTCGCTGTTCTCGCCCTTCTCCTCCAGCAGCGCCTCCAGATGGCGGTTGCGCACGTGGAACGAGCCCGAGAGCGTTTTGTGAGTGTAGGCGTTGCCGACGAAGGGCTCGATGCCGGGTGAGGCGCCGCCGCAGATGATCGAGATCGAGGCCGTCGGCGCGATCGCAAGCTTATGGCTGAAACGCTCCTGGATGCCGTGCTCGGCGGCATCGGGGCAGGCGCCCCGCTCCTCGGCCAGCTTCCGCGAGGCGGCATCCGCCTGAGCCCGAACTTGCTTGAAGATGCGCAGGTTCCAGGACTTGGCGACAGCGGACTCGAAGGGCACGCGATGCTTCTGCAAGAGCGAATGGAAGCCCATGACACCCAGGCCGATGGAGCGCTCACGCATGGCCGAGTAGCGGGCGCGGGCCATGGAATCCGGCGCGCGGTCGATGAAGTCCTGCAGCACGTTGTCGAGAAAACGCAGGACGTCCTCGACCAGACCGGGCTCGTCTTTCCACTGATCGTAGGTCTCGAGATTCAGGGACGAGAGACAGCAGACGGCGGTGCGGTCTTCGCCCAGGTGATCGCGCCCGGTCGGCAGCGTGATCTCGCTGCAGAGGTTGGACATCTTGACCTTCAGGCCCGACAGCTTGTGGTGTTCTGGCTGCGCGTCGGCCACATGGTCGCCGTAGATGATGTAGGGCTCGCCCGTTTCGACTCGGGCGGTCAGGATACGGATCCACAGGTCTCGCGCCTTGACTGTGCGCTGGATCGTGCCGTCCTTCGGGCTCTTGAGCGCCCAGAGCTCGTCCTCCACGACGGCGCGCATGAAGTCGTTGGTGATCACGATGCCGTGGTGGAGATTCAACGCCTTTCGGTTGGGGTCGCCACCGGTCGGTCGGCGCAGTTCGATGAACTCTTCGATCTCGGGATGGTCGACCTGCAAATAGCAGGCGGCTGAGCCGCGCCGCAGGGACCCCTGGCTGATCGCCAGGGTCAGGCTGTCCATCACCCGAATGAAGGGAATGACGCCGCTGGTCTTGCCGACGCCGCCGACGGTTTCGCCGATGGAGCGCAAGTTGCCCCAGAAGCTGCCGATGCCGCCGCCCTTGGCCGCCAGCCAGACGTTCTCGTTCCAGAGTCCGACGATGCCACCCAGACTGTCTTGCGCTTCGTTGAGGAAGCAGGAGATCGGCAGGCCTCGTTCGGTCCCGCCATTCGACAGGACCGGCGTCGCCGGCATGAACCAAAGCCGCGATATGGCGTCGTAAAGGCGCTGGGCATGCGCGGAGTCGTCAGCGAAGTGTGCTGCCACCCGAGCGAAGAGATCCTGATAGGACTCGCCGGGCATCAGATAGCGGTCGGTCAGGGTCGCCTTGCCGAAGTCGGTCAGCAGCGCGTCGCGGCTGCGGTCCATCTGAACCCGGACGCCGCGTTCGTTCTGGAAGCTGTCGCGGATCTGGTCGCCGCTGTCGAGCAGGGCCTCGCCTGCTAGCTGGGCGTTATCCGCTTTGGCGGTTTCCGTCTCGGCCATGGCGGGTTCTGTCGCGGTGGCGTCGGCCTGGCCGGAGGAAACGCTGCGCGCTTCGTCCACAAGCTTTTCCAGCCCCTGGGAAGCCGAGCCGGCACCCGTTTCCGCCTTGAAAACCGCAGATCCGTCCATGTCGAAAGCGCTCCCTGTCCCCGAAGTCGTTGGGCTGTGGAAAACCGATACTGTGCACAAGATTTAGGGCTCACCCCCGCCCATAACGCTAAATCTAGCTGATGTGACGGAGCGGTGTCATCCAAAAAGTACGGGGAGAGGGAGGCTTCGGAACAGACAGTCGGAAAGCGGGTGCAGGCTACGCGAGACGCCGCCGGTTCAACGCGTTAACCGACTTGTGTCGTCTGTCAGTCAGCCGTGGCTTGAGCGAAGATCCCGGCGAAAATCTCGTCGAGTTCGGCGGCCAGAGCCTGTAGGTCGTCGTTGCCGTCGGCCCAGGGGGCGAAGACGGCGGAGGGGGTGCGATAGGTGAGGCTGGTTCCGCCGTCGGCTTCCTCGGTGATGTAAAAGCGGATCGGCGCCTCGATGCCGGCCGGGACGCTGGCCTCCAGCATCCGCTTGGCGAAGCGCGGGTGGTAGACGCCGACGACCATGTTGCCTGCGATGTCTTCGTCGAAGACCTTTTTGACCCCAACGGTCGCACTGGCCCGGGTGACGAGTCCCATCTCGTGGTCTTTGACGGCCTGGTCCAGGCGTTCGATCATCTCCGGGTAGCTGTGGCCGGTGGCCTCGCTGACGATACCGTCCGGCGCGGCGGCGGCGGGCGCGGACAGCAGAACCAGGACGGACAGCAGGGTCAGGAAACGGTGCATGGTGGGACTCTCCAAGGATGGTGACGGATGCCATGACGGCACGGCTGGATGGCAACCTGCCAAAGCTGCCGACTCTTCGGGAATCACAGGCCCGTGAAGTCACCGAAGGATTACCGCCCGCCCTGGCTCTGGCGCCGCCCGGTCGGGCCGCTGTGGTTGCGGCCCTGGTACGACGGTTTGGCGACCTGGAGCGTTGCGCGCCTGCATCTGCCCCTGTCCCGCGCCTGGGCTGCTGCCGAAGCCGAGGAGGGATCGGCTCTGGAGCGGCATCTGGCGGCCGATGCCGCCTGGCGGCAGGGCTTCTTCGCGCCTGAACCGCCGACGCCCGAGGAGTTGGCCGGGTTGGAGCGTGCCCGGCGCGCGGCGGCTGCGAACTGGATGGGTCGGCGGATCCGGCATCTGCCGTCGCTGGCAGGCGTCTCCGCGGCCGCCTTCGCCATCGAACCGCCGGACCGGGTCGAGGTCCGTCACGGGCAGCGCCTGGCCCGGCCGGAGACGGCCTTTCCTCTGCTCGACGCTGTGCCGGAGGAAAGCCATAGTCTCCGGCAGGCGACGGGCCTCAGCCGCTGGCTGCGCTTTGCGGCCCGCGACGGCGGCACCGCCTGGGCGCGCCTGGACCGGCCAACCTCGCCCGTAAAGGGCACCGTCATCGCACTGCACGGGATCTGTATTGAGGCAGACTTCTGGCCGCACAGTCCCGACTACAGCGACAGGGCTCTGGCAGCCGGCTGGCAGGTCCTGCGGATCGAGGCGCCCTGGCACGGCCGCCGTCGCCTGCCCGGCACCTACGGCGGGGAGCCGCTGATCGCGCGTGGGCCGGCCGGATTCCTCGAATTCTTCGAGTTGGCCGTGCCGGAACTGGCGGTCTGGACGGCCTGGGCGAAGCGGCAGGGGCCGGTCGTCTGGTCCGGCGTTTCGCTGGGGGCCCTCACGGCGCAGAAGGCGGTCGAGGTGGCGCGACACTGGCCGGAGGAAAGCCGTCCGGACGGACTGCTGCTGATCACCACGGCGGCCGACGTGACCCAGGGCACGCCGGAGGGCAGTCTGGGGCGCCTCCTGCGCCTGCGCCCTCGGCTACAGGCGGCCGGCTGGAGCGAGCCGGCCCTGGCCCGCTGGATTCCGCTGCTCAACCCCTTGGGTGGGCCGGTGCTGCCGCCGCAACGCCTGCGCCTGCTCCTGGGCTCCGCCGACCGCTTGCTGCCCTTTGCGCAGGGCGTCGCCTTGGCGCAGCGCTGGAAACTGCCGGCCGAGCGCGTGACGGTCCGTCCCCAGGGACACTTCTCTGTTTCGCTCGGCCTGCTGGCTCAGCCAGACCCGCTCTTGGACCTGCTAGGGGAGGCGGCCTAACCGTTGCCCGCAACGCGGCAACTTCGCTCCGCGTAGCGCTGCACATTGCGCCGCCGGGGATGTTCCATATATTGCGCGCATGCAAAACAGGGTTTCCCTTCCCGGCCTCGCCAAGGCCCCTCAGGACACGCGGATCGTCGTCGCCATGTCCGGCGGCGTGGATTCCTCCGTGACGGCCGCGCTGATGGCCGAGCAGGGCTATGAGGTGATCGGCGTCACCCTGCAGCTCTACGACCACGGTCAGGCGGTGGGGAAGAAGGGGGCCTGCTGCGCCGGCCAGGACATCTACGACGCGCGGCGGGTCGCCGACCGGTTGGGCATCGCCCATTACGTATTGGACTACGAGAGCCGCTTTCGCGACGCGGTGATCGACGACTTCGCCGACAGCTACCTGCGCGGCGAAACGCCGATCCCCTGTGTGCGCTGTAATCAGCGGGTCAAGTTCCGCGATCTGCTGGACACGGCCCGCGACCTCGGCGCCGACGCGCTGGCCACCGGCCACTACGTCCAGCGCTTCCAGGGACCGGACGGACCGGAGTTGCATCGGGCCGTCGATGCGGCGCGGGACCAGAGCTACTTCCTCTTTGCCACCACGGCGGAGCAGTTGGCCTTCCTGCAGTTCCCGCTGGGCGGCCTGCCCAAGGCGGAGACGCGTGCCGAGGCCGAGCGGCTGGGCCTCGCCGTGGCCGACAAGCCCGACAGCCAGGACATTTGCTTCGTGCCCACCGGCGGCTACGCCAGCGTGGTCGAGAAGCTGCGCCCCGGCGCGGCCGATCCCGGCGAGATCGTAGATCTGGCGGGCCGGGTGGTCGGGCAGCACGAGGGCGTCATCCGCTACACCATCGGTCAGCGCCGCGGCCTGGGCGTTGGCGGCACGGCCGAACCGCTCTACGTGGTGCGTCTGGAACCGGAGGCGCGGCGGGTCGTCGTCGGCCCCAAAGCTGCTCTGGCCAAGGACCGGGTGACCCTGCGGCAGCTCAACTGGCTGGCTGCGCCCCTGGAGGCAGCGGGAACCGCCGTCCAGGTCAAGCTGCGCTCCGCCCAGGCGCCGGCCGCCGCGCGGATCCTTCCGGCCGAGGGCGGCGATGGGGGCGGGCAGGGCGCGACGATCCTGCTGGACGAGCCGCAGTACGGAATCGCCCCCGGCCAGGCAGCGGTCTGCTATGCCGGCAGCCGCGTGCTCGGCGGCGGCTGGATCGCGGCCGCCGACAGCCGCCCGGACCACAGTGTCTCGGTCGCTGCCGGAGCCGAGACCGCCCTGGCCTCCGCCGCCTCCGCGAACGCTTGACAGCCGAAAGCCGCCCCCCCTATATCCACGCTCTCGCGACGGAGGAGCCCAAAGGGCTGTCCGGCGCCTCGGTCCCAGAACGCCTCGGCGTCCTCACAGGACCGACCCTATGGCGGGGTAGCTCAGCTGGTTAGAGCAGCGGAATCATAATCCGCGTGTCGGGGGTTCAAGTCCCTCCCCCGCTACCATCTCGAACCCCCATTTCCGTGCGCGGAGATGGGGGTTTGTTTTTGGGCGGCAGCCAACAGAGTCGTGAGGCGACGTATCTCCAGTGCCGGCATTCTGAAATGCTCACGCCAGAGACACTGCTCCGCCGCCGGCGGGCGGATACCTGCATTCCGGAATTGGAAGAATGGTTGCACTGTAAAGCCGGCGGCTATCGAGGCCACAACTTGGCCGCAATCAAACGGGTTGCAAGACAATAGACAATGTATTCATCAAGGCGATTCGATTAGGCCCTGGTGGGGAATGTCCAACTTGCACCAGAAACCACACTTAATCGAGTCGAGCTTGCTGAGTTCAGGGATGTATCAGTAGCGGACATTTAGCCGGTGCGATCGTTGCCCAACTCGTTTGCACTAAATGCTAGCGGTAATGCGAGGGACGCCAAACCTGCTATAGTTGTCGCTTCATCTCGATTTCAAGAGACATGAAGTTGTGACGCTATCTCCCGTATCGCAATTGTTGAACCAGTTGTTCAACATCGCTCGAGCAAAATACAGAGCAGAGCACCAAGCTTGGGTGGATCTATCGATCCGTCTCTCTGGGCAGTTCAATCTCGTCACCGCATTACCTAACATCCAGCGGGAAGGTGACCTCGACATATTACTCAGATGCCTCGAAGATGAGTTCGATCCGAACAAAGAAGCGTCTGGAATGGATTTTTCCCTCCACTACCAGATGATGTTTTCCGAAACATGGATTATTGGTTTTTATGAAATAATTCGGACGTTTCAACAACGGGACCTGGAAGCCGCTGCAGCCGGCCGGTCGCCTTCGGGGGTATGCGAATCAGACGAGTTCAAATCAGTCTTCACCGACTTCGAACTCTTGCGAATGCCCATAGCAAAATCTGAAATAGCGAAAGACAAAAAGCTAAAGCAGCCTTTGCCCATGCGCCGCGTTGGTGACGACAAAACCAAACCGATTGAGTCCTATGACCCAAAAGACCCCGGCCGATTCCATATCATGGCCACAGGAGTGTCGGCGCGTGGTTCGGCAACGTGGCTCGCATTGGACGGTCGAGACTTGCAGCAGTATTGGGTGGAACGTCGCGATCTCTCGGACCGCCTGTTAGCGTTGGTCAACTTACTGAATGCTTCTGGTGAGCCGGAGGCTAAGTAAAAAACGCTGCTACGGGGTTCCCGATGCAGGCGAGCTGACGAATGGGCAACAGAGTTTGACTGGAGCATGATCGCTTGGGGTCAGAAGCCGGCCTAGACGTGATACGCCCTAGAGGTCGCTTTGTGCCCAGAGCAGACAAGCAGGATTGAGAGCCCAAGGAAGCCTGCGGATCTTAGCAGGCAATTCTGAGTGTGTAGCTCCGCGTGTAGCGGTCCCCCGCTACCAATTCGAAACCCCCGTTTCCCTGCCGGGACACGGGGGTTTTCATTTGTCTTGAACGCTGCGCCGAGGGACTCAAAGAAACTTCGACGTCGCGCCCGTCACGGCCTCGGTTCGTTCGCCCAGGGCGTCGAAGAGCTCCGGTATGGTCTCGAACGTTTGCAGCAGGGCGGCGTGTTCCGGGCGGACCAGCTTGGCTTCGACCTGAGACTGCAGCAAGGCCAGGAAGGGCGACCAGAAGCCCTTGAGGTTGGCCAGCACGATGGGCTTCTCGTGCAGGCCGAGCTGGCGCCAGGTCATGATTTCGAAGGTCTCGTCCAGGGTGCCGAGGCCGCCGGGCAGAATGCAGAAGGCGTCGGACAGGTCGAACATGCGCATCTTGCGGATGTGCATGGACTCGACGACCTCCAGGCGCGTCACGCCGTGGTGGCCCACCTCGAAGTCGTGCAGGAAGCCGGGGATGATGCCGATCACTTCGCCGCCGGCTTCCAGGGCGCCGTCGGCGGCGGCGCCCATCAGGCCGACGCGGCCGCCGCCGTAGACCAGGCGCCAGCCACGCCGGGCGACTTCGCGGCCGAACTCTGCCGCGGCTTCGTAGAAGGCGGGATCGGCCCGGTTGGAGGAGCCGCAGTAGAGGCAGACGGTGTAGGGTTTGGTCATATCTGATCCATGCTGGTGGAGGCGAAGAGGCGGGCCGAGGACGCCGAGCGATCGCCGCCAGAGGGCCAAGTCGGACAGGCTCCAAACGTAAGCCTCCGGCCCGCCCTCGACCAGACCGGGCTGACGCTCTGCCCCAATTGCGCAAATCCCCCTATCGGGCTAGGTTTTACAGTCTTTTCCGCCGCGCCGAAAGCAGGGGCGCGGCTTGTTTCGGGGAGTTTGCGGTGACGCGCGGTCTGGTGCTCGTTGGTCTTCTGGTCGCGGCAATCGGCGCAGCGCTCTGGTTTTTGCTGCTGCAGGATCCCGAGGCCCCGACCGACGCCCAACGGGCGGAAACGGGCGCGCCGCCGGCCCGCACGGTGGAGCGGAGCCAAGAGGCCTCGCCGGCTCCAGAGACCGGCGCGCCGACGACGCAACCCCGCTCCGGTCTGGCCGGCGACTCCCGAAACGCGACCTCGCAGCCGTCGGAGACAGAATCCGCCCAAACTGGCGACCGGGAGGCCGCCTCCGAGCCGAACGACGGCGCTCCCTCCTTCGACGTGGTGCGGGTCGAGCGCGACGGCTCCAGCGTGATGGCCGGACGCGCACGCCCGAACAGCGAGGTGGTCGTCACGCGAAACGGCGAGGAGGTGGCCAGAGGCCGTGCCGACGGTCGCGGCGAGTTCGTTCTCTTGCCGGAGCAGGCTTTGCCACCTGGCGATTACGCCCTGGAGCTGGAGGCGACCACGGCCGACGGGGTGACCCAGACCGGGGACAACGTCGTGGTTCTCTCGGTTCCCGAGACCAGGGCTGCCACCGAGGCCGCTGGCAGTGCGCAGCCCGAAGGCGAGGCGGGCCCACTGGTCGTCCAGCTTCCTGCCGAAACGGCGGGCGCGGCCCGCGTCCTTCAAGTGCCCGAGGCAGCGCCGACCGAGGTGGCGGGCGGCCTCTGGCTCGAGGCGATCGACTACGACGCTGCCGGACGGCTCGTCATCTCCGGCCAGGGCCTGCCGGGCGGCCGGATCGTGGTCTACCTGGACAACGCGCTCTTGAGCGAGGCGGCGGTCGGGGAAGACGGACTTTGGCGGGTGACGCCGGGTGAGGCGGTTGCGCCCGGGCTTTACACCTTGCGGGTCGATCAACTGGATGCTGGGGGCGCGGTGACGGCGCGGGTCGAATCGCCCTTTGCCCGCGCGGCTTTCGAAAGTGCCGACCTGCCGGCCGACGAGCGCTTCGTCGTGATCCAGCCGGGTAACAACCTCTGGACCATTGCCAGCCGCACTTACGGCGCGGGGCCGCGCTACACCGTGATTTTCGAAGCCAACGCGGACCAGATCCGCGATCCCGACCTGATCTATCCCGGTCAGATCTTCGTCCTGCCGTCCCAAGACGGCGCGGGCTGAGCTGTCAGGCGGTCCTGTTTTCGGCTGAGAGGTGCGAGCGGTCAGGCTGCCGTGCTTTCCTTAGGCTGAACCTTCATGCGTTTCTTCTCGCGCATTTCCGGGCGCGGTTTCTGTCGAGCGTCGCGGGGATCGTCCGACGTCGCGACGGCGATCTGCTTGTTCAGTCTGCCGGTCATTTCAGCGATGCCGGGCAAGGCCTCGACCAGCAAGGCGGTGACAGCCGAGACGATGCTGACTGGGGTGCGCGGCTGCGGTGGCACGCTTTCCATCGCCAGCCGGATGTCCTGTTCCTTCGTTACGAAGAAGCGAATGCGCTGACTGCGCTGGCTCGCGGCGATCAACTGCCGGACAGCATGACGTCCCTTCGGCAACTCTGCGGTGAAGGGCATTTTCCCGAACTCGCCGACCAGACGCACGCTGTCGCCGGCGTTCGGGCCGACTTCGCCGGCGAAGGGCAAGCCCTTGTAAAAGAAACTGAAGGTCAGCGTACGGCCCGGCGCGCTCGGCACGACCCGGCCGTCCTCGGTGATTTCGAGGCTGCCCAGCTCAAGGGGCACCTTGGACTCGGAGGCCAGGCGAACGGCCTCATGCAGGCCTTCTTCGCCCTCTGTCTCGGTTGACTCCGTCTGGCTGGGCGGGGGCTCCGAAGAGGCGGGGGCGGCCATGCGACGCGAACTCCAAGGCTGTCTTCTCGAAGCTCAATGCTGCGCGATTAGCCCTTAAGGCTAAGTAAATATCCTGTCCTGGCCAAGTTACTCCGCCGGCCCCGTCGCCGTACCGATCCCAAGCGTTCCGGGCGTTTCGCGTGCATCTCTGTGCTTCTGCCGCCACTGCTGAACGTTGGCGCGCAGCATCAGCATGCAGGGCGTGAAGACCAGTGTCAGAAGCGTCGCAAAGCCCAGCCCGAAGACGATGGCCGTCGCCAGTTGCGACCACCACTGGGTGGAGGGCGCTCCGAGCTGCAGCACACGGTTGATGAAGTCGATGTTGAGCCCCATGACCATGGGCATCAGACCAAGAATGGTGGTGATCGTCGTCAGGAGAACCGGCCGCAGGCGCTGGGCGCCGGTTCTCAGAATGGTCTGGACCGGATCGCCACCCTCCGCCTTCAGGCGGTCGTAGGTGTCGATCAGCACGATATTGTTGTTCACCACGATCCCCGCCAGCGCGATCACGCCGATGCCGCTCATGACAATGCTGAAGGGCTGGTCGATGACCATCAGACCGATGAAGACGCCGATGGTCGACATCACCACCGCGGAGAGGATGAGGAAGGCGGAATAGAAAGAGTTGAACTGGGTGACGAGAATGACCGCCATCATGAAGAGAGCCACCGCGAAAGCCTTCGTCAGGAAGGCCTGACTCTCCTGCTGCTCTTCGTCCTCTCCCTTGAAGACGATATCGACTCCCTGGGGAAGCTGATCCTGGTTCTCGGCCAGCCAGGCTCTGATTTCCTGCACTTTGTCATCGGCTAGAACCGACTCGCCGGTGACCGGATCGACGCCGACATCGGCCTTGACCGTCATGACGCGCCGGCCGTCGACCCGATTGAGCAGCGATACCTTCGGTTCGGCGGTCTTCTGAACAAAGTTCGCGATCGGGACTAGGCCTCGGTCGGTCTGGACCCGGATCCGTTCCAATTGGTCGATGGTGCGATAGCTTTCCGGCAGGCGCAGGACGATATCGACCTCCTCGTCCGAGGTGTCGGGCCGATACTCCGCCAGCTTCATGCCGTTGGTGACCATACGCACGTAGTTGCCGATCAAGGTGACATCGGCGCCGAACTTGGCGGCTTCCGCGCGATCGACCGCGAGTTCCCATTCGATGCCCGGGATGGGGCGGCCGTCCTCGATATCGACCAAGCCTGGGGTGCTACGCAGCAGTTCGGCAAGGCGCTGTGCGGCCGGATCCAGATTCGTCGGGTCGGTTGCACTGATCTGGAGCTGGATGGGCTTGCCAACCGGCGGGCCCGTTTCCTCCTCGCGCGTTTCGACGTAGATGCCGGCGAGGTCCGCTCCACGGGAACGGATTTCGCCGAGGACTTGACGGGCCGGCGGGCGCTTGAACCAGTCGACGAACTCCAGGTTGATCACACCAATCAGGTCTTCGGGCTCGTCGTCGTCCTCTCGACCGGACGTCGCGACAGTGCGTGTATAGACCGTGTGGAAGGCGCCGGTTTCCCGCTGAATATCGAGAATCTGGGCCTCGACTTCACGTACGAGGTTGTCGCGCTCCTCTATCGAGAGGTTGCCGCGGCCATGAATCCAGACGGCGGCGTTTTCCGGTTCGACACTTGGGAAGAACTCGATGCCCCGACCGAACTGTCCGTAAACCACCTGCACTCCGACCAGCAGAAAGACGGCCAGTAAGGCGATCTTGCCCGGATGGGCCAGAGCGCTCTTCAAAACGCGCAGATAGGCACCCGTGAAGCCCTTGAGCTCGCTCAGGTCGCCGCTCTCGCCGGCGGCGATGCTCTTCACCTGATCCGGATCCGCATTGCCGCTCTTGCCGCCCAGGACCGAGCCCAGCGTCGGAACGAAAATCAGAGCCATCGCGAGGGAGGCGCTGAGCACCGCGATCAGCGTCAAGGGCATGAACTTCATGAACTCGCCGACGACGCCGGGCCAGAACAGCAAGGGCAGGAACGCGGCCAAGGTGGTTGCGGTCGAGGCGATGATCGGCCAGGCCATGCGTTTGGCAGCAAGACCGTAGGCTTGGCGTTTTTCGAAGCCCTCGGATTTCTTCCGGTCGGCGTACTCGGTGACCACGATGGCGCCGTCGACCAGCATTCCGACGGCGAGGATCAGACTGAAGAGCACCACGATATTCACGGTCAGGCCGGCGATATAGATCACCAGGATGCCGGTCAGGAAGGACCCCGGGATCGCGATGCCGACCAAAGCGCCGGAGCGCAGACCGAGGGCGGCGACCACGACGATCATCACCAGCAGGATCGCTGCTAGGACGTTGTTCTGAAGATCGCTCAGCATCGTGCGGATGTTCGAAGATTTATCCTGGCTGTAGTAGACCTGCACCTCTTCCGGCCAGTTGACGCGCTCTCCCTCCACCAGGGTGCGGACTTGCTCGATCGTCTCGATGATGTTGGAGCCGACCCGCTTGGAGATCTCCAGGGCGATGGCCGGCTGGCCGTTGATCCGGGCGAAGCCCTGGCGGTCCTCGAAGGTCGGCCGGATCGCTCCGACGTCGCGGAAGGTGACGACGGAGTCGCCGTCCGATTTGACCGGCATATTGAGGATGTCGTCGATGGTTTCGAACAGGCCCGGCACCTTGACGGCGAAGCGGCCCGCGCCGGTATCCATCGACCCGGCCGCCACCAGCCGGTTGGAGCGGTTGACGAGGTCGAGGACGTAGGCGGCGTCCAAGCCGTACTGCTCCAGTCTCTGGGGGTCGACGATCAGCTCGACCTGCTCGTCCCGGTCGCCGGCGATGTCCGCCTCCAGCACGCTGGGGATCGTTTCGATGTCGTCCTGCAGTTCACGGGCGAGGCGCAGCAGCGTGCGCTCCGGGACATTGCCGGACAGCGAGACGACCAGGACCGGGAAGAGGCTGAGATTGACCTCATGCACCGTCGGCTCGTCGGTCTCGTCCGGCAGCTCCGGCTTCGCCAGATCGACCTTCGCGCGGACGTCGTCCATCGCGAGATCGGGGTCGAAACCGGCCTCGAACTCCATCACCACGCTGGCACCGCCTTCGTAGGAGAATGACCGGAGTTCCTTGATCCCTTCGATGGACTGGAGTTCCTGCTCCATTGGTTTCACGAGCAGGCGTTCGGCATCCTCCGGGCTGATGCCGTCGTGGTGGAGGGCGACGTAGATAATCGGAATGTTGACGTCGGGCTCCGCCTCTTTCGGGATCGCGTTGTAGGCATAGGTGCCCGCGACCAGCAGCAGGAGCAGACAGGCGAGCACCGTGCGCGCGTGGTCGAGCGCGGCGTCGATGATCGCCTTCATCTCTCGGTCTCCGCCGCCCGTTCGGCCGTCAAAGGACTGGCCGAGCGGTCGAAGTCGGGATCTGGAACCCCCACCACCGTTTCACCGTCCTTGACGAACTCCTGGCCGACCGTGATCAGCGTCACCTCGTCCGGCAGTCCGGTCACGAAAAGGCCTTCGGAGGTGTCCTCGACGATCGTGACGGGCACGAAGCGAACCATGCCGGTTTCGGGGTCGTCGTCGTTGTTCTCCACCACAGTCCGCAAACCGAGAACGCCCTCGTCGCTCAGCGTGAGAATGGCCGGCGTGATCTGATGTGCCATGATCCGTTCGACCGGCAGGCGCATGATGGCCGTCATGCCGGCCGGGACCTCTCCGTCCGGGTTGTCCACCTCCAGTTCGATCCGGAAGGTACGGGTCTGCGAATTCGCCTCCGAGGCAACGAAGCGGATTCGGCCCCAGATCTCCTGACCGGTTGCCAGCACTGCAGAGCCCGGCTCCCCGACGCGCAGGTGCCGGACGTCGCGTTCGTTCGCCGGTGCGATGACGAGCACCGGATCAAGATCGACGACGCGGGCGAGGGAATCTCCCGTATCGACATAGGCGCCGAGATCCATGGTTCGGTCGTCAAGCACGCCTTCGAAGGGAGCCACGATTCGCAGATCCTGAAGCGCGACTTCTGCCGCCTCGACCGAGGCCTGTGCGGCATCCAGTCTGGCCCGCGACTCGGCAAGCTGCGTTTCGGCCCGGAAGCCGCGCTCGTTCAGCTTCCGGGCAGCTTCGAACTCGATCTGACGTTGCCGCAGCAGGGCCTGTGCCTCGTCCAGTCGCGCCTGGCGATCGCGCGCGTCGATCCGCGCGATCAACTCGCCGGCCTCGACCCTCTCGCCCTTTTCGACCAGCAGTTCCTCGATCTGGCCAAAGGTCTCGGCCTTTACGTCGACCGCACGCACGGCCTCGGTATGACCGGTCAGGCTCAACTCAATCAGCCGCGGCGCAGCCGAACTCTCGGCAACGCGGACGCGTGTCGTTTCGCGCAGCGCATCCAGATCCACCGGCGGCTTGGTGACTTCCGGCTCGCGGCGATCCTCGCCCAGGCTACCCGAAGCGACCCAGGCGGTCACGCCAACGGCCAGCAGTGCGGCGATCAGGTAAGAGCGGTTCAGGCGCATGCGGTTCCGTGATCTTTCATTTTGTTCGTCACCTGTAAGGTCCCTGGTCGACCTTTCAGTTCGCTTGCTACTGTTACGTCACTTTGCGGCCGAACGTTCATCCCGACGAGGGCCCTGACCTATTCCCTTCGTGGCGGTTCATCCGGTCTTGGCGATGACCGGCGCGGTTTCGCCCTTCATCCGGTCCCGATTACCACGTAGCCAGTTGGCCGCGAACTCGTAGTAAGCCAGCCCGAAGTCGTGCACGAAGCGTTGCGCGGGAGAGACCCCGTCGAGATCGTCGGCACGCATCGCCTCGGCTTCTTTTTCCAGATCGGCGATGCGGGCTTCCATGATCCTCATCACATGCTCTCGCGGCACCAGATCCGCCAAGAAGAGGGTCAGCAGAAAGTCCGAGCGGAAGCGGTCCGGTGCAGGCGGGCGCGACAGGGCTGTCGTCAGGTGCTCCAGCCCTCTCGGTGTCAGGCTGTAGACCTTCTTGTCGGGGCGTTTGTCCTGAGACAAGGCGTTCCCCGTTACCAAGCCGTTTTCGGCCAGCCACGTCAGAGCCGGATAGATCGCGCCGAAGCTGATGTCCTGAAAGTGGCTCAGCGGCGAGGCCTCAAGCGTTTTCTTGATTTCGTAGCCGCTTGCGGGGTTGGCCTGCAAAACGGCCAGGCAGAGGGTTTTCGTATCCAAGCTTCACCTCACTCTCAAGCCAATATATCAGTCCGATATATATCAATCCAGAATAATTCCTCATGGGGGCGTGCTGGTCATGCAGCCGCATTAGGCCGTCTCGGCGATCTGCTTCGACTCGACCTTTCGCTGCCGACACGAGGATTTTCGCCGATCGCGGCCTCGAAATGCGGTTCGGCTAAATACTGCTAAAAGGCAAGTATTTGACGGGGCGCCAATGTCTTCCCATCTCATGGGGTGGAAAGGATGCAGTCTCATGAACGCAGCCATTTCAACCGCTGTTTCCGGAGTTCAGGTTCAGAGCAAGCGTTTTGCCGCTTCGGCGCACAACGTGGCCAATATGACCGTGGTGGTTCCGGGCGATGCTTTGGATCGGCAAAGTGGACCGGTCAGCGTTGAGCCGGTCTCTGCCGCCACCGGTGGTGTTCGCGGTCAGACCCGGTTTCTGACACCCGCTTACGTGCCCGCCTACGATCCCGACAGTCCCGCGGCCGCCAGCGACGGCTCGGTCGGTCGCGCCAATGTGTCCCTCGACCAGGAAACGGTCCGGCAGATCGAGGCGCAACGCGCCTACGAGGCCAATCTCGCGGTCTTCAAGGTCGGGGATGCAATGCTGGGCGCATTGCTCGATCAGAACTCCTAGGCGCCTCCACTCAGCCCGGCGCCTACCGGAATTCATTCGCTCGCGTATAGCTGCGCGCCGCGCTAGGCGGACGAGTCTCCCAAACGGTTGGTGCTAAGCCTTCAGCCGTCTATTGTCCTGGGCAAGTCGTCTACTCCCTGCCCAGGTCTTTTGCATGCCCTCTCTCGATCTCGCTTTGATCGGCAACAGCAGTTTTGCCGCACTGGTCGATCGCCAGGCGCGTATCGTTTGGAGCTGTCTGCCGCGCTTCGACAGCGATCCTGTCTTCTGCAGCCTGCTGGGCAACAGCGACGGCGCGCCGGACACCGGCTTCTGGCAGATCGAGCTGGAGGGTTTGAGTCGCTGCGAACAGCGCTATCGGGGCAATACGGCGGTATTGGTCACCGAATTGCACGACGACGCCGGCAACGCGGTCGAGGTGGTCGATTTCGCACCTCGCTTCCGACATTACGGCCGGATGTATCGACCCATGCAGTTGGTCCGGCAGATTCGACCGCTCAGCGGAACGCCTCGGATCCGGGTGCGTCTGCGGCCCGCTCAGGACTACGGTGCCGGCCGGCCGACGACGACCCGCGGCAGCAACCATCTGCGTTTCGTAACGCCGGACCTGACGTTGCGGCTTACCACCGACGCACCCGTCTCTTACGTCGCCGACGAAGTGCCCTTCGTTCTGGAGACGTCTCTGACCTTCATACTCGGGCCGGACGAAAGCCTGACGCAGTCGGTGGGGGCGATCGCCCGCGAGTTCGCCGAAACCACCGAAGCCTACTGGAACGATTGGGTCAGGGGGCTCTCGATCCCTTTCGAATGGCAGGAAGCAGTCATCCGAGCTGCGATTACCTTGAAGCTCTGCGCCTACGAGGAGACAGGCGCCCTAATCGCCGCTGTGACCACCTCCATCCCCGAAGCCGCCGGTACCGAGCGAAATTGGGACTACCGCTTCTGCTGGTTGCGTGACTCCTACTATGTCGTGCAGGCGCTCAACCGTTTGGGCGCGACTCGAACCATGGAGAGCTACCTCTTCTACATCACCAACCTGGTCGCCGGCTGGGATGGCGGCGACCTGCAGCCTGTCTTCGGTATCGCTCAGGAGGAACGCCTGGACGAGCGTATCGTCGACCATCTGCCCGGCTACCGTGGCATGGGGCCCGTGCGTGTCGGCAATCATGCCTATACCCAGATTCAGAACGACGGCTACGGCAGCGTGATCCTGGCAACCACCCAGGTCTTCTTCGACCAGCGCATCGCCCACCCGGACACCGAAAGCATGTTCACGCGGCTCGAACGCGTCGGCGAACGAGGTGTTGCGCTGTGGGATCAGCCGGATGCCGGATTGTGGGAACTGCGCAACAGCAAGGCCGTGCACACCTACTCCAGCGTCCTTTGCTGGGCCGGCTGCGATCGCTTGGCGCGGATCGCGAGTCATCTCGGAAAGCTCGAGCGTTCACGTTACTGGGCCGAGCAGGCCGAACGCATTCGCGAGGGAACCATCGCTCAAGCCTGGAACGAGGAGCTCAACAGTTTCACCCAGTCCTTCGGCGGCAGCGATCCGGACGCGTCTCTGCTGCTGATGCCCTCGTTGGGTTTCATTGCGGCCGACGACCCCCGCTTCATCGGTACACTTGCCTTCGTCGAGAAAGAGTTGCGGCGTGGCAACCACCTGTTCCGCTATGCCAAGGACGAATTCGGCGTTCCGGACAACTCCTTCAATATCTGTACCTTCTGGTATATCGACGCACTCGCTCAAGTGGGGCGTAGCGAGGAGGCCCGCGCGCTCTTCGAGGAAATGTTGATGTGCCGCAATGCGGCCGGACTGCTGTCGGAGGACCTTGATCCGGAAACAAAAGAGCTCTGGGGCAATTTCCCACAGACCTATTCGATGGTGGGCTTGATCAATTCGGCAATGCGCCTCAGCCGATCATGGGAGGATGCTTTTTGACCCTCGCGGCACACAGCGAGTCGAGTGAGACAACGCGAACGCCGGCTGCGACAAAGCGGCGACTGGTCGTCGTATCGAACCGTGTTGCCGTTCCTCGGCCGGGACGTACGGGGGGAGAAGGCGGTCTCGCCGTAGGGGTCAAGGCCGCGCTCGAGGAAAGTGGCGGTATGTGGTTCGGCTGGTCGGGCAAGACGGTCGACTACGAGCAGGGCGAGCCTGAGGCCGCCAGTCTGTCGAAGGCCGGGCAGATCGCCTATGCGACCATCGATCTGAGCCAGCGTGACTACGACGAGTACTATAACGGCTTCGCCAACCGCTCGATCTGGCCTCTGTTCCACTACAGATTGGACCTGGCCGATTTCAATCGCCGTTATCTGGCCGGATATCAGAGGGTCAACGCGCTCTTCGCCAGACGGCTGGCTCCCTTGCTCCGCGACGACGATCTTCTATGGATTCACGACTACCATCTGATTCCCATGGCCGATCAACTTCGCCACATGGGCTGTCAGCAGACCATGGGTTTCTTCCTGCACATCCCCTGGCCTTCGACGGAGGTGCTGCTGGCGCTCCCCAACCAGCGTGCGCTCGTACAGTCCCTTTGCGCCTACGACCTGGTTGGCTTCCAGACCGAAGAGTATCGCAAGGCCTTTCTCGATTACTGCCGGCGCGAATTGGGCGCCACGATCCTACCCGACGGCACGGTCGAGGCCTTCGGTCGTCATGTGCGGACCGGGACGTTCCCGATCTCAATCGATACCGAGCCTCTTGCGAAAGCTGCTGAAGAGGCGTCGGAGTCACGCCAGATCCGGCGTCTCAGGGACTCCGTCCGTAATCGGGATCTGGTCATCGGCGTCGACCGTCTCGACTACTCCAAGGGGCTGCTGGTCCGTGTACAGGCCTACGAGCATCTGCTCCGGGCCTATCCGGCGAACCGTGGCAGAGTTGTCATGCTGCAGATCGCACCGCCGTCGCGGATGGAGGTGCCGGAGTACAAGCAGCTTCGAAATGAGATGGAGGGCGCCTGCGGACGTCTGAACGGTGCCTTCGCCGAGTTCGATTGGACACCGGTGCGCTACCTCAACAAAGGTTTCAGCCGCCGGATGCTGGCTGGCTTCTATCGCACGGCGCGCGTCGGCCTTGTCACCCCGTTGCGTGACGGGATGAACCTGGTCGCCAAGGAGTACGTCGCCTCGCAGGATCCGGCGGACCCCGGGGTGCTGGTCTTGTCACGGTTTGCCGGCGCGGCGCACGAACTGGATGGCGCCTTGATCGTGAATCCCTACGATCTCGAAGCGACGGCGGAAGCCATGCAGACGGCGCTGTCGCTCGATCTGGAGGAGAGGCGGGAGCGCTACCGGACGATGTTCGAGCGCCTGCGCATCCATGATATCGATCGCTGGCGCGAAGACTATCTCTCAGCCCTGGCCGCATGAACGAACCTCCGGCCGTTTTGATCGGCGACATCGGCGGGACCAATGCCCGTTTCGCCTTGGTTCGCAAGTCGGGCCTGGAGACTTTGGCGCGTCTCTCCGTGGCCGATTTTTCGGACCCGGCGACGGCTTTGAAAGAGATTTTGTCAGAGGTAAATGTACCGGTCCGCGTGGCACTGCTTGCCGTGGCTGGACCGGTGCAGAGGTCTGGCACCGAGAAGGCGGGCGCCGAGCTGACGAACGCGGGCTGGAAGTTCGATGCGAAACCGCTCGCGGAGACCCTCGGGTTGGAGAAGGTACTCCTGCTGAACGACTTCGCAGCCCAGGCGCTGGCACTGCCGCAGCTTACCGCTGAAGATCTGGTCTCCCTGGGCGGTCCGACGGAGGCGGACCCGGAGGCGCCACGTGCCGTGCTCGGACCTGGTACCGGCCTCGGCATCGCCGCGCTCTTGCCGGACGACATACCGCTCGTCGGTGAGGGCGGTCATGCCACGCTTGCGGCAACGACTGATGAGGAGGCCGACCTTCTGGCGGACCTGCGACGACTCTACGGACACGTTTCGGCCGAGCGGGTACTTTGCGGTGACGGGCTCGTTACGCTTTACCGGACGCTGGGCGGAAACCACGCGGTCACTGCCGCGGATGTGACGGCCGCTGTCCGCCAACAGGATCCCGTCGCGATCGAGGCTCTGAAATTCTTCTTTGGATTCCTGGGAACAGTTGCCGGCAACGTCGCGCTGACCTTCGGCGCACGCGGTGGCATCTATCTCACCGGGGGTATCCTGCCGCGCTTGGTGTCGGAAGTGAGCGACGCCGGGCTCTATGAGAGGTTCGTCTCAAAGGGACGTTTTCGCATTTATCTGGAGGGGATTCCCTTGCGTCTCGTCATTCATTCGAATCCAGCCTTGCTCGGTTTGGCGCGGCAAGCACGACGTTTGAATCTGGTCTCATTCTAAGATAAGACTGCGAAGCTGCTCTAGGCTCGTCAGTTTCTCTGTTTGTCTAGGGCCTGACTTGTCGACGAGCGGCCTCTTCTCTGTGTCGCTCGGGCCGGATCCTGATGCGCCTCGGCGGCACGCTTGTTGAGCAATCGATCGAGGATTTCGATCAGTGCGTCGGGAGCGATGGGCTTACGCAGAAATGCCGAAGCGCCGGCTGCGCGCGCGCCTTCAGCATCGAGAACTTCGCTGTAGCCCGTGCAAAGAACAACCGGGAGATCCGGCCGACGCTCGTGAAGGCGCGCCATCAACTCGACGCCCGTCATTCTCGGCATTGTCTGATCGCTGATCACTGCGTCGATCTGATGAAGTTCCAGCAACTCCAATGCAGTCCGGCCGCTTTCGGCTGTGATCGCTTCGAAGCCACGGCGCACCAGTGCCGTCGCCAGCATCGCGCGCACGCCTTCTTCGTCGTCGACAACCAGAATAGACCGCCGTTCGGAGCGTCCGGACTGTTTGACGACAGGCTGGGGCGCTGCGGTTCGGGTCGCGGCAGGCAAGAAGATGCGGAATACCGTACCCTCTCCAAGCCGGCTTTCGACGGCGATGGCCCCGCCATGGCTGGCAACAAGGCCATGTACGGCCGCGAGACCCAGACCGGTCCCGCGCCCGCGCTTCTTCGTCGTATAGAAGGGCTCGAACATTGTCTGCATCACCTTTGGGGGGATGCCACAACCGCTGTCTTCGACGCGAATCTCAAAAAGATCCTGTCCGATCGGGAGACGCCCGAGCCAAAGACGCGCCGTCCCGTCCGGGGCTCTTTCTAGAAGCTGATCTTGCGCGGCGACCGTATCCGGGAAGCTCGGCCAGGCCGGTCGGCCGCGTCCGAGCGTCAGTATGATCTTTCCCTGGTCGTCCCCGACCGCGTCGCGTGCATTCACTGCCAGGTTCATCAAAACCTGTATTATCTGGGAGCGATCGCCCTGAACGTTCGCTCGCTTCGTCTGTCCCAGATCGACGGTAAGCTCGATCGCGGGAGGCAAAGTCGAGCGTAGGAGCTGTTCGGTCTCACGTATCGCGCTATGCAGGGGTACCGTCTTGCTGGTGCGCTCTCCGGCCCGTCCGAAGGCGAGAATCTGGCCGATCAGATCCTGAGCCCGCTTGCCGGCGTCGACAACCGCTTCGGCAAAGCGACGCTGTTCGCTACCGTCGGGCAGGTCCTCGACCAGAAACCCGGCATAGCCCAGCATCGATGCCAGAATGTTGTTGAAGTCATGCGCGATGCCGCCAGCCAGCCGGCCGAGCGACTCCATCTTCTGCGACTGAAAGAGCTGCTGCTGCAGACGCGTTCGTTCCGCTTCCGCCGCCTTGCGTTCGCTGATGTCTCGCGTAACACCGAGCAGACCGCCGGTGGCCAAGCGGCTCAAGGAGATTTCGAGAAAGGCTGTCGCACCGTTCAAGGTCCGGGCCATGGCTTCACCGCGCCAGCTTCCCTCTGCTTCCACCTTGGGGAGGACTTGCTCGGTGAGAAATGCGATCTGCTGTGGTTCGAAGTGGACCTGCCAGGGTTTGCCGACGAAGTCTCTCGGCTCGCCGTCGAAAGTGCGGGCGTGGGCCGCGTTCATATAGACGAAGTTGCCGTCCCGATCGGTAATGGCGATCCCGTCGTTGGCCGCTTCGATGGCCGTGGCCCGTTCGTTCAACTGCGCTTCGACTTCCTTGAGATAGGTGATGTCGGTTCGAACGCTGACGAGATTGCCGCTGGCTGTCTGCTGCTCGCTCACCAGGAAGACACGGCCGTCCTTCAGGGGCTGTTCCCAGGTATGGATCTCACGCTCCCGGACCTGCCGCACGCGCCAGTCCACCCACTTGTCGATACTTTCGTCGAACTGGGCACCTTCCTGCTCGGCGAAAGCGCGCGCCAGATCTCGAAAAGGGACGCCGGACTGCAGCAGGTGAGCGACCGGCGGATAGAGTTCGCCGTAGCGACGATTGGCCAGGACGATTCGGTCTTCCTTGTCGACCAGCAGGAATCCCTCGTCCAGACTGTCGATGGCCTCGCGCAGGATCCACTCGGCCTCGCTCGCTCGTCGTTGTGCGAGCGCCAGTTCGCGCGCATGCTGCTCGCTTTCCTGTCGCGCTCGCTCGCTCTCGCCGAGACGCCGCTCGGCGACGCGCCGTCGATGCACGTCGGTTGCGGAGACGACAAAGGCGCGCTCGCCCGTGACGGGATCGTGCGCCGGACGCAGCCTGAGGGCGAACCAGCGTTCGCCGAGCCTAGAGCGCAGCAGCACTTCATCGTCGAAGATGGCGCCTCCGGCCACCCAAGCCATAGCGCGCGTTCCCGCCGAGCTCTCGGCAAAGAGTTCCTGCAGTGAAAGACTGCCATCCTCTCGGATCGTCAAGAGAGCTTCGGCCGCGGGATTTGCCGCGATCAGGTCTCCATCGCCGCCGAACATCGCGACGGCGGCTCCGGCATGTCGGAAGGCCTCCAGCGACCTTGAAACGCCCTCGAAGGGAGCTGAGTCGATACGGACAGCCTCGACCAGCATTGCAAGCCGGCCGTCCCCCAGCTTGACGGGGGAGATCAGACAGCGGGCCCTGACCGGTCCGGAAGCTGGATAGAAGGTCCACTCCTCCTCAGTCAGCTCTTCGCCCGCGCCCAGGCGTCGTCGATAGCCGTCCAGGCGCCTTTGGGTCGCCGGCGATATATCCGAGAAATCGGCTGCCAGCAGTTCGTCTCGATCGGAGCGGCCCCAGAGATCGGCGGCCGCACTGTTGGCTTCGACGATTCGCCAAGTTTCGAAATCGAAGACCCAGACCGGGCGCCTGAAGTATTCAAGCCGGAGCTCGGAAGTCGAGAGGATCATCTTCGAAACGCCATGCCGCGCGGCCGGCTCGACCGACATCACTAGCCTCTACCAAGACGCAGTATCTGCCAAGAACTCTCCGACAGTTGTCGGAGCCGCAGCGCTTTCTCCGGTCTTCCAGCCGATTGACGAAGGCCGCATGCATTTATCTTAACAACTGAGACTAGCGTGGTGATGCACTGCTTCAAGCGGTTTCGATGCTTACTCGGGCAGGGGGATGAACTCGGTTTCACCTGGGACCGGATCGAAATGTTGATTTCGCCAGTCGGCCTTTGCCTGCTCGATCATCTCGGGTTCGCTGGCCACGAAGTTCCACCATATGTGGCGTTGGCCCTCCAGAGAGTCTCCGCCGAGCAACAACGCTTGCGTGGCGCCCGCTGCCCTCAGCGTAACCCTGCTGCCGGGGGTGAGGACCTGAAGGTGGCCGACGGGGCAAGGGGTATCGTTGATCTCCAGTTCGCCCGAGACGGGATAAACCCCGCGTTCCTTGTACTCAGGTGGGACCTCCAGCGTCGCTCCAGCGGCCATCTCGATCGCGACGTAGAGCGTCGGCGAGAAGACGGCGACGGGCGAGACCAGGCCGAAGGCCTCTCCGGCGATGACCCGCAGGACGACCCCGTCCTGCGAGGCTTGAGGGAGGCGGTCGGCCGGATGATGAATGAAAGCCGGCTCGTGTTTTTCCTGCGCGCGCGGTAAGGCGATCCAGGTCTGTATACCGTGCAGCCGCTGTCCGTTTCGCCGCGCGTCATCGGGGGTCCGTTCGGAATGGGCGATGCCGCGTCCTGCCGTCATCCAGTTGACGGCCCCCGGTTGGATGGTCTGCACCGACCCAAGACTGTCGCGATGAAGGATCTCACCCTCGAACAGGTAGGTAACCGTCGCCAATCCGATGTGGGGGTGCGGCCGCACGTCCAGCCCCTGACCGGGCGCAAAGTTCGCCGGTCCCATCTCGTCGAAGAAGACGAAGGGGCCAACCAACCGCCGCTTGGCGAAGGGCAAGACGCGACGCACCATGAAGCCGTCGCCGAGGTCGCGTTCGCGCCCCGGAATCTCGATCTCGCGCCAGTCGTCGGTCATATCAAGCTCCGTTTGCCTCTTCTCTTCGCAGCCCCCCTCTTTCGACCGAGTACTGTTATGCATTTTCCAGGACTTGCCGCAGGGACGGGCAGCTATGCTTTACTCTGCACCACTCTGGATACGAAAGGAATGACAAGGGGGATGTCGGGCATGATGACTTTCGAAGCGCTGCAGACTGCCGTCGATGCAGGGGAGATTGATACGGTCGTCATGGCCATGCCGGATCAGTTCGGCCGATTGGTCGGAAAGCGCTTCCACGCGGTCTACTTCGTCGAGCAGGCCTATGAGGAAACTCATGCCTGTGACTACCTGCTGGCCAACGACATCGATATGGAGCCGGTACCGGGCTACGCCGCGACCAACTGGGAGAAGGGCTATGGCGATTTCGTTCTGAAGCCCGACATGAAGACCTTGCGCCGGCTACCCTGGCTGGAGGGCACGGCGCTGGTTCTCTGCGACGTCACCGACCACCACGGCGAGCCCGTGCCGCACGCGCCGCGCAGCATCCTGAAACGCCAGATCGAACGTCTGACGGCCCAGGATCGGCGGGCCTACTGCGCCAGCGAACTGGAGTTCTATCTCTTCGACGAAAGCTACGCCTCGGCCGACGCCAAGCGGTTTCACGACCTTTCGGCTGCGGGCAGCTATATCGAGGACTACCACATCTTTCAGACGACCAAGGAAGAGCCGGTCATGCGGGCGATCCGCAACGGCCTGCAGGGCGCCGGCATCCCGGTCGAGAACACCAAGGGCGAGTGGGGCCCCGGCCAGGCCGAAGTCAATGTGCGTTATGCCGACGCGCTGGAGATGGCCGACCGTCACGTGATCCTGAAGAACGGCATCAAGGAGATCGCCCACCTGGCCGGTAAGTCCGTGACCTTCATGGCGAAGTGGAATTACGAGCAGGCCGGCAACTCCTGCCATATCCACACCAGCGTTTGGGACGGGGCCGGCTCGACGCCCCTGTTCTACGATGCGGATGCGCCGCAGAGCATGTCGCCGCTGATGCGGGCCTTCGTCGCCGGGCAGCTGACGCATGCCGAGGAGATCACCTACTTCCTGGCGCCTTTCATCAACTCCTACAAGCGCTTTCAGGTCGGCACCTTCGCGCCGACCAAGGCCATCTGGAGCCTTGATAACCGTACGGCAGGCTTCCGGTTGGTCGGTGACGGAACCAAGAACGTGCGGATCGAGTGCCGGATCGGTGGCGCCGACCTGAACCCCTACCTCGCCTTTGCCGCCCTTTTGGCGGCCGGGATGGAGGGTATGGAAGGCGGCCTTGAGCTGCCGCCGCCTTTCGCTGGCGACGCCTATCAAGGCGCGGAGTTACGCGACGTGCCGAAGACGCTGCGGGCCGCGACCGAGGCTCTGGACCGCTCCGAGTTGCTGCGTCGGGCCTTCGGCGACGCCGTGGTGGAGCACTACCTGGTGACGGCACGATGGGAGCAGTTCGAGTACGACCGCCGGATCACAGATTGGGAGCTGAAGCGCGGGTTCGAGAGAGGCTGAGGACGTCAGACCGATGAAGCGCATCGCCATCGTCGAGTGCGGCCCAGTGCCCGAGCCTTTGGTCACGACTCACGGCAGTTACCCTAAGATCTTCGCGGACCTGTTGCAGCCGCTGGCCGGTACCGCTCTTTCCTTCGAGACCGTGTCACCGATCGCCGGCGATGAGGTGGAGGAGCTACGCGATTTCGACGGCCTGCTGTTCACAGGCTCGCGCTACGGCGTCTACGACGACCTGCCCTGGATGCGTCCTTTGATGGAGGAGATCCGGGCGATGGCGGCGCGCGACCGTCCGCAGGTCGGCATTTGCTTCGGTCACCAGATCGTCGCCGCCGCGCTGGGCGGGGAGGTTCGTAAGGCGGAGGTCGGCTGGGGAGCCGGTGTGCAGACCTACACCTTGGAGGAGCACCACGCGCCCAGCGAGGAGGTGCCGGTGTTCCATCAGGACCAGGTGGTAAGATCGCCGGAGGGTGCGCGCCGGCTGGCGGGCAATGCCTTCTGTCCCAACGGCGGCTTCGCCTACGAAGCGCCGATCCTGACGTACCAGTTCCATCCGGAATTTTCCCATCGCTATCTGGCCGATCTGATCGACTATTGCGAAGGTACGCGTCTCACGGTCGCCGAAGCGGCCGCCGCGCGGGCGTCCCTCGCACGTCATCGCCAGCCAACCGAGATCCTGAAGCGTATCGTCGTTCATCTCTCCAGCTAGGATCGCGAAAGAGGTCATGCAGCCACCGCCCGCCACTCCAGGCGATCCGCTAGATCAGGTCGATACGCCGGCTCTGCTGGTCGATCTCGACGCCTTCGAGCGCAACTTGGATCGCATGACCGCCGAGACTACGGCGCGCGGTCTGCGCCTCCGTCCGCACGCCAAGACTCATAAGTCGGCCGATGTCGCCAAGGCACAGATCGCGCGGGGTGCCGTTGGTCTCTGCTGCCAGAAGGTCTCGGAGGCAGAGGCGCTTGCCGACGGCGGCGTTACGGATCTGCTGGTCAGCAACCAGGTGGCGGGCAGCCGTAAGCTGGAACGTCTGGCGCAGCTTGCACGGCGCGTGAGACTGGGAGTTTGCGTCGACGACGCCGGCAACGCGGCGAAAATCGCACAGGCGGCGGCGGCGGTCGGCGCGGAGATCGACGTCTTGATCGAGATTGATGTCGGAGCCGGCCGCTGCGGACTGCGCGACCCTGAGGCCGTCGTGCCGCTTGCGCAGCAGATCGCCGCCGCGCCCTCTCTCCGTTTCGCCGGACTACAGGCCTACAACGGAACGGCGCAGCACCTCCGAACGCTCGAGCAGCGCCGAGCAGCGATCTCCGTTGCCGCCGAGACCGTACGGCGCGCGACCAACGCACTTTCGGCGGCGGGTCTCAGTTGCGACACGGTCGGCGGCGCCGGCACGGGGACCTACGCATTGGAGATGGCCGAGGGTCTCTGGACCGAGCTGCAGCCCGGCTCCTACTGCTTCATGGATGCCGACTACGCCGCCAACGGGACGCCGCCCAGCTACGAGCAGAGTCTCACCGTGCTCACTACGATCATGAGCGCGCCGGAACCCGGTTTTGCCGTCTGCGATGCTGGCCACAAGGCCTGTGCCATCGATTCCGGCCTGCCTCGTCTCGCGAGCCACCCGTCCGTCGCGCTGATCGGCGCCTCGGATGAGCATGGAAATATTGCGCTGCCGTCTGGTTTAGCGGTTTCGGTCGGCGACCGCCTGCATTTGATCCCCGGTCACATCGATCCGACGGTGAACCTGCACGACTGGTATGTCTGCCATCGCGGCGGCACCGTCGAAGCCGTCTGGCCGGTCACGGCGCGGGGCGCGATATTCTGAGTTGCAGGCGTACTCATGCTTCGCTTCGGCTCGGCGTTGAGCGAGCGGTTGCCGTGATCTGTCCCGTCGGACAGTCTATTGCATAGCGCCACCGTCCATCAGGCTGACGTCTCAGAATCTCAAGACTGCATCCAGTAAGATGCATGGGCTCTCCACTTGCGGTCACCGTCTCTAATTGCCAGGCAGCGCTTGAGACTGCAGTGTCTCCGGCGACGATGGCAAAGCGTGGCGCGGATGTCATTCTACCGCCTGCGGTCAGGAGTTCGGCCAAGGCAGAACGGATGGCCGCGACGCCGTCATGCCTTTTTCCTGCCTCGTCTAGCAGTACGGCATGTGGCTCGTAGAGCCCGGTCATGGTATTCAAGTCCCTTGTATTAAAGGCATCTGCGAGCGTCGGACTCAGATCCTCGGGTCGGGTCACACCAGTCATCGTCGATCTCCTGTCTTGCTGTCGTCGTGTCCTCACTGGTCCAGCACGTCGTGCTGGCGGATCAGAAAGGCGGCCAGCAGCGCTGCAGCTATACCTGTCAGGCCTAGCAGCAGCAGGACCAGTCGTAGCGACTCCGCTGAAGCGTTTGTGGCGAGGAGGACAAACTCGGTCGCCTCGCTGCTCGGTACCAACTCTGCCGCGCCGGCAATATCCGCTCGCGCGACGAGCCGCGCCATTTCCTCCGAAACGCCTGGCATCTTCGTTTTTAGATCGCTGAGAGTCAGCGTCGTCATCAGTGCGCCTGTGGCGATGATCGCGATGGTTTCGCTCGACAGACGCAAGGTATTGAGCATACCCGCAGCAACACCGCTATTGTGCGGAGAAACGACACTGACGGCGAGATTGTCGTTGATTGCGTGAACGATACCGACGCCACTGCCAGCAAGTAGCATACCCAGCCAGACGAGGGGACTCACCTCGGCTGTTTGTATGGCGCTTTGCAGAATGGTGCCGAGTCCGAGGATCGTCAGTCCGGTCGCGGCAATCGACCGGAACGTAAACCGCTGTGCGAGCCAACCGGCGAGAAACGGAACGAAGAATGAGGGCAGCGTCAGCGGGAGTAGTGCCAAACCAGACGCCAAAGGACTGAGTCCGCCGACACCTTGCAGGTAGAAAGGCAGATAGAACAGAAGGGTGATAAATGCAAAAGAGACGCCCGCCGGTAATACCATTTGTGCCGCCAGAAAGGTCGGATTGCGGAACAGACGTACGTCGAAGGAGGGTACTGTTTTCCGGGCCTCCACGAATAGAAAGAGTGCGATCAGACTCACGGCGACCCCCACAAGCAACAGGGTCGAAGGTGCTGTCCAGCCCCAGTCCGGAGCCGCGATAAGCCCGCAGATCAAGCCGCAAAGACCGAGCGAAAACAGCCCCAGTCCCAGCCAGTCGACAGGCTTCGACTGTGGATTGCGGGACTCTTCCGCAGTGATCGTCGCCAACAGGATAAAGGCGGCGATGGGCACGTTGATGAAGAAGACCCAACGCCAATCGAGCCATTCGATCAGCACGCCGCCAACGAGGGGGCCGATGGCCGTCCCCAGCCCGAAAGAGGCCCCAAAGCACCCGAAGGCCAGTGCCCGAGCGCGACCGCGGAAGCTGTGAGCGATGAGTGCCGAGCAGGCTGGCATCACCAGTGCCGCGCCCAACCCTTGCAGGGCGCGCCAAACGTTCAAGGCGTCCATGCTGTTCGACAGACCGCACAGCAGGGCAAAGAACGCGAAGAGTGAATTGCCGACGATAAACACGCGCAGTCGACCGTAGCGGTCTGCGACTACGCCGGAGACCAGCAGGAGCGCCGCGAAAGGAACGTTGTAGGCGCCGATCAGAAACTGCAGTCCGGCAAAGCTGGCGTCCAGCGAGTGACCTATGGGATCGAGTGCTATGCCGATGATTGTCAGGTCGATGGTCAGCGAGACTGCGGCAACACAGACACTGAAAAGGATCAGGCCGGAGCGCAGCCGCCGGGAAGGGAGTTCGGCGGGGTGAACTGCCATTTCGAAGGCCTTTCGTTGCGGGGCGGAGCCGTTCGGAGCGACGCCAGCCTCGTTTCTCGTTCAGGCCTGTGATTACCTCATGTAAAATAGCGAGACTGCTGAAATAGGCGGCTTAAAGATGAGAAGAATTCATGTCAGAAAGACAGTCTGATCGGCTTCCTTCCTTGGCAGGGCTACAGGCTTTCGAAGCGGTAGCCCGCCATTTGAGCTTTGCTAGAGCCGCCGACGAGCTTGGCCTGACGCCCACGGCGATCAGTCACCGGATCCGTAATCTGGAGGGCGAGATCGGGGTCACGCTCTTTCGGCGCGGCCGTCGTTCCGTTGCTCTGACCTGCGAAGGCGAACGAGCCGCCAAAGATGTGTCGGAGAGCTTCGATTGTTTGAAGGTATCGGTTGCTAAGCTGCGTCAGCGTTCAAGCACTCAGCTGCGGGTCGCTGCGGCGCCGTCCTTTGCATCCGAATGGCTGCTCGCACGCTTACCGGAGTTCACCGCCCGACATCCGACCATCGAGTTGCGTATCGATCCGTCTTCTCAGGCGCCCGACTTCGAGCAGCTGGCGAGCGACGCGGCTATCGTTTTCGGTTGTCAAAGCCAAGCCCCGATTGCCTCGGATCGTCTGTTCGAGAACCGGCTCATTCCCGTCTGCAGCCCTGACTTTCACGAACGATTCGGCCCCTTCGACAGCCGGGAAGCGCTTGACGACGTTCAACTGATTCATACGGACGACGCCAACCTGCTCCCGCCCTTGCCGGGATGGCAGGACTGGCTGAAGGCAGCGGGCGCCAGCCAACTCAGCGCGTTGACCGGTGCGCGGTTCGGCGCGTGTCACATGGGGATCGAAGCTGCACGTCTCGGGCAGGGGCTTGCGCTCGGCTTAAGCACGCTGATCGCCGACGACTTGAAGGCCGGTCGTTTGGTTGCACCGCTCGACCTCTCGTTGCCGATCCCACACGTCTACGCCCTGGTCTACCCGCGCGAGTATCGGACGCGGCCGGCCCTGCGTCTTTTCCGATCCTGGCTTCTCGGCTACGCGCGACGTGGCCGGTAGTCGCTGCAGGCTTTCCCGCCTGTCGAAGCGTTCTTGCTACGAAACGTTGTTCCTACTCTGCCCCGGTTTGTCTGGCGCGCTGGGTGGCGCGTAGATCGATTTCGCCACTCTGCGTCAACGCAACACCGAACAGCTTGAGCGCCTGCGCTGCCGTGTAGTAACCGCGCCGCACGTCGCGGGCGACGAGCTCGGCATCTCGGATGAAGGGGTCGCCGTAGCCGCCGCCACCGGGCGTCGACACCTCGACTCGGTCTCCGGCCTTGACCGCGATGTCCTGGTCTTTCGAGAGGTGCGGCGGTTCGTAGGCTTTGCCGTCGCGCCAGACGGTGACGCGGTTGGGCGCGCCGTCGCCGCCGCCGCGCACGCCCTGGGGGCCGACCCGGCCGTGGTCCATGACGAAGCTGGCTCGGGCTTCGCCGCGCCGGATCTTCACGCTGTAGTCGACGCCGAACCCTCCGCGTCGCGCGCCGGCCCCGCCGGAGCCCTCACGCAGGGCGTAGGTCTCGAACAGAACCGGGAAGAGCTGTTCCACCACCTCGATGGGTGGGGTCTTGGAGATGCCGATGGTGGAGCAACCGTTGGTCAGTCCATCCAGCTCGGCCGCGCCGCCGTAGCCGCCGCCGGAGATCTGGTACATCACGTAGGCGCGCTCGCGAGCCGGATCCCAGCCGCCGAGCGCGAAGTTCCCGGAGGAGCCGGCGGGCGCCGCCGTGACCCGCTCCGGAATTGCCTGCACCAGCGCGGCGAAAACCGCCTCGGCGATGCGTTGCGAGACTTCGGCGGCGCAACCGGAGACCGGGCGCGGATAGTGCGCGTAGAGGAAGGTACCGTCCGGGTCGTCGATCTTCAGCGGCACGAAGGTCCCGGCATTGATCGGCACTTCCGGGAAGATGTGCTTCATCGCCAAATATACGGAGGAACGCGTGGTGGCGATGACCGAGTTCATCGGTCCCTTGCAGGGCGGCGAGGATTGGGAGAGATCGAACCGCAGTTCGCTCTCCTGCTTGGTGACCTTCAGGCGAATATAGAGAGCTTCATCGACGACGCCGTCGGAATCGACCACCGCTTCGCCCTCGTAGACGCCGTCGGGAAGGGTTGCGATCTTAGCGCGCATCTGTTGCTCGGCGCGGCTCTTCAGCTCGGCGATGGCCTGCTCGACGGTCGCGGCGCCGTAGCGCTCGATCAAGGTCGTCAGGCGTCGCTTACCCACCGTCAGGGCAGCCGCCTGGGCCTTGATGTCGCCGATGCGCTGGTCGGCGATACGGATGTTGGAGGTGATGATCGCGTAGATCTCCCTGTCCAGCTCGCCGCGCTTGAAGAGCTTGACCGGCGGCAGGCGCAGCCCCTCCTGTTCGACCTCCGTCGCATTGGCCGAGAAGCCGCCCGGCACGGCGCCGCCGATGTCCGGCCAGTGACCGGTGTTGGCGAGCCAGGCGAAGAGCTTGCCGTTGTGAAAGAAGGGCGCCACGAAGCGCACGTCCATCAGGTGCGTGCCGCCCAGGTAGGGATCGTTGACGATGTAGATGTCGCCGTCCTCTGGCGGTGCCGTCTCCCTTGCCGCGATCTTGTCCAGGACCGCCATGGTCGAATACTGCATGGTGCCGACGAAGACCGGCAGACCCAGGTCGCCCTGGGCGATCAACTCTCCCGTTTCGGCTTGGTAGATGCCGTCGGAGCGGTCGTTGGCTTCGGCGATCACCGGCGAGAAGGCGGCCCGGCTGAAGGCCAGGTCCATCTCGTTACAGACCTGCTGTAGGCCGTTTTGGATCACCGTGAGCGTGACGGGATCGAGAGAGGTCATGGCTTGGGCTCCGGCCGTGTTCTGGGCAGTTCGGGAACTTCGGGCAGCTCGCTCACATCGGTGAAGACTGGCTTGCCGGCCGCGCGTAAGCGTTCCACCTCGGCATCGGCGCCGCTCGAGGGGCCGCCGACTCTCAGCACGGCATCGCAGCGGTCGGCCAGGGCGAGGGACATCGGCATCATCACGGCGTCGAAACGCTCCGCTCCGGCTTCCTCGATCAGTGGCAGGGCGTTGTTGACGCCGATGATCGGAATATGCCCACGCTCGAACACCGCCAGAGCAATGCGATTCATGGCATGCAAGTTCTCGCGCCGCGTCTCTTCGTCTGCGCCGCCGGCTGTGTAGGGACCGGCCACCATGACCAGCAGCTTCATGCGGCTTTCGCTCCTCCCGCCGTGACCAGCAGGTTGCCAAGCGTGTCCACAACCAGGGAATCCTGCGGCTCCAGAACCAGGGTGGTGTCGAGCTGTTGTATGATGGCCGGGCCGGCTAGCGTGCCGCCGAAGGGCAGTTTGTCGCGCGCATAGACCGCAGTGTCTTGCCAGCCCCCTTGGGCGAACCAGACCGGTCGTTCGCCGAGCAGGGCATCTTCCAAACGGTTGGCACGGGCCTCGGGCGGCAGCAGGGCCTCCAGAGCTACGGCAGGACGTTTGCCGATGACCGCCGTGTGCAGGTTGACCAGCACCGGCCGGATCTCCGGCAGTTCCACGGCGAAGCGCTGCCAGTAGGCCTTGGCGAAGGCCTCGTGCAGGGCCTCGCGGCCGATCTGCGGATCCTCGACGGCGATGGTCAGAAGGTGGGTTTGTCCCTGGAACTGCATGTCCGCGAAGTGGAGCGACCGCGTCTCCTCCACCGCGACGCCCTCGCGTGCGATGGTCGCCAGACCCTCGGCGGTCTGCTCGGCGTAGACCGCTTGTACTTCGGACATGTCGGCCAGCGGCAGGGGCACGTTCAGGGTGCGGACGTAGTCGTGCCGAAGGTCGGCGACGATGCAGCCCAGCGCGTTCGTGATTCCGGGCCGCGCGGGAATCAGGACGGTCGGGATCGCCAGTTCGCGAGCCAGCGCGGTGGCATGTAGCGGTCCGGCGCCGCCGAAGGCGAAGAGGGCGAAGTCGCGCGGATCGTGACCCCGGGCGAGAGACACCATGCGGATCGCACCGGCCATCTTGTCGTTGGCGATGCGCAGCACGGCCGCCGCCGCCTCGTCGGCGGTCAGACCGAGACGCTCGCCGATGTGCCGCGCGAAGGCGGCGCGAACGTCGTCGAGAGAAATCGGGCTGTCGACCGACAGCAGCCGGCCGGGATCGAGACGCCCGAGCAGTAGGTTGGCGTCGGTGATGGTGGGGCGGGTCCCGCCGCGCCCGAAGCAGATCGGTCCCGGTGTGGCGCCGGCGCTTTCCGGGCCGACCTGCAGCAGTCCGGCGTCGTCCACGGAGGCGAGGCTGCCGCCGCCGGACCCGATGGTGTGAACGTCGACCATCGGCACATGGATCGGCAGGGCGTATTCCAGCTCCAGTTCGCTGGAGACCGCAGGTATGCCGTCGAGGATCAGGCCGACATCGGTCGAGGTGCCGCCCATGTCGTAGGTGATGAGGTTCGTCTGGCCGGAAGCACGGCCCGTGAAGGCGGCCGCCATGACGCCTGAGGCCGGGCCGGACATGACCGTCTTCACCGCTTCGGCGGCCGCGATCTTGGCCGCTACGGTCCCGCCGTTTCCCTGCATCAGCAGCAGGTCGCGACTGTAGCCTTGCGCCTCCAGCTCGCCTGTCAGTTTGGCCAGATATCGATCCAGAACCGGCTGCACTGCTGCGTTGACGGCAGCCGTGGTGCCGCGCTCGTACTCGCGGAACTCGCTGAGAATGGCATGGCCGAGCGTGACGTAGGCATTCGGCCAAAGCTCCCGTGCGATCTCGCCGGCGCGCACCTCATGCGCGGGATGACGGTAGGAATGCAGAAAATGGACGACCAGCGCGTCGCAGCCCGCCTTCAGCAACCGCCGGCAGGCCGTCTCCACCGCCGCTTCGTCGAGCGGCGTCAGGACCTCGCCGTCCGCGTCGACCCGCTCCGGGACTTCGAGCCGCAGCTCGCGTGGGATCAGCGGCTCGAAGCTGCCGAACATGCCGTAGGGCTGCGGACGGGTGCGCCGGCCCAGCTCCAGCACGTCGCGAAAGCCGGCGGTGGTGATCAATCCGACCTTCGCGACCTTGCGTTCCAGCAGGGCGTTGGTCGTGGTGGTGGTGCCGTGCACCAGCTCGGCGACGGCGGAAAGCTCGGCTCCGGCTTCCCTAAGAGCGGCCAACACGCCGAAAGCCTGGTTGTCCAGGGTGGTCGGTACCTTGGCGAGGCCCAGACGCGCGGCACCGTCGGCGCCACGCTCCATCAGGATGAGATCGGTGAAGGTTCCGCCAACGTCGACGCCGACGACCACTGCACTCATGAATTCTCCTTCGTTCGCCGATCGGCAGGGAACATCGTCAAACAGTCAGGTAGGCTTGGCGCACCGCCTCGTCCGCCATCAATTCCGCCATGGTTCCCTGGTAGCGGATGCGCCCGCCTTCGATAACGTAAGCCCGGTCGGAGAGGGCGTGCGCAAAGAAGAGGTTCTGTTCGCTCAGCAGCACGGTCAGGCCCTCGCTCTTCAGTTTGGTGATGGTGCGGGCCATCTGCTCGACGATCACCGGAGCGAGGCCCTCCGAAGGCTCGTCCAGCAGGATGGTGTGGGGATTGCCCATCAGCGAGCGCGCGATGGTCAGCATTTGCTGCTCGCCGCCGGACATGCGCCCGCCGGGCCGGTCGCGCATCTCCGCCAGATTCGGAAACAGCTCGAACAGCCGCTCCGGCGTCCATTCCGGCGCGCCTGGGCGCGGTGGCTGGCGTCCGACCTCCAGGTTCTCCATTACGGTCAGGTTCGTGAAGATCCGCCGCTCCTCCGGGACGTAGCCCAGTCCGGCCTGGGCTATGCGGTAGGAGGGCAGGGTGGAGATATCCTGGCCGTCGAGGTCACGCTTGCCGCGGGCATCGGCGACCAGGCCCACGATGGATTTCAGAGTCGTCGACTTGCCGGCTCCGTTACGCCCCAACAGCGCGACCACTTCGCCTTTGCCGACGGAGAGGGAGACGTCGAACAGAATGTGCGCGCGGCCGTAGAAGGCGTTGAGGCCCTGGACCGTCAGGGCCGAGCTTGCTTCACGCACAGTTTCCTGAGCCGCGTACGCCTGGGTCATGCCCGCGCCTCCATGGCCCGCTGCGCGGCCTCGGCACCGCTGCCGCCCAGATAGATCCGCTGCACTTCCGGGTTCTCGCGCACCGCGTCGGGCGTTCCGCTGGCCACGGTGCGACCGCGGTCGAGTACCAGCAGCGTGTCGGCATGGGCGAAGACGACATCCATGTCGTGTTCGGTGAAGAGGACCGAGATCCCCCGTTCCCGAACGATGTCCGCGGTCAAGGCCATCAGCGCGATCCGCTCTTTCGGCGCCATGCCTGCTGTGGGTTCGTCCATCAGCAGCAGCCGTGGTTCATGCGCCAGCGCGATCGCCAGCTCGACCCGTTTGATGTCGCCGTAGGCCAGCAGGCCGCACTGCCGCTCGGCCTGGTCGGCCATGCCGACCCGTTCCAGCACGGCCAGAGCCTCGGCGCGATAGAGTTTGCGCGCCGTGGGCAGCAGGGCGCGTAGGCGTTTACGGTGGCTGATGAAGGCCATCTGGACGTTCTCCACCACCGTCATCGCCGTAAAGGTGGCGGCGACCTGGAAGGTGCGTCCGACGCCGCGCCGCCAGATGTGGCGGGGCGGCAGACCGGTAATATCCTCTCCGGCGAGTTTGACCCGTCCGGCATCGGGCAGAAGCTGCCCGCCGACCATGTTGAAGCAGGTCGACTTGCCGGCGCCGTTCGGCCCGATGATGGCGAACAGCCGCCCGGCCGCCACTTCGAAGGAGACGGTGTCCACCGCGACGACCCCGCCGAAGGCCTTGCGCAGCCCCTCGACCTCCAGCACTGCCTGCGTCATGTCCGCGCCTCCGAGCGGCCGTCCCGATCTGTCTCTTTCTCCAGGGCGTCGCCGGGATCGTCATCGGGTAGCAGTCTGTCGCGCAGGAAGCCGGCGATCCCCATGGGGAAGGCGATGACCAGCACGAGGATGGCCGCCCCAAGGAGCGCGCGCCAATAGTCGGTCAGCGGCAGGATCTGTGCCTCCAGCAGATGGAAGACCGCGCCGCCGACCAGGGGGCCGGTCAAGGTCTGGATGCCGCCCAGCAACACCATGACCAGCGCGTCCACCGAGGTCGGGATGGCGAGGGAACCCGGGTCGATGTTGCCTTTGGAGAAGACGAAGACGCTGCCCGCGACACCGGCGCAGGTCCCGGCCAGGGCGAAGGCGAGCCATTGATGGCGCTTGAGGTCGATGCCGATGGCGTCGGCGCGCAGGGTTGAATCGCGTCCGGCGCGCAGGGTGTAGCCGAAGGGCGCGTGGGCGGCGCGCCAGAGGAAGGCGACGGCCGCGCCGCAGACCACTAGCGAAAGGTAGTAGTAGACCGTCCGGTCGCTGGCCCAATCCGATGGCCAGATCCCGATCATGCCGTTGTCGCCGCCGGTCACCTCGACCCATTGGAAGGCTGTCGACCAGACGATCTGGGCGAAGGCCAGCGTCAGCATCGCGAAGTAGACACCGGACAAGCGCACCACGAACCAGCCGAACAGCAGTGCGCCCAGGCCGGCGAACAGCGGCGCGGCCAGCATGGCGACCTCCATCCCGAATCCAAGATGATGCACCAACAGGGCGGCGCCATAGCCACCCAGTCCGAAGTAGGCGGCGTGACCGAAGGACACCATGCCGCCGGCCCCCATGATGAAGTTCAGGGAGAAGGCCAGCAGGGCATAGACGAAGACCTCGAGCGCGAGCTTCTGGCCGTATTCGCCGAGCACCAGCGGCAACAGCAAAAGAAGGGCGACCGTACCGGCGATCAGCAGCTGCTGCGTGCGGCCGAGCGGTCGCAGCGGGCGGTCGCCGGCAAAGCCGTGACTGGTCGTGGTTTCCGGCTTTCCGAGCAGTCCCCAGGGACGCACGACCAGCACCAGAGCCATCACCAGGAACGGCAGGACCAGGGTGATCTCCGGGAAGACCAGGATCCCGAAGGCTTGCAGTTGCGCGATGATCAGCGCGGCCAGGAAGGCCCCCAGCACATTGCCCATGCCGCCGATCACCGTCACGACGAAGGCCTCCGCGATGATGTTGACGTCCATGAAGGGGTTGGCCGGCTCGACGGGAAGCTGCAGCGCGCCCGCCAGTCCGGCGAGGAAGCCGCCGAGAAACAGCACGCCGGTAAAGAGCCGTGCCTGATTGACCCCCAGGGCGCCGACCATCTCGCGATCCTGCGTAGCGGCGCGCACCAGATTGCCCCAGCGCGTGCGGTTGAACAGCAGCCAGATGGCGCCGAGCACCAGGGGACCGGCGGCGATCAGCACGAGTTGATACTCGGGGAAGCGGAAGCCGAAGATCACCACGAAGGACGTGAAGCCGGGCGCGCGCGGTCCGAACAGTTCCTCCGGTCCCCAGACCGTCTGGACCAGATCCTGGACGATCAGGACTACGCCGAAGGTGGCGAGCAATTGGAAGAGTTCGTGAGACCGGTAGATCCGCCGCAGCAGAAGAAGCTCCATCACGACGGCCAGCAGTCCCACGGCGACGGCGGCCAGCGGAATGGCCAGCCAGAAGCCGAGCGCGTCGCCCAGCAGCGGCATGAGCTGTGCGGTCAGCGTGTAGGCGAGGTAGGCGCCCAGCATGTAGAAGCTGCCGTGCGCGAAGTTCACGATCCGCGTGACGCCGAAGATGATCGTCAGGCCGCAGGCGATCAGGAAGAGATTGGACGCGCTCGCGAGGCCGCTGAGGAACTGTATGAAGATAAAGGCGGGATCCATCGGCGGTGAGCCATCCTGGTCGCTGCGAACTGAGGGACGAACCTAACCGGCAGCCGGCCCCTGCAGAGCGCCCTGCACTGGGAGGAGCCGGCTGTCGGTGACAGGCGAGACTATTCGGCGGGTCGGGCCGCCTCCACCGCCTCCGGCGTATGCGCGAAGTCGGCGCCGTCGGCGTAGTACCAGTCCACCATCTTGCCCTGGCCGTCCTCGACCGCCAGCCGTCCGACCCAGGCACCCATGGTGGCCTGGTGATCGATCGCGCGCATGGTGATCGGGCCGGTGGGCGTCGCGACCTCCAGGCCCTTGAGCGCATCGACCATGGCTTCGGTTTCGGTCGAGCCGGCCTCGTCGAGCATCGCCTTGATGACGTAGGGGATCGAGTAGCCGAGCAGAGAGGCCAGGCGCGGGAAATCGTCGTACTTGGCCTGATAGGCTTCGACGAAGGCTAGGTGCTCGGGCGTGTCGATCTGATCCCAGGGATAGCCCGTCACGATCCAGCCCTCCGGCGTCTCCGCACCCATAGGTGCGAGATACTCCGGCTCGCCGGTCAAGAGACTCAGCACCGTGCGCTCTTCGAAGAGGCCGCGCAGCTGTCCTTCGCGGACCAGCTTGGCCTGATCGCCGGCGAAGGTCGCGTTGAAGATACCGTCGGGGTTGGCGCGCAGGATGGCCTGCGTGGTCGCGCCGGCGTCGATCTTGCCGAGCGCCGGATACTGCTCGACCACCACTTCGGCTTCGGGGTCCAGCTCGGCCAGCAGTTTCTTGAAGTTCGCGGCGGCGGACTGGCCATACTCGTAGTTCGGCGCCACGATGGCCCAAGTCTTGGCTCCGGACTCCTTGCCTGCCTCCACCAGCATCTTGGTCTGCATGTAGGTGTTGGGCCGCATGCGGAAGGTGTAGCGGTTGCCCTGCGCCATGGTCAGGGCGTCGGTCAGCGGTTCGGCGGCGATGAAGAGGGTTTTCTTCTGTTTGGCGTAGTCGCCGACCGCGAGACCGACGTTGGAGAAGAAGGTTCCGAAGAGGAAGGCGACCCCCTCGTTGGTGACCAGTTCGTCGGCGACGCGAACGGCGTCGGCCGTGGTGCCGCCGTCGTCGCGACTGACGATTTCCAGGGGCCTTCCGTCCAAGACGCCGCCGGAGGCGTTGATTTCCTCTACCGCGAGCTGCCAGCCCTTGCGGTAAGGGTCGGCGAAGGCCGCCATGCGCGCGTAGGAGAAGAGCTCGCCGACCTTGACGCTCTCCTGGGCCTTGGCCGGATTGACTGCTGTGAAGGCGGTGCTTGCGGCCAACAAGGCCGCTCCCGCCATGACAAAGTGTCGCCTCAACATGTCCCTGTTCTCCTTTTCTCTCTTCTTTTCTAGGCGCGGCCTTAGCGTAGGCCGTCGTCTCCTTTGATGTCGCCGGCTTGCAGACCGCCGACGCGCGCGTGGGGACGCGGGCCGCTGGTCATGGCCAAGATGTAGACGAGCTCGTCCGGGCGCGGGGCATCCGGAAGGCGTACTTCGATCGCCGTGAAATGGCTGCGCACGTAGGCGGCGTTGACGTGATGCACCGGAATATCGATGGAGGTGCCGAGGGTGCCCACTTTCTTGGAGGAGGGCACGATGGCTTGGGTATGGCCCAGGACCTCGCGCATGCCCCAGCCGCCCGGAACGTGCCACAGGGCGCCGTGCTCCAGCTCGCCGGTCGACCCGACGATGGCGCCCTTGCCATAGCCCTCGATCTCCTTCGGCCCCTTGCCCATCGCGGCGATCAGGCGTTCGGCCATCTCCTTGCCGACCGGCTTCAGCGCCTCCATCAGCGGCGTGATGTCCTCGACGTAGCCGCCGGCATAGGGGTTTCTCATCACCATTGCGACGCTGCCACGGATCAAGGGCTCGGCCAAGGGCGGCCCGAACTCGTGGCGTTCCTCTTCCACGAAGGTGGCGATCTTGCGTATGGCGATCAGGTCCATGAAAGCTTGGTCTCCCTGTGTCGGTCCGGTACGGCCCTAGCGCGTCCGCGCAAAGACAAGAGCGCGCCTTGGATCAGACCGGCCGCCTGCATCTCCGCCGCCAGCTTTGCTCCGGCGGCCAGGGCTGTCTCGATCTCTTCGGCGCTGAGGGGACCGACCGCGGTGACCACCGGCAGGGTCTGCAGGTCGCTGTCGCGGTCGATCTCGCAGGCTGGCCGCCGCAAGACGCCGGGGTGCCCCTCAAGGTCCACGGCATTGGCGATCAGGGTCGCCGCGACATCGGCCTCGGCCGCTGTCCCGGCCAAGACCGTGACGGCCTCCGCGAGTCCGCGCGAGAGGCTGCGCCCCTGGCGTCCGGAGGTGGCGAGACCGCGCGCCGGCAGGTCGTGGGTCAGCGTCAGATGCCCCGTCGGGCCGCAGTCCGCTAGGTCTGTAACCAGCCCGATGTCGAGATCTGTGCCCGGTGTCAGGTGAAGGGCGATGTCGCCCCCGTTGTTGACCCAGGCGCGCGAAAGTCGGCGTCCCGCCGTCGCTGCGGTCAGGATATGGTCGGCGACGGCGCCCGCGACTGCGGCCATGGGCGTCACCCAGAGCGCCGCGTGGGGGCGGCAGGCTTGCTCCATGGCCTGTGCAACGGGATGGCGCAGCCGGTGCGGTTTCTTTCCGAGCGCCCGGCGCAACTCCGGCAATTCGCACGCCAGCTCGGCGAGCAAACCGTCGAAGGCCGCAATAGCCTGTGCGTAGGCTTCGCGAACCTCTTCCGCCGCCCCCTCAGCCTTGATCAGAAGATCAATTGGACCGTCCTGCAGGTGGAGCCGCCCGCCCGTCAGCATCTGCGCCGTTGCGATCTGCCGAGCGGGTGCGGTCATGGCCGGCCGCCCTTGTACTGCTCCAGCGGCCAGGGATTGTCGTCGCGCCAGCGCGCGGCCTTGGCCGTCTCGCCCTGTTCGGTCAGGACTTGTTCGAGCGCGACGACGGCACCGGAATGTCCACCCAGGGCTTCGTAGTCCGCCCTGGGGAGGGTGAACTCCATGGGCGCCACGATGGCGGGGGTCGGGACGTAGCCGAAGGCGTTCTCCGGCATGCGGGTCACATCCACCATCACGGTGATACCGCCGCCCGGCCAGATGTGAACCGGCGCTCCCCCCATGGTGACGCGGGTCAGCGCCTGCTTGACCGACTGGGTCAGGTGAACCGGATTTTCCGTGACGCCGGCGCGCAGGCTGCCGCCGGCTCCCGCCATAAAGACGACGGAGCACAGCGCTGGCTCGCAGTTCTCGCCGATGCGCTCGACCACTTTACGCACCGCGACGGGCATCTCCTGTTCTCGGAGGCTCAGGTCGTCGTCCAGCACGCAGTAGAGAGCGTCTTCGCCTGTGGTGGAGGTGAGCAGAAGCCGCAAGCCCGGCCAGGCCGTCTTGGGATCGATCTTCTCGACGACGGACAGAGGGTCGGTAATGTCGGTGCCGCCCCAGCCGCTGCCCGGCTCGGCCACTTGGAAGTAGCGGCCCGGTGTGGACTTGCGGCCGCGCACGCGGATGCCCGACAGGGGCATGTCGAGACAGCGCCCGGCCTGGTGTTCCGTCAGAACGCCGGTGATGTGATCGTCCACGACGATCACCTCGTCCACATGTCCGTGCCACTGTTGGGCGAAGATGCCGACAGTGGCCGAGCCGCAGCCGACACGCATCCGCTCTTCCGCATGACCGTTGACGATCGGTGCTCTGTCCGCCTGCACGACGACCGTCGCGCCCTCTTCGATCTCCAACTCCACGGCCTCGCCGCTGCAGAGCTTCAGCAGCGTGTCGCAGGTGACGTTGCCTTCCTTCTTGCTGCCGCCGGTCAGGTGCCGCACGCCGCCGAGGGAGAGCATTTGAGAGCCGTATTCGGCGGTCGTGACGTGCCCGACCATCTCGCCGGCCGCACGCACCGGCGCCGTCTCCGGCCCCAAATGGCGGTCCGTATCGATCTTCACCTTCACGCCGCAGTAGCTGAAAATGCCCTCGGTCACGACAGTGACCGTATCGACGCCGTCGTAGTCGCTGGAGACGATGAAAGGCGCCGGTTTGTAGTCGGGATAGGTGGTGCCGCTGCCGATGCCGGTGACGAAGGTCTCCGCGTTGGCTAGCAGACGACCGTCCCACTCCTGCCCCTGGGCGTCCTCGGCCTGGAACGCCACCATGGCCCCGCCCGCTTCGGCGACGCGCTGGCTCAGGACCAGCGGATCGGTGCGGGTGAGCAGGCCGTCCTCGTTGGCATAGCGTCCGCAGGCGCCTACCCGGCCTGGGCGGATGCGGCAAAGCACGGGGCAGGCGTCGCAGCGCACAATGCCCTGATCGCCCTCGCGGGCGCCATACTTCTGCGTCTCCTGGGCAGGTGGCGCGCCGTTAGCCATGCCCGGCCTCCCTCAGAAGCGCACGCAGGCGGTGGGGAAGGGCGGGGGCCTGTCGGACCACCACGCCGGTGGCGTGACGGATAGCGCCGAAGATCGCCGGTGCCGTTGGAACCAGTGCCGGCTCGCCGATGCCTTTGGCACCGTAAGGTCCCAGCGGCTCCGGGTCTTCGACCAGATGGATGTCGATTTCAGGAACGTCGCCGAAGCTCGGGATCAGATAGTCGTGCAGGTTTTCGGTGCGTCCGGGCAGGTACTCCTCCATCAGCGCCAGCCCGATGCCCTGGGCGATGCCGCCGTGGATCTGTCCCTCGACCAGCATCGGATTGACCGCTTTGCCGACGTCGTGCGCGGCGACGATCCGGTGCAGCTCGACGGTGCCGAGATCGAGGTCGACCGAGAGATCCACGACCTGCGCCGCGAAGCCGTAGGTCGCGTAGGGCGTTCCCTGGCCTTTCTCGTCGAGCGGCGTGGTCGGCGGATCGAAACAGCCGTAGCCTTCCAGATCCTCCTCCAAACGAGCGAGCTCCACTTGTCGGCTGCGGTCGCCTTCGATCACCTCGACCCGTCCATCTTCGAGACGAAGCTTCGCGTCCGGTCCGGCATTGGCGAGACGCAGCAGCTTGCCGCGCAGGTCGAGGCCGGCCAACTCGGCGGCCTTACCGGAGACGAAGGTTTGGCGCGAGGCCGAGGTCTTGCCGGCATCCAGGGTCAGAGCGGTGTCGCCGACCACCTGGGCGAAGGCCTCGATAGGAAGGCCAAGTGCATCGGCGCAGATCTGCAGCATGATCGTCGCCGATCCCTGGCCAATATCGACCGCGCCGTTGTACAGGGTCAGGCGGCCCTGGCGATCCAGCACCACCCGCATCTCGGAGGGGTTGGCGAGAGCCGTATTGCCGATGCCGTACCACATGCAGCCGATGCCGACGCCCCGCCGCCGGCGCTCCGCCGTGGTCGCGTTGAAGGCCTGAGCTTCGGCGCGCAGCTTCAGCCAGTCGGGCTTCAGAGCCTCCAGGCAAGCGGCGAGCCCCGCCGAGTGTTCCAGAAGCTGCCCCGTCGCCGTGGTATCGCCGGGCCGGATCGCGTTCAGGTGTCGGAATTCCAGCGGATCCAGGTCCAGTTGCGCCGCCAGGTCGTCCATCAGGCATTCGTGGGCGATAGCCGCTTGCGGCACGCCGAAGCCGCGGAAGGCGCCGGCTGGCGTCTCATTGGTGTAGATCGCCCGGCTGCGCACCCGCGCATGCGGGACGGCATAGGGACCGCTGGCGTGAACCGGCACGCGTCCGGCCACGGTCGGCCCCCAGGAGGCGTAGGCGCCCGTGTTGAAATCGCCTTCGAAATCGAGTGCCCGCAGCTTGCCGTCGGCCTCGGCCGCCGCGCGGGCCGTGATGCGCGAGGGGTGCCGTTTGGTGGTGGCCGTCATGGACTCGGTCCGGCTGAAGTGAGCGCGGACTGGCCGGTCCAGCACCATGGCCGCCACCGCCAGCAGCGGCTGCAAGGCGACGTCCAGCTTCCCGCCGAAGCCGCCGCCGCAGGCGCTCGGCACGATTCTGACCGCCTCGACCGGCAGTCCGGCCACCCGCGCCACTTCGTCTCGGTCCATGTAGGGCGCCTGGGTGCAGCCGTAGACGGTCAGGCGGTCGCCGTCGCGCTGCGCATAACCGGCTTCGGGCTCGATGTAGGCATGCTCGACGAAGCCAGTGGTCCAGCTTCCGTCGGACTGCGCCGCCGTCTCCGCGAAGGCAGCGTCCGGCGAGCCCTTCTCCAGATAGCCGCGGATCAGAACGTTCCCGTCGGAGGCTTCGTGCAGCTGCGGTGCAGCCGTCGCCGTCGCCGCCGTCATGCCGATCACCGGCTCCTGGGGAGACCAGGTGATCGGGATCTGTTCCGCCGGCAGCGACTCGACCGTCTCCCGGTCGCCGATCAGAGCCAGCACGGCTTCGCCCCGGTAGCGCACGGCGCCGGCCGCCAGCACCGGCTGATCTTTCAGATGTGGATAGATTCCGTAGGAATTTTCGCCCGGTACGTCGGCAGCCGTCAGCACGCGCTCCAGTCCGGGCCAGGCTGCGTAGAGCTGTGCAAGATGGCCGATCTCGAAGGTCGCCCGCGCGTGGGGTGAGCGGATCGCGCGCAGCCAGAGGGCGTCTACCGGGGCTGTGTCGGCGCCGAAGCGGTCGTCTCCCGTGATCTTCGGCAGGCCGTCGCGGCGCGGTATCGCCCGCCCCACCGCCGGGTCCGATGGATCGCTCGCATCGCTCGACAGGTTACCGACCGCCGCGAGCTGCGGAGCCGCGACGACAGCCTCGACGATCTTGCGATAGCCGGTGCACCGACAGAGCACGCCTCCCAGCGCGTCCTCGACCTGCCGTTCCGTCGGTTGCGGTACCCGTACCAGCAGATCGGCGGCGGCCATCAGCATGCCGGGCGTGCAGATGCCGCATTGCGCCGCCCCGTGCAGATGAAAGGCACGCTGCAGGGCGGACAGCCGGCCCTGATCGGCCAATCCTTCTACGGCCAATCCTTCTACGGCCAATCCTTCTACGGCCAATCCTTCGACGGCCAATCCTTCGACGGTCGTGACCTCGCGCCCCGCCGCTTGGCCGAGCGGCACCAGACAGGCACAGACCTGCCGGCCCTCTAGCAGAACGGTACAGGCGCCGCAGTCGCCGGCATCGCAGCCCACCTTGGTGCCGGTCAGCCCCAACTCGTGACGCAGAACCTCAGTCAGGCGTGTCAAGGGTGCCGCCGTGACACGCCGCGTTTCGCCGTTGACGGTCAGGGAGAGCGTGGTTCCGGCGCTGCCGGCATCCGGGCTCATGCTGCCATCTCGCTGCCTGCGTCCACGAGATCCAGCAGCGCGCGGCGAACCAATGTGAGGGCGGCATCGCGCCGATAGTCGGCCGAGCCGCGCACATCGTCGATTGGGGCGAGCCCGCTGAGGTGATCCGCCTCGACCGTTGTCGCCAGAGCAGCGTCGCAGGGCTTGTCTTGCAGCGCGGCCTCCAGGTCCGGCAGGCGCTGGGCGGCGGCGGAGCAGCTTCCCACGGCAAGACGGGCCGCAGTCACGCGACCGTCGTGAACTTCCAGCGTGGCCGCGACCATCGCGATCGAGATCACGAGATAGTTGCGGGCGCCCAGTTTGAGAAAGGTCGAGCGCGCCGCTTGCCGGGGTTTGGGGATCCACAGCGCGATCAGCAGTTCGTCCGGACGTCGCGCCGTGCTGCGGTTGCCGAGAATGAAGTCGCTGAGCGGCAGCCGCCGCCGTCCGGCTGTTGAAGCCAGCTCGACCTCGCAGTCCAGGGCGAGCAGAGGCGGGACGCCGTCGGCGGCCGGCGACGCGTTGCAGAGATTGCCGGCCAAGGTACCGCGGTTCTGGATCTGGCGGCCGCCAACCGTACGTCCGGCTTTGCGCAGTCCGTCGAACCAGACCGGCAGATCGCTTTCGATGGCCGCCGTCCAGGTGGTGAGCGCGCCGAGACGCCAGGCGCCCGACGTTTCCTCGATCCCTTGCAGGTCGGGCAAGGCCGAGATGTCGAGAACGTGGAGGTCGGGCGCCCTGTTCCAGGCGGCGAGATTGGCCTGTGCCGGGTAGATGTCGGTGCCGCCGGCAAGCGGCGTGTAGGGGCGTTCGGCCAGCGCGTCCAACGCTTGCGAAAGCGTGTTCGGCCGAATGTAGACCCCCATTGCGTCCCCATCTCGGTGTCCCGGCCGCGGTGCCAAGATGGTCCGCCCCGCCGGTTTGTTCGCGATCAAGTTGACCGGAAGGCTCTCTCTGGAGTCAAGCCGGCAGAACGAGGATCGGATACGATACCTGGGGTTGTAGGCTGGCTGGGAGATGCGGTTTCGAAGCGGATCGCGATAGCTTCGCGCGCAGCGCTTTGACGCTTGCATCGCCGCCGCTGCTCGGCTTGTCTGCGGCCTGGCTTACCCATCGTTCTGGAAATTGAGATGATCTGCCAGGTGCTTCGCATCGCTCTCCCGCTGATCGCTGTCCTGCTTGCCGCTTCCCCCGCAACGGCACAGGAGGCGACCTTGCGCTTCGCCCACTTCATGCCGTCCAACGCCTGGCAGCATGGCGAGTTGTTCCAGGTTTGGGCTCGGTCCGTGGAGGAGGCCTCCGGCGGCCGGATCGCCGTCGAGGTCTATCCGGCTCAAACGCTTGGTAAGGCACCCCAGGGCTACGACAACGCCCGCAACGGAATCGCCGAGATCGCCTGGACCGTTCAGGGCTATACCGCCAATCGCTTTCCGCTGAGTCAGATCGTCGAGTTGCCTGGGCTCTTCGAGACGGCGGAGGTCGGCTCCTGCGCGTTCCAGCAGCTCTACGACAGTGGCGCCCTCGATGCGGAATATGCCGATACGCATGTGCTCTTCGTGCATACCCACGGCGCCGGCCATCTGCATACGGCTGCGCGGGCAGTGACCAGTCTCGACGATCTAAAGGGCTTGCGCATTCGTCGCCCGACGGCGGTGATCGGTACCCTGCTGGAGGAACTCGGCGCCGAGCCTGTGGGCCTGCCGGCGCCCGCGATCTACGAGAGTGCGCAGCGCGGAGTGATCGACGGATTTCTGCTGCCCTGGGAGGCCGTAGCCGGTTTCCGTGCCCACGAAGTCTCTGATCACCATACCGAGGTCGGGCTTTACGCTCTGGCCTTCGTCACCACGATGAACAAGAACGCCTACGCTCGGCTGCCCGAGGACCTTAGGGCCGTGATCGACGCGCATTCCGGTCGGGACTGGGCGCTGGCCGCCGGGCGCGGCTACGACCGGGGCGACGTCGACGGCCGCGCCGCCACGCTGACCAGCGGCGATCTCCAGTCCATCGAGGACCGGGCTGCTTGGGAGGCCGCGGCCGAGCGTGCCCGTGAGCGTTATCTCTCCGACCTGGAAGAGCGCGGCCTGCCGGCACGACAGACCTATGCGGCCCTGCAGGGTTATGTCGCCGATTGTCGCGATACGCTCGGCGCCCGTTAGCCGAGATCCTGCAATGCATCGCCTGATCAGCTTCTTCGATAGCCTTGCCGTGCTGGCTCTGGCGCTGCTCCTGGCGGTTACGGTAGCGGGCATCCTGACGCGTCTCCTGTTCGATCTCTCGGCTGGCGATCTCGATCTCCTACTGTCCGATGCCGTTGAGATGGCGACCTACGCCCTTCTGGTCACCGTCTTCGCGGCTCTGCCGCGCGCGCTCCGGGACGGACCGGTGACGGTCGAGGTTTTCAGCCGGCATTGGCCGGCCCGCCTGACCAACGGGCTCGATCGTTTCTGGAACTTTCTGTTCGCCGTGCTGGCGGCGCTGCTCGCGTGGCGTTACGCCGAAGAGAGCCTCGCGCTACTCGCGCGCGGCGACACGACGCAAGACATGCAGCTGCCCCTTTGGGGTTTCTACGCCTTTGCCGTCCTGACCTTCGCCGCAACCGCACTGGTGGGTTTGTCGCTGCTCTTCCGCCGAACCGAGCCGACTTCGCAATGAGCGGACGGCTATGAGCCCGCCGGAGGTCGGCCTGGCGGCCATCGCGAGCCTGCTGGTTCTTCTGGTCCTGCGCTGTCCCGTCGCGCTGGCGATGATCCTCACGGGTCTGGGAGGATTCGCTCTGCTGGCGAGCCCCGAGGCAGCCTTGGCGATCCTGGCAAACGGCCCCTGGGACGTGGCGACCAACTATGCCTTCACGCTGGTGCCGCTGTTCCTTTTGATGGGCAACTTGGCGGCGCAGGCCGGTCTCTCGCGCGATCTCTTTACGGCGGCGCGGCGACTGTTGGCCGGTTGGCGCGGCGGCCTGCCGCTGGCTGCGGTTCTGGCCAGCGGTGGCTTCTCGGCGGTTTCCGGCTCCTCGCTTGCGACGGCTGCGACCATGGCTCGCGTTGCCTTGCCGGAGATGCAGGCTCAGGGCACAGCGCCCCGCTTGGCGACCGGCGCGCTCGCGGCGGGTGGAACGCTTGGCATCATGATCCCGCCGTCCATCGCGCTTCTGCTCTATGGCCTGATCACTCAGCAGTCCGTCGAGGCCCTGTTTCTCGCGGGTATCCTGCCAGGCCTGCTCGCGATCCTGCTCTACGGCCTGACCATCGCACTTCTGGTGCGCTTGCGGCCGGAGCTGGGCGGCTGCAGGCAGGAAAGCGAACAAGCACCGCTTCTTGCCGCCCTGAAGCCGGCCTTACCGGTTCTGGCGCTTTTCCTGCTGGTGATGGGCGGCCTCTACGGCGGTCTCTTTACGCCGACGGAAGCCGCCGGGGCCGGGGCCTTCCTGACGTTGCTCGTCGCTCTGGCGCGGGGAGTCCGCTGGCCCGGCTTGTGTCAGGCCCTGAGGGAGACCCTGCGGACGACCGGGGCGATCTTCCTGATCATCATGGGCGCCGAGATCTTCGGCTACCTGCTGTCGGTCTCGCAGATCCCGGCCGAGACGGTGGCGCTGATCCGCGACCTGGGGCTCGCGCCCTGGATGGTGCTCGCCGTTGTCTTGGTATTTTTCGTGTTGCTGGGATGCGTGATGGACAGCCTCGCGATGATCCTGCTGACCGTACCGGTTTTCTATCCGCTGATTCTGGAGGCTGGTTACGACCCCATCTGGTTCGGCATCCTGGCCGTGGTGGCTGTCGAGCTGGGGCTGATCACCCCGCCGGTCGGTCTGAACCTCTTCGTCATTTCCTCCGTCGCACCGGAGGTGAAGAACGAGGATGTGATGCTTGGGGCCTTGCCTTTCGTGGTAGCCGATCTTCTGCGGCTTGCGATTCTGGCGGCCTTCCCCATCATCGCCCTGCTGCTGCCGGGGTGGTTCGGCCTGCTCTAGGCAACAAGGAGAGCATCATGGAGCAAGTCTCTGTCGAAAGCCCGGAGGTGGTCGTCAGCGTGTCGGTGGATCTGCCGACCGACATCGCCTTCGCGCTCTTCACCGACGGAATCGACCGCTGGTGGCCGAAGCAGAACAGCTTCTCACGCGGCACGGCGGCGGCCATCGGACTGACCCGGGACCGGGGCTGGTTCGAGACGGGCACGGACGGCGAGACCCTGGGCTGGGGGGCCGTACTGGCGTGGCAGCCGCCGCAGCATCTCCTGCTGGCCTGGCAGATCTCCCCCGACACTCAGCCTTGGTCGCCCGAGCCCGATCCGGCCAAGGCCAGTGAGGTCGATGTGCGCTTCCTCCCCATCGAACCGGGCCGGACGCAGGTCAAGGTCACGCACGTCGCCTTCGACCGGCATGGTGCTGGCGGTCCCGGCATGGCTGCGGGCATGGCCTCGCCGATGGGGTGGCCGGCACTGTTGGAGGCTTACCGTGTCGTCGCCGAGAGAGAGGTCGGCTGAGCCGATCCTGCGTCAGGCAACGGTCAGTGACAGACCCAGGTCCGCGCGGCGACGAAGCCAGGGGCTGGGACGATAGCGCGGATCCTGGGTCAAGCTATGGATGCCGCGCAGGATCTCGAGAACCAGGGAGGGTCCGATGCGGTTGCCGAGTGCCAGAGGCCCCGCCGGATAGCCCAGACCGATGCGTACGGCGTCGTCGATGTCCGCCGGACTCGCAACGCCTTGCTGAGCGATCTCGCACCCCAGATTGACGATGACCGCAAGCATGCGCTGAACGACCAGTCCCGAACTGTCGCCGACGATGCTCACCGGCACGTCGTCGGCTGCGAGCAGTCGGTGGGCTCTGTCTCGCCAGACCGGATCGTTGCCGGGTAGGGTCATGAGCGTGCGTCGTGCGGACCCGAGACCGAACAGAGGGTCGACGGCGAGACAGCGGGAGGGGTCCAGACCTAGCCGAGCGCAAAGGGTGCTGCCGTCCAACCCGACCGGTGCGAGCAGGACGAGGCTGTCTTCGGCTGGCGTCTCACCCTGGTCGAGCGTCGCGCCGAGGCCGGTCAAGAGCTTGGCCAAATCGTCGCCATGTGCCCCTGTCTGCTCGATCCAGACGGCGGCGGGCAGCGGCGCGTCGGGGCGCGGCGGGTCCGGCGGACGAACGATCTTTCCCGCGTCGTAGCGATAGAAACCCTCAGCGGTCTTTCGGCCGTAAAGACCCGCGGCGACACGGCGACGCGGCAAGGGCGTCGGGCGATAGCGCGGGTCCTGAAAGAACTGGCCGTGAATCGACTCCAGAACCTGGCCCGACACATCCAGACCGGTCAGGTCGAACAGCTCGAAGGGGCCCATGCGGAAGCCGGCCGCGTCGCGCATCAGGGCGTCGACGGTCTGTGGCGTCGCCACGCTCTCCTGCACGATCTGCAAGCCTTCTGTATAGAGCGCGCGACCGGCATGATTGACAAGGAAACCCGGACTGTCCGTCGTCATGACCGCGCGGTGCCCGAGGGTCTCGGTCAAGGCCGCCAGGCGGGCGACCACCGACTCCTCGGTGCGTTCGCCGCGAATCACCTCCACCAGCTTCATCAGCGGCACGGGATTGAAGAAGTGATAGCCGGCGACCCGCTCCGGCCTCCTGCAGCTGGCGGCCACCGCCGTGACCAGCAGCGAGGAGGTATTGGTGGCGAGGATGGTGTCGTCGGCCACGATGGCTTCGAGACGGCGGAACAGCTCCTGTTTGATGTCCAGACGCTCGGCGACGGCCTCGACCACCAAAGTGGCGGGCGCCAGGGCTTCGAGGCTGTCCGCCGGAACCAGGCGTTCGACGGCGGCCTCGGTTTCCGTCTCGGTCGCGTCGCCCTTTTCCTGGCGGCGCTGCAGCATGCGGGTGACGAAGCGCACTGCTTCGGCCGTCTGCTCGCCGTCAGTGTCGTAAATCAGCGTTTGCAGGCCACCCTGAGCGAAGAACTGAGCGATGCCGCGTCCCATCGTGCCCGCGCCGATGACGGCGACCGTCTCGAAGGTCGTGGTGACCTCAGTCATAGGGGGTTTCCTCCTCGGCAAGCCGCACCCAACCATCCACGGCGATTGCGCCGTCTCCTTCGCCCAGAACGACCAGTGGATTGATTTCCGCTTCCAGAACGGTTGGATCGTCGCCCGCCACCAGTTGAGAGAGAGCCGCGACCGCGCGTGCCAGCGCCTCGACGTCTCCCTTCGGATGGCCCCTTGCTCCGAAGAGGGGCGCGAGCCCCTTAACCTCGCGTAGCATCGCAAGGGCGACTTCCGGGTCGACGGGCGCCGGCCGTATGGAAACGTCGCCGTAGATCTCGGCAAGCAGCCCGCCGACGCCGGCGACCACGATCGGTCCCGCGAGCGGGTCGATCCGCACGCCGGCGATGACTTCGCCCAAGCCTGTCACCATCGGCTGCACCAGAATCCCCTCCAGTCGGACGTCCGGCCGCGCGTCGGCAACGATACGCCGAAGCCGATCCGCTGCGTCCGTCAGAGCGGTCTCGTCTCGTAGGTCGAGGGCGACGCCGCCAAGATCGCTCTTGTGGGCGATTCCGGAGGAGAGAACCTTGGCGGCCACGGGATAGGTCAGATCGGTCGGGGCCGGGCCGTCCGGAGCCATGACATGGCATTCGGCCACCGAGATGCCGAGCGCGCAGAAAAGGGCGAGAGCGTCGCGCTCGTTCAAGGTGGCCGCGCTTGCCTGGGCCTCGACGAGTCGAAGCGCTTCGGCCGGCAGCGGCTGGGTCTTGCGGCTGCGTGGAGATCCCCAGCGCAGGTAGGCGTTGAGGGCGTCGGCGCAGGCCTCGGGCGTACGGAAGGCTGCAATACCCGCCTCCGCGAGAAGGGTCAGCGACTCTTCGGCGTTGGGAAAGAGAAAGGCCGCAAGCGGCTTTGCGGCACCGGCCCATTTCGCCAAGGGCTTCACCGCCAGCTCCGGATAGAATTCGGAGGAGGAGCCGACGACCATGACCACGGCGTCGATCTCCGGGTCGTCGAGCAGCGTGCCGAGACAGGCATCGACGGTCTCCTCGCGGGTTCCCGCCATGGTCAGGTCGATGACTGGTGTCTCGCCGACCGTGAGGCCGTGACCGGCAAGCATCGTCCGTAGCTTGGCGGGAGGCCGAACGACGGTCAGACCTCGGTCTCCGAGATGGTCGGCGACTAAGGCGCCGCCGCCGCCGGTGGTGGTGACGACAGCGACGCGTTGCCCTGCGGGTTTTCGTCGACCGACCAACAGCGGCGGTGTTTCGACCAGGCTTTCGAACAGCTCGATGCGCAGGACACCCAGGTCTTGCAGGAAGCTGTCCAGAACGGCGGCCTGACCGGCCAACGCACCGGTGTGGGATTGAGCTAGGCTGCGGCCCAACTCGGACCGGCCGAGGACATAGGCCATGACAGGCTTGCCTATCGCATCGGCCTTCCTTGCCATGGCCTCCAAGGCTGTCCGGTCGCGCAGGGTTTCGAGGAACAGCGAGACGACATCCGTGTCCGGATCGTCGAGCAGCATCTCGGCGACTTCTCCGACCGACAGATCGGACTCGTTGCCGACCGACACCAGCGTCGAAAAGTGAATGCCCCGTGCCTGACCGCGCGAGACTAGGGCGCCGATCAGACTGCCGGACTGGGAGACGAGTCCGAAGCGACCAGGGGGCAGGCTGTCGCGTTCGAGCACCGCGTTCGCGCTCAGTGTCATTGGCAGGCGCGTGTTGACGACGCCCAGGCTGTTCGGCCCCAGCAGGCGCAGGCCAGCGGTTCGGGCGCGGCAAACGAGACGCTGTTGCCGCGCGCGCCCCTCCGGCCCCAGCTCGGCATAGCCGCCCGTGAAGATCGTCGCACAGCCCACGCCTGCGGCGATGCAGTCGTCGATCACCCCTTCGACGGCCTGATCGGGCACCATGATGTAGGCATGATCGACGGGCGCGCCGACCGCCGTGAGGTTGGGATAGCAGCGTTCGTCGAAAAGCGTCTCGTAGGCCGGGTTGATCGGATAAACCTCGCCTGCGTAGCCGTGCTTCGCAAGATAGCGTTGGGGCCGGCTGTTGTTCTTCTTCAGGTTCGCGGAGGCACCGACGATGGCGATGCTTTGCGGCCGCAGCAGACGGTCGGAAAGCGGTCTTTGGGCGGAACGCCCGCTGGCGATCATAGGGCTGTCGCTTCGGCTTTGGCTGGACGTTGCGAGAAGCGACGCTCGAAGATGCCCTCGGCGATCCGGTTTCGCATCACTTCCATGGAGCCGCCGGCGATCATCCAGCCACGGGTTTTCCGGAAGCAGTACTCCACCAAGTGTTCGTCGCAGTAGCCGGTGCCGCCCAGGATCTGCACGGCCTCGTGCGCGGTCTCGAAGCCGGCCTTATTGCACATCAGTTTCGCCAAGGCGGTGTCTTGCGCGGAGGGTAGGCCCCGATCCGCCTTCACGGCGGCCCGGTAGAGCAGCAGCTGGGCGGACTCGAGCGCGAGCAAGGCGTCCGCGAATTTCCACTGCAGCCCCTGAAACTCGCAGAGAGGGCGGCCGAACTGGCTGCGCGTCATCGCGTGCTCACGCGCGGCGTTGAAAGCGAATTCGCCCAGGGCCCGTGCGCGGGCCGCGTTACCCAGCCGTTCGGCGTTGAAGCCTGCGATCTGTTTCTTGAAGCCGCCGGGCCCGAGCAGAACGTTCTCCGGCTCCACGCGCACCTTGTCGAAGTAGAGAGCGCACCACTGTTCGCCATTCATGTAGTTGCTGGGCTGGCCGAAGACGAAGCCGTCTTGTCCGCGCTCCAACAGCACGGAACCGACGCCGCCCACGCCCGGACCAAAGCGGACGTAGACGAGAAACAGGTCGGCTTCCGCCGAATGGCTCGTGAAGACCTTGCCGCCTGTGATTCGCCAGCCGTCGCCGTCGGCCTCGGCGCGGGTGGTGAGATCGGTGACGGCAGAACCGGCATTGGCTTCGGTCATGCCGAGACCGATCACTGTTTCGCCCTTCAAAAGAGGGGGAAGGTAACGCGCCTTCTGTTCGGCCGTCGCATACTCGGCAAGCGTACGGATCGCCCCGAAGTTGCCTTGCTGAACCACGTCCGCGCCGCGCGGGTCGACCAGCGCCACCTGTTCGATGGCGATGATGGCATCCATCAAGGTCCCGCCTTGCCCGCCGTCGGCCTCGGGCAAGGTGATGCCCATCAACCCAGCCTCCGCAATCGTACGGGAGACGTCGAAAGGAAAGCCCGGTTCATGGGCTCGTTTCAGCGCGCCCTCCGCCAGATGGCGTTCGGCGAAGCGACGCACGCTGTCTCGGAACTGCGTCTGCTCCTGATTGAGCTCGAAGTCCATCCTCTGGCGCACCCTCCCGATCTCGCCACCTGCGGAGTATTATTTATCTTATTGTATCTACATTAATACATTTACTTCGTAAAGGTTCGAGGCTCACTTGCCCTTGATCTCAGCGGGCTCCCAAAGGGCGTCCGGGTCGTTCGGCCGAAGGCGCATGGTCAGTTCGAACTCGTAGCGATCCGGCCGGTAGAGCGCGCGCAGATGCTCGACCGGCCGGCCCTGGAGGTCGCGCACCCGGCGTTCGACGCCCAACAGCGGCGCGCCGACCTCGAGATCGAGCAGCGGCGCCACCACCTCGCTGGCGGCGCAGGCGAAAACCCTTTGATCGGCCTCGGCCGGTTCGGCGTCGGCTCGGACCAGCAGACGGGTGAGGGGGGTGGAAGCAAGTTCGCTGCGTCGAAAGGTTCGCCCGATAGTCTCAGGCAGCCAGGTGACTGCGTAGGAGAAGGGCTCTCCCTTGTAGCTCCGCAGGCGGATGCTGTGCTGTGCGATCGTGCCGGCCGGAATCTCCAGTCGCTCGGCGACTGGTTGCGGTGCGGGTTCGTAAGCGAAATGCAGGACCTTGACCTTGGTGCGCAGTCCCATGGCCAGCAAATTCTCGACCAGCCCAGTGACCTCCGCTTTGACCGGTTCGGTCGCTTTGCCGGCTTTCACGAAGGTGCCTCGGCCCTGCCGGCGTTCCACCAGACCGCCGCGCTCCAACCGATCCAAAGTCTTTCGGATGGTGACGCGGGAGACGTTGAACCGCTCCGCCAGCTCCATCTCGCCGGGCAGGCTGCTGCCTGGCGGATAGCGGCCCTCCCGGATCTGTTCGATCAGGACCGTGGAGATGCGGTGGTAGAGCGGCAGTCCGGCCATGCGGAGTCTCGTGACGGGCTCAGCCGCGAAGGTCGAAGCCCAGGCGGCATTCCAAAGCTTGCAGCGGAGTCGGTTGATATAACAAGACTACAAGTTGCTCTATGATGGCGGGTTCGGAGTAGCCGCCCGTCTCACGGAGCTGCCGCTCTCACTGAGCGGCGCGAACATCGGCTGCGAAACGGCTCTCCAACTCCGAAATGACGCTATCGAGCGGTTCGACGTCGGCGAACTTCATGTCCATGTCGAACAGATTGGCCTGATGCGCGGTCGCACAGCGGTCGCCGACCGCCTCCTGCGGAACGACGACACGGAAGTTGTGGGAGAAGGCGTCCGTGACGCCGGCCCGCACGCAGCCGCTGGTCGATATTCCGATACAGACCAGACTGTCCACGCCGTCGTAGCGGAGAAAGGACTCCAGAGGCGTTTCGAAAAAGCAGGACGGCTTGTTCTTGTAGACAACGACGTCCTGCTCGCGAGGCGCGTAGCCCTCCGGCCATTCGTCGGCTCTGGGATCGCGGCTGTACTGGAAGTCGTCGGCGGTCCCTAGCTTCAAATTCCAGATGCCGCGCCGGACGGGATGGGTGCGGTCGTCGCGGCGGCTATAGTAGATCGGCAGATCGAGATTTCGGAAGACATCGGTGATGCGCTGGATGGCGGCGACCAGCTCCGGGTTTTCGCCGCCGCACTGGCTGTAGGCCGGATCGACGAACATGTAGGTGGTGTCGATGTTCAGCAGGGCGGGGCGTTTGCCCAAACCGATCCGATTGCCGAAGCCGCCCTTGACGTAGGTGTCCAGTTCGCTGTCCGGCACCAGCCCGCGCCACTTCTCGATTTTGTCGGTGGCCGTCATGGCAGTCAGCTCCTCTGGTGAACTAGCAGATCTCGATAAGGCCGGGCGAGGCCGGTCACAACCGCTTGGCCGGGTCAACGAAGCATGGGGGTCAGGCTGCGGCAAAGGTGCGCGAGTCTGGGGCCCAGTTCCCCCTCGAGCTGTTCGCGGTTCACGACGAAAGCCGGGGCGCCGCACATCATGCCCATCACCGTCTGGCGTCCCATCGAAACCAGGGGAGTCCCGACCGCTCGCATCCCGTGATGCCATTCGTCTTCCACGTAGCAGAAACCCCGGTCTTCGACTTGCGCGATAGCCTCCTCAACCCGGTCCTTCAGGACGGCCCACTCTTCGGCGCCGAGGCGCTGTGCGAAACGCTCGTAGAAGAACTGTCGTTCCTGCTCCTCGATCCCTGCGAGGAAGGCCCGCCCCACGGCCGTGTTCGGCATGGGCACGCGCGAGCCGATTTCGAGACGCAACGTTCCAAGCGAGCGGCTGTTGCAGACATCTACGAAGATCATGCTCAGCCGGTCTCGGCTTGCCAGGCCGACCGAGACTTTGTGCTCCAGCGCCATCTCCTGCATCGGGTCGTGAGCGATCTGGCGGACCAGCATGTTGGAGAGAACGGCGTAGCCCAGAGCGAGGATCGATTCCGTCGGCTCGTACTTTCCCTCCGCTCTCAGGTGACGCAGGTACCCCAATTCGGACAGCGTATGCGTGAGCCGTGAAACGGTCGCCTTGGGAATGCCGGTGACCCGGGACAGCTCCTGGTTGCCGAGCGCGCCGTTGCCCGGTTTGAAGGCGCGCAAGATCTCAAACCCCCTGGCCAGCGCCGTAATGAACTTACGGTCCGTGCTGGCATCCGGAGAAATCTCGTCGTCCTTGTCCAGGTAGGCCTCTTCGGCGAGAGGGCCGGGATTGCTTTTCATGGCGTGGTGGTTCCGCTTGGGGCGATTTCCAGGACCGCCAGCTGTTCGGCCGGACCCTGAAAACTCAGGTTGAAACACTCTTATCCCAGCACCAAGACCAACACAATAGTGGTTTCTCGGGTCCGCATTGCGGAATTATTTGACCGTAGAACGTGTTGTTGGTATCGCTGCAAACGCCCGTGAGCTAAGCTGCTCGCAGGGCCAAAACGAAAGAAGGGATGGGAGGCGATGGTTCCTACGACGGCCACGGTTGCGGCGTCTGCCGAGAGCGAAACCGCCGACGGGGCCGGTATCGGCCCGGCGTCAGCTCCGGCGCCCACCCTCATCTCCTACGAGGGGGTCGGCAAGACCTTCGAAACCTTGCAGGGCGATGTCGTCGCCGTACGAGACATCACTCTGGACGTGCGGGAGGGGGAGTTCGTCACTCTCGTCGGACCCTCCGGCTGCGGGAAGTCGACGCTTCTCAATATGGCCGCTGGCCTGTTCGAGCCGACGACGGGCACGGTCCGGTATCGCGGTGCCGTGGTTGCCCCTTACAACCAGCGGGTCGGCTACATGACCCAGAACGATCATCTGCTGCCCTGGCGGGACGTCATGGGCAATGTGATCGTGCCGCTTGAGATTCGCGGCCTGCCGAAGGGCGAGGCGCGCGACCGCGTCGAGGAATTGCTAGCCACTGTCGGGCTCAAGGGGTTCGAGAAGTCCTACCCATCCCAGCTTTCCGGCGGTATGCGCAAGCGCTGCGCCTTGGCCCGGCTGCTTGCCTACGACCCCGAGGCCCTGCTGATGGATGAGCCCTTCGGCGCGCTCGACGCCCAGCTTCGCCTGAAGATGCAGATCGAGATTCGCCGTCTGGCCATGTCTCTCGGTAAGACGACGGTCTTCGTGACTCACGATCTCGACGAAGCGGTCAGCCTGGCTGACCGTTGTGTCGTCTTCACCCATCGTCCCGGGACGATCGCCCGCGTGGTTGACGTTCCCTTGCCGCGCGAACGGGATCTGCTGGGGCTGCGTCACAACGCGGCCTACCGCGACCTGACTGCCGAGCTTTGGGATCTGTTGTCGCCTGATTTGGAGCGGATGGAGGACTGACATGGCCGATACGACGCAGCGTCCCTCCACGACCTTGCCCGCTGGCGGATCTGCAGTGGCGGCGACGAGCAAGGCCGAGCAGCGCCGGCTAGCCGAACGCCGGCGGCGCCAGAAGATCTGGCTGGCCCGCGCACTCTTGCTGGTCGGTATCGTTTCTCTCTGGCAGTTTTCGGCCGGTCGGCTCGTTTCCGACTTCTTCATCGGCAGACCGTCGGAAATCGCCGAGACGCTCTACATCTGGGCGGCTTCCGGCAAGCTGTTCTTTCATGCCGGCATCACCAGCATCGAGGCGCTGCTGGGCTTTCTGCTGGGGAGCGCGATCGGCATGACCTTCGGGGTGGTTCTGGGGCGTGCCCAGACCCTCGCCGACGTGCTCGACCCCTTTATCATGATGTTCTACAGCCTGCCGAAGATCGCGCTCGCGCCGATGTTCATTCTCTGGTTCGGCATCGGCATCGACATGAAGATCTACCTGACCGCGACCATCGTGTTCTTTCTGGTCTTTCTCAACACCTACTCCGGCGTGCGCGCGGTCAGCCGGGAGCAGATCGCGATCATGCGGCTGATGGGGGCCAGCGAAAGCGACATTCTGCGGAAGGTGGTCATCCCCTCCGCCATCACCTGGGTCTTCAACGGCCTGCGCCTCTCCGTTCCCTACGCCTTGATCGGGGCGATCGTCGGCGAGTTGATCGCCTCCAACAAGGGGCTCGGCTACCTGCTGGCCGACGCGTCGGGCCAGTTCGACACCTCGGGGATGTTCGCGGCGCTGATCGCCATCATGATGCTCGCCCTGCTTCTGAACTTCGCTGTGAAGTGGTTCGAGAAGCGGGCGATGCCCTGGAAGACGGTCGAGGACAAGCGGGAGATGTCCATCTAGGCCTTGGCATCGTTTTTGTCGCTCGATGGGCGATCCGTTGCCGTGGTGGCCGAAGTAAATCGGAAGCACAGGCCGGAATGAGACGGCCGGAACGATAGGGAGTGACGTCACGATGACTATTCGGACTCGGGTGGCCGCAGCGGTCGCGGCTTTGCTGCTAGGGGGAGCCAGTCTCCCCGCCGTCGCACAGGACAAGCAGGAGATCACCTTTGCCATGCCGAGCGTCGGCATGCTGTATCTGCCGGTCTATGTGGCGGAGACCATGGGTTATTTCGAGGATCGCGGCATCGAGGCCGACGTGCGGGTCTTCAAGGCGGGTGGCGCTGCCGCCATGGCCTCGGTGATCGGTGGCGACACCCACGTCTATCCCGGTACGCCGGCAGCGGCGATGCGTGCAGTTCAGCAGGGCACGGACGTCAAGATCTTCACGGCTCTGATGACCCAGTACGCCTCGAACGTCGTGATCCAGGGAGAGATTGCCCGCGACCTCGGTCTGACCGAGGAGTCGAGCGTGGAAGAGCGTCTGAAGGCCCTGAAGGATCTCAACATCGGGGTCACGGGTGCGGGTAGCGGCACCCATCAACTCGCCCTCTACATGCTGGAGCAGGCCGGTTACAACCCCGAGACCGACGCAACCGTGGTCTTCGTCGGCGGTAGTCGCGAGCTGCTGGCCGCCTTCGAGCTGGGCCGCATCGACGGCTTCATTCTCTCCAACCCGACCTCGGATACGGCCATCGCGAAGCACGATGCCTTCCTGCTGTTCGATATGGCGGCGGGTGAGATCCCCGACTTGGACGGCTATCTCTACATCACCTTGAACGCACGCGAGAGCTGGCTGCAGGAGGATCCGGAGCGCTCGGCCAATCTCGTCGCCGCCATCAACGATGCGACCCAGGCCATGCATGACCCGGAGCGGACCGAGGATGTCCGTGATCGGGTTTACGCAGACTTCTTCGACCAGTTCGACAAGGAGCTGTTCGATCTCGCCTGGAGCCGCGTGGTCAAAGCCTATCCGACGTCGCCGGAGGTCTCCCGCGAGCAACTCGTGCGGGTCATCGACTTCCTGAACAAGTTCTCCGACCGCAAGTTCGATGCGCCGCTGGCCGATAGCTCCTTCACCAACGAGTTCGTCGAGCGCGCCTTGGCATCCAACTGAGTCGAGTCGACGACCCGGAGGAGGGGTGCGGGTCTTCGCTTCCGCACCCCTTTTTCATGACGAGCGGCCAGGTGGAACGGATGTTCGATCACCGGGTGCTTTGGTCTCTGTTCGACTACGACGACTGGACATCGCTGGAGGCGCGCTACGGCAGCGAGACCTAAGAGGAGGTCGAGGCGGCTTCGTCAGGGGTGGGGCCGGTTCGCTGTCTTCCGCCGCTTTGGCGTAGCGCCGCCTGAGATCACGCACCCAGTCCATTTACAGGAAGATTGTCTGTCTACGGCTCTTAAAGTCAAAATTCGATTTTGAGATTCCGCAGAACGGAATAAAAGAATTGAAATTGAAGATGTTCTTCGGCATCTTCTTGAAGCTTCAATCGGCTGGCAGAACGCTGTCATGTCAGCCGGAACAACGGGAGGCAGCGTTGACGCGGCGAGCCATGCACGATCTGGGCGGTCTCCAGGCCGGCCCCATCGACCGTGAAGAGCATCAGGCGACGTTGGTGGAGCAGCGCATCGACGCCATGATGATGCTACTGCGCGATCGGCCGCGATCGCTCTGGAAGACCGACGAAAATCGCCGCACGATCGAAGGTCTGCCGCCGGAGCTCTATGACGGCGGTGCCTACTATCAGCGTTGGGTCGAGGCAATGCGCCGCTTACTGGTCGAGAAGGCGGTGCTGACCGATGCTGAGATCGAGGCGAAGTTGGCGGAGGTACGGGCACGCTATGCCTCCGAGAGTCCGACAGCGTGACGGAACCCCGCTTCTCCGTCGGTGCTGCTGTTCGGATCTGCGATGCCGACCGGTCTGGCCATATTCGCACGCCGCTCTTCTTGCGCGGTCGCAGCGGCACGATAACGGCTATCCACGGTGCTTTTCCCAATCCGGAGCGTCTGGCCTACGGCGAGGACGGTCTGCCGCCGATCCCTCTCTATCAGGTGTGCTTCGTCATGGATGCGCTCTGGCGGGGTGACGGCAGCTACGCGTCTGCCGATACCCTCGCAGCAGATATCTACGAACACTGGCTCGAGGAGACCTTAGCGTGAAAGAGACTCCCAAGAGCCCGGCGGTATTCGGTGAGGATCACCACGATCACCATCATGGCCACAGTCATCACCACGACCATGACCATGCGAAGACTTTTCAACCTGACTTGCCGGAGCCAAGCGAGGAGTGGGAGTTCCTCGAAATCGCCTTGCGTGAGTTGCTTATCGAAAAGGGGGTGCTGAGCGCACGAGAGATCGAGGACAAGATCGAGGAGTGGGACGGCCGTACGCCGCGTAACGGCGCGGAGGTCATCGCCCGTGCCTGGGTCGATCCAGACTTCCGAGTTCGGCTGCTTGCGGATGCCAACGCTGCGGTCGCGGAGCTTGGCTATCCGTTTCACGGCCTCAAACTGGTTGCGGTGGAGAACACGCCCGAGCGCCATCACACGGTGGTCTGCACTCTCTGTTCCTGCTACCCCCGCCAACTGCTCGGTATCCCTCCGCTTTGGTACAAGTCTCGCGACTACCGCGCCCGGACGGTGCGCGAGCCGCGCGCTGTGCTGGCCGAGTTCGGAACCGTTCTGCCAGAGGAGACCGAAGTCCGCGTGCTGGATAGCACCGCGGACTGCCGGTACCTCGTGATCCCGATGCAACCGCCCGGGACCGAGGACATGACCGAGGTGGAGCTTACCCGCCTGGTGACCCGGGACAGCATGATCGGCACCGCTCAGGCCCTGACGCCCGATGGCGACCGGGTCGTTCCGGAGAGTTGAGATTTCGCGATGTACGGAGGTGTCTCGTTTTCAGTACCCTCCGTGACAAGGGCGTTTCGCCTGATCTCCTCGAAACGCTCTTCCCCCTGCCGGTGGCGGTACCGTTCCGCGGTTCCTCCGTCGGTGTTCCCTGCAAAGACGGGTCGAAGTTCGTCCCTTGTGGACAACTGCGAGACTGTGAAGAGTGAGGATCGGGTATGCCCTACAGACTAGCGAAACGATTTAGAGACCTCTCCATCGTGGCGGCGATTGCCGCTTTAACGGTTGCGTTGCCGCAACCGGAAGCGAAGGCGCAGGACAAGACCTTCCTGACCATTGCCGCCACCGGTCAGTCCTCTTCTCTCTATGCCTATCACGTGGCGCAGGCCCAGGTACTCAACGAACTCTTCGACGATCTGGAGGTGACCGTAATGGAGACGGGTGGGGGCGTCGACAATCGCAAGCGCCTCGCCCGCCAGGAAGCCGACTGGGGCCTTTTCGCCGAACCCGAGTTCTTCGAGTATCAGGAAGGTGTCGGACCGTGGGAGGGCCAGGCGCAGCCGGACTTTCGACTCTTCTGGGTGACCAACCCTCTTGCCTACTATGTCGTCGTGAACGCTGACAGCGATGTTCGGACTCTGTCGGATTTGGCGGGGCAGGAGTTCAGCGGCGGCTCGCGCGGCAGCTCGACCGAGCGTGTGACCAACAATCAGTTCGATCTGATCGGAATTGCGCCCGACTGGTTCACCGGCAGCTACGGCGACGCCCGCGACGCCATGAAGGACCGTCGGATCGTTGGTCTGGTCAAGGCCGGCTTGTTCGACCGGCCGGATGGTTTGATTCTCGATATCGGGACCGCCGTTCCACTTCGCTTCGTCAGCTATAGCGAAGACGAGATCTCCAAGGTTCAGGAGACCTTTCCCCACTATCAGTTCGTCAGTCTCACGCCCCCTTTCGAGGGTGCGGAGGAGACGGTCGTGCGCAGCGTCTTCATCGCTCAAGGTACCACGACGCGGATGCCTGAGGATCTTGGCTATCGGATCTTCAAGACGATGGTCGAGCACCAGGATAAGATCGCGGAAACCTATCCCGCCATCAACGCCGTGGACATTGTTGAGAACACGCTGAAGTACGGGACCGCACCCCTGCACATTGGCGTCTACAGATATCTGACCGAGCTAGGCCGCGACATTCCGGACCATCTGATCCCGCCTGAGGCCAAGGAGGGCTGAGCGGGTGCCAGCCGCCCCGTCCGATCGGCGGCGGGTGAAGGAAGACAGCGAGAGTCAACCGGCGGAGGGTGCGACCTCCGCGACCTTCCGCCGGTTGCCCGCCTGGCTCGCACTGGCAGTCCCTGCCACAGCATTCGCGCTCGCCGTCTTCCATCTCTATACCGGAGCGTTCGGCGCGTTGCCCAACATTCAGCAGCGGGCACCTCACGTCGGCCTCTGTCTCATCCTCGCGCTCCTGCTGTTCTCACCCGGACGCCGGCTCGACGGTTCCCGGATCGCTCTGGCGGTCGACGCTCTTTTGATGGCGGCGGTGCTGATCACCTGCGGTTGGGTCGTGCTGGAGTACGACCGGATCATGTCGATCGGATTTTTTCCGACCGGTCTCGACACCTGGCTGGGCGTCGCCTTGACGCTGGTCTTGTTGGAGGTGACCCGCCGGGTCGTCGGCTGGTTGTTCCCCCTGCTGGCGGTCGCCTTTATCGTCTATGCCTACTTCGGGCCGCTTTTCCCCGGTGCCTGGGCGCATCGCGGCTTGTCGCTGGAGCTGATCAGCGAGGTGCTTTACAGCACGGATCGCGGCATCTGGGGACTCGTGACCGGCGTTTCGGCGACGGTGATCGCGATGTTCGTCATCTTCGGCGGGATCCTGCTGAAAACCGGCGGCGGCCAGACCTTCATGGATCTGGCGCTCTTTCTCAGCGGCCGTTTCACCGGCGGCGGCGCGAAGGTGGCGACCGTCGCTAGCAGCCTTTTCGGCACGGTGTCCGGGTCGGCGGCGGCCAACGTGGCGACCACCGGAACCTTCACGATCACCATGATGCGCAGGCTCGGCTATCGCCGATCCTTCGCCGGCGCCGTGGAGGCGGTTGCCTCTTCGGGCGGGCAGATCATGCCGCCGATCATGGGCGCCGGCGCCTTCATCATGGCCGAACTGCTCGGCGTCCCCTACATGGAGGTTGCGCTGGCCGCCCTGATTCCGGCGGTTCTCTATTTCACGAGTTGCTTTGCGGCAATCCACTTCGAGTCGCGCCGGCGCGGCTACGGAACCGTCGACAAAAGCGACGTTCCCTCGCCTCGCAGCTTTCTGCACTGGCGGCGCAGTCTGCCGGTCTTCGGACCGCTGACTCTGCTCATCTCTCTTCTGGTTATGGGCTACACGCCGGCGACAGGAGCCTTCTGGGCGACCGTGGCGCTGATGATGGCCTATCTGGCCGTGGGGACGGAGGAGACCTTCACCGGCCGTCTTCGCATGTTGCTGGACGGTCTCATCCTGGCCGGTCGCGGTCTGGTCGTCGTGGCAATCCTGATCGCCTGTTCGCAGATCATCCTCGCGATGATCGCGGGAACCGGCGTCGGCGTAAAGTTCTCGGCTCTCATCATCTCGTTCGGGCAAGATCATCTGCTGCTGTCTTTGATGCTGGCCATGGGGATCGCCATGGTACTCGGCATGGGCTTGCCGACGTCGGCGGCCTATATCTTGGCTGCGGCGGTGGTCGCGCCCGCTTTGGTGCGCCTAGACCTTCTGCCGATGCAGGCGCATCTCTTCGTATTCTACTATGCGATTCTCTCGGGGATCACGCCGCCGCTCTGCGCGACGGTTTTCATCGCAGCGGCGATGGCCGAGGCGAACTGGTTAAAGACGGCCCTGCTCGCGCTGCGGCTGGCGCTGGCGGCCTTCATCGTGCCTTTTCTGCTGGTCTACCACCCGGAACTGATCCTGGTGGGCACGCCGATCGATATCGCAACGGCGGCGGTCACCGGCTTCGTGGGTACGATTGCCCTGGCCGCCTCGACGATCGGTTGGTTGGTGCGACCGGCCGGCTGGCCGCTGCGGTTCGTGCTGGCGGGTGCGGCAATCGCGCTGATCTGGCCCGGCCTCGAGTCGGACGTCTTCGGGTTGCTCCTACTGGCCGGCAGCTTCGCCCTGCAGCTTCTGCAGGAGCGTCGCCGGCCGTCGGCTGCCGCGTCCTCGCCGAAGCGCTTGAAGGAGACTTCATGAAACGGATCAACGGTCTCGAGGTTCGCGACAGCCTGGAGGAGATGATCGCGCCGTCCTGTACGGCGGTGGTCGGCGTCGACCTTCAGAACGATTTCTGCCACCCCGAGGGTTACTTCGGCCGCCACGGTAAGGATCTCTCACTGACCCTCGAGCGCCTGCCGACCATGGTTTCCTTTGTGCGAGAGAGTCAGGCGCTCGGGGTGCCGGTGATCTTCATCCGCCAGGTGACGCTGCCGAACGGCCACTCGGACAGCCCTGCCTGGTTGCGGTTCAAGACCCGCGACGGCAAGGACCCGAACTACACGCTGCCCGGCACTTTCGGCTGGGACTTCGTGGAGGGGCTGGAGCCGGGCGCGAACGACAGCCTTGTCGAAAAAACCCGGCCCGACGCCTTTCTCAATACCTGTCTGGAACGTGTCTTGCGCAGTCGCGGCATCGAAACCCTGGTGATCCTGGGGGTCAATACGGAGGGCTGCGTCGAGTCCACGGTACGAACTGCCTCCTATCTCGACTACTATACGGTGGTGGTCGAGGACGCCCTCGGAAGTCCGAATCGTGACCGCCACGACGCGAGCCTCGGGCTCTATCGAGCCCGTTATCCGCTCCATAAGGCCGAGGAGATCCTGAGCCTGTGGCGGCGTGAGATTAGATCTGCGGCGGTCTGAGGCCCGCTGGCTCGCCAAAGTGCCTCTATCGAAGCCGGGCCTTTTGAGGCCTCTGCCTCTGGCCCGCGACAGAACAAGAAAATCCATGTGTCGGGAGGAGGATGACAGGATGACTCCGGTTCTTACGGGATTGAAGGTCGTTGAACTCTCCGCCTTCATCGCGGCACCCCTAGGGGGCATGTCCCTCGGTCAGCTAGGCGCCGATGTCGTGCGCATCGACCAGACGGGCGGGGGGCTCGACATGCAGCGTTGGCCCGTCACCGAGACCGGTCAGAGTCTCTACTGGCAGGGCCTAAACAAGGCCAAGCGCTCGATCTTCCTCGACCTGCGTTCGCCCGAGGGGCAGGCGGCGGCCCGGGATCTGATCGTCGATGCCGGTATTCTTCTGACCAACCGACCCGCCGTGGGCTGGCTGAGCTACGAGGAGCTTCGGGCGCGGCGTCCAGACTTGATCATGATCGCAATCCGCGGCACGCACGATAATCGGACGGCGGTCGACTACACGGTGCAGGCGCGCACCGGTCTGCCCTATCTGACCGGGGTAGGTGAGTCTGCGGCGCCGGTCAATCATCCCTTGCCGCTCTGGGATTCGCTCTGCGGTCTCACCGCTGCGCTCGGTCTGCTGGCCGCCGAGCGCCGTCGTCGGGAGACCGGCGCTGGGCAGCTGGTGGAGCTCTCGCTCGAAGATGTTGCGCTCTGGCTGATTGGAAGTCTCGGCTACATCGCCGAACTCGAAGTTCTGGAGCAGGAGCGCGCTCCGATCGGCAACGCCGTCTACGGCGCCTTCGGCCGAGACTTCGCCACCTCCGACAGAAAGCGGGTCATGGTGACCGTGGTTACGCCGCGCCAATGGCAAGGCCTCTGCGCGGCGACGCAACTGGGCGATGCCTTCGGACATCTGGAGCAAGCGCTGCAGGCCGACTTCGGCACGGATGCGGATCGCTGGAGGTGCCGTGGCGCAATCGCGGCCCTGCTGGAGCCCTGGTTCGCGGGCCGGACGCTGGCCGAGGTCCGCTCTCTCTTCGACGCTCACCGCGTCCTGTGGGGCCCGTACCAGACGCTGCGTGAGCTGGTGGCCGACGACCCGGCCTGTTCCGAGGCAAATCCCCTATTCGCTCGCATCAATCATCCGGGGGTCGGCAGTTATCTGACTCCCGGCTCGCCGCTTCGCTTTGCGGGCACCGATGCGGCGGATATCCAACCCTCGCCGACGCCTGGCGCCGACACCCGTGTCGTTCTTGCCGAGCGGCTGGGTCTATCCGGGAATGATTTGGGGAGGCTGCTGTCAGAATGACATCCGTCGCCCACTCGAACGCTTCGGCCCACTCGAACGCCTCGATTGAATGCTCGACCGATGGTGGGCGCGGGCTTTCCGGGCATCGGCTGAGATTGGCTGGGGGACCTGGACTCGAACCAGGACCAACGGAGTCAGAGTCCGTCGTTCTACCATTAAACTATCCCCCAACCGGTCGGGGCCGCAGGAGCAAGCCTGCGTCGCCGAGAGCCGTCCGGCTGCGTAGAGCGGCGTATCTAGACCATCCGGCACCGGCATTTCAAGCCCCGCACCCTGGCGAGGCGGGGTTGGGTGCGGCGGATCATGCGGCACACGACCCGCTCTTGTTGTATCCATAGCCGGGCGGATATGGTGAGGATCGCTTAAATATGTATGTGCCGACTTGCGCCCGCTTGGTGGGCGTTTAGGCTTCGGCTTGGGTTTCGAGAAGATCGATGGATAAGATGGGCGGTGAAACGCGCCAGGTTGCGCAGCAGGGCTTGGGCAGGTCCGCGCCAGTTACAAGGACGGCAACTCCGCCGTCTTGGAGCGCGGCAGCCTCGGCAAGGCGGATGTCGGGTCCGGCTGCCTACGGAGCACTCGACCTCGGGACCAACAACTGTCGCCTGCTCATCGCCCGACCGGCCCCGCAGGGCTTCAAGGTTATCGACGCCTTCTCGCGGATCGTACGCCTCGGCGAAGGTTTGGCCGCGACGGGGCGGATCTCGCCTGCCGCAATGCAGCGCACCCTCAGTGCCTTGGATGTCTGCGCGGCGAAGCTCACGCAGCGCGGCGTCACCCGGCTGAGGGCCGTCACCACGGAAGCCTGCCGCAGGGCCGAGAACGGTCATGAACTCCTAGAGGCCGCGCGAGAGCGGTGCGGTCTGGAGCTGGACGCCATCGATGCGGAAGAGGAAGCCAGCCTGGCCCGTTACGGCTGTGCGCCCCTGATCGACAGCCGGCGACGCCAAGCCGCCATCATCGACATCGGCGGAGGATCCACCGAGATCGTCTGGCTCAGCAACGATCCGGCGGATGCGGACGACGGCGCTTTATCCTCGCCGCGTCTGCGCGCGTGGCACTCTCTGCCTCTCGGCGTTGTCGATCTGGCCGAGGGTTTTGGCGGGCATGAAGTCGACCGCCCCACTTACGAGGCGATGGTGACTGAAATTCAGGCCGGTCTGGCACCCTTCGTAACGCGGCACGGTCTGGCGGAGCAGGCGCGGCTTGGCGATCTGCAGATGATCGGGACGTCCGGTACCGTAACGACCCTGACCGGCCTGCACCTCGATTTGCCGCGCTACGATCGCTCCAGGGTTGACGGTGCCTTCTTGCCTCTGGACTTGGTTGAGCGTCTGAGCGAGCGCGTGCGTGCCATGAGTTACGCGGAGCGGGTCGCCCACCCCTGTATCGGCCGGGACCGGGCGGATCTTGTCGTGGCCGGCTGTGCCATTCTGGAGGCGTTCTGGCGACTTTGCCCGACCGATGGCCTGACAGTAGCCGACCGCGGACTGCGCGAAGGACTGTTGTATCTGATGATGCGTGAAGACGGAGTCTGGCCCGCGCAGGCCGGTGTCGGCGCCTAGGATGGCCGGAGGGCAGGGCAAGAGCGGTAAGGGCGGAGGCAAGGGCAGCAGCAGAGGCGGCAAGAGCGCCCGTGGCGGCGCTGGCGGCAGCTTGGGCGGTGCGCGCCAACTGCGCGAACGGGTGCGGTCCGCGCGGGGGCGCAGACCTTCCTCGACGCGCTGGTTGGAGCGCCAGCTGAACGATCCTTACGTGGCCGAGGCCAGGGCGCGGGGCTACCGCAGCCGTGCGGCTTTCAAGCTCCTGCAGCTCGACGAGAAGGTGGGTCTGTTGAAGGGGGCTCGCCGCATCGTCGATTTGGGGGCGGCGCCGGGCGGCTGGACGCAGGTGGCGCTACAGCAGCTGGGACCGCAGACCCGTGTGGTCGCGGTGGATTACCTGGAGATGTCGCCCATGGCGGGCGCGACCTTCCTACAGCTCGATTTCCTCGACGACGACGCTCCGGAGAAGATCTCGGCGGCCCTGGACGGCCCTGCCGACCTCGTACTGTCCGATATGGCGGCACCGAGTACGGGGCACGCCAAGACCGATCACATCCGGGTCGTCGCGCTGGCGGAGACCGCCTTGGCCTTCGCCGTGGAGGTCCTCGCACCTGGCGGCGCCTTCGTTGCAAAGGTTTTCCAGGGCGGAAGCGAGCGGGACCTGCTCGAGACCCTGAAGCGCAACTTCGAAACTGTTCGCCATGTGAAACCGCCGGCCAGCCGTGCCGAATCCTCGGAGCTCTATGTCGTTGCCCAGGGCTTTCGCGGCTTAGCCGACGACGAGGGGACGGAAACCAACTGAGAAGGGGTCGGCTGCGGGCTTGATCGCGCGTCGCTCTGCACCACCTCCAGCGGAAGGCGCGGGCTTTGCATCTTCGGCCCACGCTTTGCAGAGGGGCTATGCGGCCGCTGGGTCTGGCGGCGGCTTGGCAGGGCTGGCGCGATGTGTATAGTGCGCCGCCAATCTCTTTCATTCAGCGGGGTTGGTTATGGAAATCCGCGAGGGCCTGACCTTCGACGACATTTTGCTTCAGCCTGCGGAATCCGCCGTTCTTCCTGCCCAGACCAACACCGCGACGCGCCTTACGCGTTCGATCGAACTCAACATCCCGTTGATTTCCTCGGCTATGGATACCGTCACCGAGGGACGCTTGGCCATTGCCATGGCCCAGGCCGGTGGCATGGGTGTCATTCATAAGAACATGCTGGCGCCGGCCCAGGCGGACGAGGTCCGCCGCGTGAAGAAATTCGAGAGCGGCATGGTGGTCAATCCGGTGACCATCTTCCCCGACGAACCGCTGCGCAACGCGCTTGCCGTCATGGAAACCCATGGAATCTCCGGTATTCCGGTCGTCGAGCGCGAGACCAAGAAGTTGGCGGGCATCCTGACCAACCGCGACGTGCGCTTCGCCGACAATCCGTCCGAACCCGTGTCGGAGCTGATGACCAAGGAGAACCTGGTGACGGTTCGCGAGGGCGTCAGCCGGGACGAGGCCAAACGCCTGCTGCACAAGTGGCGAATCGAGAAGCTGCTGGTGGTGGACGAGGCCTATCGCTGCGTCGGACTGATCACCGTCAAGGATATCGAGAAGGCTCAGATGCACCCGCAGGCCTGCAAGGACGAGCAGGGCAGGCTGCGTTGTGCCGCTGCGACCGGCGTCGGCAAGGAAGGTGTGGCCCGGGCCGAGGCGCTGCTGGCGGCCGGGGTGGACGTGATCGTAGTCGATACGGCGCACGGTCACTCTCGCGGTGTGCTCGACACCGTCGGACAGGTCAAGCGGCTGTCGAACACCGCGCAGGTGGTGGCGGGTAATATCGCGACGGCCGATGCGGCGCAGGCCCTGATCGATGCTGGTGCCGATGCGATCAAGGTGGGGATTGGGCCCGGCTCGATCTGCACCACCCGGGTGGTCGCCGGTGTCGGCGTGCCCCAGCTGACAGCCCTGTTCGACACGGTCGAGGTGGCGCGCAAGGCGGGCACCCCGGTGATCTCCGATGGCGGCATCAAGTACTCGGGCGATCTGGCGAAGGCCATCGCCGCCGGTGCCGACTGCGTGATGATCGGCTCTCTCTTCGCCGGAACCGACGAGAGCCCGGGTGAGGTCTTCCTCTATCAGGGCCGCAGTTACAAAGCCTATCGCGGCATGGGCTCGCTCGGCGCCATGGCGCGTGGTTCCGCCGACCGCTACTTCCAGCAGGAGGTGGCTGACACGCTCAAGCTGGTCCCGGAGGGCGTCGAAGGACAGGTTCCCTACAAGGGACCGATCGGCGCCGTGATCCATCAGCTTGTCGGCGGTCTGCGCGCGGCCATGGGCTATACCGGCAGTCCCGGACTGGCCGAGATGCAGCGCAACTGCCGCATGTTGCGCATCACCAACGCCGGTTTGCGCGAGAGCCACGTGCACGACGTGACGGTGACTCGCGAGGCGCCCAACTACCGCAACAACATCTGACCCGCCGGCCCCGGAGGGCGGACGGGAGCCTAAGGCGAGGAGCCCTCCGCATGGCCGCATCCGCCGCGAAGACCAAGACGGTGAACCTCGCGCTGCAAGGCGGCGGCGCGCACGGCGCCTTCGCCTGGGGTGTGCTCGACCGTCTGTTGGACGAGGAGCGGCTCGCGTTCGAGGGGCTGACCGCGACGTCTGCCGGTGCCATGAACGCCGTCGCCTTGGCGCATGGCCTGCGCGTCGGCGGCCGTGCCGGTGCCAAACAGGCTTTGTCCGACCTTTGGCGCCGGGTCAGCGATAGTGCGCGTTTCGCGCCCACCCAACCGAATCCCTATCAGCTGCTGTTCGGCGACTGGGGCGCTCCCTCGTTCGGTCACTTCGCGTTCGAGGTGATGACTCGCCTTGTCTCGCCCTATCAGTTCAATCCCTTCAACATCAATCCGTTGCTCGACATGCTACGCGAGTGCGTGGACTTCGACGGTCTGCAGAAGGACTGCCCGCTCAAGCTCTTCATCAGCGCGACCAACGTCCGCAGCGGAAAGATCCGGGTTTTCGGATCGGAGGAGCTGAGCGCCGAGGCGGTGATGGCCTCGGCCTGTCTTCCCTTTCTGTTCCAGGCCGTCGAGATCGAGGGAGAGGCCTATTGGGACGGCGGTTACATGGGTAACCCGGCGATCTTTCCGCTGATCTACAACTGCGAGAGCCGGGATGTGGTGATCCTCCACATCAACCCGCTCTACCGGCCGGAGCTGCCGACCGACGCTTTCGACATCATGAACCGCGTCAACGAGATTTCCTTCAACTCCTCGCTGATGCGCGAGATGCGGGCCATCGCCTTCGTCACCGACATGATCGATAAGGATCAGGTCACCAAGAGGTCGATGAAGCGGATGCTGATCCACGCGATCGAGGCGGAGGAAGCCATGCGCGACCTTAGCGTCCATTCGAAGCTGACGCCGTCGCTTCCCTTCCTGCTCGAACTGCGTGACATCGGTCGCCAGACGGCTGACACCTGGCTTGAGACGACCTTCGACAAGCTCGGTTCGAAAACCAGCATCGATCTCGGCGCCGTCTATCTCTAGCTCAAGCTACCGTTAGATCAGGACCGCCAGCCCATACTCCCCAGCGGCATCGGTCAGCCAGCGCCAGGTGTAGTCGGCGAAGCTGCGGCGCACCGTGATTTCGAAACACGCGCCGGCGCCGCTGTCGCCAGTGTCTCTGTCGCCGTTGCCGCCATCTTCGTCCGAAATCAGGCGGTAGACCGCGTCGGCCTTGGAAAGCAGCGACTGTTTGACCTCGCCGGCCGTGAAGGCGCGCGGATGGAAGTCCAGAGGACAGGCCTTCGCGAGCAAGGCGCGAGACTGGGGGCCCGAGACCTCGATTTGCGTCCAGCCCTCGCCGATTTCGGTTACCGCAGCGTGGCCGCCGGTGAGGGCTCGCCGCGTCCTTACCGCCAGATCGTCGGCTGAGCCGGCGGTCCTGATCCACCACTCGTCGGGGCCCAGACGGTAGGCGACAAGGCCGTTGCCTTGACTGCTCCGGCCTAGTGCCGGCAGTTCGAGATCGAGCGCAACCTTCAAGGCTTCCACCAAGGCTGTCTCGTCGGGGGCGAGCCGCAAATTCACCAGCGCCGGAGGCGGAAGCTCTCGCAAGGCGACGCCCTGTTCGGAGGTCCGCCGCGCGACCGCTTTGGCTGCGAGCCCTAGAGAGGCTAGGGCGCTCTGGCGCAGATAGTCCTCAGGCACGCATCTTCTCCCCCTCGGGATCGTAGAACACGGGCGACACGACCTTGCAGGCGAGCGTGCGCCCGTCGGCCAGGGGCGCGTAGAGCCGTTGTCCGAGGCGGTCTCGACCGCCCTTGACCAAGGCCAGTGCGAGAGAGCGCCCGAGAGTGGGACTCCTGTAGCTGGAGGTGACATGCCCGACCATCGGCACCGGGGCACTGGGTCGCGGCGTTTCGGGAACGGTCTCCGTCAGCTGCGCGCCTTCGGGCAGAACCTGCGAAGGGTCGTCCGTTTCCAAACCGACAAGCTGCTTGCGGTCTGAGCGCAGCATGTCGGGTCGGGCCAAGGAGCGCTTGCCAATGAAGTCCTTCGTCTTGGAGCAGAGACCTTCGAGCCCGAGGTCGAGCGGCGTCACAGATCCGTCGGTCTCCTGACCGACGATGATGAAGCCTTTCTCGGCCCGCAGGACGTGCATCGTCTCGGTACCGAAGGGCGTGATGCCGAAGGTCTCGCCCTCGCGCATGAAGGCTTCCCAAACTGCTTGGCCGTAGGACGCCGGGACGTTGATCTCGTAGGAGAGTTCGCCGGTGAAGGAGATGCGGAAGATCCGCGCGGGAACGCCCATCACCTCGGCCGCCTTGACCTCCATGAAGCCGAAGGAGTCCGGCGAAAGATCCAGGTCCGTGAAGCGGCTCAGCAGCTTGCGCGCGTTCGGTCCGGCAAGCTGAAGCGTCGCCCACTGTTCGGTCACGCTGGTGAGGTAGACTTTCAGCTCCGGCCATTCGGTCTGCAGCCACTCCTCCAGATGGGCCAGCACGGCGGCGGCGTTGCCGGTCGTGGTGGACATCAGATAGTGGCCTTCGCCCAGGCGCGCGGTCACGCCGTCGTCCATCACCATGCCGTCTTCCGACAGCATCAGGCCGTAGCGGCACCGGCCGACCGCCAGCTTGCTCCAGGCATTGCTGTAGACGCGGTTCAGAAGCGTTGCGGCATCCGGGCCCTGAATGTCGATCTTACCGAGCGTGGAGGCGTCCAGCAGACCGAGGGAGCTTCGTACGGCTTTGCACTCGCGCTGCACGGCCGCCTGCATGTCCTCTCCGGGGTTGGGAAAATACCAGGGCCGCTTCCACTGACCCACGTCCTCGAACACGGCACCGTTCGCCTTGTGCCAGGCCTGCATCGGCGTCGTGCGGACAGGGTCCAGCAGGTCGTCTACGTCCCGGCCCGCGAAGATCCCGAAGGTCACGGGTGTGTAGGGCAGACGGAAGGTCGTGACGCCCACCTCGGGCAAGGGCCTTCCCAACTGTTCGGCAACGATACCGATGGCGTTCAGGTTTCCGGTCTTGCCCTGGTCGGTACCCATGCCGGTGGTGGTGTAGCGCTTGACGTGCTCGATGGAGCCGTAGCCTTCCCGCAAAGCGAGATGGAGGTCACTGGCCGCCACGTCGTTCTGCAGATCGACGAAGTGCTTGCCGCCCTGAACGAGCGGTCGATCGGAGGGCACGAGGTAGAGGAAGCGGGCCGGCAGAAAGTCGAAGGTTTCGTCCCCTGTCGCTGCGGCCGCCTTGGGCTTCTTGCGCCCCTTTACCTTGAAGCCCGCGTCTCTCGCGGCCTCCAGACCCGCGGTCTGCCCCTGCGCCAAGGCGGTGCGCAGATCGAAAGTCCCGTTGGCGGCTCCGACGATACGCTGATCGGCGCGCCCTGCCTCGCCGGGGACGAAGCAGGCCTGAGCCTCATCCCAGACCAACTGGCCCTTGGCTTGCGCGAAGAGATGCACGGTCGGCGACCAGCCGCCCGATGAGACCAGCAGATCGCAGTCCAGAGGCGTTCCGCCGCCGAACACCCGCTTGCCGCTCTCGTCCAACGGCGCGATGCGACAGCCGGAGACTCTTTTACCGCCCTCGGTCGCGATCACCGCATGACCCGCGAAGATGTCGAGGCCGGCTGCCTGAGCCTGGGCCGTCAGGTGGCCCTCTGGCGTCTCGCGCAGGTCGATCACGCCGGCGATCTTGGTTCCAGCCTTGTGCAGAGCCAGAGCGGCGCCGTAGCCGCCGTCGTTGTTGGTGAAAACGACGGCCTTCTCGCCGGGCTTGACCGCATAGCGGCGCAGGTAGGTCTGGGCCGCGCCTGCCAGCATGATGCCGGGCCTGTCGTTGTCGCGAAACACCAGCGGCCGCTCGATCGCTCCCGTGGCGAAGACGACCTGTTTCGCCCGCAGCTTCCAGAGACGCTGACGCGGCAGGCGCGGGTCGCGCTCGTCGGGTGGCTCGTGGTCCGTCACCCTCTGGTTCAGGGCGAAGAAGTTATGGTCGTAAACACCGAAGCACTGGGTACGCGTGAGCAGCGTCACTTCCGGACAGCTGCGCAGTTCGGCCTCGGCCGCCGCGATCCAGTCCAACGCCGGCAGCCCATCGATCTCGATGCCGGCAGCGCCCAGCAGCCACCCGCCCAGTAGCGGCTCCTGTTCGGCCAGGACCACCCGCGCGCCCGCCCGTGCGGCGGCCAGAGCCGCCGTCAGACCGGCTGGGCCGCCGCCGACCACCAGCAGATCCGTATGGGCGAAGGTCTTGTCGTAGCTGTCCGGATCCGGGCCGCTCGGTGCCTTGCCGAGACCGGCTGCTTGGCGGATTACGGCTTCGTACTTCATCCACATGGAAGCCGGCCACATGAAGGTCTTGTAGTAGAAGCCGGCTGGGAAGAAACGGGCGAGCCGATCGTTGACGCCGCCGACGTCGAAATCGAGCGACGGCCAACAGTGCTGCGGAGTCGCGACCAGGTCCCGGTAGAGGTCGATCTGCGTGGCGCGCAGGTTCGGTTCCGTGCGCGGATCCTCGCCGAGTTGCACCAGCGCGTTCGGTTCCTCGGCGCCGGCCGCGAAGATCCCGCGCGGGCGATGGTACTTGAAGGACCGGGCGACGAAGTGAACGCCGTTGGCCAGCAGCGCGGAAGCGAGGCTGTCGCCCGGATGCCCCTCGTAGCTTCGACCTTCGAAGGTAAAGGGCAGGGTCTTGCTGCGGTCGATCAGACCGCCTTCGGACAGGCGGAACCTCTGAGCCATCGGCCGGGGCCCTTCCAGGAACAGAGTTTAAAGATAGCTGCGCTCAGGCAGTTTCGGCGGTTTGGCGCCCATCGGGTAGACCGCCAGAATCTCGTAGGTCAGCGTATCGCGGGCCACGTTGAACCAGCGACGGCACCCGTGGCTGTGGACCCAGCGTTCCAGCAGGACGCCCTTCCGGTTGGTCTTCATGAAGAGGTAGTCGGCCCAGTCTTCGTCGTTCAGCGCCTCCGGCTGCAGCGGGCGCGCGATATGCGCTTCGTTGCCGTAGGAGAACTCGACCTCGGCACGTGGGCCGCAGTAGGGACAGTCGATCAGCAGCATGGGCCGACCCTTCTGTTGGCGGTCTGCATCAGTGCGCCACCGCCGCCGCGCCGTGCTCGTCGATCAGGTAGCCGCTGTGGAAGCGGTCCAGGCTGAAGGGCGCGTTGATTGCGTGCGGCCTGTCGGTGGCAATGGTGTGGGCGAAAACGTGGCCGGAGCCGGGGGTGGCCTTAAAGCCACCGGTCCCCCAGCCGCAGTTGAGGTACAGGCCTTCGACCGGTGTCTTGGAGATGATCGGACTGGCGTCGGGGCAGGTGTCGACGATACCGCCCCAGTTCCGCAGCATCCGCATGCGCCGGAAGATCGGAAAGAGTTCGCAGATGGCGCCCAGGGTTTCCTCGGTGACCGGTAGGCTGCCCCGCTGACCGTAGCCGATGTATTTGTCGACGCCGGCCCCGATCACCAGCTCGCCCTTGTCGGACTGGCTGATGTAGGCATGCACGGCCCCGGACATGACCACGCAGTCCAGCACCGGCTTGACCGGTTCGCTCACCAGAGCTTGCAGGGGGAGGGAGGTCACCGGCAGACGGAAGCCGGCGCGTTCGGTCAGCACGCTGGCATGACCGGCGGGAACGAGCCCGATCTTCTTGGCTTCGATGTAACCCTTGCCGGTCTGAACACCCTGTACGCGGCCATTGGAGATACGGAAGCCCTCGACCGGACATTCCTGAATGATATCGACGCCGAGGGCGTCTGCGGCACGGGCGTAGCCCCAGGCGACGGCGTCGTGCCGGGCGGTTCCGCCGCGTCGCTGCAGGCTGGCGCCGAGAACCGGATAGCGGCCGCCGCCGCGCAGATCTATCGGCGGGCAGTAGGCCTTCACGCCCTCGGCATCCAGCGCTTCCGAGTCGATACCGTTCAGACGGTTGGCGTTGACCCGGCGAGACACCTCGCGCAGGTCGTGCTGGTTGTGCGCCAGGTTCAGCACGCCGCGCTGCGAGAACATGACGTTATAGTTGAGGTCCTGGCTCAACCCCTCCCAGAGCTTCATGGCGTGTTCGTAGAGGGCCGCGGATTCGTCCCAAAGATAATTGGAGCGGACGATGGTGGTGTTGCGGCCGGTGTTGCCGCCGCCCAGCCAGCCGCGCTCCAGCACCGCGACCTTGGTCAGCTTGTGTTCCTTGGCCAAGTAGTAGGCCGTGGCGAGGCCATGACCGCCGCCACCGACGATCACCGCGTCGTATGCCGGTTTCGGGTCGGGCGAACGCCAAGCCTTCGGCCAGTCCTCATGATGCTTCAGAGCGTTGCGCGCGAGCGAAAAGGCGCTGTAGCGGGTGCGCATGATCTGCCGGCCCCTTCCCTTCGACTTTCGAGCGCAAGCCTAGCGAAACTGCGGCCTGTCACTCCTTGATGTGTTGCCTGAGCGCAGACCTCTCGCGCAGCGCCGTCCGCATCTTTTCTCTTCGCGACATTGATCGCTTTGTGTCACATTGACACGTAGAAGGGGAGGCGGCGGTACGCACTCTCAGAGAGTGTGGCTGCTTAAACAAGAATCAACCAAGGCTCAGTTACGACGGTCGAACATGCTGGGTAGCACGCCGCGAGAGCTCCCGCAGAGCATCGGCTTCATTCTCCTGCCACGCTTTTCCATGATTGCGTTGGCTTCGGCGATCGAGCCCTTGCGCCTTGCCAACAGAGTGGCCGGCAAGCCGCTCTATCGCTGGCCCTGCTTTTCCATCGATGGACAGCCTGTTCAGGCTTCGAACGGGATGGAGTTTCAGGTCGCGGGCGATCTCGAGGCCGCCTCAAGTCTGCAGGTGGTGGCCCTGGTCGCCGGGCTCGATCCGGGTCGGGTGGAGGACAAGCGGCTCTTCGCATGGCTCCGCCGGATGGATCGTCAGGGTGCGGACATTGGCGCCATCTGCACCGCCACGGTCGTGCTCGCCAAGGCGGGGCTGATCGACGGCTATCAATGCACCATCCATTGGGAGAACTTGGCCGGTTTCGTCGAGGCCTTTCCGGAACTGGACGTGACCGACGAACTCTTCGAGATCGATCGCAACCGCTTCACCTGTGCCGGGGGCACGGCCGCTGCCGACATGATGCTGAATACCATCGCGCTGCAACACGGGCAGGAGCTGGCGACCCAGGCGGCCGACCAGTTCATGCACGAGCGCATCCGCGATCAACGCGACCACCAGCGCATGAGCCTGCGGGCCCGCCTCGGGGTGCGACATCCCAAGCTGCTCTCGATCATTGCGACCATGGAAGAAAACCTGGAAGAGCCGCTGTCCCGTAACGATCTGGCACGTGCGGCCAGTCTTTCGACCCGGCAACTGGAACGACTGTTTCGCAAGTACCTGGGCCGCTCGCCGGCGCGCTACTATCTCGAACTTCGGCTCAATCGCGCGCGTTTGCTGCTGCTGCAGACGGAGATGAGTGTCATCGATGTCGCGCTCGCCTGCGGTTTCGTCTCGGCGTCCCACTTCTCCAAGTGCTATCGCGACTTTTTCGGCCGCACACCGCGCAAGGAGCGTGGCTTGCCGCCGGCACCGGAGCACATGGAAGGCCGCGTCGCGTGATCGCCGTCGCCTGAGACGATCCTGCTCTTAACCTCATGATGAGAGTAGGATTCACGCCTTAGGTGGAAGCCAAACGCTTCCACCTAAGGCGATCCTGCTCTAGTCGATCGCGCGGTCGACCGTAAAGCCGCTGTGATCCCGGTTGAGCGTGAAGTCGTTGTCCGCGACCGCGTAGCTCCAGGCGGCCGAGCGGCGCAGGCCGCCAAGCGGATAGAGATGAACGCCCCGGATGCAGGTCTCCGGCTCGCTCATGCGATAGCGGGCGAGGTCGACGACGAGCCGATCCGGTGCGTTGACGGTCATCAACTTGGTGATATTGCGCGCCTGCTTTAGCAGATACTGCATCGACGGCCCGATCCCACAGGCGCGCGCATGCCCGATCAGGGTCTTCAGGGTTGCCAGGCCCGGTAGGCCGATACGCACCGGCATATCGTTTCCGGCAGCGCGAATCGCCTTGTCCCAGGCAATGATCGGAGCCGCATCAAAGGCGAATTGGGTGACGACCTCGAAGGCGGCGTCGCTGCGCTCGGCGAAGTCGTTCTTCCAGGCCAGCGCCTTGGCGACGATCTCGTCTGCGATGTCCGGATTGCCCTCGGGATGCCCAGCGACGGCAATCCGGGTAAAGCCGTGTTTGTCGAGCAGGCCGCTCTCCAAAACGTCCATCGAGGATGCGAAAGGGCCGAGCGGCTCCGCCACGGCACCGGCCAGAACGACGGCACGGTTTGCGCCGGCTTCGCCTGCCAGACGTGAGAGCCAGTCGTCCAGGGTCGCGCGGCCTGGCACTGATCGCCCGGCGATGTGCGGGGCTGGCTCGAAGCCTTCGCGACGCAGGCGCGTGGCCGTGGCGATCGTCTCTTCGAAGTTACTACCGGGCAGGAAGGTTACGGCGACTGTCGCGCCGGACCTTAGGTAGGTGCGGTAGTCATCGATCTTGGCGGCGGATCCTGGGGTTGTCTCGATCGTGAAGCCGTCGACTAAGGCGACGACGGCATCTTGCAACGTCGATACCGTCGACATTTCCTCCGGGGACCGGACGTCCGTTCCAACCTGATGAGCCACGCAGACCCTCCACGCTCGGCTTGGACCAACCAGATCCAGCACGAGCGTCTAGCCTGCAGTCTAGATCGCCGACGACTCTGTACCCGGCACGACGACCAGTCGCTTTTTCGCGACCTCGCGCTGCCCGGGCTCGAACGGCGGCGTCAGGTCAAACGCTTCAGCAGGTCCACGAACAGATCGCGTTCGCTGGTCTCGAGCGGCTCCAGGATCGCCTCGCTGACACCGTCGGCGTGATCCAGAAGCTGGTCGACGAGCGAACTGCCTGAGGAAGTGAGCCTTAGCACCATACGCCGCCGGTCGTTGGCGTCCGGCGTACGTTGGATGTAGCCACGTTCCTCCAAGCGCCTGATAACGCCCTGGATCGTCGCGGGATCCATGGCTGCGAGTCGACCCAGACGGTTCTGCGACAACTGCCCGCGTTCATGCAGACGTGCCATGGCGAAGAACTGGGTCGGCGTGAGCTGGTGCTCTCCCAAAACGCTCAGGAAAAGAGATGAGGCGCGTTGGTGCGCGCGACGGAGCAAATGGGCCACCTGCTCGTCGAGGTTGAGTGCTTGGGCGGTGATCTGACTCATTTCGTTTTCAGCGAGTTTTGCAGTCACGGCGTTCGGTCCCCTCTAGTAACGCCAAAGTGAAGTGGCTTGAGAGTCTGCCCCGCGCCGTTCGTCCGCGTCGATGGGGGCTGTGGGTTGTTCTGCGGCGGTTTAAGAGCTTCCTAAGCTTGAAGCTAGTGTATCTTCTCCGTCCGTCCAGTCGACCGGCTTTCAATTCGCCTTTCGATTTCTTCCATAAGCCTACCTAATAGATTGCCCCGCGCCTACGAGTAAAAGTTGAAAATAAATCAACCTAAGGATTTGTGCATACGTGGGTAATTCAAACTCGGGCGGAATTTTAGGCGATTGCCGCAGGCGGCGTCTTGGGACTGCTTGCGGCGCGGTCGTCGCGCGGACTGCGGTGATAGGATTCCCGGTAGCACTTCGAGAAGTGGGAGGCGGAGACGAAACCGCAGGCCGTGGCGACCTCCAAGACCGACATAGAGGTCTGGGCGAGCAGCAACCGTGCCCTGTCGAGGCGAAGTTCCAGATAGTGGCGGGTCGGGGTTTTCCCGAGATAGCGGCGGAACAGGCGTTCGAGCTGACGTGTCGAGAGACTGGCCATCTGAGCCAGTTCGGAACGCGGCAGGGGGTCTTCGATATGCTCTTCCATGATCGCGATCACGGCCAGTAGCTTTGGATGGCTGACCGCCAAGCGTGCCCGCAGAGCCATGCGTTGCTTGTCGTCCCGGCTTCGGATCCGTTCGTGGATAAACTGCTCGGCGACAGCAGTGGCCAGCTCGCGTCCCAGATCCAGCCCTATGACGGAGAGCATCATGTCCAGCGCGGCCGTTCCGCCCGAGCAGGTCATGCGAGAGCCGTCGATCTCGAAGAGTTCTGTCGTGGCTTCAAGCTCGGGAAAGGCCTCTTCGAAGGCGGGCAGGCTTTCCCAATGAATCGTGCAGCGAACGTCCTGTAGCAGCCCGGCCCGTGCCAGCACGTAGGTACCGGTGGAAACAGAGCCGATCCGGCACCCTTGCCGGGCTTGGCGCCGTAGCCAGCCTTCCAGCCGATGATTCCTGACTGTCTCGGCACCGAGGCCGGCACAGACGATGATGGTGTCGAAGCGCTGGGCATCTTCCAGCGCGCCATCGACCATGACGCCGACTTCGCCGGATGAGTGAACCGGCGCGCCGTCGCTGCTCAGCAGCGTCCAGCTGTAGGCGTTTTGACCCGATAGACGGTTGGCGGCACGCAAAGGTTCGAGTGCCGATGTGAAGGCCAGGATCGAGAAGTCCGGGATCAGCACGAAGGCGAAGCGTTGCGGCGAGGCGGGGTCTGCTTCATTGCCGCTGCCGACCGGCGCTGGCGACCGGGCGTTCACAAACGAAGACGCGGCAGGTGACATCGGGACGCCGTTGATCGGTTGACGACGACAGAGCCTGAGGCGGATTCGTGCGAAAGGCAATCTCGTGTCGCCTCTGCCTCCGAATTTCCATCCGGGGCGTCTCCGCCCGCCACGTGTCGGCAGCTTGCCCTTTTGCCCCGCAGCGGTTCCCGCTTATCCTCGGAGCATGACACCCTCGGCTCTGCTCGTCCGTCACGGCCAACATGAGCGGGACGACCGCGTCGCGCAGTCCTTGCAGCGGCGCGGTTACCGGTTGGATCAGCGATTCGTCGCCAAAGGCGACCCTTTACCTGATCCGGACGAAGGGCACGCTCTCTGTGTCGTCTACGGCGGTCCGCAGATGGCCAGCGAGGCCGAGCGCATCGACTACCTGGCGGCTGAATTACGCTGGATCGACGACTGGGTGGGGGCCGGCCGCCCCTATCTCGGACTCTGCCTGGGTGCGCAGATGCTTGCGCGAAGTCAGGGCGCCAGGGTTGGGGTGCATCGCGATGGGCTCCACGAGGTCGGCTACGCCGAGCTTCTGCCAACGCTGCGCGGCCGGGATGTGTTTCCAGAGCCGATCCACGGCTACCATTGGCACTCCGAAGGCTTCGATCTGCCGGACGGGGCGGAGCTGCTCGCGATGGGACGGGTCTTCGAGAACCAAGCCTTCAGGTTGAATGCCTCGACCTACGGTCTGCAGTTTCATCCGGAGGTGACCCTTGAGATGATGCAGAGCTGGATGGAGGAAGCGGCGCAGTGTCTCGCGCAGCCTGGCGCTCACTCGCGCGCGCGGCAGACTTCCGATGCCGAGCGCTATCACGAACCCTTGGGCCTTTGGCTCGAAGGTTTCCTCGATCGCTGGATCGAGGGGCGTTAGAAGACGCAATACCGCAGCCTCACTCTATTCCTTGAGCCGGATCCTCATGAAGTTCGAGGGTAAGAGGCGCCTGTTTCAAGCTGTCAGGATGCTGGGACCCGATCTGCCGGCGGCAACGGCATCGAGGTTGTTGAGACAGGCAAAACCCATCGCGTTTCTGGTTTCGACCGTGGCGCTGCCGACGTGCGGCAAAAGAAAGGTGTTCGGCAGGGTTCTGTAGCGGGCATCGATCTTCGGTTCGCCCTCGAAGACATCCAGGCCAGCGGCCGCGACCTTTCCCGAAGTCAGCGCCTCGATCAGCGCGGCGTCGTCCACCAGACTGCCGCGTGCGGTGTTGACGACGATGGCGCCCTTCGGCAGCAAGGCGATCCGCTCGGCGTTCAGGAAGTGATGGGTCTCAGGGGTCGAGGGGGCGTTGAGCGAGAGGAAGTCGCAGTGCGGCAGCATGTCCTCGGGCTGGGCATGGTAGACCGCGCCCTGCTCCTGATCTTGAGCGAGGCGTCTGCGATTGGCGTAGTGAATCGTCATGCCAAAGCCGCGGGCCCGTGCCGCCACGGCGCGTCCGATCCGCCCCATCCCCAGGATACCGAGGCGTTTTCCGCTGACCTGCGTGCCGCAGAGCTGCGTGGTCGTCCAGCCGACCCAGCGGTCTTCGCGCAAGAGCGTCTGGGCTTCCCAGGCGCGGCGCGCGGCGCCCAGCAGGCAGAGCAGGGCGATCTCCGCGGTCGCGTCGGTCAGGACATCGGGCGTATTGCTGACCTGAATCGCACGCGACCGAGCCGCCGCCACGTCGATGTGCTCGTAGCCGACCGAGAAGGTGGCGACCAGCTTGACGCTTGCGGGCAGACGCTCGATCAGCGCGGCATCGAAGCGATCCGACCCCGTACAGATGATCGCAAAGCAGCCTTCGGCGGCGGAGACGATCTCCTGCGCGCTCATGAGGCGATCGTCCGGGTTGAGATGCGCTTCATAGTCTTGGGTCAACCGGTCCGTGACGGCGGCCGGAAGCGCACGGGTCGCGAGGACGCGAAGCTTGTTAACCATGTTTGAGAATCCCGAGAGGTCGAAAGGGCCACAGAAACCTGCGCACGCTGCTATTGCGGCGCCGGGTCGGTAGCCTATTCTGTCGCACATGATGCGCAATTGGACCATCTTCCTGACGGTTCTGCTGGCCGCCGGTGGTGTTTCGCCGGCCGGGAAGGCCGGGTCTCCGGCCGTCGAGGGGTTTCAACCTCACCGGGCGAGTTATGAACTCTTGCTGATTCCTGGAAAGGGCGACGGCAGCGTCGTCTCGGCGGGCGGCCGGTTGGATTTCGAGTGGTCCGATGTCTGCGACGGCTGGGCGGTGAAACAGCGAACCCGTGTCATCCTCGGTCAGTCTCAGGGGGGCGAGCTCGACTTCGGCTGGGCGCTGACGACGTGGGAGGCGAAGGACAGCCTGTCGTTCCGTTTCGTTATCCAGCGTTATCAGGGCGGCGAAGTCTACGAGACGGTGCGCGGCGATGCCGAGTTGACGAGTCCCGGCGGACCGGGCGTAGCCCGTTTCGAGGAACCGGTGGCGAGAGAAGTCACCTTGCCGCCGGGCACGCTTTTTCCCACCGACCATACCTTCCGCATGATCGACGCAGCGCTTGCCGGAAAGCCGTCGCTCTATCGTCTGGTTTTCGATGCGTCGTCCGAGGCCGACGGTCTTTCCGCCGTTTCGGCTGTCGTCGGCGGCGAAATTCCCAACGATCGTCCCGCGACGCTGGCGTCGGACCTGATTGCGGACCTGCCATCCTGGCGGTTGATGTTGGCCTATTTCCCGCCGTTCGGCGAAGCTGAACTGCCCGAGACCGAAGTCGGCCTTCGTGTTTTTCCGAACGGTCTGGCCGACAACTTTCACTTCAACTACGGCGACTTCGCGTTGCGGGCTCGCCTGACGGACCTGGAAGCCTTGGAGATGCCCGAGTGTTGATGCCCGAGTGTTAGAGCGCGATCGTCTCAGGCGGAAGCGTTTGGCTTCCGCCTGAGACGTGAATCGCCCTCTAAACTCTATGATGAGAGGGCGATCGCTGAGGATGGAAGCGGTGTCGACTCCCTTCGGGGCGATCTCGTTCTAGCTTCGTTTGGGCAGACTGCGGCCCTTGACGATGGCTTGATCGCCCAGCTTAGCCCGGACCGACTCCATGGCCTGCTCGACCTTGGCGTGACGCTGGCTCTCCGGTTCCAATAGGCTCGGCGGGTCGGCCTGGTCGCCGTCGACCAAACCGTCGGCACCGATGCCGATCAGCCGGAAGCGCCGGCCGTCGATTTCCTGTTCGAGCAAGGCATGAGCTTCCCGGTAGAGCCGCTCGGCCATTTGGGTTGGTTCGGCGAGCCTGCGGCTTCTGGTCAGAGATCGGAAATCCGCGGTCTTCAGCTTGAGTGTGACGCCTTGCGCCGCGACTTCGGCCCGCTTGAGACGGGCAGCCACCCGTTCGCAGAGAGGCCAGAGACTAGCCGCCAGATGATCGAGCCGGTCCCTGTCGGTCTCGAAGGTGGTTTCGGCCGAGATCGACTTCGTCGGCGCATTGGGCTCGACCGGCCGGTCGTCTTGAGCGCGTGAGAAGCGGTAGAGACGACGGCCCATGGAACCGAACAGGCCGACCAATTCTGCTTCTTCGTAGATCCGCAGATGCGCGATCTTGGTAATGCCGTGACGCTCCAGCGCGCGTTTCAGGCTCGGACCGACGCCCCACAGCAGGCCGACGGGTTTGTCTGCGAGAAAGTCCTGCGCCTCGCCGGCGCCCAAAACCGCGAAGCCGCGCGGCTTGTCCAGGTCGCTGGCGATCTTGGCCAGCAGCTTGTTGGGCGCGAGGCCGATCGACACCGTCAGGTTCAAGCTTTGCTCGATCCGGCGCGCCAGTCTCGCCAGGGTTTCGGCCGGTGGCGCCTGATGCAGCGTCGCGGTACCGGTCAGATCCAGGAAGGCTTCGTCGATGGAGAGGGGTTCCACCAGGGGCGTCAACTCCAGCATCATCTGCCGGATCTTCTGCCCTTCCTGGCGATACTTCGCCATGTTCGGACGGATGACCACGGCATCGGGACAGGCGCTCAGTGCCTTGAACATCGGCATGGCCGAGCGCACTCCGTAGAGCCGAGCAACGTAGCAGGCCGCCGCCACGACGCCGCGCCGCCCGCCGCCGATCAGCACTGGTTTGTCGCGCAGCTCTGGCGCATCGCGCTTCTCGATGGACGCGTAGAAGGCGTCACAGTCGATATGCGCGAGTCCCAGCTCGTGTAGCTCCGGATGGGCGACGAGCCTGTGGGACCCGCAAGCCCGGCATCGCGCAGTCTCGCTGCGACTGGTGGCCTGGGACCAGGCGAAGCAGTCGCGGCAGAGCAGATGCCAGGTTTTACCTTCCGCTGGAGCGTTCATCGACTGCATCGTTCATCTGGACGAAGCCCGGCGGCCACAGCCAGGCCGCACCGCGCACACCACTGTCATCGCCGTGTAGAGCCGGCCGAATGGGCGTTTCGAAGACATCCGAGAACACATAGTCCGCCATGATCTCGGACAGGCCTTCGTAGAGGGCGGGGACCCGTGACAGCCCGCCGCCGAGTACGAGGACATCCGGGTCCAGCAAGTTGACGACAGTTGCGAGTGCACGGGCCAGCCGGTGGCGATAGCGCGCCACCGTGGCCTGCGCGGCCGCCTCTCCGTGCTCCGCGCGCGCGACCAACTGCTCGCTCGTCGTCGCCTCCCCATAGTCGGCTGCCAAGCCTGGACCGGACAACCAGGTTTCGATGCAGCCGGTTCGGCCACAATAACAGGGACGCCCGGGCAACTCGCTCTGGTCTGGCCAGGGTAGGGGGTTGTGGCCCCACTCACCGGCGATTGCATTGCGTCCCCGCCGGAGCTGACCGTCAATGACGATCCCGCCGCCGACCCCGGTTCCCAGAATTGCCGCGAAAACCGACTGGGCGCCTTTGGCCGCGCCGTCCACCGTCTCGGAGAGTGCGAGACAGTTCGCATCGTTCTCGAGCCGAATGGGGCGTTTCAGGACGTCGGCGAGGTCCTTGTCGAAGGCTTTGCCGATCAGGTGAGTCGAGTTGGCGTTCCTGATCAGCCCGCTTTGCGGCGAAACTGCACCTGGACACCCGATGCCGACGCTGCAGGGCTCGCCGGCGACCGCTTCCAATTCGTTAACCATGTTCCGAATGGTTGCAAGCGTCGCTCGGTAGTCTCCCCGCGGCGTGGGGCGGCGACGGCGCAGAACCTCTCTGCCCGAATTGTCTAGAACGACACCGGAAATCTTCGTACCGCCAAGGTCCAAACCGATGCGCATTTCTGTCCCATTCTTATACCTCGCCCCCGATCTGGGACGGGATCTTACTTCTTGTTAACGACTTTCATGCGAAATGTTGCATGCGAATTCCTGGTGGACACTGGTGTGAAGTGACCGCCCAGCGTACACTCGTCCACTGATTGAGGCAGAGAGCATGGCAGCGATTACGGCGACGATACCCGGGGGGGCGATGCAGACCGAAGTTGAGACGACCGGAAATCCTGATGCCAAGACCGTTCTGGTCGTTGAAGACAACGATCTGAACATGAAGCTCTTCCACGATTTGTTAGAAGCGCATGGTTACAATATCTTACAGACAAAAGACGGCATGGAGGCCTTGCGTCTGGCGCGCAAGCATCAACCCGATCTGATCCTGATGGATATTCAGCTGCCGGAAGTCTCCGGCCTGGAAGTGACCAAATGGATCAAAGAGGACGACATCCTCAAATCGATCCCGGTTGTTGCCGTGACCGCTTTTGCAATGAAGGGCGATGAGGAAAAGATTCGGGAGGGCGGCTGCGAGGCCTACATCGCAAAGCCGATCTCTGTGACGAGTTTCCTGCAGACGGTCGAGCGTTTCCTTAACTAACTAGCGGGCGGCTGGCGCTAGCGGCGCTTGCAGCCGGACGGCACTATCCCATGAGTGCGCGGATTCTGGTCGTCGACGACATCCCCACGAACGTCAAACTGCTCGAGGCACGTTTGACGGCGGAGTACTTCGACGTCCTGACGGCAAGCGACGGCCCGACCGCGCTGGCGCTCGCTGCCAGCGAAGCACCCGATCTGATTCTACTCGACGTGATGATGCCCGGCATGGACGGGCTCGAGGTCTGTCGCTGCTTGAAGGCGGATAGTGCGACCCGTCACATCCCGGTCGTCATGGTCACGGCCCTGACCGACGTCGGGGACCGGGTGCGCGGTCTCGAGGCAGGTGCCGACGACTTTCTCTCCAAGCCGGTGAATGAAGTCGCGCTTTTCGCGCGCGTTCGCTCGCTGGTGCGACTCAAGATGCTGACCGACGAGTTGAGGACGCGTCAGGCAATGTCGGGCGAGGCCGAACTTCTTGAGCAGGTCGGCGAGAGCGGCGAGGGCGCCGCCGGGTCGATCCTGGTAATCGACGCCAACGTCCGCGGCGGCGATCGCATGAGGAGCTATCTCGAAGAGGCTGGCTACGACGTGCTGGTTTGCACCTCCAAGGACGCCGCTCTCGAAATCTGCCAGACCGACCGGTTCGATCTCATCATCACGGCGATCGAGATCGCCGGCGAAGACGGCCTCAGGCTTTGCAGTCAGTTCCGCAGCCGCGAGGCGACGCGCTACGTTCCGATCCTGATGGTGCTCGAGGACATGGACCTCCAGCGTCTTGCCAAGGGCCTCGACCTCGGTGTGACCGACTACGTGGTCAAGCCGGTCGATCGCAACGAGTTGGAAGCGCGGGTTCGCACTCAGATTCGACGCCGACGGTATCACGACCGGCTGCGGTCGGTGCTCGATCGCAGTGTCAGCATGGCCTTCACCGATGGGCTGACGGGGATCTACAACCGCCGCTACATGAGCGCGCATCTCGATCGGAAGCTGATGGAGATCGCTGAGACCGGCAAGCCCGTGTCGATCATGCTGTTCGACATCGACCACTTCAAACTGGTGAACGACACCTACGGCCACGCGATCGGCGACGAGGTGCTGAAGGCCGTGACCGACCATGTGTCGGAGAGCGTGCGTGAAACGGATCTGCTCGCGCGCTACGGGGGCGAGGAATTCGTCCTGGTCATGCCCGCCACCGACGTCGAGATCGCCCTCAAGGTCGCCGACCGTATTCGCGAGCGCCTCAGCCACCAGACGATTCCCGCCGGTGCTGCCGGGTCCAACGTGACCGTGACGATCTCAGCCGGTGTCGCCTCGACGTTCGACCCGCTGGAGACGCCAGATGCTCTCTTGAAGCGGGCGGACCAAGCGCTCTATGCGGCTAAGCAGAACGGCCGCAACCTGGTCTTCGGCGTCAACGGCCCGGCCACACCGGACGCCAAGCGCGCCGCTCGGGCCGCTGTGGGCGATTGATCCTTTATACACCAAAGTAATCCGACCTGCGAAGTCGGTTCGAGGTTCTGTCGTTCTGCCTCGATGCCGGCAAAATACAAATGGCCGCCTTTACAGGCGGCCATCTTGATTTGAATAAGACCGCTGTTCGCGGACTATTTCATCTTGGATTCTTTGAACTCGACATGCCTACGCGCCTTCGGGTCGTACTTGCGCATGGTCATCTTCTCGGTGATGTTCCGCGGATTCTTCTTCTTGACGTAGAAGTACCCGGTATCGGCGGTACTCACCATCTTGATCCATTGAGTAATCGGCTTGGCCATCGTGACCTCCTGAAGCGCGGCGCGGCTGAACGCGCTTGGTGAAATCGGCTGATGCCGGCTGTGATCCGGCGGGAATTCGAGGTCGCGAAGATAGCCACGCGCGCCGGTCTGTCAAGGCGACTCGGCATTCGCCGCGTTCCCCTGCGTCATGGTGCTTTGCGTGCCGTCAGCGAGCCGGTCGAGAATTCTGGCGGCCTCGGCTTCAGGATCGGTCACGCTTTCCGGGTCTTCCCCGGGAAAAGCCTGAGCGCGCAGGCGGGTACGCAAGGGGCCGGGCGCGACACAGGTCACGGTGATCCCGAACTTCGCAACCTCCTTGGCGTAGATCGCAGCCATCCGCTCCAAGGCGGCTTTGCTGGCCGCATAGGTCGACCAGTAGGCGGGCGCCTCTGTTGCGACGCTACAGGACACGAGAAGCGCCGTCCCCTTCGACTGCCGCAGCAAGGGATCGAGTCGCGCGAGCAGGCGCTGGTTGGCGTCGAGGTTGACTGCGAAGGTGTCCCGCCAGGTCTTCTGCGCTACATGGCCGATGGGGGAGAGGCCGCCCAACACGGCTGCGTTGCCGATCAGCAGGTCCAGCCGGCCATGCCGTTGAACGAGCGCTGAGGGCAGCGCGTCGATCCGCTCGCCGTCCTTCAGATCGAAAGGGACCAAGGTCGGGCGAAGCCCCCCGGCCTTCTGGATCGCGTCATCCAGATCCTCCAGGGCTCCCACGCTTCTGTCGGTTGCGCAGGCCACGACCTGCGCGCCCTCGCGCCCGAGGCCGAGCGCCAGTGCGCGGCCCAACCCGCGTGAAGCGCCCGTCACCACCGCAACCTTGCCGGCAAACCTTTTGGCGGACTCGTCTGTCATCCGTTTCGCTTCAAACCTCGATCTCCTCGTGGCGTGCCGAACAGGGACCGGCCCACTCCCTCCAGGCCGGCGAGAACCGCCAGACCGAACAACAGTCCGACCGCAGCATAGATCAGTCCCTCCGGCGATACTGGCAGGGCCGGGACGAAATCCCTCATGGTCGCTTCTGCGAGGCCGCGGTCGAAATGCTCGGCAAAGACCTGCGGCCGTTCCAGGGGGCGAGCCACGCTCAAGGCCGCGTAGGCCTCGCGCAGCGCATCGCGGGTCTGTACCGCTTCCAGTGCCCTTTGACCAGCTTCCTGGGCGCGCGTGGAGGTGTCGGCGAGGGACAGCGCGATGTAGTCGTCCAGACCTTCCCCCCGTGCCGCCGCGTCGGCACGGACCCGTTCCACGGCTGAGATCGCTTGGTCCAGCCGGCCTCCCAGTCGTTGCAGATATTGAGCGTAGAATGCGGGGGCCTGTCCGGCGGCCAGTGCGCCCGCACCTCCGAAAAGAGCGTTGGCCAAACGGCCGATCACGCGCTCGTCAGCTCCTTGAACAACAGCGGCTGCGGGCTGATCCGATCTTCCCGGTCGGTCAGACGGGTCGGATAGTCGCCTGTGAAGCAGGCATCGCAGTACTGAGGTTTCTCGGCATTGCGTTTGGCTTCGCCCATGGCGCGATACAGACCGTCGATCGATATGAAGGCGAGGCTGTCCACGCCGATGTGTGCGCTCATCTGCGCAACCGTCATGCTGGAGGCCAGCAGCTCGTCCTTGTCAGGCGTGTCGACGCCGTAAAAGCAGGGGTCGGTCGTCGGCGGTGCTGCGATTCGGAAGTGAATCTCGGTGGCCCCGGCCGCGCGCACCATTTGGACGATCTTCCGGCTGGTGGTTCCGCGCACGATGGAGTCGTCCACCAGCACCACCCGCTTGCCCTCGATCTTGGCGCGGTTGGCGTTGTGCTTCAGCTTGACGCCCAGATCGCGAATCTTCTGGCCGGGTTCGATGAAGGTCCGGCCGACGTAGTGATTGCGGATGATGCCCAGCTCGAAGGGTATGCCCGCCTTCTGGGCGTAGCCGAGCGCCGCCGGCACGCCCGAATCCGGAACCGGGATGATGACATCTGCGTCGACCGGGCTCTCAGTGGCCAATTCGGCCCCGATTCTCTGCCGCGAGTCGTAAATCGACCGTCCCTCGATAATCGAGTCGGGGCGTGCGAAGTAGATATGCTCGAAGATACAGAAGCGTCGGGGCTGCTTCGGAAAGACCTGCTGCGCCGTCAGGCCGTTCTTGTCGAGAATGATCAGCTCTCCAGGTTCGACGTCGCGGACGAATTCGGCCCCGATAATGTCGAGCGCGCAAGTCTCTGAGGTGATGACGTAGGCCTGCTCCATCGGCAGTCGGCCGATCACCAGCGGGCGTACCCCCAGGGGGTCGCGCAGGCCCACCACCATGTCCTCGCAGAGTGCGACCAGGGAATAGGCTCCCTCGACACGCGAAAGCGCATGGACCAGCCTTTCGATGACCGTGGAGTCGGTCTGCAGGGCCATCAGGTGAATAATCACCTCGGTGTCCATCGTCGACTGGAACAGCGCGCCGCGCTGAACCAGTTCCCGGCGCAGCGTCGAGGCGTTGGTGAGGTTTCCGTTATGGGCGAGAGCGAAACCGCCGAAAGCCAGCTCGGCGAACAGCGGCTGCACGTTTCGCAGTACCGTATCTCCGGTGGTGGCGTAGCGGTTGTGCCCGATCGCGGCTCGGCCCTTCAGGCTGCTCATCACGTTTTCGCTGCCGAAGATGTCGCCGACATGGCCCAAGCCGCGATGTGCGTGAAACTGCTGGCCGTCGAAGGAGACGATGCCGGCCGCCTCCTGCCCTCGGTGCTGAAGGGCATGCAGGCCTAGAGCGGAGAAATTCGCCGCCTCCACGTGGCCCCAGATGCCGAAGACGCCGCATTCTTCGCGGAGTTTGTCGCCGTCCTGGCGAGCGGTCTCGAAGGGATGGGTCGTGATCATGCCGTCGGGCCCTCGGGCCTCCGCGTTTCGCCCCCGCGAGCGGGGCCTCAGTTACTGCCGCTGTTCGATCAGCTGCTCCAGACGCTGCCGATCCTGCTCGTTATACTCTGTCGCGGGGCCGTTGGCACGACCGCCGCTGTCTTCGGTACCCGGCTGGATCGGCGGCACGAACGGTTGCTCCGGCGCTGTTGCCCCTTCCTCCTCGAGCCGGCGTTGATAGTCCTCCGGCAGCAGGCTGGCGAGGGTTTCCGCGCTGGCTCTTACCAGAGATAAGGACCGGGCCTCGTTGATCCAGGCCGGGCGGTCTTGCGGGGGTATGAGCCATGCGTATCCCAGCCATAACGCGCTGATCGCAACGACACCGCAGCCCAGGCCGAAGATCAGGCCCAATGTGCGATCCAATGCACCTAGGGCGGAGGCCCGGACGGCCTTGGAGACGAGATAGGCGCCGACAATGAAGACCACCAGCGACACCAGGAAAAGCGCCAGCCCGGCACCGACCGAGGCGAACAGCCCGGCGCCGATCAGCTCCGCCGCGAAAGGTTCGGCGACGGGATAGAACAGAATGGCCACGGCGATCGCGCCGGCCCAGGCAGCGATCCACAGGATGGCGTAGACGAAGCCGGCCAGCAGTCCGATGATCGCCGCGAGACCGACCGTCACCAGCACGATCAGATCGCCGATATTGATGGGCAGTCCTTCCACCTTGCCTCAGACCTCCGCGATCCGATTGGGCGGTGTCGACTCCAGGAAGAGTTGCACCAGGTCCCCCAAGGCAGCGATGTCCTCCACGGCGATGCCCTCCGGCGGTCGGGTTTTCCGGCCGCGTGCCGACGGACAGAGCGCCCGGGTGAAGCCGAGTTTGGCGGCTTCCTTCAGGCGCAGGTCGGTCTGACCGACCGCGCGTACTTCGCCTGACAGCCCGACTTCGCCGAAGACCACCGTCTCGGACGGCGCCGGTCGATCGCTGATGGCCGACAGCAAAGCTGTGGCGACAGCCAGATCTGCCGCCGGTTCGGCAACGCGCAGTCCACCGGCGACGTTGAGATAGATGTCTTGGCCTGCCGTCGAAACCCCGCAACGTGCCTCCAGAACCGCCAGCACCATGGCAAGGCGGTTGCCGTCCCAGCCCACCACGGCGCGCCGGGGCGTACCGAGCGGCGAAGGGGCGACCAGAGCCTGAATCTCGACCAGGACCGGGCGTGTACCCTCCAAGCCGGCGAAGACGCAAGCGCCCGATATCTCGCCATGACGTTCCGCTAGGAACAGCTCCGATGGGTTGGGAACCTCGATTAGTCCGCCATCGGTCATCTCGAACACGCCGATCTCGTCGGTCGGTCCGAAGCGGTTCTTCACCGCGCGCAAGATTCGGAACTGGTGCCCGCGCTCGCCTTCGAAGGTCAGAACGGTGTCGACCATGTGTTCCAGTACCTTGGGGCCGGCAATCGCCCCCTCCTTGGTGACATGCCCGACCAGGAGCAGGGCGAAACCGCGGCGTTTGGCGACGCGGATCAACTCCTGCGCGCTGGCGCGAACCTGGCCGACCGTTCCCGGCGCGCTGTCCAGGTTGTCCACGTACATGGTTTGGATCGAGTCGACCACGACGACGTCCGGCGTCTCCGGCCGATCCAGGGCCGCCTTGAGCTCGCGCACGTTGGTGGCCGCCGCCAACTCGACGGGCGCATCCGATAGGCCGAGCCGCTCCGCGCGCAGGCGCACCTGCTCGATGGCCTCTTCGCCCGAGACGTAGGCGCAGCCGGCTGCCCCGCCCTTCGAGAGAGCGGCAGCGGCCTGCAGAAGCAAGGTCGACTTCCCGATGCCCGGATCCCCGCCGATCAGGACAGCGGATCCGCGTACCAGTCCACTCCCCAGCACGCGGTCGAACTCCGCGATCCCGCTGGCCTGGCGCGGCGCCTGACGCTCCTGTCCCTTGAGCGGAACGAAATCGACACCGCGACTCGACCGCCCGGCCTTGCCGCCGAGGCCTCCGGGCGTGGCCTCCGGCAGGGCTTCTTCGACGATCGTGCTCCACTCGCCGCAGGCCTCGCAGCGGCCGGCCCACTTTGGGTAGCTGGCACCGCAGGACTGACAGACGTAGTGAGTGGTGCGTTTCGACAAGGCTACAGCGGCTCTCGCAGGTGCAGGGTGGGTTTCGAAGTCGGCTTCGAAACAGACCACTGCAAGAGGGGGCGGCGTCGGGCGCCCCTTCAACGACAGTCTAGAGGAAGTGATCCTGGATCTGCATCTCGATCGGGCCGTCCGGCCGGCCGTTGATGAACTGCTCGACATAGGGATTGCCACAGGCTTCGACCTGGTCCGTTGCACCGTCCCAGATGATCCGGCCTTCGAACAGCATCGCCATGCGGTTCGAGATGCGCCGGGCACTGGCCATATCGTGGGTAATGGTCAGGCCCGTGGCGCCGGCGGCGTGTGTCACCTCGACGATCAGCTTGTCGATCTTTGCCCCCATGATGGGGTCGAGACCGGTCGTCGGCTCGTCGAAGAAGATGATTTCCGGTTCGGTGGCGATGGCGCGCGCCAGCCCGACGCGTTTCTTCATTCCGCCGGACAGCTCTGCGGGCATCAACGCGCCGACCTCCGGCTGGAGACCCACGTCGACCAAGCGTTTGATCGCCACTGCCTTCGCCTCGCGGCGTGGCATCTGCTCACCCTGCATCAGCCCGAAGGCGATATTTTCCCAAACGGAGAGAGAGTCGAAGAGGGCTGCCGACTGGAACAGCATTCCGATCTTATGCCGTACCGCCTCCAGATCGTCGCCGCTCAGACCGACGATTTCCTCGCCGTCGATCTTGATCGAGCCGGACTGCGGAGACAGGAGCCCCAGGATGCACTTCAACAGAACCGACTTTCCGCTGCCGGATCCGCCGATGACCACCAGGGAGTCCCCGCTGGCGATATCCAAGTTGACGCCCTGCAAAACCTTGTTTTTGCCGAAGGAGACATGCAGATCGCGGATCTGGATCTTGGGGAGGGAGGTCGCTGCCGTCATCGCGCGAAGAACAGTTCGGTGATCAGATAGTTGAAGCTGAGAATCAGGATCGAGGCCGAAACCACCGCGTTGGTCGTGGCGGCACCGACACCCTGGGCGCCGCCGCGCGAGTGGAAGCCGTTGTAGCAGCCCATCAAGGCGATCAGAAAGCCGAAGACGGCGGCCTTGACCAGTCCGGAGAAAACGTCCTGAAACTCTAGGAATTCAAGAGTATTCGTGATGTAGGTCGCGCCGTTGAAGCCGAGTTTGTAGACAGAGACCAGATAGCCGCCGAAGACGCCGATGATGTCGGCGATCAGCACCAGAACCGGCAGCACGGCGGTCCCTGCAAGCAGGCGCGGCGCGATCAGATACTTGAAGGGATTGGTTGCCAGGGTCGTCAGTGCGTCGATCTGCTCCGTCACCCGCATGGTGCCGATCTCGGCCGCCATGGCCGCGCCGACCCGGCCAGCCACCATCAGACCCGCCAGAACCGGGCCCAGCTCGCGGGTGATCGAGACCACCACCACGTTCGGGATCGCGGATTCGGCAGAGAAGCGCGCGAAACCGGTATAGCTCTGCAGCGCCAGCACCATACCGGTGAAGATCGCCGTCAGGCCGACCACCGGAAGCGAGTAGTAACCGATGTCCACCATCTGACGCAGGACCATGCGCGGATAGAAAGGCGGCCTGAAGCAGTGGGAGACCGCCTGCCCGGTGAAGATCGACAGGCGACCGGTTGCGTTAAGAAAAGCCAGGAACGTCCGACCGAGCGGCTGCAACACCGGAATCACGCAGCACCCTCCAGATAAACGCGATGGTAGCGGCGGCCGAGCGAGGTCAGAATCTCGTAGCCGATCGTCCCTGCGGCCTGGCCGACGGCATCGACGGTCAGGTTGCTGCCCAAGAGCTCCGCAAAGGCGCCGGGGCGGGCCGCGGCCTCAGGAACGGCCGTCACGTCGAGCGTGATCAAATCCATGGAAACACGCCCCACCACCGGTACGTTTTGCCCCCCGACGAGGGCGTAACCGCAGTTCGAGAGAGACCGCAGATAGCCGTCGGCGTAACCCACCGCCACGGTGGCTATGCGAGTCGGGCCCTTCGCCCGCCAGGTCGCACCATATCCGACGCCCCGAAGGGCGTCAATTTCGCGAACCTGTAAGATTTTTCCTTTTAACCGAACCACTTGGCGCATGGGATTGGGGCGATCTCCCGTCGGATTGATGCCGTAGAGAGCGCTGCCGGGCCGAACGAGGTCGAAGTGATAGTTCCGCCCGAGAAAGATCCCCGCCGAGTTGGCGAAACTTGCGCCTGCGCGCCCGGTCGCCGCAGCGAGATCGCGGCGCGCTGTCAGGAATTCCGCGAGCTGCTCCTCACTTTGGGAAGAGTTTGGGTCGTCGGCAGAGGCCAAGTGGCTCATCAGATAGGAAAGGGCGATGCCTTGGGTGCGCTCCGGTTCCGCCGTCAGGACCGCGAGTTCGCGGATGTCGAGTCCCAGGCGGCTCATGCCGGTATCCACCTGCAGGGCTGCCTGAGGTCCCTGTCCGGTCGGATCCGTCTCTGCCGTGCCCGCTCCCGCCAGGGTTTGCCGCCAACGGCTCACGTCCTCGAGGCTGTTTAGGACTGGCCACAGGCCCTGAGCCAGGTAGTCCGTCTCCGCACCGGCCATCAGTCCGTTGAGAACGTAGATCGCGGCTTCCGGCAAGAGGCGGCGCAGCGTCAGCGCCTCGTCGAGATGTGCAACGAAGAAGGTACGGGCGCCGGCGGCCCAGAGGGTCGGCGCCGCTTCCGCGAGTCCCAGCCCGTAGGCGTCGGCCTTGACCACGGCTGCCGCCTCGGCCGGCCGCGTCTCTGTGGCGAGACTCCGCCAGTTGGCGGCCAGCGCCGGCAGGTCGATCTCCAGGATCGCTCCGGCCCGGGCGGCTGGATCGGACGCGGTAAGGCTCGGCATAAAGGGTCAGTAGTGCTCCGGCAAGCGGTCGTCGTCGGCTAGATTCGAGAAGCGCACACGATCCGGATTGAAGTGAAGCGTCACCGTACCGATCGGGCCGTGACGTTGCTTGGCGATGATGACATCCGCCTTGTTGCGCGCCCGCTCGACCCGTTCGCTATAGCGGTCGAGCCGTTCCTGATACTTGTCTGTCGTCTCGTTCAGGCGCTGGGTCGGCTCCTCACGCTCCAGATAGTAGTCCTCCCGGTAAATGAAGGTCACCACGTCGGCATCCTGCTCGATCGATCCCGATTCGCGCAGGTCCGAGAGCTGGGGGCGCTTGTCGTCGCGGTTCTCAACCTGGCGCGAAAGCTGGGACAGAGCCAGGACGGGCACGTTGAGTTCCTTCGCGACGATCTTCAAGGCGCGGGTGATTTCGCTGACCTCCTGAACGCGGTTGTCCAACCGCATGCCGGCGGGAGGCTGCAGAAGCTGTAGATAGTCCAGCACGATCATGCTGAGGCCGACCTGACGCTTGAGCCGCCGTGCCCGGCTGCGCAGGGCGCCGACCGTGATGCCCGGCGTATCGTCGATGTAGAGCGGCAGGCGTTCGAGCTCGCGGTGCACATCCAGCACCCGCCGCATCTCCTCCTCGTTGAGCTGGCCCTTGCGCATCAGGTCGCTGCGCACGTCCGCCGCCTCCGCGATGATGCGAGAGGCAAGCTGTTCGGCCGACATTTCGAGGGAGAAGAAGGCGACGACCTCCGGCCGTTCAATCTCGTTGCCGTCGGCATCGACGTCCACGCGTTTGCTGCGGGCCGCGTTCACCGCCATGTTGGTGGCCAGCGCGGTTTTGCCCATGGAAGGGCGCCCGGCTAGGATCAGCAGGTCCGAGCGGTGCAGTCCGCCCAGCATCTCGTCCAGGTCGTCGAAGCCGCTGGTGACGCCGACCAGCTTGCTGTCCCGTTTGTAGGCGGCCTCGGCCGCCTCGATCGCTTCGGCCAAGCCGCTTCGGAACGGCTGCAGCCCGCCCTCGACCTGGCCCTGTTCGCTAAGCTTGTAGAGTCGCTGCTCGGCGGTTTCGATCTGATCGAGCGCCGCGACCTCCAGGTCGTGCCGGAAGGCCTCGTTGACGATCTCCTCGCCCAGGTCGATCAACTGCCGGCGCAGAAAGAGGTCGTAGATCAGTTCGCCGTAATGGCGGGAATCGATCGTGACGTAGGACGCTTGAAGCTGCGCCAGATACTCCGCGCCGCCCACGTCGGCTAGGTCGCCGTCCTGGTCGAAGACGTTGCGCAGCGTGATGGCATTGGCCTGCTGGCCGCGCTCGATCAGCTTACGACAGGCCTCGAAGATCCGCGCATGGGCGGGGTCGGCGAAGTGCTCCGCGTTCAGATACTCGGAGACGCGCTCGAATGCGTGGTTGTTCGCCAGAACGGCGGCCAGCAGCGCCTGCTCGGCCTCGATGTTGACGGGCGGCAGACGGTTGGCGCTCTCCGCCAGCCCGGGCAGCTGAGCGACGGTCGCGTTAGGTGCGTTCGCGTTCATGGGACGCGACAGTAGCGCCCCGACGTCCGCTGTGCAGCCCCTGCGACCCTGTGGATAGGGTGTACAGCGGGAGAAAGACCGAACACTGCAAGCTCGGTCCAGGGTGCCCCGCGCGGCGAAGCGTAAGTGTTGGCCGAGCGGTCGCGCTCTAAACCTATAACCAGAGTAGGATTGTCTACTCTGCGGCGTGGGCTGGCTTGGCGGGAGCCCTCCGCCTCTCACTCTTGCCGAGCCGCTGGTGCTCCCAATCGAACAGGTAGTCGCGGGTGATCGGCAGCGCCTCGACGTCTCGAGCCATTTGAAGCTGGAAGACCATTTGGCCCATCTGCCGGAACGAGAGCTCGCAGCCCACCAAATAGAATTCCCACATGCGACAGAAGCGTTCGTCGTAAAGCGCTGCCGCCTTGTCCCAGTTGGCCATGAAGCGGTTATGCCAATCCCGCAGTGTCTTGGCGTAGTGCAGGCGCAGGATCTCGATATCGGCTGTCCAGAGCCCGGATCGTTCGACGGCCGGCAGGACTTCGCTCAGCGACGGTGTGTAGCCGCCTGGGAAGATGTACTTGCGCAGCCAGGGATTGGTCGCGGTCGGCGCGTGTGTGGACCCGATCGAGTGGACTAAGGCCACCCCGTCCGGCCGCAGCAACTCCGCGATGCGGTCGAAGAAGGTGCGATAGTGGGCCGGGCCGACATGCTCGAACATACCGACCGAGACGATGCGGTCGAAGCTTCCCTCCAGATGGCGGTAGTCGATCAACTCGAAACGCACGCGCTTGTCCAGTCCACGTTGCCTGGCGCGTTCCCGGGCAAGCGCGAGTTGTTCGGTCGAGAGCGTGATGCCCAAGACTTCGGCCTCGGCGGTCTCAGCCAGGTAGAGGGCCAGCCCGCCCCAGCCGCAGCCGATGTCCAGGATCTTCAGGTTCGGCCGGTCGAGCTTCAGCTTGGCGGCGATGTGGAGCTTCTTGTCGCGTTGCGCCTGCTCCAGATCCGTCGCCTCTGTCGCATAGTAACCGCAGGAGTACTGACGGTCGGCGTCGAGGAAGAGGTCGTACAGTCCGCGCGACAGATCGTAGTGGTGGTGGACGTTCTTCCGCGATCGGTCGACGGGATTGAACGATACCAGCCTGCGCAGGGCCTGTTCGGCGATCTCCAGCCAGCGGAAGAGACCGTGGTTTTCCAGGTGGCTCATGTTGCCGATCGCCAGGGTGAGCAGGGCTTCCAGGTCGCCCTCCTCGATCACCATGCGGCCGTCCATGTAGGCTTCGCCGAAGGCCAGCTTCGGGTTGACCAGCAGTTTGCGCTCTGTGGCCCGGTCCGTCAGTCGGACGCCGATAGGTTCGCCGTGACCGTCGCCGTAGCGCCGTTTCCGACCATCGGCATAGGTGATCGTGAGATCGCCCCTGCGAATGACCCTTGCGAATAAGCGGTGCGTCAGCATCGCCGGACCCTCCGACGCCAACGGGTTGGCCTGCCCGCAGGTACTGCCCCGTACTTGAAACCCCGTACTTGAAACCCCGTGCTTGAAACCCCTTACGCGAACCCTTGGCAGGTCGAAGCCCTGTAGCGGGCATAGGGCCTCGAGCCGTCAAGCTGGGGAAAATGTTAGCGATCCATCAATCTGCCTGTCCAGGGCATGTCATAAAAATGCATTATAACAAACAAGAGACCCCGCCTCGGCGTTCGAGGCGGGGTCTTGTTTCGACTGTCCGGCGGAGGGCGGCCCGACGGAAGCAGGTCAGGCAGATCAGGCGTTGAGCCGCTGGTCTGCTTCCTCATCGCCCTCGGCGTCATCGTCGGCAGCTTCAAGCTGCTCCTCAAGGGCAGCTTCCGCTGCGGCCAGGGCTTCTTCCTGTTCTTCCGGGCTGACCGCTTCACCGATGGCCGCCTGGGTTTCGGCCTCTTCGTTGGAGCGGGCGATGTTCGCCGTGATGGTGATGCTGACCTCCGGATGCAGGCGCACCCGGATGTCGTGAAGACCCAAGGTCTTGATGGGCTTGTCCAGAACGATCTGGCCACGAGCCACGCTGACGCCGTTTTCCCGGATCACCTCGGCAAGGTCGCGGGAGGAGACCGAACCGTAAAGCTGCCCGGTCTCGCCGGCCTGACGGATCAGGATCACCTGTGCGTGGTCGATCTTCTTGGCCACGGCCGCGGCCTCGTCCCTCCGCTTGAGGTTTTCCGCCTCCAGGTGCGCACGTTGGCTCTCGAAGTAGGTCAGATTGTCCTTGGTCGCCCGCAGCGCCTTACGCTGGGGGAGCAGGAAATTGCGCGCGAAGCCGGGCTTGACGCGAACGACGTCGCCCATCTGCCCCAGCTTCTCGATGCGCTCGAGTAGGATGACTTCCATGTCTTTTGCCTTCCTGGGTCCGCCGCCTACTGGATCACGTAGGGAAGCAGGGCGAGGAAGCGGGCGCGCTTGACGGCGCGGGCCAGCTCACGCTGCTTCTTGGCCGAAACCGCGGTGATGCGGCTGGGCACGATCTTGCCACGTTCAGAAACGAAGCGCTGCAGGAGGCGCATGTCCTTGTAATCGATCTTCGGCGCATTGGGGCCGGAGAAGGGGCAGGACTTGCGGCGGCGGAAGAAGGGCCGGCGCGGGCCGGCGCTCTTGCTGACGATTTCGACGGCCATGTCGCTTACTCCCCGGCTCGGTTTTCAGGACGCTCGTCGCGGTCGCGGCGCGGACCACGGTCTCCGCCTCGGTCGCCACGGGGACCCCGGTCGCCGCGATCTCCACGATCGCCGCGCGGTCCTCTCCGGTCGTCCCGGCCGCCGCGGTTCTGGAGAACGGCTGAGGGTTCGGGATCGAGCTCCTTCACCCGTACGGTGAGGTAGCGCAGGATGTCCTCGTTGAAGCGCATGATGCGCTCGTACTCGGTCACCGCCTCGGCCGGGGCGTCTAGATTCATCAGGACGTAGTGGCCCTTGCGGTTCTTCTTGATCTTGTAGGCGAGGTTGCGCAGGCCCCAGCTCTCGCGCTTGGCGATCTCGCCGCCGCCCGCCTTGATGACTTCGGCCAACTCGTCGGTCAGCTGTTCGACCTGCTGCGCGGACAGGTCCTGGCGCGCGATGACCACGCTTTCATAATAAGGCACCGATGGACTCCTTTCGGCTGTTTCATGGACCGGCGCCCCCCGAAAACGGGCGGCCGTCCCGGTCCTAGCCGACTGCGTGCATCCCAAGCGCTTGGGCGAGCGGCAGACGGCAAGGAGTTTCCCGCCAGACCCTGCGGCAGAGGCCTCCGGCTGGCGGGAAGCGCGGAATATAGCGATTGGCCGACGGTGTGCAAGTCCGACGATTCGGCCCTGCAAGGCGGCTCAGTAGGTCACCGGCGCGGCAGGCAAGAGGCTCTCGATCGCTCCGGCTGTCTCGGGGTCCTGAGCTTGACCCTGAGCTTGACAGGGTAACGGGGCAGGGTAGACATACCCGCCCTCACAGACGCCTGCAGGCCGGACTCATCTTCGGATTGCAGCCGTAACCATCAGATTCGAGAGCTTCCTTCAAGAAAAGCGATGCCAAAACGCGCCTTTATCTTCCCCGGCCAGGGAAGCCAGCAGGTCGGCATGGGCCGTGACCTAGCCGAAGCCTTTCAGACCGCCCGCCTGGTTTTCGAAGAGGTGGACGATGCCTTGGGACAGCGCCTCTCCCGGCTCATGTTCGAAGGGCCGGAGAGCGATCTCACGCTGACCGAAAATGCGCAACCGGCGCTGATGGCCGTTTCCCTGGCCGTGACCCGTGTGATCGAGCGCGACGGCGGGACGCCGCTGTTCGAGCTTGGGGACTTCGTCGCCGGTCACTCACTGGGCGAGTACTCGGCGCTGGCCGCGGCCGGCAGTCTGGAGCTGGGCGATGCCGCGCGTCTCTTGCGGCAGCGCGGCCAGGCGATGCAGAAGGCAGTGCCGGTCGGTGCCGGCGCGATGGCCGCCATCCTCGGCCTCGATCTGGAAAGTGTGCGAGACGTGGCGCAGGAGGCGTCGCAGGCGGGAGAGATCTGCGTCGCGGCCAACGACAACGCGCCGGGGCAAGTGGTGGTTTCGGGCGACAAGGCGGCCGTCGAGCGCGCAGTGGCTCTGGCGGCCGAGCGCGGCGGCAAGCGCAGTGTAATGCTGCCGGTTTCCGCGCCTTTTCATTGCCCGCTGATGGCACCGGCCGCCGATGTGATGGCCGAGGCGCTGGCCGCCGTGACCCTGGCGCCGCCGCAGGTCCCCTTGATCGCCAACGTGACGGCTCGGCCCTTGCAGGATCCGGAAACGTTGCGCCGCCTGCTGGTTGAGCAGGTCACCGGTCTGGTGCGGTGGCGCGAATCGGTCGAGTTCATGCGCGACGAGAGCGTCGAGCTACTAGTCGAATGCGGTGCCGGTAAGGTGCTGACCGGTCTTGCGCGCCGGATCGACCGGCAACTCTCGGCTCAGTCGCTGAGCGGTCCGGCCGATATCGAGTCCTTTCTTGGTAGCCTTTAAAAGCTTTTAGGAGCGTAAGCGGATGTTCGATCTCAGCGGTAAGGCCGCACTGGTCACCGGCGCGACCGGCGGTATCGGCGCTGCCATCGCGCGCAGTCTGCACGCCCAGGGCGCCGCCGTGGCGCTGTCGGGGACCCGGGTCGAGGTGCTGGAGACGCTGGCCGGCGAAATGGGTGAACGGGTCGCCGTCACGCCCTGTAATCTCTCCGATCCCGAGGCGACGGCCGCCCTGCCAGGTCAGGCGGAAGCTGCGCTGGGCGGTCTGGACATCCTGGTCAACAACGCCGGGCTGACGCGCGACAACCTGGCCCTGCGCATGAAGGACGAGGACTGGCAGACGGTCCTGGACGTCAATCTGACGGCGGCCTTCCGCCTGTCGCGCGCCGCTCTGCGGGGCATGATGAAGCGACGCTGGGGGCGGATCGTCAATATCACCTCGGTGGTCGGCGTCACCGGCAATCCGGGACAGACCAACTACGCGGCCTCCAAGGCCGGTCTGATCGGTATGTCCAAGTCCCTGGCGGCCGAGGTCGCAAGTCGCGGCATCACCGTCAACTGCGTGGCTCCGGGATTCATCGAGACGGCCATGACGGGCGTTTTGAGCGACGAGCAGAAGCAGCGCATCCTGACAGCTGTGCCGGCCGGCGCGCTGGGGACTCCCGAAGACGTCGCTGCGGCAGTTACTTATCTGGCATCCGGAGAGGGCGGCTACGTCACTGGGCAGACCTTGCATGTGAACGGCGGAATGGCGATGTTATGACCGCATCCGGAGGGGCAATCGCGGAATTTCCAAGGCGTCTGTAGGCCGATTGGCAAAGCTGGGAGCCTGTGTTAAGAGGCCTCGCCTCAAGACCGGTGAAAAGTGAGCGAGGGTCTGCGGAGTCGCACCGCTCCGGCGGCGACTGAGGCCTGAAGCGATGACGGCCTGAGACGACTGAGGTCCAAGTCGAACGGAAATTTCCGGAACAGACGTGTATAGGGGGACGAGGGGTTCGGCCTCCCGGGGAATCGAGAAGGTGAGAGGGTTATGAGCGACATCGCGAACCGCGTGAAGAAGATCGTTGTAGAGCACCTCGGGGTCGAGGAAGAGAAAGTCACCGAGAGCGCCAGCTTCATCGACGATCTGGGCGCCGACAGCCTCGATACGGTCGAGCTGGTCATGGCCTTCGAGGAAGAGTTTGGCTGCGAGATTCCTGATGACGCCGCCGAGAAGATCGTGACCGTGAAGGATGCGATCGACTTCATCCAGGAGAACGCGGAGTCCTGAGCCCCGGACCCGGCGCCCTCGCAGGTCGCGAAGGCGCCGCCCCGCGGGCCGGCTTTGCGTTCCGGTATAGAGTGATATGAGACGCGTCGTCGTAACCGGTTTAGGGCTCGTAACGCCCTTGGGCACAGGTGTTGACCATGTCTGGCAGCGCCTGCTCGCAAGCGACTCCGGCATCAGCGCCATCCAGAACTTCGACGTCTCCGACCTGACGTGCAAGATCGGCGGCCAGCCGCCGCAGGGGGAGAAGACCAGCGGCGGCTTCAATGCGGACGAGTACATGCCGCAGAAGGAACAGCGGAAGGTCGACCGCTTCATCATGTACGGTGTCGCCGCGGCGCAGGAGGCGCTGGAAGACGCCGACTGGATGCCGAGCGACGAGGAGTCGCTTGAGCGGACCGGCGTCATGATCGGCTCGGGGATCGGCGGGCTGGAGACGATCTGCGAAGGCGCCGTCACCGTGCATGAGCGTGGGCCGCGCCGGCTCTCGCCCTTCTTCATTCCGGCGGCGCTGATCAACCTGGTCTCCGGCCACGTCTCCATCCGCTACGGCTTCAAGGGGCCCAACCACGCCGTGGTGACCGCCTGTTCGACCGGTGCGCATGCCATCGGCGACGCGGCGCGCCTGATCGCGCTCGACGATGCCGACGTGATGATCGCCGGCGGGGCCGAGGCGGCGGTGAACCGCATTGGCGTGGCCGGTTTTTGCGCCTCGCGCGCGCTTTCGACCAACTACAACGACACCCCCAACACGGCGTCGCGTCCCTGGGACAAGGGCCGCGACGGCTTCGTCATGGGGGAAGGGGCCGGCGCGCTGGTGCTCGAGGAGCTCGAGCACGCGAAGAAGCGCGGGGCGCATATCTATGCCGAGGTGACCGGCTACGGCCTCTCCGGCGACGCCTATCACATCACGGCACCGCCGGAGGACGGCAACGGTGCCTTCCGCTCCATGCGTGCCGCGCTGAAGCGGGCGCAGCTCGACCCCTCCGAGGTCGCCTACGTCAACGCCCACGGCACCTCGACGCCGCTTGGCGACGTGATCGAGTTGGGCGCGGTCAAGAAGCTGTTCGGCCCGGCGGTCGAGACAGTGTCCATGTCCTCCACCAAATCGGCGATCGGGCATCTGCTGGGCGCCGCCGGCGCGGTCGAGGCGATCTTCTGCACCCTGTCGATCCGCGACGGTGTGGTGCCGCCGACGCTCAATTTGGAAGATCCGGCCGACGAAACCGATTCCGTCGACCTCGTTCCGCTGCAGCCGAAGGAGCGCCCGGTGCGCCATGCGCTCAGCAACTCCTTCGGGTTCGGCGGGACCAACGCCAGCCTGGTCTTGAGCCGCTTCGACAGCTAGACGCCGGAGGTGCCCTTGAGGTTTCTGCGCCTCACTTTGGGTTTGGTTCTGGTGGCCGGTCTGACCGCGGCCGGACTCGTAGCCTACAACGGCTACGCCACTTTCACGCAGCCGGGTCCGCTGGACGCCACTCGTAGGGTGGTCGTTGACCCGGGCATGGGGCTGGAGCAGATCGCCGAGCGGCTGGCGGACGCCAACGTCATCTCCGCGCCGCTGGTCTTCCGTCTGGGCGCCAAGCTGACCGAGCAGGCAACCCGCCTGAAGGCCGGCGAGTACGAGTTCGCGCCCGGCGCCACGATGCAGGACGTGCTCGACCGCCTGAACAGCGGGGAGACCGTGGTGCGCCGCCTGACGATCCCGGAGGGACTGACGTCCGACGAGGTGGTCGCCCTGATCGAGGCGGCCGAAGGACTAGTCGGTGAGGTCCCGGAGGTGCCGGCCGAGGGCGCGTTGCTGCCGGAGACCTACCACTACGCCTGGGGTGACAGCCGAGCCGATCTGGTCGCCCGCATGCGGGCCTCCCTGCAGGCGGTGCTGGAGGAACTCTGGATCGGCCGGGCTGAGGGCCTGCCGCTGGAAACGCCGGAGCAGGCGGTCGTACTGGCCTCCATCATCGAGAAGGAGACCGGTGTCGCCGGCGAACGGGCGCTGGTCGCCAGCGTCTTCATCAACCGTCTGAACCGCGGCATGCGCCTGCAGTCCGACCCCACGGTCGTCTACGCGCTGACGGAGGGTACCGGGCCCCTGGGCCGGCCGTTGACCCGCGCCGACTGGGAAGTCGAGCATTCCTACAACACCTACCGGATCCCGGCCCTGCCGCCCGGCCCGATCGCCAACCCCGGACGCAGCGCCCTGGCGGCCGCCCTGAACCCGGCAGAGAGCGACTACCTCTACTTCGTCGCAGACGGGACCGGCGGGCATGCCTTCGCGACCTCCCTCGCCGAGCACAACCGCAACGTCGCCAACTGGCGCCGGGTTCGAGACGGCGGCCAGACCCAGTAGACGCCGAGACTCGATCGAGACCCGCCACCCCTACCATCCTGGCCGGCCAACGGCTGAACCGATGAAGGTCGGTTGAAGCCCGGCCGCCAACTTATTGTTTCGAGTGGGAAAAGTGTTGCACGCTAAAGTGTTGCCTGATCCGCTCGGCGGGCCTGCCGGTCAGGGTCGCGCAAAACACACCGACGCTCCCTCTTGATCCGCGCGGCACAGCCGCCACACTCTGGGCATGGCCGGTCTGCTCCCTCACGAAAAACACTTCCTGAGATTTCTCGGCGGTCACCTGGCCTTGGGCGTGACCGCAGCGGCCGCGCTGACCGGCCTGCTGCTCTACTTCGACCTCTTCAGCCTCTGGACCCTGGCCTCGACCCAGCGGGAAGGCTGGCTGGGGATCGTCATGATCTTCGCGGGCCTCGCGATCACCTTCGGCTCCGCCGCCATGGGCATCGGCATCATGAGCCGCGCCCGCTACGACGGGGAGGGGTAGGACGGGGAGAATCGCTCCCGGATCAGTCCGCCGCTTCGACCCGGACCGGCTCGCCGTCGGTCACAGCCGCCAGGGCGCGCTGATCCTCGCGCGCCCGGCCCAAGATGTTGACCGGCGTCACCAAGCGGATTTCCGAGTCATGGGAAACCGGTGTGCGCCCGTAGCCTAGGGCTATAGCTGAGCCCTGTACTCAGACCGCCACCTCACCCAGCTCGACCAGATCGCGCGCATCCGGCTCCACCGCGATCCCCTCCAGCGGCGCGGAGAAGTAAACTTCCTCTCCCCAGGCCTGTGCTTCTGACGTTAAGGGCAGGGCGGCCAGGATGGCCCGCCGACGCGCAACCGATTCAGTCGAACAGACCCTGTTGCGGCTGATCCGGCCTTGGCCGCGAGGGCTTCGGCTCCCTCTCGGCCATGAAGGCGTCGTAAGCTGCGGCAAACCGATCGAACGCACCCTTTAGCGCTGCGTCATCAAGCATGGGCAAGTCGTCGAACCCAAATACCTGAGGGCTCCGCTGCCCGTCTTCCTCGTCGGCGCTCGTGTCGAGGAGGTAGAGCCGGGCGCCGTCGAAGTCGTCCACAGCGAATGTCTGTTTGATGACCGAAGCTAAGATGCCGAGCTGCTCCTCCGTGAGGTCGAAAGTCTTCCACGGCTGAAGCCAGAATATGTGTACAGCCCCGTCCTTTACGAAGTAGAAGCGCGGCCGCACCGGGATTGCCAGGTCGCGACGGATCGGGAAAAGCCGGTCCTTCAACGGGTGGCAGAAGTACGACGCCCGCTGGGCGTCCTGCCAAAGGATGCCAACGACCTCGGCGTTGCACCGTGCGCCTAGCGGGACCCTGATCCGGCGGCACGCCTCAAGGGCGGCGTCGCGGGTGACCGAGCCACTGTAGAGAGGGAACGCCAACCGCCACGAGAGGTCGTAGCTAAACGGCGGGGTGCCTCTGTCGAGTCGGTGGAGCTGCCGCACCGTAGCCTCCACGGTCGGTCGGATGGACTTAGCTACATGAGGTAGCGATGGGAGACGCGAGTACGACATCTTGCGACTCTATGGAGGAGTCGCGGAGGGAGTCAAGGCAAGGAGAATCTCGCTCTGTCAGTGCTCGCCCTGGAGGTGGTGTCGGCGCATAAAGTGGTCCCGGATGCTCTCGTCCGTGATCCTCATGCCGGGGCTCGTAGAGCCGCCCGCTTCGTTCCAGAGCTGGTCCCAGGGGGAGCCCGGTTCGTGCGTCAGGTCGGACAGCCGAAAGGCGTGCAGGTGAGCGTAAGCGTCGAAGATCTGCCGAAGGAACGCCCGTTCCTCTGCGTCGAGTTCGTAGTCCGCCGGCAAGCTGGTCGCGGTAAGAGGGTCGAACCGGGTCGCCCTGTCTTGGATCGGCCTATCACCCGCTCCCTGGAAGCACTCGTAGACCGACCGCACCACAGGCCCGTGTTGCCACGCCTCGAACCGGCTCTTCACTAGTGGCTGTCCGCAGCGTGCGAGGTGCCAGCCGTGTGCGAAGTAGATTAGCTTGAGAAGAGACATGATCGTCATCGGTACGCCCCGCGAGTCGGCGTGGTCGAGGAAGAAGTTGGCGATCTCTCTGGCGTCGTGGGACATGTCACACTGGATCATACACAGGGGAGCCGACCGGCCAAATGCTGGGGCTGGCTGTGGGACTCGAAACTGCACGGGCCGAAGCTCAAGGAGCGAAGGGTGGTGGCCCCTGCGGGACTCGAACCCGCACGTCCGAAGACCCGGGATTTTAAGTCCCGTGCGTCTACCAGTTCCGCCAAGGGGCCGGCGTTTCGCCTCGGCGCAGTGTCGCGGCACCGAGGCAACCAAAACATGGCAAGCCGCCACGGGGTCGGGCAAGCCCTGCGCGCTCCGCACTTGGCCTCCAGTCGGGCTTGCGGCATAGCTTTCTACTGAAACGCAGACAAACGACTGCGAATAGGGGAGGTGCGGAGCATGGCCGGGCGGCTGCAGGACAAGGTGGCGATCGTGGTGGGGGCAGGCTCCAGCGGGCCTGGCTGGGGCAACGGCAAGGCGACGGCGGCGCTCTTCGCGCGGGAGGGCGCAAAGCTGCTCTGCGTCGACCGCGACGGCGCGGCGGCGGAGGAGACCGCCGGCCTCATCGCCGGAGAGGGCGGCACCGCCTCGGCCTTCGCAGCGGACGTGACCGACGGGGATCAGGTCGCGGCTATGGTCGCGGCAGCACGGGAGGCCGCCTGGAATGCGGAGGGCCGGATCGACGTGCTGCACAACAACGTCGGCATCGTCGAGGTCGGCGGACCGGTCGAGGCCTCCGAGGAGTCCTGGCAGCGGGTGATGGACGTCAACCTTACCTCCATGTTCCTGACCTGTAAGCACGTGCTGCCGGTCATGGAGGCGCAGTTCGAGGAGAACGGCCAGGGCGGTGTGCTGGTCAACATCGCCTCCATCGCCGGCATCCGCTGGGCCGGTGTGCCCTATATCTCCTACGCCGCCAGCAAGGCCGGCGTCATCCAGTTCACCCGTGCCGTGGCGCTGCAGTACGCGGCCAAGGGGATCCGCGCCAACTCCATCCTGCCGGGCCTGATGAACACGCCGATGATCCGCGAACCCCTGAAGGAGGTCTACGCGGAGGGCGATGTCGACAAGATGGTCGAACTGCGCGACGCCCAGTGCCCGACCGGCAAGATGGGCGACGCCTGGGACGTGGCCTACGCCAGCCTCTTCCTTGCCTCCGACGAGGCCAAGTACGTGACCGCCACCGAACTGGTGGTCGATGGCGGGATCACCGCGAAATTCACCTGAACGGGTGTTGGCGTCGGGCGCTTTTCGACTTGAAAGAGCGCCGATGCGGAAGGGCAGCGAACCCTCGGTCGGCCGGGATGCGAGGTCAACGGGAGAAATCGCCGACCTCATGCAAAAAGACGACCCCTGCCAACGGCTTGGCGCAGTCTGTTTCCCTTCGCTCCGATGCGGGATGCGCTACCTTGGCGAAGGAAATGGACGCTGGTGCGGCGGAGGCCGCCGCAGGCGCCGGGTTGCCGTGAGGACTGCTGAATGCTGATCGATGCCGCGCTTGCCGAAACCGGGCCGCTGCGCCGGGCGCTGCGCGAGGACACCCTGGCCGACGAGACGACGGTGGTCCGCCGACTGATCGAGGAAGCGCGGCTCGATGCGGCAGCTTGCGACCGGGTCGGGCAGCGGGCGCGCCAACTGGTCGAGGCGGTGCGGACCTCCCGCCTGCGCCAGGGCGGCATCGATGCCTTCCTGCAGGAGTACGAGCTTTCCAGCAAAGAGGGCGTGGTGCTGATGTGCCTCGCCGAGGCGATGCTGCGGGTGCCGGACGCTTTCACGGTCGACAAGCTGATCGCCGACAAGATCGGAACGGCGGAGTGGCAGAACCATCTGGGCAAGAGCGAGTCCCTCTTCGTCAACGCCTCGACCTGGGCGCTGATGCTGACTGGACGCGTCGTACGTCTGGAGGAGGGGGAGCGGGCTGACCTCGGCGGTTTCCTGCGCCGCCTGGTGCACCGGTCCGGCGAACCTGTGATCCGCACCGCGGTGCGCGAGGCCATGCGGATCCTGGGACGCCAATTCGTCATGGGACGCAGCGTCGAGGAAGCCCTGACCCGCGCCCGCGAGCTGGAGGGCCAGGGCTACCGCTATTCCTACGACATGCTGGGCGAGGCGGCGCGCACGGCGGCCGATGCGGAGCGCTACTACGAAAGCTACGCGGCGGCGATCCGCGCTATCGGCAAGGCCGGCAGCGGCAAGACGGTCAACGAGGGGCCCGGCATCTCGGTCAAGCTCTCGGCCCTACATCCCCGCTACGAGTTCAGCCAGCGCGAGCGGATGCTGGGGGAGCTGGTGCCACGGCTCAAGGCCCTGGCGGTCATGGCGGCGGAGCAGAACATGGGCTTCTGCGTCGATGCCGAGGAGGCCGATCGGCTCGACCTTTCGCTGGAGGTGCTGGAGGCGGTGGCCTGCGACCCGGCGCTGAAGGACTGGCAGGGCTTCGGCCTGGCGATCCAGGCCTATCAGAAGCGCTGCAGCCGCTTGGTCGATTGGCTGGGCGACCTCTCCGTAAAGGCCGGCCGGCGGCTCAACGTGCGGCTGGTCAAGGGCGCCTACTGGGATACCGAGGTCAAGCTGGCGCAGGAGCGGGGGCTGGAGGGCTACCCGGTTTTCACCCGCAAGGTCTCGACGGACGTGTCCTACCTGGCTTGCGCCAAGAAGCTGCTGGCCGATCCGCAGGCCTTCTACCCGCAGTTCGCGACCCACAACGCCCACACGCTCGCGGCGGTGCTGGAGATGGCCGGCAACCGTCCCGCCAGTTCGCCGGCCACAGGCGACAACTTCGAGTTCCAGCGCCTGCACGGGATGGGCGAGGCGCTCTATGCGCAGATCGTGGGGCCCGACAAGCTGGACGTGCCCTGCCGCATCTATGCGCCGGTCGGCAGTCACGAGGACCTGCTGGCCTACCTGGTGCGCCGGCTGCTGGAGAACGGCGCCAACACTTCCTTCGTCAACCGCATCCAGGACGAGGCCTTGCCGCTTGAGGACATCGTCGCCGATCCCGTGGCTAAGGCCGCGCGGCTGGAGACGATTCCGCATCCTCGCATTCCCCTGCCGCGCGACCTCTTCGGCGGCCCGGCGCTGGGCGAGCGCGTGAACTCCGCTGGGCTGGATCTGGCCGATCCCTTACCGGTGGCGGAGCTTGGGCAGGCGATGGCGCGTCGGGCCGCCACTTCCTGGAGCGCGGCGCCGCTGCTGGGCGGTGTCGCCCAGAGCGGCCCGGCACGGCCCGTCTTCGACCCGGCCGACCGCAGCCGCCAGGTGGGCGAGGCCGTCTGGGCGACGCCCGAGATGGCGGACAAGGCCCTGGCCCGGGCCGAGAGTGCCTCCGTCGAGTGGGGCGCGGTGGCGGCCGAGCAGCGGGCGGCGATCCTGGAGCGCATCGCTGAGCTCTACGAGGAAAACCGGGCCGAATTGATGGCCCTGGCGGTTCGGGAAGCCGGCAAGACCGTCGGCGATGCCCTGGCCGAGGTGCGCGAGGCCGTCGACTTCTGCCGCTACTACGCGGCGCGTGGGCGCGAGGCCTTCGGCGTTGAGCGGCGCCTGCCGGGGCCGACTGGGGAGCGCAACGAACTGCGTCAGGTCGGGCGCGGCGTCTTTCTCTGCATTTCCCCCTGGAATTTCCCCTTGGCGATCTTCACGGGCCAGATCGTTGCGGCCCTGATGGCGGGCAACGCGGTTCTGGCCAAGCCGGCGGAACAGACCAGCCTGATCGCCGCGGCCGCCGTGCGTCTGATGCAGGCCGCCGGGATCCCGGGCGAGGTGCTGCATCTGCTGCCGGGCGACGGGGCGGCGCTCGCTGGACGGCTGGTGCGCGATGCGCGGGTCGGCGGCGTCGCCTTCACCGGTTCGGTCGAAACCGGTCAGACCATCAACCGGGCGCTGGCGGCACGGGACGGCGCGGTCGTGCCGTTGATCGCCGAGACCGGCGGCCAGAACGCCATGATCGTGGACTCCACGGCCTTGCCCGAACAGGTCGTGCAGGACGTGGTGATCTCCGGCTTTCAGTCGGCCGGACAGCGCTGTTCTGCGCTGCGTGTGCTGTTCCTGCAGGAGGAGGTGGCCGACCGCACGCTGGAGATGCTGAGCGGCGCCATGGCGGAGCTGCGGGTCGGCGATCCGGCCGATCTGGCCACTGACGTCGGGCCGGTGATCGACGAGGAGGCGCGCGATCTGCTCCGCGGCCACGACAAGGCGCTCACCAACGACGGCCGGCTGATCGCCCGTGTGCCGCTGGGCCCCGAAACGGAGCGGGGTACCTTCGTTGCGCCTGCGGCCTTCGAGATCGATTCGCTCAACAGTCTGCAGCGCGAGGTTTTCGGCCCCTTCGTTCACGTGGTGCGCTACCGGGCCAGCCACCTGGACAAGGTTGTGGAGGCGATCAACGCCAGCGGCTACGGCCTGACCCTGGGGATCCACAGCCGGATCGACTCCACCGTCGATTACATCGTGCGTCGCGCCAAGGTCGGGAACGCCTACGTCAACCGCAACATGATCGGCGCGGTCGTCGGCGTGCAGCCCTTCGGCGGCGAGGGGCTCTCAGGAACCGGTCCGAAGGCCGGCGGTCCCAACTACCTCAAGCGCTTCGCGGTCGAGCGCGTGGTCTCCATCGATACCACCGCCGCCGGCGGCAATGCCTCCCTGATGAGCCTCGACGACGAGACCCTACCGATCTGACGGCGCCCTTGGCCGCCGTCAGTCCGATCCGGTTTTCCTGATCCAGATCAAGGAGCGGTCGCTCCGACACTTGCAAACTGAACTCAGTCGCAACTCCTGGTCCGAAGAAACCTGCTCTTCGCAACCTGCCGCGTCAAACGGATTTGAGCCAGTTTGAGATTGACAATCGTTCGCAGCAAGCTCACTGTCGCAATTGAAAGTCGCTCGCAGTAGATGGGCGATGGTTGGAACCAGACACCGTGTCGGAGCAAAATCTGCCGTGATCGTCTGCGTCTGTAACAACTTGAATTGTCGCAAGGTTCGCGAAGCGGTGGATGCCGGTGCGGCGAGTTGCGCGAAGGTCTATCTCCACCACGGTGTACGACCGCAATGCGGGCGCTGTATCGATACGGTGCGGGAAATGGTTCAAACGGCCTCGGCCGATGCAGGCCCGGCTGTGCTCCAGGGGGCGCCCGCTTAATCCGCAAGTAATTTGCGGTTTGTCGTCGTCGTTGCCTGAGATATATCCCCAATAACGAAAGAACGAGCAGAGCGCTGCAGGTCTTGGGCCTGCGGTGCTGTTTGCTGTGTCGGAACGCTCGGGCCGTCCAAGGTTCGAGCCTTACTCAGGAGAGCAAAGACAGTGAAGGGCGACCCGAAGGTTATCGAGTTTCTCAACAAGATCCTGGTCAACGAGCTGACCGCGATCAATCAGTACTTCCTGCATTCGCGCATGCTCCGGGACTGGGGTATCTCCGAACTGGCGGAGAAGGAATACAAGGAATCTATCGAGGAGATGCAGCACGCCGACGAGCTGATCGAGCGCATCCTTTTCCTGGGGGGGCTGCCGAACCTCCAGGATCTGCACAAGCTGCGCATCGGCGAGGACGTGAAGGAAGTCCTGGAGTGCGACCTGAAGCTTGAGCATCAGGCCATTCCCGACCTGCGCGATGCTATCGAGCACAGCGAAGGCGTGCGGGACTACGTCAGTCGCGACCTCTTCGGGCGCATCCTGGCCAATGAGGAAGAGCATGTCGATTGGCTGGAAACCCAGCTCGGCCTGATCGAGAAGATGGGCCTTGAGCGCTTCCTCCTGCTGCAATCGCAACCCAACGCTGCGCCTGCCTAACCAAATTGTCGATTGCGGCCCGGTGAAAACCGGCAGGTGAAAAGCCTAGTTGGCCCGGGCAGTCCTCGCGAGGACTGCCCGGGCCAACTGCGTTTAGGCCATTTTCCTGAACGGCAACTCTCCGTTGGCGTAGCTGCGGGCGCGAAACCAAGCTTGAGCGTCGCCGGCGGCTTCTTCCAGCCAGGACAGGTAGGTTGGCCAGCTTGTCTTGAGCCGGCCTTCGATCTCGCCCTCTTCCAGCGCGAGGACACTGTCGAACTTGCGGGCGATGCGCTGCATGCGGGCGTTCTCGATCAGACAGATCATGGTGACCGTGGTGATGCAGCGGTTGCGCGCCGCAATCAGGCTGCGGCGCAGCAGTTCGGTTCCAAGGCCGCGGTCTTGAAAACTCTGCTCGATCGTCAGGGCGAACTCGGCCTGCAGCGGTGTGCTGTCGAGCAGCCGCAGCTCAGCTGCGCCGCGGAGCTTGTCGCCCACGAAACAGCCGATAATCACCGTTTGCGTCCAGTCGATGGCTGCGCAGTGTTCGATGACTGCCGTATCGCTGACGCCGCCGCAGAAGCGCATGCGGCGGTCCGCCGAATCGAGCCGCAGCAGATGCGCTTGATAGTGCGCCGCCTCCGCCTCTGTCAGCTTTCGGAACAGCGGTCTCGGCGGCTCTGACGCCTTCCGCCTGCGTCTGGAAGAGGAGAGGGGGCTGTCACCGCGCCGCCCTGCCGCGCCGGTGTCGTTGGAAAGTGTCCACATGGAAGACCTCCGTCGCTGGTTACGCAACGGGCATCTTCCTCCCTGGCTCAAGGGTAAGCCCCTTGCAGCCCTACTTCTTTAGAAGTGCGCTCGGCACCGTGGTCGCATCAAGGGCTAACAGGGTTAAGATTCGCTGAAGACGGCGGCGAAACCTAGCCGGCATTGCGGCGTCTCCACCGTCTTGACCGGCCCTCACGCTTGCGTTGGGCGGTTTCCGGCGCGCCGACGTCTTGACCGTGCGGCATTGTCACGCAGCGGTCATGAAGGGCAGATCCGTGGCGCCGGGTTTGGCGCCGGCGGCGGTCAGCAGGGCGTGAATCTGGCCGCGATGATGGGTCTGGTGGTTGAAGACGTGAGTCGCGAGCAACCATAGCGGTTGGCTGAGTTCGCGACCGGCGGACCTGGAATACCAGCTCAGCGAGCCGGCCAAGTCGCCGTCCCGCAGCCCGTCCGCCCAGGCGGAAATCACTTCGTCCGTTTCCAGGCGGGCCGTCTTGAAGCTGTTCCAGTTCTGCGTTTCCGAGACCGAGTCCGTCAGCGGCTTGGCCGGTTTCGGCCGTCCGGCGAGGCGGCTCATCCACATCCGGTCGGCCCAGAGCAGGTGATTGAAGGTGCAGAAGATGGATCCGAAGAAGGCCCCGCCGTCGGCGCGCCGAGCTGCCTCGTCCAGCCCGTCCGCTGCTTTAACGAGGTTATCGTTCTGCCATCTGTTGTAGCGCGCCAGCGTGCGTAGGTACTCGGCGGAGATCATCGGGGGCTCCCTGTCGTCAGTTGCGCTGGAACGGACTGGCGCCGCGGCGAGCGTTACCCCTTGGCGGTCACTTGGTGGTCAAGGGCAGCAGGCGCCACCCTCAATGGGATCTCTCGTCGGGCCGGGCGTCAAGCTGTCCTCGCCGTAGACGGGCTCTTCGCCGTGGGTCAGAAAGGTTTCCCAGCGGATGTTCTGCGGGTCGAAGACCCAGGCCTTGTCGGAACGATGGTAGCAACAACTGGCCGGACCTTCGGCGATGAGTTTCTCGCCGGCCCGGCGCAGCCGGTCCGAGATATCGGCCAATTCCGCCGACGTCTCGACCTGGATCCCCAGGTGGAAGTCGCCTGGAGCCTCGCAGCGCTTTGAGACCGAGAAGTTCACCCGAGGATCTTCCAGCTGCCATTTCGCGTAGTCGTCCTTCACCAGCGTCGGTTCGGCGCCGAACAGCCGGCTGTAGAAGGCCACCGACGTGGGGAGGTCGGCGACCGATAGGCCGATGTGGATCCGCTTCATGGCTTGCAGGCTCCTCGCATTTTTCTGGGTTTGGGTCTCTACGCATGCAATTGCCGGTCAGGCGGCACAGCAGCGCGTATCGTCGAACGCATGGCCTCTCGCGGCGTGCCGAGACGGCCTAAAGGAAATGACATTGCAGTTGGTTCTTGCGAGCTCAGCACTGGCCGGTGCCGGCGGTTCGACCCACTCCACCAAACCGGCCGCAACCTCCGTGATCTGGTGAGGGGCGATCCCGATATCCCACAGAACCTCGGGTCCAAGGCCTCGTAGCTCTCGTCTCGTTGCTCTTGCGGCGGCCCGACTCCGGATCTGCCGCTGTAGACGCCTCAAGCGGTCAAGCGACCACCGTTTCCAGTGAGCCATTTTGCCCTCCTATATTTTGATAAATATCAAAACATCGAAATAAAAGTTGGTCAATCGGGAAATCTCCCGAGTGGTCTGCCGTTCACGAAGGTGCAGTTGAACGCCGTCAGGAATGAGCACCGTGATCAGCCGCTGCCGCTTGCCAGGGTCGGGCGGCTCGGGGCATGGTGCGCGCCGTTTCCCCTTCGAGATTCTTTTCTTGTCCATGCAAAGCGCACAGCCCGAGCCGGCCCTTGCCGAAATCCTCGGTTTCTTGAGCCGTGGCCAGCCCCGACTCGCGGCGGATCGCGCCATGGCCCTTTTGGCCGACCAGCCGGACCACGCGGAAGCCCAGCGCCTCTATGGCGTGGCTCTCTTTCGTCTGGAGGACTCGGATGCCGCCATCGCGGCTCTCAGTCGCGCTGTGGAGCTGTCTCCGATCTCCCCTCCAGCCGCCTGGGGCCTGGCAGAAGCGCTTCAGGCAGCCGGCCGCGCGGAAGAGGCCAAGGATGCCTTGCTACGGCTGATCTCGGCGACGGGGGAGGAGCCGGTCGCCCTGCTGCTGCTGGCGCGCCTTAGCCTGGCGTCGCGGCAGAGTGACGAAGCCTACGACTATGCGCGGCGCGCCCTGACGGCCGATCCCGAGGTGGAGGGCGGCCGCAGGATTCTCGGCGCCTTGGCCTATCGACGCGGGGCTCTGGCGGAAGCCGTCGACCTCTTGTCGCGCGACCGTTTGAAACACGGAGAGAGCGACCCGGGCTGTTTTCAGGCGCGTAGCCTCTATGCGCTTGGGCGCGGTGCCGCGCTCGCGGATCTGCCTGCGGGCACGACGGCGGTACAGCGCCACAACGAGGCGGTTCTGCGTGCCCTGGCCGCCTGGCGGGAGAACCGCACCGAGTCGGTGAGCCGTAATCTCGAGCTGGCCGCCGCCGCGAAGGCCGATCTGGCCCAGAAATCCGATGGAGCCTCGGCTGGCGACAGCTCGGTCGAGGTCTTCGCGACCCTGGCCGACCTCTTGAGTCGCCTCCTCGTCTATCGGACGGATCGTCCAGAGCTCTACGAAGGGGAAGTGGCGACGCTGATCGTCGCCATCGGCGATACCCACTGTCTGTCTGCCGGTCATCTGGTGGTGCCTTGGCAGGGCGGGAAGGCGCTGGTCCTGCCGGAGCCGTTGCTGGAGGCGGCGCCGTCGTCGCTCCTGGCCGAACGGCCGGACCCCTTGCAAACGGCCTTCCGCAGCGCGCTCGACCGTCTGCCGAAGGGTGCGATCCCGGCGATCTGCATCGGTGAACTGGACCTGCGTCTGACCCAGGGGCTCTTCTCGCGCTCTCTGGACCTTAGCGAAAGCGCCCTGATGGCTGAGTTCCGCGAGCTGGCCAGCCGGCTCGCCGCTTTCGTCGCAGCGGAGGGGCGAGCGCGCGGCCTGACGCCCCTCCTCGTCACGCCTCCGGCCAGCAACGCGCCTCTCACTCTGATCCCGGCGGCGCAGCGCAGCCGCTTCCTGGCGGCGCACAAGCGCTTCGCCGCGACCCTGGCGGACTCGGCCCGGGATCTCGGCCTGCCGCTGCTGGACCTGCGCGCAGTCACCCTGTCCGGAGAGCGCGTGGAGCAGAAGCGCTATATCGACACCAACCACCTTTGGCCGGAGACCTTCGTCGAGGCCTTCGCGCGCCATCACGTTGCATCGGAGCAGACCTCTTCATGATTCCCCGTTACAGCCGGCCGGAGATGGCCGAGATCTGGTCAGCCGCCAGCCGCTACCGCATCTGGTTCGAGATCGAGGCCCACGCCTGCGATGCCCTGGCCGAGTTGGGCACAATCCCGAAGGCAGCGGCGGCAACAGTCTGGGACAAGGGCCGTCCGCTGCTGGAGGCCTGGAGCGACAGCGACACCGCGAAGGTCGAGGCCATCGAGGCGGAGACCCGTCACGACGTCATCGCCTTCCTGACCTATCTGGCGGAGGCCGTGGGCGAGCCGGCCCGCTTCGTGCACCAGGGCATGACCTCTTCGGACCTGCTCGACACGACCTTGGCGGTGCAGCTCGACCGGGCCGCCGACCTTCTGCTAACGGGGCTCGACCGCGTCCTGGCCGCCCTGAAGGCGCGCGCGGAAGAGCACAAGCACACGCTCTGCATCGGTCGTAGCCACGGTATCCATGCGGAGCCGACCACCTTCGGTCTGAAGCTGGCCGGGCACTACGCCGCCTTTTCCCGCTGCCGGACCCGGCTCGAGACGGCACGCGCGGAGATCGCGACCTGCGCCATTTCGGGCGCCGTCGGCACCTTCGCCAACATCGATCCGGCGGTGGAGGCGCATGTCGCGGCTAAGCTGGGTCTGACGCCGGAGCCGGTCTCCACCCAGGTCATCCCGCGCGACCGTCATGCCGCCTTCTTCGCCGCTCTGGGCGTCATCGCGGCCTGCGTCGAGAACTTGGCGACGGAGGTTCGTCACCTGCAGCGCACCGAGGTGCGTGAAGCTGAGGAATACTTCGCGCCGGGGCAGAAGGGCTCCTCGGCCATGCCTCACAAGCGCAACCCCGTGCTGACCGAGAACCTGACAGGTCTCGCCCGCATGGTCCGCGCTTACGTCACGCCGGCGCTGGAGAACGTGGCGCTCTGGCACGAACGCGATATCTCCCACTCGTCGGTCGAGCGGATGATCGGCCCGGACTCCACGGTCACGCTCGACTTCGCGCTGAACCGGCTCGCCGGCGTGATCGAGAAGCTGTTGATCTATCCGGAAACCATGCAGGCTAATCTCGATAGCCTCGGCGGTCTGGTCCACTCCCAAAGGGTCCTGCTTGCCCTGACCCAGGCCGGGGTCAGTCGCGAAGACGCCTACCGCCTGGTCCAGCGCAATGCCATGAAGGTTTGGCAGGACGGCGCCGACTTCCTGACGGAGCTGAAAGCCGATGCCGAGGTGCCGCTGGAGGCCGCGGCTTTGGAGGCCTGCTTCGACCTTGGTTACCACACCAAGCGGGTCGACCAGATCTTCGGGCGGGTCTTTGTCTGAGTCGGGCGCCTAATCTGCCTTTTTTGCCCAGACAGCGGTGTCGTGGAAGACGGCGCCGCCGCGCGGGGCGCCCATGTCAGCGCTGACCAGCAGGTTGACGCCCATCCCCTCCTCGAAGGCCTCGTTCGGCCAGATCGACTCGATCACCAGGACGTCGGGCTGTAGACCGTCGAAGGGGCGCACCGGCACCACCAGCGAGCCCAGGTCGTTGCCGATCCGCACGCGCTCGCCCTCGTCGAGACCCAGGCGGGTGCAGGTCTTGGGATGCATCAGCACCTCCGGACGGGCTTCGCGCGCCTGCGAGCCGCGCGTCTCCGTGAAAGTCGTGTTGAGATAGCTACGCGCGGGCGCGGCCACCAGGCGGAAGGGGGCCTCCGGCTTAGCTTCGTCGATGGCGGTCCAATGATCGGGCAGGGGAGGCATGCCGGTCGTGTCTGGTTGGATGTCCGGACTGACTGGGGCGGTCATCGCGGTCCAGTCGGGCGCGAAACGGAAACGACCGCCCGGCTGCGGGAAGCCCTCCAGAAAGTGGGCGGTCGCAAAGTCCTCGCCGCAGTCCAGTCCGCCCATGGCGTAAACCTCGTCGGCGCCCGGATGGCCGGAGGCGCGGAAGGTAGCGTCGATCAGCTCCCAGGCCGAGAGTCCGAAACCGGGGTGTTCGGCCCCCAGACGTTCGGCCAGGGCGCAGATCACCTCGTGGTTCGAGCGGCAGCCCTCCGGCGGTGCCACCACGGCCTTGGCGACCTGTAGGAAGGTATGGCCACTGGCGGTGTAATAGTCGTCGTGCTCCAGGAACATGGTCGCCGGCAGCACGACGTCGGCCATGGCGGCGGTTTCGGTCAGGAACTGCTCGTGGACGGCGACGAAGAGGTCGTCGCGCGCGAGGCCGTCGCGGCACTTTGCCGATTCGGGGCAGACGACAATGGGGTTGGTGTTCTGAACGAAGACCGCCTCGACCGGCGGGCCGTCGCCCAGATCGCGCGGATCGCCCGTCAGCACTGGCCCGAAGCGGGACTGGTCCAGGCTGCGTGCGGGGTGGGCCTGCGCCGCGTCCAGTCCTTCGATCAGCGTCTTGTCGAGATTGTAGATCGCTCCGTTGCCCCAGAGGGCGCCGCCGCCTTCTACGGCCCAGGCACCGGTGACCGCCGGCAGACAGGAGACGGCGTGCAGGTTGGCTGCACCGTTGCGTGAGCGTGAGAAACCGTAGCCGACGCGCAGATAGCTTTTCTTCGTGGCGCCGTAGAGCTGAGCAAAAGCCTCGATCTCCGCGACGCTAAGCCCTGTGATCGCCGAGGCCCAGGCCGGATCTCGGGCGGCGAAGTGCGCCTCGATCCGCTCGTTCCAATCGCTGTAGCGGGTTAGGTAGGCGCGGTCGGCCAGTCCGTCGCGCAGCAGCACATGAATGACCGCGCAGGCGAGGGCTGCGTCGGTTCCGGGCTTCAGTGCCAGATGCAGATCGGCCTGTTCCGCCGTGCCCGTCCGGTACGGGTCGATCACCACCAGCTTGGCGCCATTGGCCTTCTTGGCGCGCGCGATATGGGTCATGACGTTGACTTGGGTGCTCACTGGATTGCCACCCCAGACCACCACCAAGTCCGACTTCGCGATCTCGCGCGCATCCACGCCCTTCTTGGCCCCGACGCCGGCGAGCCAGCCGGAGTCGGCAAGGGTAACGCAGATGGTCGACCACTGGCGCGAATAGCCCTTGGCGTGGCGCAGCCGTTCGATGCCGTCGCGCTGCACATGGCCCATGGTGCCGGCGTAGAAGTAAGGCCAGACCGCTTCTGGCCCGTGCCGCTGCTCGGCGGCCGTCAGGCCCTCGGCCACCAGGTCCAGCGCGGCCTCCCAGGAGATCTCTTGGAAGGCGGCGCGGCCGGTACCCTTCTCGCCCACCCGGCGCAGCGGCTGCGTCAGGCGGTCCGGATGGTACTGGCGCTCCGCATAGCGGGCGACCTTGGCGCAGATCACGCCCGCCGTGTAGGGATTTCGCCGGCCGCCGCGGACCTTCCCGATGCGCCGCTCGTCCAGGACCTCGACCTCCAGCGCGCAGGTGGAGGGGCAGTCGTGCGGGCAGACGCTGGTGGCCCAGCCGTCCGGGAGTTTGGCGTCCAAGGGCATAGGGCAAGGATAGGGCGCCTGACCGCCCTTCCGCAATCGGCGACGCCACGTATCACCATTTCGTTGATGATTGCGGGGCGCCGCCGACCTCTGGTCTTCTTCTAAGCCCGCGCGCGGGACAGGAACCGCTGTGCCCCCAGTGTGGCGACGGCGATTGCGATCCCGATCAGATCGGTGATCCAGCCGCCCTCGATCATGCAGAGCGCCGCCACGATCAGGCCGACCCTCAGGATCAGGTTGACGGAGCGGGTCAGGAAGTAGCCCTGCACGCCGCCGGACAGCAGCACCACACCGGCGGTCGCGGTCACCAAGGCACGCAGGATCTCGGCCGTGCTGCCGTCGAACAGCAGGGCCGGATTGTAGAAGAACATGAAGGGGACGATGAAGGCCGCCAGCCCGATCTTGAAGGAGGTGACGGAGGTTTCCATCGGGTTGCCGCCGGAGATTCCGGCTGCGGCGTAGGAGGCGAGGGCGACGGGCGGCGTGATCGCCGACACCACCGCGAAGTAGAAGACGAAGAAGTGCGCCGTCAGCGGCTGGATCCCGAGTTGGACCAGACCCGGTGCGACCACCGAGGCGGCGACGGCGTAAGCGGCCGTGGTGGGCATGCCCATGCCCAGCAGGATCGAGATCAGCATGGCGAAGGCCATCGCCAGCAACTGGCTGTCTTCCGCGAGCGCCAGAAGCAGGGAGGAGAAGCGGGCGCCGACGCCGGTCAGTGAGATCACGCCGACGATCACGCCGGCGCAGGCGCAGACGGCGATGATCTGCACCGACATGGAGCCGCCCATCTCGAAGGCCCGGTAGAGGGCCTTGGGACCCATGCGGTGGGGCGTCAGCCAGCTCACGACGGCTGCGGCCGCCATCGCCAGGGTTCCCGCCCGAATCACCGAATAACCCATGAAGAGAGCCGCGATCAGAATGATGATCGGCAGAAAGAGGAAGACCTGTTTCGCCATCTCCCGGAGGCGCGGCAACTCGTCGTCGCGCATGCCGCGCATGCCCAGTTTGCCGGCCTCGAAGTCGACCATGAAGTAGACCGAGGCGAAATAGAGGATCGCCGGGATGATCGCGGCGACGGCAATGTCGGTGTAGGGGATGCCGGTGATCTCGGCCATGATGAAGGCGCCGGCGCCCATGATCGGCGGCATGATCTGACCGCCGGTCGAGGCGGCAGCCTCGACCGCGCCCGCCGATTTCGCCGGGTAGCCGATGCGCTTCATCAGCGGAATGGTCAGCGAACCGGTGGCCACCACGTTGCCGGCGCTCGTGCCGTTGATCATGCCCATCAGGCCGGAGGCGAAGATCGCGACCTTGGCCGGCCCGCCGCGGGCGCGTCCGGCCAGCGCGAAGGCGAAGTTGACGAAGTAGTCGCCGACTTTCGAGGCCTGCAGGAAGGCGGCGAAGATGATGAAGAGAATGATGTAGGTCGAGGAGACCGCGGTCGTCGGACCCAGGATCCCGGCGTCGGTGTAGACGTAGCTGAAGAAGCGCTGCAGATCGAAGCCCTGATGCGCCAGGAAACCGGGCAACCAGGGACCGGCGAAGGCATAGCCGACGAAGATCGCGGCGATGATCACCAGCGCCAGACCGGCCACGCGCCGCGTCAGTTCCAGGATCAGGAGAACCCCGACCAAGGAGGCGTAGAGGTTGCCGGGCGTCGCGAAGGGCGTGCCGGCGCGCATGCGCAGGGAGGTGCCGTCCAGATGAACCAGCAGGTAACCGGAACTGGCGAGTGCCGCCAGGATCAGCACGAGGTCGAAGGGCGACAGGCGCGACTGAGAGCAGCGCGTAAACCAGCTGCCGAACAGCGCGAGCGTCGCTCCGGCCAGCAGAGGCAGACCGAAATGCCAGATCTCGATCTCCGCAGATATGGCGCGGGCGCCTGCCTGCAGGTCCTGATGCATCAGGATGACGCGAAGAAGCGCATAGGCGATCGGAAGGGCGCAGAGGGTGGCGAGGCTCCACTGCAGCCGGAGGCCGTTCGCGCGTTCGCGCGGAAACCCGGCGGCCGCAAACAATAAAAAGCCGAGTACCAGAGCCCCCAGAACGTGGGTGATCCGGAAGGCCCAGGTCTCCATGGGGGCAATGTTGAGCGTGTAGACATGCCAGGCCGCGTAGAGCGCGGCGAAGCCGCCGGCAAGATAAAGACGCCAGCCCTGATACAGGCGGCGATTGCCGGCCGTCGGCTCTTCGTCGACACCTTCTGCGACGACCCGCCGGCCCGTCTCGGCGTCGAGCTTGTCGGTTTCACTACTCATGTCGAAAGGTGCCTCCCAGGCGCCGCAGATACGCTGTTAGGCATCTTCTCGGGATACCTTCGTGCAGCGTCGACGCGAAAAGGTGGCCGGGCCACGGCTCAATCCGTGGCCCGGCAGTTGTCTATGGAGGGTCAGCCCTCCAGGTCGTCCGGGATGTCGTAGCCGTTCTCTTCGAACCAGCGGACGGCACCCGGGTGCCAAAGCAGAACTTCGTTGTGGACGAAGTTCTCGGGAAGGGTCGAACGCGACGCCTTATGGATCTCCATCATGCGGTCGTGGTTCTCCATGACCGTCTTGACGACTTCGTAGACGAAGCTTTCCGGGAGGTCGGCATTGGCGACCGCGAAGTTCCACATGGCGACGGCCTGGGCTTCCCGGTCCAACGACTGGTAGGTGCCGGGCTGAATGGTGAAGTCGGAAACCGGGAAGGCCTCCATGACGGTCGCCAACTCTTCCGGCGTGAAGTCCACGATATTGACGTCGGTCTGAACCTCGAGCTGGCTGACGGCAGGAATCGGAATGCCGGCCGCGAAAGCGATGACGTCCAACAGGCCGTCCTGCAGCTGTCCGCCGAGATCGCTCCAGCCGCCGTTACGCCGCTCGAACTCCACACCGAGCGTTTCCAGCATGCGCGGGAAATAGGTGTCCGAAGTGGAGCCGGAGGGACCGAAACCGATCCGAGAACCGGCCGGAATCTCGGAAATAGAGGTGATGCCCGACGACGACAGGGTCGTGATCGAGAAGGGCGTCTGATACATCGGGAAGATCGCGCGGACGTTGTCCAGCGGGATGCCCGGTGCCAGGGGGGAATTCCCATCGAGAGCTTCAGCTGCAGGACCCATGGTGGTCATGCCAAAAGCGACGTCGCCGGTATGGACCAGCGCCATGTTCTGGGTCGGCCCGCCGGTCACTTCGCCGCCGCCCGAGATCCCGAGCGACTCGGCCACCAGGTTGGCCCAACCCGACCCATAGGCGAAGTAGGTGCCGCCTTGGCTCGCCGTTCCCACGGTGAAGCTGTCGGGCCAACCTTCGCGATCCTGTGCCAATGCGGCCGTTCCGCTCGCGGCCAGCAAGGTTGCGGCAAGGCCGGCCGCCTTGGTAATCTGGATAAAGTTCACGCTAAATCTCCCAGTTTCGACGCTACAGGGCGCCCATCTTCTCGTTCCCATCGCACTGCCATGTTTTTTTTACAACCGCTTCATTCAGGCAGTGATTTTTTCGAGATAGCCTCCGCGGTTCCGGGTGTCGAGAAAAAGGGTGATCGTTCGTTTGCATCGCGCTTGCTGACCCACCGAAAGACTGCGAGCATCGCAACAGACGACTCGGTGGGAGCGGGGATAGCATTTGACCTATTGCTTAGGGATTAAGGTCGAACAAGGGCTGGTGATGCTCGCCGACGGGCGGATTACAGCCGGGCATCAGGTCAGCAATGCGCGCAAGGCCACGTTGCATGGTCCGACCGGCGCACCCGTGGCGATCATGACCTCCGGCCTCCGGTCCCTGCGCGATAAGACGCTGGCCTATTTCGACCGCGATCAGCGCCGGGAGCGCAAGAACGGATTCGGTTCGATGCTGGAGGCGGTTACTGCCTACAGTGCTGCTTTGCGTGAGGTCGCCGAAGAGGATCGCGAGGCCCTTGAGCGCTCCGAGCTGAGCTTCAATCTCAATGCTATCTTGGGAGGCTGCCTGGCCGACGACCCCGAGCCGACGCTGTTTCTGGTCTATCCCGAAGGCAACTGGATCGAAGTGGACGCTCGGACGCCGTACCTCTCCGTCGGCGCGACAGCCTACGGCAAACCGATCCTCGACCGGGCGTTGGGTTACACGACTTCGCTACGCACGGCTCTCAAGCTGGCTTATCTTTCCTTCGACTCCACACGCTTTTCCTCCGCCGACGTGGGCTACCCGATCGATTTGCTGACCTATCGACAGCGGGACCGTCTCTGGTCGGAGGCGCAATACGACTATGACGACCTGAGCCAGCAGCGGCAGTGGTGGAACAAGCATATTACGCAGCTTGCCGCCGACATGCCCGACGGTCCCTGGACGGAGGTGCTTCTTGCGGCCGACGATCTGCCGGATGAGGGCCAGAGGCTCAGTCTCGTCCAGCAGGATTAGCGCACGGCCGCACGTTGGCCGTCGCGCTTTTCGCCTGCCAGCGTCCGGTGCTGGCTAAGATCCCGCTGCTCTTCATCCTAAGACGATCGCGCTCCAGATCTCCGATGAGATTAGGAATCACGCCTGCGGTGGGATCGCCGAAGCGAGGCTACCGCAGGCGATCCTGCTCAAGAACGCAGGGAAAAGCAGGGTCTGTAAAGTAGAGGCGATGATCCAAAGCGACTGAGACGCCAAACGATTATTGACAGCCGTTAACTCTACTATAAGGGTTTTGCTAGAATAGTGTTGCAAATGACTGGAAAATACTACCTATCCGTCACGCCTTTGCGAGCTGCCGTGCGATGGCTTCGATGTCCTGAGCGGCCGGCGCGTTCGGATGGCGTACCAGCAGGGCGGCCTGATGTCGGATGGCTTCTCTCACGTAGGGATCGCGCCGCACGATGCCGGCCAAAGGCGGCGAGATCTTCAGGAAGTTTTCGCAGGCCTTGCGCAGGGTGGAATAGGTCCGCTCGCCCTCCGGTCGATCTCCGGCCATGTTCACGATGACGCGCAGGTCGGCGCCCGTGTTGCTCATGCTCATCAACTTGATGAAAGCATAGGCATCGGTCATGGCCGTCGGCTCGTCGCTCGTCACCACAAGGCAGGTCTTGGCGCGCGACGCCAGGAAGCGGACCGTACGATCGACACCGGCGCCGAGATCCAGCAAGACTTGATCGTAGCGGTGCGCAAGTTGAGTCAGGTCCGCTGTCAGCCGGCCCAACCGCGGCGGCTCCAAAGCCGCGAGATTGCCGGAGCCCGAACGTCCGGCGATCACCGAGAAGCCGCAGCCTTCCACTGTCTGTGCCGCTGTCTCTAAAGCGTAGCGGCCTTGCAGGACGCCGCCCAGATCGTGCTCTGGAACCAGTCCGAGCTGAACGTCGACGTTGGCCAGACCGAGGTCTCCGTCGAACAGCAGAGCGCGCTGACCGAGCTTCGCGAAGGCCGTCGCGAGACCGATCGAAAGCCAGGTCTTGCCGACGCCGCCCTTGCCCGAGGCAATGGCGATCATGTTGGCGACAGGTCCCGTCTGAACGACGGTCGAGGCGCTGGCGGGGGTTTTGAATGTGGCCGTGGTCATTGGAAGGTTCCCGTCGCGGGCATGAAGTCTTCGTCGGTAACGACAAGGCGGCTCCACTGCGGGGCGAGCAGCTTGGCGAGACCGCGTGGCGAGAGAGGGCTGAGGCCGGAACCGAGGTTGGGCGATACGCCGCCGGCCATGATCGAGAGCTGTGCGACCTGGGCTGCGGCCAGGATACCGCCGAAGCGCCGGGCGGCGTCCAGGCGTGTGGGTACGAAGAGGCGAGCACCGACCTCCGCGAAAGCCAAGGCGCTCTCCGCGGCCTCCAGGGCGTCTCCGCCAGCCGGCTGAACCAGCAGCCCCAGCGCATCGGCGGCCTCCACCACCTCCCCGACGGCTGCAAGCTCTTCGGGAACGAAGGGGTTGACGCCCATGGTGTCGATCACGATCAGCCGGTCGCCGGGAATCTTCGCAACCTCTTCCGAGAGGTGAGCTGCGGTTTCGGCAAAGGAGAGGGGAACGCCCAGCGCTCCGGCGAAGGCTGTCACCTGCTCGCGGGCGCCGGCGCTGACGGTGTCCATGGAGATCAAATGGGCCGCCTGTCCCGCGAGCCGGGCCTGAGCGCAGAGCTTCGCCGCCGTGGCCGTCTTCCCGGCGCCGGGCGGTCCCATCATCAGCAGGGGCGCGGGTTTGGCCTGCCCGGCCTTGCGAAAGCGCAGGGGGGCGAAGTCGAAGACGCTGACCAGAGCCGTGACGAGCATCTCTTCCTGATCGCTTGCACCGGCATGAACCGAAGCATTGAGGATGCGGTCGGCGAGACCGTTGGGCACGCGATGCGCCTCCAGCAACTCCGCCAGCTCGCTGATCCACTCGGCTGCCGCCCGCTTGGCCGCCGGCTCCAGTTCCGGCGACAGGTCGTCGTCGAGCGCGGCGGTCACCTTGACGGCTCCGTCGATCTCCTGCGTCGAGAGAATCACCGCGTCTTCGCCCAGACGTTCGCGCACCAGCGCCATCGTCTCGGGCAGCGTCTTGGATGTGAAGGTTTTCAGTCGCATTGGGCGGCTGGGTCCTTTTTGGGCCGAATGAAAGCGCTAGACTTGGCCAACAGTCTTCAACTTGGCCTTGGGATGGATCTCGTTCTGACTCAAAACCATGGTTTGCGGCCGGAAACGCTCGACGATCGAGCGCACGTAGGGACGTACGCTGGGACTCGTCAGCAGGGCAGGGCTCTCCCCCAGCATCGATTGCCGTTCGAAAGTCTGACGTACGGTGGAGATGAATTCCTGTAGCCGGGACGGTGGCATCGCCAGGTGCTTCTCCTCGCCGTCCCCGACCAGGGACTCGGCGAAGGCCTGTTCCCAATTCGGCGAGAGGGTCACCAACGGAAGCAAACCGTCCTGTGTGGCTGCGGCGTTGGAGATCTGCCGCGCCAGGCGCGCACGGACGTGCTCCGTGATGTTCAGGACGCTGCGGGTGTAGCCGCAGGCCTCCTGAACACCTTCCAGGATGGTCGGCAGATCGCGGATCGAGATGCGCTCGCCGAGCAGGTTCTGCAGAACGCGCTGCACGCCGCCGACGGAAATGGTGTTGGGGATCAGGTCCTCGACCAGCTTCTTCTGTTCCCCCTCCAACTCGTCGAGCAGCTTCTGGGTCTCCGCGTAGGACAGCAACTCCGCCATGTTGTCCTTCACCACCTCGGTGAGGTGCGTGGTGATCACGGTGTTGGGGTCGACCACCGTGTAGCCGCGGAACAGCGCCTCCTCGCGGGCCGACTCCTCAACCCACATGGCGGGCAGTCCGAAGGTCGGTTCGACCGTCTCCTCACCGGGCAGGGAGATCTGCTCGCCGCGCGGATCCATGATCATCAGGTGCCCGGGGCGCAGCTCGCCTCCGCCGGCCTCGATCTCCTTGATCCGGATAACGTAGCTGTTGGGGGCGAGTTGAAGATTGTCCTGGATCCGGACCGACGGCAGCACGAAGCCGGCTTCCTGAGCGAGCTGTCGGCGTAGCGCCTTGATCTGATCGGTCAGCCGCCGGCCGCCCTCGGCGCTCAGCAGGCTCAGCAGGCCGTAACCCAGTTCCAGCCGCACCTGATCGATCTGCAGCGCCTGGGCGATCGGTTCTTCGGCCGTCGGTTCAGGTGCTGCCGCCGCCGCTTCGGCTTCCTCGCGCTGCTGCTCCTCGCTCGAACTGCGCTTATAGAGCATCCAGGCGGCGCCGCCGCCGATTGCGGCCAAGGTGGCGAAGGGGAAGAAGGGAATGCCAGGCAGCAGGGCCAAGGCCAGCATCAGGACTGCGGCGAGCCCCAGGGCCTTGGGGTAACCGCCGAGCTGACCGAAGAGCGCCTCGTCGGCCGAGCCGGTGGCCGAGGCCTTCGAGACCAGCAGGCCGGCACCGGTCGAGACGATCAGCGCCGGGATCTGGGAGACTAGGCCGTCGCCCACGGTCAGGATCGTGTAGTTTTGCGCCGCCTCTCCGAAGGACAGCTCCATCTGGGCGACACCGATGACGATGCCGCCGATGACGTTGATGAAGGTGATCAGCAGACCGGCGATGGCGTCGCCGCGCACGAACTTCGAGGCACCGTCCATGGCGCCGTAGAAGTTGCTTTCGTCTTCCAGCTCCTTGCGCCGGCGGCGCGCCTCGCCTTCGTCGATCAGGCCCGCCGAGAGATCGGCGTCGATGGCCATCTGCTTACCCGGCATGGCGTCCAAGCTGAAGCGCGCGGAGACTTCCGCGATACGCCCGGAACCCTTCGTGATCACCATGAAGTTCACGATGATGAGGATCGCGAAGACGATGATCCCGATGATGAAGTTGCCGCCCATCACGAAATTGCCGAAGGCTTCGATGACTTCGCCTGCGGCATCCGTGCCTTCGTGGCCGTGGCTGAGGATGAGACGGGTCGAGGCGAGGTTGAGCGCCAGCCGCAGCATCGTGGCGATCAGCAGCACCGTGGGAAAGGAGCTGAAGTCGAGAGCGCGGTTGATAAAGAGAACGACCATCAGCACCAGGACCGAGAAGGTCATGGAGATCGCGAGGGAGATGTCGAGCAGCCAGGACGGCATAGGCAGGATGAGCACCACGAGGATGCACACCACGCCCAATGCCAGGGCGACGTCGCCATGCTTCAGGGCCTCGGCAAGGCCGCCTGCAAGACGGCCGCCTGCCTTGCTGTTCAGCAGACGATTGCCGCCCGACTCGCTGGTATCCGCCATCGTCGACTTTCTGCGTTACGGGACCGGTGTCAGCCGGCCGTGCGCGCTTCGCTCTCGCCCGGCATCGGTACCGCGATGCCATCCTGGGTGTAGAGCTTCAGCTTGTTGCGCAGGGTGCGGATCGAAATGCCGAGGATGTTGGCCGCATGGGTTCGGTTGCCCAGGCAGTGCTCCAGGGTGTCGATGATCAGATCACGCTCGACCTCGGCGACGGTTTTGCCGACAAGTCCACCGATCTGGAGACCGGAGGTGTCCTCCAGCTCGGAGTCATTGGCGACCGGCAGTGGGGCGGGCGAGCCTGTCACGATGGAGGCGGTCGAGGCCGCTTTCACCGCCGGAGTTTCGGGTGCCAGCTTGCCCCCGGTCAGAACGATGGCGGCTGGTGTGATCTTGCCTTCGCGGGCCAAGAGTACGGCGCGATGCATCGTGTTTTCCAACTCGCGCACATTACCACGCCAGTGGTGACTGGCCAGAACGTCGCGCGCCTCCGGCGTGAAAAGCGGTTTCGGCACGTCGTTCGCTTCGCTGTACTTGCGGACGAAGTGATCCGCCAGCACCTGGATGTCCTGCGGCCGCGTGCGCAGGGCCGGCATTTCGACCGCGACGACGTTCAGGCGGAAATAGAGGTCTTCGCGAAAGGCGCCGCTGCGCACATCGTCTTCCAGATCCCGGTTGGAGGTGGCTAGCAGGCGAATGTCGACCTTGATCGGATGTGTGCCGCCGACGCGGTCGATCTCGCGCTCCTGAATCGCACGGAGAAGCTTGGCCTGAAGCCTCGGGTGCATTTCGCTGATTTCGTCCAGCAGAAGCGTGCCGCCGTCGGCTTCCTCGAACTTGCCGATGCGCCGTGCGACCGCACCCGTGAAGGCTCCCTTCTCGTGACCGAACAATTCGGACTCGAGCAGATTCTCGGGGATCGCCGCGCAGTTGACCGAGACGAAGGTCTTCGACGCACGCTTCGACTTGGTGTGGATGTAGCGGGCCATCACCTCCTTACCGGTTCCCGACTCGCCGGTGATCAGCACGCTGGCCTGACTGCTTGCGACCTGTTCGGCCAGGCGCAGCACCTCCGCCATCTTCGGGTCGGCGTAGATGAAAGCGGTCGTCTCCTCGGCGACCGCCGCCAGAACGGCCGCGATCAACTCCGCGTCCGGCGGCAAGGGGACGTACTCCTTGGCCCCGGCGCGAATGGCGGCCGCGGCCTTCTCCGGGTCCGCGCGTACGCCGCAGGCGATCACTGGAATCGCGATCCGTTCCCGCTCCAGAGCCTTGACCATATCGCCGACGTCCAGGCTCACGTCGATCATCAACAGATCGGCGCCGCGGCCCGCGCGCAGCGAGTCCATCGCCTGATCGACGTCGTCGACATGGGCGACCTTGGCGCCGCGATCGAGCGCGATTTTGCCGGCACTAGCGATGTGGCCGTCCAAGCTGCCCACGATCAAAAGACGCATTGTCAGAGTACTCCTCTCAGGACCGGCTGTTCGCTGGGCCGGCCACGGTCGTGCTAACGGTTCAGTCGAAGTGTTTCACTTGCTCGCCCGGCGGCAGGATTGTGTTGAACGTGAGTTCGAGTCTGCGCGGGTTTTCTTGATGGCCGATCGAGGCGGCGCCGATGGCGTAGATCTGCTTGACCATGGCCTCGGCTCCCGAGTTGCGGTCCAGTTTGTTGGCCAGCGGCAGAAACACCATGTTGGCCAGGATCGCACCGTAGAAGGTGGTCAGAAGCGCCACCGCCATGGCGGGGCCGATGGCACTGGGGTCGTCCAGGTTTCCGAGCATCTGGACGAGGCCGACCAGCGTTCCGATCAAGCCCATGGCAGGGGCGACTTCGCCCGCGCGGCGCAGTACGCCGGCCGATCGCAGGTGGCGCTGGCTGGTCGCCTCGACTTCGCGGGACAGAATGCGCTCGACCTCGTCGCCGGGCGTGCCGTCGACCACGAGAGAGACAGCCTTGTAGAGGAAGCGGTCGGCGTGAAGGTTGTCGAGTTGATCCTGAAGGCCCAAAGGACCCTTTGCTCGGGCTTGCTCGGCCAAGGCCAGCATGCGCAGGGCCGCATCCCGTGGGTGCTGAACGTGGTAGAGGATGGCGCGCAGCATCACCGACTGGGCACGGACCACGTCGCCGAAGGTGTAGCTGATCGTGGTCACCAGGAAGGTTCCGCCGAAGACGATCAGCATGGCCGGCACGTCGAGGAAGGCGCCTGGCGAACCGCCTAGGACCATGGCTGCGGCAATCAGGGCGAAGGCGCCGATCGCGCCCAGGATCGTCGCGAAGTCCAGGCGCGCTTTGGCTGCGCTTTGGACGGCCAGTCGCGATCTTGCCGCGCGTGTCGCGCCTTGACCGGCTACGCGCGCGCCTCCAGCTGCTCCAGTGGGCGAGGGGCTCTGGGTCGCTTCTAGATTCGCCATGGGCTCCGACGTCCTTCTCTGAGACTTATCGGTCGGCAGCTTCTCAGCTGCGGTCCATCTTGATGATCTCGGTCATGGTGACGCCCAAGCGGTCTTCGACGACCACGACTTCGCCACGCGCGACCAGGCGGTTGTTGACGTAGATGTCGATCGCCTCGCCGACCTTGCGGTCGAGCTCCACGACCGCGCCGCGGCCAAGCTTCAGAAGCTGGCTGACCTGCATGGTCGACTTGCCGAGGACCGCCGAGACCTGCACGGGAATGTCGTAGACGGCCTCCAGCTCACGGGCATTCGTCGGCGGTTTCTCGGCCGGGGCCGGCAGATCGCCGTCTTCTTCCTCGGCTGATACCGGCTGTTCGTCCAGATCGGACAGTTCGAGAGACTCATCATCGGCCATGTCTTAGCCCTCCAGGTTTTCGGCCGACGACGATGGTGCGTCGTCAGACGTTTGAGATGGCACGGGGTGAGATGGCACCGGGGTTTCCCCCAGGGTACGGTCGAGGATCTCGTTGATCTCCGAGATCGTTCCGCTGGTGTCGCGCTCCGCGCCGCCATCGGCCCACTCGACGCGAAGATCACCGTGCGGCAGATCTGGCTCGCTCAGCAGCACGAACTTGCCTTCGAACCCGCTATGCTGCGCCAACTCGCCGAGCCGCTCGTCGAGTGCGTCGTAAAGGCTGTCGGCCACCCGCACGACGACTCGCGGTTCCTCGCTTAACCGCGCCAGACAGTCGCGCAGCAGTGCTTCGATTTCGCTCAAGCCATGCCGATTGGCCAGGACGGGATAAAGCTTCGTCAGAACCGTCCGCAGGACAGTCAGAGTGAGGGATTGCGCCTGCTCCGTCTCTTCCGTCTTTCGGTCGATCAAGGTCTGGAGCTTCTGGGCCGTAAGGTCGAGCGCCTCGGCTGTGCGTTGAGTCGCGGTCTGTTGCGCCTCTTCCTGGCCTTTGGCACGACCCTCCTCGAAGCCGGCACTTCGCCCGACGGACTGGCCTTCGGCCAAGCCGGCCTCGTAGCCTTCGGCGCGCGCTTGTTCGATTGCGGCTTCGTTGAGCGCAACAGCTTCCTCTGACGGCTCCGACTTCACCTCGGGTCGGGCTTTCCGCATGGACCCGGAGGCGCCGGCCGCGTCGAAACTGGTTTCGAAGAGAAATCGCTGGGCCACAGTCATCGCTCTCGTTCCCGGCGAGCCCGTCTAGTAGACGAGCTCGTCGTCGCCTTTGCTGTCTGCGATCACGATGTCGCCGCGCGCTGCCATGTCCTTGGCCAGCTGCACCATGTAGATCTGCGCCTCGTCGACGTCGCGCAGACGCACCGGCCCCATAGCCTGCATGTCTTCCTTCATGATCTTGGCCGCGCGTTCGGACATGTTGCCGAAGAAGAGATCGCGCAGGCTTTCCGAGGACCCCTTCAGCGCCCTGGTCAGCTTGTCCTTGTCCGCTTCGCGCAACAGCGTCTGAATACCGCCGCCGTCCAGCTTGCCAAGATCCTCGAAGGTGAACATCAGGGCGCGGATACGCTCGGCCGCATCGCGATTGCGCTCCTCAAGCGAGGTGAGGAAGCGGGACTCGGTGTTGCGGTCCAGGCAGTTGAAGATTTCCGCCATCAGTTCATGGCTGTCGCGTCGGTTGGTGCGCGCCAGGTTGCTCATAAACTCGTTGCGCAGGGTCCGCTCGACGTCTTCGAGGACCTCACGCTGGACGGCCTCCATGCGGAGCATTCGCATGACGACCTCGAGCGCGAAGGGCTCCGGAAGCAGCGCGAGCACGCGTGCGGCATGTTCGGCCTTGATCTTGGAGAGCACCACCGCGACGGTTTGCGGGTATTCGTTCTTCAGATAGTTGGCCAGGACGTTCTCGTGAACGTTGCCGAGCTTGTCCCACATGGTCCGGCCAGCCGGACCGCGAATCTCCTCCATGATGTTGTCGACACGGTCCTTGTCGAGCACCTTGAGCAGGAGACGTTCGGTCGAATCGAAGTTGCCCACCAGGGAGCCGGTCGAGGAGATCTGGTCGGCGAACTCGACGAAGAGACGCTCGACCACGGGCGCGGACACCGTGCCCAGGCTGGCCATGATGCCCGAGAGTTCCTTGATCTCCTCGTCGTCGAGCATCGCGAAGATTCGGGCGGCGTTCTCCTCGCCGATTGCCATCATCAACAAGGCGGCCTTCTCCGGTCCGCCGAGGGTCCGGTAGTCGTCGCGCGCGCGCAGGGAAGTGCCGGGGGCGGCCATGTCCGGTCAGGCCTCCTGATAGAGCCAAGTGCGGATGATCGCGACCGCTTCTTCGGGATGCTTCTCGACGATCTCTCCAATCTTGCGGACCGACGAGGCCCGCACACGACCGTCGACGCGATTGATGTCGATCAGCTGCTCGAGATCGGCGCCGCTCTCCTCGCCTTCCGGCAGCGACAGGCCGGTCTCCCGTGCCACCGCGACGCCACCGGCGGCCGCGCCACCGGTTCCGCCGCCACTCAACATGGATCGGGCCTGGCCGTCGCTCGGAACCATCACGCCGCCGGCAGCGCCCATTCCCGCCGGGACCGGCAGGTTGCCGCCCTGTCCCGCGAGTTCGCCGGCCAGGATACCACCCGCATCACCGACCATGGCCGGACCGCGCTCCAGCAGGCGGCCAACCATCGGCTTGACCACCAGCAGAAGCACCAGGACGGCGACCACGCCCAGCACGATCAGCTCCGCCACGCGCAGCAGATCCTGCTGGTCGATTCCCAGAAAACTGTCGGCCATGGAGCCGCCCAGTTCTCCCGGAACCATGTCGGCGAAGGGCAGGTTGGCGATCTCGACCGTGTCTCCGCGATTGGCGTCGTAGCCGACGGCCGAGCGGGCGAGGGCGCCCAGTTGGTCGAGTTTCTCTTCACTGTAAGGCTCGAAGGTTACCTCGCCTTCGGGACCGACCACACTGCGGCCGTTGACCAGAACTGCAACGGAGAGGCGCCGGATCTGGCCTGTCTCCCTGACATGGGTTTTGACGACACGGCTGATCTCGTAGTTGACCGTTTCCTCGGTCCGCTGGCTCTGGCTGTTGGCACCACCGAGCGCTCCCGGGTTCTGCAGACCGGCATCGGGCAGATTGTTGCCGACCGTCACCGCCTGATCGCCGGGCTCCGTGTCTTGTGACGATTCCTCTATGAGCTGAGTCGATCGCACCACCTGGCTGTCGGGGTCGTAGATTTCGCTGTTCTCGGTGACGCGGTCGAAATCCAGTTCGACGGACACTTCGGCCCTGACGTTGCCCGGACCGACCGAGCGCTCCAGCAGGGACTCCACGGCGTTGGCCAGCCGGTTCTCGATATTGATCCGCATCTCTTCCGCCGTCGTCGCCAACTGATCGTCGCTTTCGCCGTCGCTGCGGCGGGCGAGGAGGTTGCCTTCGTCGTCGACGATGGAGACGGCCCCGGAGGACATCTGCGGAACGGCGGAAGAAACCAGCTGCTGAATAGCCCGGATCTGCTGCGCCGAAAGGCCGCGGTTGCCGGACAGGCTGACCACGATGGAGGCCGAGGGCTGGCGCCGCTCTCGGCTGAAGATTTCCCGTTCCGGCAGGACCAGGTGGACGCGTGCACTGTTGACGCTGGAGATCGATGAAATCGACCGCGCCAGCTCGCCTTCCATGGCTCGCTTGTGGCGTAGGTTCTGTTCAAAACTGGTCGTACCGAAACCGTCGGCGCCGTCGAACAGCTCGTAGCCGATCGAACCACCGGTTCCCAGACCCTGCTCGGCCATCGTAAGGCGCAAGCGGGCCACTTGATCTTCCGGCACCAGGACGCGACTGCCGTCGCGCGACAGCTGATAGTCGACCCCCATGGATTCCAGGGTGTTGACGATCTGCGCGCTGTCGGCCTGCTCCAGGTCGCCATAAAGAAGCGACATCTCGGACTGAGAGAGACGGCCGGTGAAGTACACGAAGAAGGCGAGGATAGCGGCTGCAACGCCGGCCATGATAGCAAGGCGGGCCGGGCCTAAGCTTCGCAACGTTTCTAAGAAGGCGTTCACGGGCGTCACCGTCCTGGTCGCTCAGAGGTCGCGCCGGTCGGGTACACCATGATCCTTCATGGTAGGCAGACAGCCCACGTCCCAGCCGAGGAGGTCACGCTAGAAGGTGGCTGGTTTATGCGGCGTTAATGTCGGGGGAAAAACTTGCCTATCCGAGAAGCAAACTGGGCAAATTTTACCGAAGCCCAATCTGGGCAGTCTGAGACCTGGCACTTGAGCGCGAAGTCTACCTGTCGGTGGGTCGGGAGATTGGGTCCGGCCAGGCGATCAGGAGGAAGTAGGGTAAAACTTTTGAACCGATTTATTCGGCGGCTTGAAAGCCCAGGTCGTCGGGGCTGTTGGGATCATCCCCCTCGTCGGGCTGACGGTAGTCCTGCAGTCGCGTGGTACGCAGTCCGCGAACGCCGTGGCGCTCGATCAAACGCTGCCAGGAAATAAATTCCTCAACCGAAAGCTTATAGCGCTCGCAAGCTTCTTCCAGACTCAAGAGACCTGCTCGGACGCCGGCGACGACCTCCGCCTTGCGGCGGATCACCCAACGCTTTGTATTTGGAGACGGAAGGTCATTCAGCGTCATCGGTTGCCCGTTAGGGCCGATCGCGACACCCGACCTACCTGGACGGTCGTTCGACATACTGTGGCAATCCTCGCGCTCGCAGCGTCCCTTTGACTTCTTCGAAGCCTACGTGTGCGGTTTTAAAAAAGACCTAAGTCTAATAGTTAAGCTAAATGCCATCTGTTCGCTTTTTACGGGAAAAGGCGGCATTTCACTAGCGCTTCAACCTTGCTGTCTAACTACCTGAGAGAAACCACAACCGGCCCGATCGGAGAGCTGAGCGCGTCTGCGATCGGGCCGGCGGGGACCCCGGGTCATGCCCGGAAGGCGGCGGTGGAGACGCCAGCGGCGTCGCCGACCGTGGGATACTTTTGTGTCAAGTCTAGCGACGGATCCGGATCAGCTCTTCCAGCATCTCGTCGGCGGTGGTGATGACCTTCGTGCCGGCGGAGTAAGCCCGCTGCGTGATGATCATGTCGGTGAATTCGTTGGCCAGGTCGACGGTCGATGACTCCAGGGCGCCGGAGGCGACCCGGCCAGCGCCGCCGGAGTTGGCCGTTGCCAGAACCAGCTCGCCGGACCGGTCGGTCTGCTGGTAGGCGTTGCCGTCGCGGGCCTCCATGCCGTTGACGTTGGCGAACATGGCGATCGGCAACTGATAGATCTCTTGACGGTCGCCGTTGTCGAACAGGGCGGTCACGATGCCGTCGTCGCTGATCGACACGCCGCTGAACTCGCCGAAGCGCACGCCGTCCTGGTCGATGTTACGCAGGAAGAAGTCACCGCCGAACTGCACGATGCCGTTGTTCTGACCCGCGGTACCGCCGTCGATGGCGATGGTCGAGTTATCGGCACCGCTGACGAAGCCGGTGATGGCGATGTTCGGCAGGGTGATCGTTGCCGGCGAACCGTTGCCGGCGAAAGTGATGTTGCCGGCGTAGGCGGTCAGCGCGGTCATGCCGGCGGCCGTCAGGCTGTTGGTCGTGGTGCCGGACTGGACCATTCCGGTGATCGAGACGTCCCAGTCGTTTGCGGCGTCCTTTTCGAACTCGAGCGTCAGGTCGTGGGCGTTGCCGAGGGAGTCGTAAATCTGAACGGTGACATCGTGCGTATCGCCGACGTTCGCGTTCGAGGGCAGGTTCATGTCCAGTTCGATGTTCTGCGTCGCCCTGGCCGCACCTGACAGATTGCCGATGTTCACCGTCTCCACGCTCGAGAGGACCGAGGTGTTACCGATCGGGTTGCCGGTCGCGTCGAGCGGCCAGCCCTGCAGATAGTAGCCGGCGGCGTTCCTCAGATTGCCCTCGGCGTCAGGGCGGAAGCTGCCGGCGCGGGTGAAGAGAACTTCGTTACCGGGGCCGGGATTCGCGGCCTCGTTCACCACGAAGAATCCCCGACCCGCGATCGCGAGGTCCGTCGTGTTGGCAGACCCCTGCAGGAGGCCCTGGCGGTCGACGTTCGCCATCGGCATCGAACGCACGCCACCCGGTGTGAACTGATTGCGCGTGGCCGTCTCCGTGACCAGCGTGGCGAAGGCCGCGCTGGTACCCTTGTAACCGACTGTATTCACGTTGGAGATGTTGTCAGAAATCATGCCAAGGGCATTCGACTGGGCTGCGAGGGCCGAGACCCCCGAAAACATTGCGCCGTAGATGCTCATCTTCTGGAGCTCCTTGTGATCGTCCTGTCGGATTATTCAGGTGTTTCAGCCGAAGCTTGCTCAGGCTGCTGGCGAATGGCGATGACGTCCTCCAGCGGAATATCGATGCCGCCGATATCCAGGTACGTCTTGCCGTTGTTCGTACTGACGGCCTGGACCACTGCTTCGGTCCGGCCCGCCGTCCCGATCGGCTCGCCGTTGCTGCCGACCGCTTCCACTTGGATGGCGTAGATGCCCGGTGGAACCGGAATTCCGTTCTCGTCGCGACCATCCCAGGTAAGTTCGTGCGCGCCAGCTGCCGTCTTGCCGAACAGCTCGCGCACCACCTCGCCGGACTCGTCGATGATGCTGATGGTGGTTTCTGAAGCTTCGCGGGCTAGGCCGTAGCTCATGACCGACATGTCGGTCGGACCACCCTCTCCGACGACGACGAACTCGCCGAACATCTCCACTTCCTTGCCAATGAAGCCGACGGCCTGGGCCGTTGTGTTGAAGCTGTTCTGCGCGAGCAGCTCCTCCAGCTTCTCGTTCTGGGCGATGCCCTGCTCCACGTTGGTGAAGTGGACCAGCTGCTCGGTAAACTGGGTCGAGTCCATCGGGGACAGCGGATCCTGATACTGAAGCTGAGTCGTCAGCAGGGTCAGGAAGTTGTCGAAAGTCTCGCCGAGCGAGTCCCGGCTTGCAGCGGCGTTGCCGCCACCGGTTCCCGGCACGCCCAGGGCATTCGAGATTTCAGTCATGCTGCGCTCCTAGATCCGCAGGTCGACGCGGCCGTCCGCGACTTTGCGTGCCTGTGCGGCCTGGTCGGCCTGCATCTGCGCTTCGGCGGTCTGCGATGCCGATGCGCCAGCCGTGTTTTCGCGTCCGGACCGGTCAGTACCGCTTCCGGACCCATCGTCCGCGAAGCCCTGGCCCTGACCCCCCGTCTGCATTTCGAAACTCAAGTCCGTCTGCCCGCTCTTGAAGCCGGCATCCTGCAGTGCCCGTTCCAGACTGCGCGCATCGCGCTGCAGCAGATCGAAGGTTTCTGGGCGCTCCACCGAGACCACCGCGCGGACACCGCCGTCAGCCTGGAATTCCAGCTTCACGTCGACCCGTCCCAACTCGGCTGGGTTCAGTTTGATCTGAATGCGATCCTGACCAGCCGCAGCCGCCTTCTGAATGCGCACGGAAACCTGATCCACCGCGGGATTTGGTCCCCGCCCGGCATCGGCTGCTGGCTTTGCGGCATTCGGGGTCTCCGTCTTCGCCAGAGGGCCAGCTCCGGAGGCTCCGGAGATGGCGTCGCCGCCCGCCGCGACGTTCGGAAGCGCAGTGACCTGACCGGCGCCGCCGCCAGGCGGAGCGGCCCCACGCGTCTGTGCCTGAACCCGTTCTGCGACCTGCGCGATCAACGGGATGGTCTGTGTCGGTTGCCCCTGCTGGCTCCCGTTCGCCTGTCCAGGCAAGGCAGCGGTGGCGTTCGCCGTGGTCGATGCCTGACTGCCGGCAGCCTGGTTCGCTTGCGCCTTGTCGGCGCCCTTGCCCTGCGCCATTGCTTCCAGGCCGGCCAAGGTCGTGTTGCTCTGTCCCAAGGCTTGGTCGCGCGCTTGGCTGGCACCCCGAGCCAATTGAGTAACGTCGGGCCTTTGACTCGTTGGCGTCGGCTCCTGCTTTGCTGCTGACGCCGCAGCATCCGCCTTTGCCGCTGACATATCGTTTGGCGTGGTCGCTTGTCCGGTGGCTGGAGCGGACGCTTGGCCTTGCGCGGCGATTGCCGCCTGAGATGTGCTTGCCGCCAGGGCGTTACGTGGACGCGAGTCGACGGCGGCGGTCTCCACGGCGGCCTTGAGGGCCTGAGGATCGCGCGGTGTCTGTGCCGTCTCGCGGTTGGTCCCGTTCTCCCCACCCGACGGCTTCACGGCCTCGGCTTTCGATGTTTCTGGCCGTTCCGCCGCGTTGTTAATCTGCTGCCTTTGGTCCGAGGTCTGCAGGGGAGCAGCCGGTGGCTCGGACATGTCCCTGGCCGCGTCCTTCGACGAACGTCGGTCATTGCCGGCGTCGCTACGATCATCCCGAGACCTATCGCGGGCTCGCGGTTCGCTTCCAGCTACCTCGTCTCTCTCATCACGATTCATCAGCATCGACAAGAAGTCGTTTTCTCCCGCTCCAAAGACCGGAAGTTTGGCTGCGGCGGTCTTGGTGGCGGCGCCTTGGGCGGCGTCCGCCGACCGTGCTTGCGTGTGGGGTACAGCCTGAGTCTGCATGGCGTCTTATCGTCCGAGTGAGGGTCTTCGAGAGAAACGTTTCCTGGCTGCCTTTAGGAGGCGACAGCCACTGGCGCATGCGCTTCCGGATTCTCGATCTTGTGATCGAGCTCTACCCAGGAATCGCGCAGTGGGGTCAGCAGTCCGATGGCCTCGTCGGCGATGGACGGATCGTTTTCGAAGTTGATCCGATGCAGCCGCTGAAGGATGAAGCCGTAGATACTGGCCAGGTTCTCGGCGACCTTCCCGCCGCGCTCGTTGTCGAGGCAGAGGTAGAGAGCACCGACCAACTCGTGCGCCAGGGAGACCGCGTTGCAGCGGCTTTCGATATCGTTCCAGGCGATAGCCTGTTTGGTGTCCTGCAGCGCGGCGATCGCCTCGTCATAGAGCGTCGCAACCATTCGGCTGGGGCTCATGTCGAGAAGATCGTTCGTGCGGATCCAGGTGGCGAGCTTTGCCATCTTTCAAATCCTCCATTCTTCGCCCCCCGCCGGGGTGGCGGAACCATGCTCCGCCGCCCGACCGGGCGCAGGGGTGTCTAGACCTGCGATTACTGGAACAGCCGCAAGAGGTTCTGCGGCATCTGGTTGGCCTGGGCCAGCATGGACACGCCGGACTGGACCAGGATCTGCTTCGAGGTGAAGGTCGTCATCTCCGCAGCGATATCGAGGTCCATGAGGGCCGAGCGGGAAGCTTCGGTGTTTTCCATGGTTGTCGCGATATTCGCCGAGGCGAACTCGAGGCGGTTCTGAGCCGCGCCGAGCTGAGCTCGACCGATGGCCAGATTGTCGATTGCCGTATTGACGGCGCCGATGGCGATGTCGGCGTTGGCCTTGGTATCGACACTAGAGGTATCGAGACCCACTGCGAGGGCTTGCGCCTTCGCCGAGACCAGGTTGATCGTGACGTCGTCCGGCGTATCAGTACCCGTGCCGATCTTGAACTCGAGAGACAGGGTATTCGACGTGCCACCGGTCACAACGAACGTGCCGTTGGCGGTGATGTCGGTCGTGTCGTCGAACAGCGAGTTCAGGTTGAGAGTGATACCGGCACCGTTGATGATGACTTCCTGGAAGCTGCCGGCGGGCGGCGCCGACACGCCGCCATCGGACGTGTAGACTTCGCCGGTACTCGTATTGGTGACGGTGAACTGATCGGCTGTGGCGTCGTAGGTGATTTCCACCGTGTTACCGGATGCAAAGGCGCCGGTATCGTTGCTGAAGGTGATCTGTTCGAAGCCGTCGGCGACCTCGATAGCCGAGCCGAGCGTGCCAGCGCCGAAGGTGTTGCTGCCAGCCAGAAGCTTGGTTCCGTTGAACTCGGTATCGTCGGCGATACGGTCGACCTCCGCGCGCAGCGCCGAGTATTCCTGGTTCAGCATGCCGCGCTCGGTGTCCGAGAGCTGGCCGGACGAGGCCTGGACGGCCAGCGTCTTCATGCGGACCAGAATGTCGTCGACGCGCGCCATAGCGCCGTCGGCGATCTGAAGCATCGAGATGGCCTGACCGGCGTTGACCGAGGCCTGGCGCAAGGCGCTGACTTCGGCGCGCAGTCGGGAGCCGATGGCAAGCGACGCGGCGTCGTCCTTGGCGGACAGCACGCGCGTGCCAGCCGACAGCTTCGCCAGTGAGTTCGTCGCTTCCATATCCGATTGCTGCAGGTGGCGATGCGCCACGTTCGCAGCAAAGTTCGAAATGACGTTAAGGGCCATGGTTGGGGTCTCCGTAGTCTCTTGCTCGCGTGGACTTGAACTCTGGCTCGGCCTCCGACCGATGAAGGACCCTCGGGGTCTCATCTCTTCGCGATCAGATCGGCCTAGCTTCGTTCCTCCTTGGCTCAGCTCCGCGGGAGTGCGGACGCTTACATCGTCGCCGGCCGAGGAGCGCAGTTGCACGCGAGCCTTGCCGGCACCCTCAATCAGCAAAGCCCATGCCAGTTTCTCGAGGTGCGCGTAAATCGCTGATATATATGAGAAAAATCTTTGACTGTCCGCATATGGGAAGCGGTTTCGGCAGGTTATGCCGTCTCATCGGTGCGGAAGTGCTCGGTCATTTCTGCCGGTTGTGTGGCGCAATTCCTGCCTAGAGCTAGACCGTTTGCGATAGAATTGAGTCGGCGGTCACGTCATGCCGGGATTGCAGGGCACTTCAAGCTCGCGCGATGACGACGGTTAGTCGGAGCTTGGATCTCGTCAGGTACGACGCTCAAGCGGTGTGGCTTGGTCAAAGCACAAAAAACGCCCCGCAGACAGGTGTGCGGGGCGTGTTGATCGACAGCAAACTGCTGTTGCCACTTCGTCGTGGCGGCAAGTGTGGTTAGTTGCTAGGCGGAGAAGTTGAAGTTCGCCGGAGCCGGAGCGCCAGTCTGCGGCTCCGGTCTTTGGAGCGCGGCATTTGCTTTCGGCGGCGCGGCCACCGGCTGCCGTGGTATCGCTGTCGCGCCCTCTCGTGCAAGAGTCCGCCAGGAGTCGCGCAAGGGTTCGAGAAGCCCGATCACCTGGCGCGGAACGTTCGCGTCGTTCAGACGGTCGACCTCGGCAAGACGGCGCAGAGCGAAGCTGTAGAGCGAGGCGAGTTGCTCGGCGATCTCTCCGCCTTGCTCGTGGTCTAGGGTCATGTCGAGGTGATGGAGGATTTCCATCGCCTTGGTGTTGGCGCTATGCCGCGCCTCGATGCGGCCTTCCTCGATGGCGCGCTCGGTTTCGCGCAACAGATGGATCGCGCGCTCGAACAGCATGGCGACCAACTCCGCGGGCGACGCGGTCATCAGCGCTTGGGTCTGGTAGTTCCGAGCGAGAGCGTAGCTCATGGCGCGTCCTGACCTCTTTGTCGATTGGGGGTAGAAGGCATCGGACCGCTAGTTGTCACTGTTGAAGGAGCTGGTGATTTCGCGGATCTGGTCGAGTACGGAATTCATCCGAGCCAGGGCCTGTTCCATAACGATGAAGCGTTCCAGCAGCCGTTCGCGCTGATAGTCCAGACGAACGATCATCTCGTCGACTCGCGTTTCCGCCGCGCGATTCTGTGCGGTCAGGGTATCGACTTCGGCTTCGAGGGACCCGGTCTGGGTGTCGAGCATCTGTTCCAGCTCGAAGAATAGATTGGCACCGACGCCGATGGTGAAGTCGACTTCGATGTTGCTGGCGTCGCCCGTACCTGTATACAGCAGCCGCAGTCCTTCGGCGCCGTTTTGGTCCGTGACCGTGATGATGCGCCCGGCGGTCGTAGCCGTGCCGTCGTCGCTGCCATCGCCGGCGCCACCCACGTTGGCCGAGCCGACAAGGTAATCCTCGGTCGTAAGTGCGAGCGCGCCAACCAGATCGCCTGTATCGTTGTTGACGACCAGCGGATCCTGAGTGGAGGAAATCGAGAGCTGTTTGCCGCCTCCTGGTCCATCGATCACGCGAGCTGAGACACCGGCGATACTGGCCGCGTTGATCGCTTCCGCCAAGCTGTCAAGCGAGTCCGTCGTCACGTCGTAGGCGATGGCGGTGCCGTTGATGTCGAAACTGCCCGAAGTCGTCGCACCGACAGAATCCGTTCCGTCGTTGAGAGTGGCGGTGTCGCTGTTCGCTTCACCCGACCTTTCGTTGGCCGAACCGTAGTTGCCGAGATTGATCGTGTACCCGTTGGAATCGTAGCTTGTTTCGCCGGTGAAACCCAGCAAGACCACGCGCGGGTCGGAACTGGAGAAATCGAAGGTGAAGAGGCGTTCGATCTCATCGATATTGTTGAGTAGCTTCTCGTCGAGTTCGGTCTCGTTGATATCGAGGGTGTCCCGCAGCAGCGGGTCGGCGATGACGTCGTTGTTGACGAAATCTATCCCGATCTGAGCGAGCACGGTGAAGGCGCTGGAAACGCCTTCGGCGCCATTGCCGAGCACTCGGCTAAGAGTCTGCTCAATCGTGCCCAATGTCGGATTGCGGAAAAGCGGACCGGTATCTTCCGTTGCCTCACCCGTGTCTGGATTCGCGAGCTGCTGCTGGTTCATGAAGATCTTCAGCTCGTTATAGGCCGTCGCGAAGCCGGATACGGCCGTCTTGATCGCGTTTAGGTCGCTTTCGACTTCAACTCTGATCGTCGTGCCGGTTTCGGCGCCAAATAAGGTGAGAGTCATGCCCCCGAACAAGTCTGTAATGGTGTTGCTGTTGCGTTCGATCAGCTGCTTGTTGGTCAGACTGAGATCTTCAATGGCACTGCCGGTGTCGCCGGATAGAGTGATCGTCTGACCGCCGTCGCCGGTGATCTCCAGGCGTGTCGCGCCGCCGTTGGTAACGACGTTGGCGCTCACCCCGGCAACCGCATTGATCGTGTTGGCCAGATCGGTGACGCTGTCGGTCCCGCTGTAGTTGACGGTCCCTAGCAGAGTGTTCGTGGCATCGCGGATCTCGAAACTGAAGGGACCGCCACCGACACCGAAAGTCGAGAGGGCCGCGTCGGGTGTCAGGCGCCGGGAGTGCCACTTGTCCAGATCTAGTAGCCCGTTGGCGTAGAACTGTGCCGTGCGCGGAGACTGCAACTCGTTCAGCAGCGTGGCGCCGCCGTCACTGGAGATACCAAGTTCCGACAGAAGACCGCCGGTCTCGTTATCCAGCGTGATATTGGTCCCCGTCTCCTCCGCCGTTAGAACGAGAATATGCTCGTTGTCGTCGACCGAAACGATGGATGCTCGCACCCCGGTTCCATTTGCTCCAGCGTTTGCAGCGTTGATCCGGTCGCGCACGGCCAGCAGAGAATCAGTGGCGTCCACCGTGATTGTCGTGCCGTTGATGTCGAAGGAACCCGCGATCGACCCGGCCACTCCACCGCTGGCGGTGCCCAGGTCGTCGGTCGTGCTGTTGAAGGTGAGGCTGCCGATCCGCTGGGCCCTGGCAATCTGATCGATTTCGATCTCGTTGGTGCCGGTATCGGCCGCGTTTGTGACCGCAACGCCGATTAGATTCGCGGCGTTCGCTGCAGGCTGCCCATCTTGACGGGAGGTGGAAGCAAAGGTCGACTTGTTTTCGAAGACGTTGCCGCTGTTTCCCAGAGCCTGCCGACCATAAAGGTTGTCGAGTGAGGTCCGCAGGTTGTTCATCAGCGTGCGCAGATCAGTTAAGGCGGCGAGCTTCTCGGTCCCAGTCTCGATCTCCGCTTCCAACCGGTCTACGGGAATCCGGCGAGCCTGCATGATCCCCTCAACGGCGGATTCGAAGTCGATGCCCGACCCGAGACCGGAGAAGCGTACGCGACCGTTACCGTCGACGACGAGACTGTTGGATGAAGCTGCGCTGACGTCCGACATGGCTGAATCAGACCTCTATATCGATGATGCGGTCGAGCAGTTCGCGCAGCTGAGCAGCGCTCTTAAGCAGCTCTTCCGGTGGCAGTTCCTGCTTGACCTCTCCCGTTTCAGGATCGATCAGGCTGGCGATCACGCGATTGGTGCCTTCCTCGATATCGAGGGTGACCTTGAGTTTTTGAGGCCTTTCGCCCAAGGGCTCTTCGGCGACTTCCTGAGTCTTCGGAGCGGTTTGCTCGAACAGGCGCTCCACCGGCTCGACGCGTTTTCCGCCGCCTGCGGTGGCGGAGGCATCGCTCCCGATCGCCGCGGGTCGGGCGGCAGGCAGGGGCAAGGGGGGTAGCGATGTGACTTCCATGGCTCTATCGGGTCGACCGGCGTCGGGCCTATCTGCCCTGGCGGCGGTCGACGCCACCTATGCTGTGCTTCGCAAAAAAGACTCCTGGTGGAGACTGTCAAGAAAACCAAAGCAAGATCGGTGCCAAAAAGGATGCTGTAGAGCGGCGAAGCGAGAAAAGTTTATAAAGAAGACGGTACCGGAGAAAAAGGCGGGGAGGGGCGAACCCCTCCCCGACCGAAGGAACTGGATCAGCCCAGCAGACGCAGCAGGTTCTGCGGCATCTGGTTGGCCTGGGCCAGCATCGACACACCGGACTGCATCAGGATCTGCTTGGAGGTGAAGTTCGTCATCTCCGCAGCAACGTCCAAGTCCATCAGTGCCGAACGGGCCGCCTCGGTGTTTTCCATCGAGGTTGCGATGTTCGCCGAGGCGAACTCCAGCCGGTTCTGGCTGGCACCCAACTGTGCGCGGTTTTCCGCCAGGGTGTCGATCGCGGTATCGATCAGACCGATAGCGTTCTCGGCATTGAGGTTGGTATCGATGGTCGAAGTCTCCAGGCCGGCAGACAGAGCCACGGCTCTCGCAGAGTCCAGCGAGACGGTGATTTCGTCCTCGGAGGCGACCGTACCCGTGCCAATGCGGAAGTCCAACGACAGAGTGTTGGAACTACCGCCTCCCACAGCGAACTGCGAAGTCGCACCTGCGGTGATGTTTGCACCGTCGTTGAACAGCGAGTTCAAGGTGAGGGTGATACCGGCACCATTGATGTTCACATCCCGGAAACTACCGGCACTCGGGGCGGAGACTCCCGCATCCGAAGTGTAGGAAACACCGGTGCTGGTGTTGGTGACGGTGAACTGATCGGCCGTCGCATCGTAGGCAATCTGCACCGTGTTACCGGACGCGAAGGCACCGGTATCGTTGGTAAAGGAGATCTGTTCGAAGCCGTTTGCGACCTCAAGGGCCGTGCCGAGCGTGTTGGCGGCGAAGCTGTTGTCGCCGGCCAGCAGCTTGGTGCCGTTGAACTCTGTGTCGTTGGCGATACGATCGACTTCCGAACGCAGAGCCGTGTACTCCTGGTTCAGCAGACCGCGCTCCGTGTCGGAGAGCTGACCGGAGCTGGACTGAACTGCCAGAGTCTTCATACGAACCAGAATGTCGTTGGTACGAGCCATCGCACCATCGGCAATCTGAAGCATCGAGACCGCCTGACCGGCGTTCACGCCAGCCTGCATGAGGCTCTCCACCTCGGAGTTCAAACGAGAGCCGATGGCCAGGGCCGCGGCGTCGTCCTTGGCGGCAAGCACACGCGAACCGGCCGACAGCTTGGCCACCGAGTTGGATGCCTCGGCACTGGACTGAGACAGGTGACGGTGAGCCACGTTGGCGGCGAAGTTCGAGATAACGTTGAGGGTACTCATAGTGTCGTGTCTCCTACTTGGATGATAGACCCCAACTTCCTGTCAGGGCGGGACGTTTGTCCCAGTCTGCGGACGACTGCGCGTCCGGCAGTTTATCAGCAAGCGGCGTGCCAAGTCGGCAAAAACGGCCGATTCCACGGCAGAACCTACCTTGCCGATGGCCGAAGTTTGCCGACTGGGCAGTTTCGACCCGATTAACGCGGCAAGATTTACCCGATGACGCAGATTCTGCCGGGCAACTTCTGCCGAGCGGTCTCCTGTATTAACCGCTCGCTAACCATGTGACCGATGATGCAGCCTTCTATGCCTTTACGAGCCGAGATCCGAAGACGCTACAAAGGAACATCTTCTTCCAAACCTCGGTCTCCGGCAGGAATTCCAGGTCCGGAACCTCGCGGTTGGCTAGGTCGTCCGGATTCTCGTTCAGCAGCAGTGGCGGCAGGGCGTGGGGTATCGCGAACTCCTGACGTACCTCCCGCAAGTCGTAGCGCACCATCTTGGCGCCATAGGCAAGCGGGTTCTCCCGCACGCTCTGCGGAACGCGGTCCGGCGCGTCCGGTCGGGTCAGAAGCGCTTCGACACGGCAGTGATGACCTAGGACCGAGAAGTTATCTTTGAAGAAGCGCACTGTGAAGGCGTTCAACGTGAAGAGATCGAAGAGGGAATTGGAGTGGGTCACCAACAGGACGCCATCTGGCCTCAAGAGTCGCGCCGCCTCCTGGTAGAAGGCCGCATCCTCGCCGCCATGCAGATAGGCCAGCACGTTGACGGCCAGAATGGTATCGAAACTCCCGTTCGGAAGGTCTTTCAGAGACTCAACCCCGCCGACGGAAGTCTTCGCAGCCTCGCTTTCGCCTAGGCGGCGATCGGTAAAGGCGACCATGCTCGGATCGGCATCGATCGCGACCACGCCGCCGCCGGCCGCGAGCACGCGCTCGCTGAGCGTTCCATCGCCACAGCCGAAATCCAACACCCGACCCGCTAGGTCGCCGGCATTCAGCAAGCGCTCCACCATGGCCAGGCGGTTGCGATGGTACGAGCTGTCCATCTCAGCGCGATAGGCGTCGGCGGCCTGTGCCCAGTAAGTCTTGTCGCGAAGCATTTTTGGACCTCGATCCGATCAATCCGCGTCTGTTGTCGATCGCGCAGCCTATGGGGGCATACTTAAAACTTTGGAAAGCATATTTGTTTAGCTCTTCTGCAGCGTCGCATATCGCGCCCTTTGCGGCGTCTATGCGGTTGAGACCGAACTTTGACACGAGTGAACTTGATGGGGCTCCCGAACGCTCTGCCGATTGATCCGCTAACCGATGGCAAGCTGACACGCTTGCGTCAGCAAGCGCGCCAGCAGCCGCGGGATCCGGCTGTGAAACTGGCTCTTGCCGATGCCCTGGTCACGGCGGAACGCGACCGAGAGGCCGAAAAGCTTTACCGAGACGCGCTTCGTCTGCAGCCGGATCGCGCCGAAGTTCGGATCAAGCTTGCCGCGACGCTTGTCCGTCTTGGGCGGGTCGGGGAGTCGGAACGCCTGCTGATCAAGCTGCTGGGGCAGCCGGTTCTCGAAAAGGCCGAGGTTCGAAATATCGTCGCCGACATCCTGGCAAGCGGCTGGTCGGGAGCGAAAGAGACCAAGTCGGCCGCGGGTCTAAACCGTTTACAGAAAGCAGCGTCGGACCCCGACTTGCTCCTGAATGTCGCGCAGGCGTTGGGTGCCAAGGGGCAAACGGACCTCGCCGCCGAGGCCTGCAACCTTGCACTCGACCGCTGGCCCGATCACTCCGGAGCCTTCGCAGCCCTAGGTGGCCTGTTGTCCGCGTCCGGCGATCTCGAGGGCGCGATCCTCGCTAGCGAGAAGGCTCTGACTCTCGACGTATCGCGGATCGATGCGCGCATGACGCTCGCGCTCAGCCTGATCCATTTGTCTCGCTATCAGGAGGCCGAACAGGTCTTTCAGGACGCTTTGCTGCTGGAACCCGACAGTGCCGAGGTGCTTGGCAACTATGCCAATCTCCTTCATGGACTGGGCCGTAACGGAGAAGCACGGCTGCTGCTGGAGCGTGCGCTCGCCCACCACGAGGGGATCGCCAACCTGCATTCCCTGCTCGGGTTGGTCCTAATGCGCCAAGGCAAGTTCGATGCGGCTTTGGGCGCACTCGATCGTGCCATTTCGCTTGATCCCGCTTCCGATCGCTTCCTGTCGGCGAAAGCCGACTGCCTGCTGGAGTTGGACCGGATCGACGAAGCCCGCGCACTTTTGAACGATCTTCTAGGGGCCGTGCCCGATCATCCCGCAGCCCTCTGCAGTCTCGCGCGGATCGAGATCGAGCACGGCAACCTCCAGCGCGCCGACGACTTGCTCGCTCGATCACTTGCAGTCGATCCTGGTCGAGTCCACGCCTGGAACAACTTGGGCGTTCTTCGAAAGCGGCAGTTCCGGCACGCAGAGGCCTTGACGGCCTTCGAGGAGGCGGGACGCCGCGCTCCCCTATCTCCAGGCACACTCTACAACATGTCTTTCGCCCTGCTTGGGGTCGGACGGCTCGCCGAAGGCTGGGACCACTACGAGGTCGGCGTCCACGCCAATCTCCGCAACGGCTGGCGGGCGACTTTCAAACCTATCTGGGGCGGAGAGCCTCTCGCAGGTAAACATCTAGGGCTGATCGCCGAGCAGGGGATCGGCGACCAGATGATGTTTCTTTCCTGTCTCGAGGACTTCGCGGCGGGGCCGGCTGCCGGGGCGAAACTCTCCCTCGAGGTTCATCCAAAGATCCGCCCGTTGGTTGCGAGGTCTTTCCCTGAGATCGACGTCTGCAATGCGCTTCAGACGCCTGAGAAGCCTACCGCCAAGGCTTTCGAGGATGACTTCGACTACGTCATGTATCTCGGCAGCCTGCCGGCAGTCGTGCGTCGCGACCTCGAGAGCTTCAGCGATGCGCGTCGCTTTCTGAAGGCGGATCCAAAGCGGGTCGACTACTGGCGTGGCCGCCTAGAAGCCCTGGGGCCGGAACCGGTCGTGGGGCTCTGCTGGCGGTCCATGCTTCTGCATACCGGCCGTAACCATTGGTATCTGCATCTCGAGGATCTGGAGCCGATCTTCACGTTGCCCGGTGCGCGCTTCGTCAGCCTGCAGTACGGCGACGCCCGCGAGGAGCTCGCCGAGGCGGAGCGGCGTTGGCCTGGCCGTGTTCTCAGTCTGGAAGATGAAGTGGACCTGACCGACGATCTCGACGAGGTGGCGGCCCTCAATACCGCTCTGGCGGCTGTTGTCGCACCCAACACGACCTGCTCCGTCCTGTCTGCCGCTGTTGGCTGTTCGACCTACGAATTCACCGTCGGTCCGGCCTGGCACATGCTGGGCACCGACCGCGTGCCCTTCTTCCCGTCCCAGAAGGTCTTCGACTACCCCTTCGGTACGCCCTTGGTTCAGGCGGTGCCCGTTATACGTGACGCCTTGCGGAGGGATCTCGGACTATAGCGGCAAGCGGCCGATCGGCTTGATCGAGAGACGCGGTTGGAGATTTCTTAACCATTCTCTCGGAATGTGAAGGGCGGTCTGTTGGGTTGGGTGCAGCGTGGCCGCTCCGGTTTCTGCCCGGTGGTTTGAAGACCACGAAGGAGGTGCGTGTTGAAAACGCGTTTCGGTGCCGATCTGGATAAGACCCTGCGGCAGGCCCTGAAGGGGCGCAGGATCGCTCTGGTCGGCGGCGCCGGCTTCATCGGTCACAATCTCGCGCTGGCGCTGCAGGAGTTGGGCGCCAAGCCGCAGATCGTCGACAGCCTGCAGGTGAACAACCTGGGCGCCTACAGTCACGGGCTCGACAAGAATCCGAATGCCAGCCTCTACGTCGGCTTCATCAACCAGCGGCTCCAGCTTCTCTCGCAGAAGGGGATCCCGCTACACATCGTCGATGCGCGCGACTACCAGGTACTGAGCCGCCATCTCGAGTCCATCGATCCCGATTGCGTGGTTCAACTGGCCGCGGTGGCGCACGCCAACCGCGCCAACAAGGACCCCTACAGCACCTTCGATCACTCAATGCGCACCCTGGAGAATGCTCTGGATTGTGTGCGCGGACGGCAGGCGCATTTCGTCTTCTTCTCCTCCTCCATGGTCTACGGCAACTTCAACGGCGAGGCCGTGCAAGAGGATCGTGTTTGTGAGCCTATCGGCATCTACGGAGCCCTGAAGTTCGCGGGCGAGAAGCTGGTGATCGCCTACAACCAGGTTTTCGGGCTGGAGTACACCATCGTCCGGCCCTCCGCGCTCTATGGCGAGCGCTGCGTCAGCCGGCGTGTCGGGCAGGCCTTCATCGAGAATGCGGTGCGCGGCAACCCTGTCACGATCAACGGCGACGGCAGCGACGCGCTCGACTTCACCTACATCGACGATCTGGTCCAGGGAATCTGCCTGTCCATCGCCAAGCCGGAGGCACGCAACCAGGCCTTCAACCTGACCTATGGCGACGGGCGCTCCCTGAACGATATGGCGGAGATCGTCAGGGAGCGGTTCCCGCAGATCGAGATCGAGCACCACAAGCGCGATCAGTTGATGCCGGAACGCGGCACGCTCTCTATCGAGAAGGCCCGCAGCCTCCTGGGTTACGCGCCGCAGCACCCGCTGGAACGCGGCTTCAACGCCTACATCGACTGGTACTGTCGTGTCGCTTCGGAGCAGCCGGAGCTGCTGGGCTTGCCGGCAAATCTGCGCGACGCTGCGGAGTAGATCGACGAACGAGGCCGCATACCTGCGGGCTCTTGGCTCCAAACACTTTGCTGACAGCGAGACGAAGATCTTCGGCAGTCCTCACGCGACCTGCGTTGAAGACGACCCTGTCAGGAACTCATGACCGCGTCGCCTTCTTGCGGCGAGTTCGCAGCTGTCGCGGCGTGACGTTCCATCCAGAGATCGAGATTCAGGAGCTGCCAAAGCAGCATCATGTGGTTCTCCTGAGGCCGGTCTCCCGCCACGATCTCCGCATGCTCGTCCAGCAGCGCCTCTACCGCATCGGGCCTGAAAGTGCCGCGCGCTCGGAAGGCCGTGGAGCGGACGCGATCGCGCAGTGCTTCCAACGTGCGACCGCCGAACCAGCGATGGGCCGGTGCATTCCAGCCCGTCTTGGCGATGCGGGTCCGTGTGGCCTCAGGCAGGACGCCCCGCATGGCGCGACGCAGCAACTGTTTCGTTACCCCGTCTCGGATCTTCAGGTCGCCTGGAACGCGGTACATGAAGGCAACAAGACGATGATCCAGGAAGGGGTCATGGTGCGCGAGGCCGAAGGCGGTGGCCTGACGGTCTTCCGCTCGTAGGCAGCAGGGCAGGGTTTCCCGGAACATGTCCTGAAAGGTCCGATTCTTCAGATAGCTGTCGAAGGGGCCGCTCATGTCGGGCGCGAAGTTCCCAAGACTGTCCCACTCCGGGGTCAGTAGCGGACGGTAGCGGAACAGCCGCTCGGGATCGCTTTTGCACTGCCCCGGTACCGCCGGATCGGCCAGACGCGCCATCATCGCCTCGGCGGCCGCGGCATCCTTGCGGTAGATCGGGTGGTCGTGGTGACGGGCCCAAGCCGCGACTTCCCGATCGACATCTGCCTCTCGCCCGCCCGCCCGCAAGTCTGCGAAGTGGAGTGGAAAATATTCATATTCGCCGGCATTCAGTTCGTCGCCGCCCAGGCCGCCGAACAGCGCATCGAATCCGCCGGAGGCAACCTCCCGGCAAAGCAGGTGATGAGACAACCAGGTCGCCGTCGCGACCGGTTCGTCGTGGATCTCCAACAGCTCGCCGATCATGGAGAAAAGATCCACATCGTCGCCGAGTTCGATCATGTGCCACCGGGACACCGAGGTCTCGACGACATCTTGAATCTCGACCCGCTCATCGTAACGCGGATCGACGTATACGCTTGAAACGGCCTCCTGCTTGCGCCCCGTGACCTGCACCGCGCTGCAGAGAACCGAGGAGGAGTCGAGTCCTCCCGACAGGGTAAAGATTGGGCGCTGCGTCTTCGCGACCCTTTTCTCCACGGCCTCGAACAGCAGCGTTCGATAAGTCTCGGCTAGATCGTCGGCTTGTGCGACGTAGAACTCCGTCTCGTTCTCCAAACACCACCAAGCTCGCACCTGCGGGATTGTCCGGGGTGGCAGGTCCAGGTAATTCCCGGCCGGGATTTGATAGATCATCGCGTAAGGCGAGGCCTCGGGCAGGGCGTCGATCCCGCGGTAGTGGCAGGCACCGAAGCGGGCGACGAAGTTGCGGTCGAGGTCGTTTGGGACTTCAGGAAGCGTCAGCAGCGCACGGGGTTGGGATCCGAAGGCGATGCCGTCGGACAGCGGCGACCAGTAAAGCGGCTTCACTCCAAGCCGATCGCGGGCGAGCTGCAGCCGGCGTGTGTCGGGATCGAAGACCGCGAGCGCGAAGTCGCCGTCCAGGCGCTCGAGCGCGGGGGCGAATCCCAGCTTGCGAACCAAATACGCAGCCAGTTGGACATCGTTCGCACCGTGAAGACCGGTTTCGTTCCGAAGATCCGCGCGGTTCAGAAGCGCGCCGTCCAGAGCGACCAACAGTCCCTCGGCTTCGCCGGTGCCCCCGGCCGGTCCGGAGGGCTGAAAAGCGCGATGGCCCAGGCCTCCGCTGGCGCTCCTCGTGATAGCGTTGCGGTTGCCGGGCAGGACGGTGAGCATCCGCTCCAAGGCAGCGGTGTCGCTAGGCCGAGGGTGGGAGAAGCGGAACAGGCCAGCAATGCGGGACATGATATGGGCGGCTCGTATTTTTGTTGCGCTGAGGGGGTCTATGCCGGCATGGCGCGGCGGGTTGCGACCAGAAAGCTCCACCAATGGGGATAGCCGATCACCTCCTCCGGCTGTCCGCCGCTGCGTCTGTCGGTGACTTCGGTGACAGCAAAACCTCGCGCCTCGATAAAGCCGATCAGATCCTGCCGGTCGTAGGCGTTGACGTGCACCGAGAGTGTCACGCCGGGGTCCAGGTAGGCATCACGAACGTAGCGATAGTCTGCCCCCTGCTTGATCGACTCACGCAAGATCAGCGATTTGCGCGCCGCCTTCAGCAGACGCTCCAACGGTCGATGATAGTTGTCCAGATTGGACAGCAGATTGATCGAGAGCAGATGGTCGGCGCTGCCCTGAAAGTCCTCCAGCCGCAGGTGCTGTAGACGGTCCGGCGGAAGCCCGAACGGCGACAATTCGCGGCGGCCGATCTCGATAAACTCGGCGGTGGCATCGAAGCCATGATAGTCCAACGCCAGCTTCCGCTTGCGCAGGCTATGAAAGAAGTAGCCGCTGCCGCAGCCGGCATCGATCAAGCTGTCTCCCGGTTCGGCGAGTGGCGTCAGCAGTTCGGCGGCCTGTGCAAGACACTCCATCTCCTCGGCCTCGTCTCGCGCGCGGGCTGTGTAGAGGGCGCGAACGCTGGCGCTGTTTTGCCAGATGTTGTGCGCGGCCCAGCCGTCCTGACGCAGCTCGGCCTGGCCCGAGGAAGCGAGCATGGTCTGCATGATACCCGCTCTCTACCTCGGCTTCCGAGCGACGAGAATGAAGGCGGAGGCCATGACATGCCCGCGCCAGTCGGTCGGATCCTCCATTGCCAGGCTGGCGCGGCGGAAGAGCGCGGGCGCCTCGGTCTCCAGCATCGGCGGGAGGGCGTGATAGTGATAGAAGAGCGTGCGGACCTCCTCCAGTCCCGCTGCCTCGGCCAGAGAGCGCAGTTCGAAGGGATTGTGCGTGCGCGACAGCACTTCGTCGTACCCCGGCTCGTCGGCGTAGCCGCCGCGCAGGGGCGGTAGATCCATGCGAAAGCGCTGTTCGAGACTGGACAAGGCGGCTGCGAGAGCGTCCCGTTCCGCTGGTGTCTCTGCCCTTTCGGCCAGGGCGTCCTCGCGGATCAGGCGGTCGCGGAACAGTGCCCGGCTATAGCGGTTCAGGGTGAAGAGCCCGAACAGCTCGTTGCGGGCCTCCACGGCCATGATGCCGCCGGGCGCCAGCGCGTCACGCAGATGGGCGATGACGTCGCAATCTGCCTCTGCCGGGATATGGGGCAGAACCCCGAAACAGATGGCGGCCTCGAAGCCGCCGGCGGGGGCTCCGCCCGGCGGTGCGAAAGCCTCGGCATCCAGGACGCTGCCCTGCCAGATCCGCTCGGGCGAGAGGTCTTGCCTGCCAAGCACGCGTCTGGCTTCCTCGATCATCTCCGGCGTCACGTCGAAGCCGTAGCGTTCCAGCCCGGGCAGATCCAGATCGCGCAGCATCGAGGCGGGACCGCAACCGGCATCCAGCAAGCTTTTGGTCCCTTCGCTCTGCAGGAGCTTGCGCACGATATCGGTGTGGACCGCCGGATAGGCATCCTCGGAGGCGTAGTAGTCGGCGTAGTAGCGTTCGCCCCAGGTGCTGTAGCAGCGCTGGATCGCAGCCTCCAGGTCGGGACGGTCGGTCTTCGACATCGCGGGTCACGCAACCTTTCGGGCGGCCATCCACATGTGGGACGACAGGCCCTGTTCGGCCAGGAACTGCTGGAACGGCCAGCCGAGGCTGTCCCATTGATCGATCAAGACGCGCTTGAGAAAGGGATCGAGATCAATCTCGCCGGCAAGGGCGGCATCGCGCACGATCTCGGCATCGAGCCGGCCTGGCGTATGGAGGCGCAGAACTTCGAAGCCTGCTTCCTCAACCATGCGCGAGAGAGCTCCGGGCGTGAGCAGATTGACGTGCTCGGCATCCACGGCCTGCGACTTCTCGCCCAGAAGCGCGATGTCGAAGCCCTCGCCGTTGGGGCAGGAGAGGACAAGCAGGCCGCCCGGCGCCACGATGGGTGCGATACCGGCAAGGAATTGGCGAGGTGCAAAGAGGTGCTCGATGACCTCGAAGGCGCAGACCACGTCGGCTTGTCCGACGTCGGCCTCCAGCTCCTCGATGCGTTTTTCCACGACCTCTACGCCTCTTGCGCGACAGGCGGCCGCCATCTCCGGCGTCGGTTCCACGCCGATCACACGGCCGAAGGCACCTGACTCCGTTGCCAGGGCCGAGAAGGTGCCGAAGCCGGGGCCGACTTCCAGCAGCAGGTTCTGGCGAATTCCGTAAGTCTCGCAGTAGTCCACTACGCGCGCCAGCCAGGGTTTGTGAATCTTCTCGCGCCGCGCCGCCTCGGAGGCCGGGAAGATGTGCTTGGCCCAGAAGGCGTAGTTCTCCGAGTTGGTGTAGTAGTCGGCCATCAGCGTTTCGCTCGGCCGAGGGCTCATGTAGAGCGTGCCGCAGTCCGGACAGCGCTGGAAGGCGAAACCGTATTTTGAGAAGGCGGGCTCCGGTGCGTCGCTGCCGCAGGCCGGACAAGGCACGTGTCGATGCTCGTCGGTCCGGGCGTGCAGCTGCGCGATATCGCGGGCGAAGGCCGCTTCCTGTCCGGCTAACAGCGCGTCGGGACACAGCTCCCGTTCGCTCAGAGGGTCCCCCAGCTCCGGCCCGCCGCTTGCTTTTGGCTCCGTCATAGTCGTCATGGCTCCAAGCGGTCGCGGAGCCAGCGGCCGTCTTCACGGCGCCAGACGCGCGGGTCCCGAAAGGTGTCGGCGATCCGGTCGAATTCCTCTTCCGTCATCCCGACGTAGTCGAGCCAGCGCGCCAGATCGCGCGGCTTCACCGGATCGTAGCGCTTGACCAGCTCGATCGCCTGCTCCCGGCTCATCAGGCCGGCTCGGATATCCTTGCAGGTATGGTCCGTCCCGCGACCGTAGCCGAACTTGATGTACTTGAGGTAGTCGTGGACGCCGTTCTCGTGCATGTCGTCCAGATTCGACATGGTGCGGTAGGTCCGGTCGAAGGGCTCGTGACTGATTTCGAAGCCGTAGCGTTCCGTCACCAGCTCGATGTGCGCATTGGCCTCCCAATGCACGTAGTTGCCCAGGAAGATCCCGCGCAGATCGAGATCGAGCAGCCTGCTGTCGCTCGGGTACTTCCAGGTATCGAGCTGCTGCGCCGTCAAACCTTCGCGCCCGACGAAGTAGGTCCATTCGTAGCCGCGTGCGAAGTGCTCCAGCCGATCCCGGTAGGTGACCTCGGGGAAGTCGTCCATCGAGAACTGGCCGCAAAGATCGAGATAGCCGTGCTCGCCATAGAAAACCAGCGGGATGCCGCGTTCCGCCGCCACGCGCATCGGTACGGTCATGATCCCGACGTGAGCGTGCCAGTTCATGTCCCCCATGATCTGGAAGGCCAGGCGGTTCAGGCGCTTTAGGGTCGCGACAGAGGGGCGGACGACGACATGATCGACATCGAAGGCCTCGCGCATGCGCTCCATGTTGCGCCAACCGACGTCGGTCCAGTTGTTGCCGTCATAGGTGACCAGGAGCGGATTGAGACCCAAGACCTCCTTGACGAGGTGAACCTGGAAGTAGCTGTCCTTGCCGCCGGACACGGCGACCACGCAGTCGTGGCGCGATCCGTCGCGGCTTCTGTAACGTTCGACGAGATCGCGCAGAAGCTCGGTCCGCCGCGACCATTCGCTCGCCGGAATAGCGGCCTTGACCTCCGCCATCTGGCAGCCGGTGCATTTCCCCGCCTCGTCGAACTCCATGGGGGCGGCCGAGATCGAAGGATAGGTGCAGTGGCTGCACCAGCGGATCGGCCGGCGCTTGTTCGCGGCCTCCGGCCTTGCCGCCGGGTAGTCCGCTTCTTCGGCCTGGCGTAGGCGCTCGGCTAGGCGGGCGTCTTCCAAGGCGCGGTCGTAGGAAGGTTCGCGCGGCAGATATTTGGAGCCGAGCCGCAGCGGTCGCAGGGGAACGCCATCGGCGAGCGCCGTACGTTTGGCCTGCGGATAGCTCAATTCGAAGAAGTGGAAGATGTTGGCCGCCGCCGCAGCGGCAGCGCCGCCGTCCAGGATCGCCGGGGCGAAATGCGTGTAGCATCCGACACCGCCGCAGGCGACCACGGGAATGTCGACAGCGTCCGTCACATGCCGGATCAGCGCGAGATCGTAACCCTGGCCGGCTCCGTCGCGGTCTATCGAATTGAGCAGGATCTCACCGGCTCCGCGCCGTTCCAGATCGCGCGCCCAGTCCGCCGGGTCCAGCCCGGTGCCGTGGCGTCCACCGTCGACCTTGACCTCCCAGCCGCCGATCGTCTTCTCGGCGTCGAGCGAGGCGACGATACACTGATTGCCGAAGCGACGGGCCGCCTGACCGATCAGATCGGGAGTCTCGAAAGCCGCCGTGTTGAGCGCGACCTTGTCGGCGCCGGCCGAAAGGCGGTCCTCGATGTCTGCCAAGCTTCGGACCCGGCCACCGAAGGTCAGAGGCATGAAACAGACGTCGGCGATCGCCCTTAGCACGTCCAGCACGCCGTCGCCGTCGTAGCTCTGCTGCAGGTCGTCTCGGCGCAGGTCGTGCCCCTCGTCGCCGCGCGAGATGTCCAGCACGACCAGTTCGTCAACATTCCAGTTGGAAAAGCGCTCGACGCTGGAGAGCGGATTGCCGATGACTTGGTGCCGCTTGAAAAGTTGGCTGCGCACGATCACGCCGTGCTTGAGCAACAGCACCGGAATCAGCCGGGGATGCGGACCGCCGGAGGTCGGCTGGGCGCGCCGCTTGGCCAGGGTTTCGGGGCTCAAGGGTTCGGTCATTGCGGGGTCTCGCAGATCCTGCGAAAGGCATCGAGCACCGCAAGCCCCGCGTCCTGACTTTTCTCCGGATGAAACTGCGCGCCGAAGATCCGGCCGCGTTCGACCGCCACGGTCGCGGTTTCTTCCCCGAAGTCGAGTAGACCGGCGGAATCCTCGGCGGCGGCGCAGTCGACGACGTAGGAGTGAACGAAGTAGAAGCAGGCGTCGGGAGGCATCTCCGCGAACAGCGACGCGTCTTCTCGTGCCCGAAGGCCGCACCATCCGATGTTGGGAATTCTAAAGCCGGCTTGCGGGCGCAGCCGCCGCACACGACCGGGGATCAGGTCGAGGCCTGTGTGCGTGCCGAACTCCTCGCTTTCGCTGGCGAGAAGCTGCATGCCGAGGCAGATACCGAGGATGGGTTTGCCGGCGGCAGCGTGTGCGCGGATTGGTTCGACCAGATCGTGGTGTCGGAGTGCGGCCATGCCGTCGCCGAAGGCCCCGACACCGGGCAACAGAAGAGAGTCAGCTGCTTCTACCTCCGCCCGACTGCGGGTCGCCTTGGCCTCGGCTCCGATACGTTGCAGGGCTGTCATCACGGAGCCGATGTTGGAGATGCCGCTGTCGATCACCACGATCATGACGCCACCCGTTCCGGCGGCTGCCGTTCGATCTCGGCACGGTTCAACTCGACCAGGCCCTTCGCCTCGAAACGCTGCAGGTAGCGCAGCAGCCGCTCGAAGCAGAGGTGATGGCGTTCGGCGATCTCCAGAACGGTCTGCCGGTCGTCCATGTAGCGAAAGAGACAGTCGAGCAGATGGCCCCAGGCTTCTGCATCGGCCTCCAGGTCCTTGACCACCGTCGGGTCAGGCCGCTCCATGTAGAGGCCGTAGTCGGGGTTCGAAAGGCAGATTAGCCCGTCGAAGCGTCGCTGGACCGTGACATTACCCTCCAGAACGGAGACCACGCGCTGCAGGACCGCCAGCATCTCTTCGAGCTGAGCCGGCTCCATCAGGTCGGGCGTATCGAGACTGGAGTGATACTCGCGGTAGGGCGCGAACTGGTCTTCGCAGCGGGTGACCTCCACGAAGGGCACCTCATAGCCCGGTGCCTCCCAGACCGTCTCGTCGTTGCCGGCGCCGCAGCGCCAGGGCACCAGGGTATGTGCGCGGCTGTGATGCCGCAGAACGTTGGCGAAGGCCGCGTCCAGCATGTGGCCACCGGCGAAGGTGCTGGTCGCCTTGATCGCGCCGCCGGTGCCCGGCATCTCCTCGAAGAGGCCGCAGACCAGTCGGTCGATCTCCTCGCGCGGCAGGGTCTTGAGGTAGAAGACGCTACCCAGATGCTCCGGTGCGATTACCAGGCGATAGCTGTAGAAGGTCTCTTGCTCGGCCAGCCACTGCATAAGGCGGATCAGCACGGCGGTGCCGGCGAAACCGTCGTTGGCCATATGGGGATGGCAGTTGTTGGAGTTGAAGACGATGGTCTTGGGCGATCGGCCGGTCTTGTGTGCCACGCCGATCAGCATCTCGCCGGGCGCGTCCCCCGTCTCCAGCTCGACCCGATAGCGTCCCGGCCCCAGCGTCTCCAGGAGTCTATGCGGCAGAACCAGGCGCCAGTCGGCATCCCAGGGGCGGTACTGCCACATGCAATGGAACATGTAGGCCTCGGGCAGCGCGGGATTGCTGACCAGCTTGGGCTGCAGCTCTTCCCAGGACAGCTCTCCGGTGAAGGAGCGCGAGTAGTAAGCCACACCCAGGGTATGACCGGTGCCGTCGAAGACTTCCTCGCCGTCGCGGTAAAGCTTGGCCCGCTTGACCCGCCAGTTCTGCGGCACCACCCAACCGTTGAAGCTCTCGCCGGAGGGCACGCGGATCAGCTCGAGCGGCAACTCTTCCGCGATGCGCGCAAAGAGGGTCTCATTGCCGTCGGCGACCACGGCCGTCCTCGGCGCACAGAGGTCGCGGGTTAGCGCGATCATGCCATGGCCCGAAAGGTCGAGCGGGGTGGAGGGCTGGTCGAGAACTGCGGTAGCGGTCGGCATGGCTGCTACCCTCGCATAGAAAGCGTTAACCAAGACCTTAACTACGCTTTGAACGCGATCATGTGGCACCAGGGTTGAAAAAGAGCACCACGAAACATCAGGCGGCTCCCGCCGGACGCATCGACCGTATAGGTGACGACCTCTTCGTCGTAGCCGGGCTTCGGCAGCTCTATGGGAAGCTCGAAAGGTCGAAATTCCGGTTCACGGAAGCCGGCGGCCAGCATGTGCTCGGCCACGTACTTCATCGGCCGGAAACAGAGACGCAGGCCCTTCGGGTGCATCAGGCTGGTCTCCAGGATGGTCAGGTTCTGATGTTCGAAGGGATGCGCAAAATCATAAAGAACGACCCGACCGCCGGGTTTGAGAGCGCCTGCGAGGCTGCGGAGGGCGCGGTCGTACTGGCTCTCGTCGAACATGTAGAGCACCGCGTTGGCGATCACCACGTCGTAGCGCTCCCGCGGTAGCTGGGTGATGTCCAACCGTTCGAATGCGATACCCTCAAGCGCGGGGTTGCGGCGGCACTCCTCGAGAGACGATTCGGCCAGTTCGCCACCCACGTAGTCTGCTTTGGGGAGCGATCGCCTCAGGTGCAGAAGCAGGTTTCCGGTGGAACAGCCAATGTCCAGCACTTGAAGGCGACTGTCGGCTTGGGATGCGGCTTCTCGGAGCAGCTCGACGATCACCTTGTCGCTCTCGCGGATGCGCTCGGCATAGCGCGCCTGATAGCTGTTGTAGTCTGCGAGAAAGCCCTCGTCGCCGACGTAGTCGTGGTAGCTGAAGTCGTCGGTCATACTGCACTCCTTGTCTCGATGAGCATTGCGTCGCTCTGGGCCTTTCTGGCCGCATCCAAGGTCTGCTCGAAGAGAAAGCACCGCCGTACCATCTCTCTGTCCGCTTCTGACCCGGAGAGCAGAGACCAGCGGTGTTGCTCCCAGTTCAGGTCCGCCGCCGGATCGCCGGAATCGCTGCGCCACTTGCCGGGGGCCTCGTCGGCAGCTACCACCGTCTTGCGAATAGGGTCTGTCAGCCGTCCCACGCTGTTCGAAGGTCGATCGGGCAGATAGTGGAGCAGTCTCATCTCCGGCGCACAGTGATAGTCAACCGTCGCAACCACATCGGGGTCGAGCCAAGACCGCCAGCGCTCGGCGGCCTTCGGATCGATCTCGCCGCGTACGGCGACAAAGCTGCTGTTGGATCGCCAGACGGCGGAACTTTCTGCCGCTGGACTCAGTTGCAGATCCAAAAGACCGGTAAAGGCGCCAAGATCTGCGATTGTCCTGCGTGGATCTGCGAGCAGATCTTCATAGCGAATAGCAAGCACTCGGTGGGACAGGTCGGACCTAGTGGCGAAATGCTGTGCGAGTGCGACCTGTTTGCGCCAATGGCGCAGGTAGCTAACAAGATGCGCGGCCTGGGACTCGTCGCGGCGCGAGAGGGCGATCAGCGACGCTGCAACGGCTCGCGGATCGCGGTGGATCAGGAGGAAACGGGCTTGCGGGAAGGCGCGCGCCAAAGCCGGTATGAAGTCCGCAGTCCAGAGCTCCTTGATACAGACAGTCCTGATCCGACCGCTTCCGGCGTGCTCGGCCGATGCGCCAGCAACCCGGATCGCGTCGGCAATCAAGGTTCTGACCGAATCCCCGGACCAGTTCCGGAAGGCCTCGGCCAGCTTGGGCGATTCCAGTGCGGCACGAGCGCGAACGGCCTCCGCCAAGGCAGGTGTCAGAGCGAGATGGCGCCCGGCATCGGCTTCCAGCGTTGCCTCCAGCAGCGTGAAGCCATCTGCCGCGAAGTAGCAGTCCTGGAAAGCGGCGTCCGCCGTCAGAGGTGTGTCCAAGCGATCGGGGATCTGCGAGGCGATGGCGTTGCGCCATGCCTTGAATAGCGGCAGAAGCGCGTCGAGCGCGAGGGCGACCGTCGGGTCGGCCCCGACGAGACGGGCCAACAGGTTGGTGCCGGAGCGGGCGACACCGAAGACGAAGACAGGACAGTAGTTGGTCTCTGAGCCGTAGGTCATTCGAGCACCGCCGCCATGATGATGTTGTCGCATTGACGTCCCGTATCGCAGGCCACCGCGTCCAGAGGTTTTCCGCTCGTGACCTTGAGAGGGCAGTCCTTTCGAGTGCGTCCCTCCGGTGCGTAGCTCCAGATCTCTTGCTGGCTTGCCGCTGCGGCATCGAGAGGTGCGGTAGGGGGGCAGAGTGTCATGGTGCGACGGCCTCGCGCCCCGCAGGTGCCGGGACGGCCCGGAGAAGTGCGCGTAGGGTGAACTTGCCGCTGGGCTCGCGCAGGCGCTCCAGCGCCGAGACCGAGAAGCCCGCCCGTTCGGCTAGCAGCACCAGCGAGGCCGGGCTGAAGATATGGTGGTGTTCGATGAAGAACTCTTCGCGGCCGGGTCCTTCGGTCGCCGCCGCCACGTCCGGCAGTTCGACGTAGCAGACGCCCTTGTCGCTCAGAAGCGTGGCAGCGTGACTTAGGAGAGGCTGCGGCGCTTCCACGTGCTCCAGGACCTTATTGAAAGAGACCAGATCGACTGCGCCGCCCAGATCTTCCGTCGTCAGGAACGTCAGGTCCTCTGCGAAGGTTTCGATGCCGACGGCCTCGCGCAGATGGGTGACGGTACGACTGTCCGTCTCGACGGCCAGAACGGTCCAGCCTCTTGCTTTCATGGTCGCAGGAAAGACCCCGAGGCCGGCGCCGATATCGAGCAGACGGCGGCCGGCGGTTCTGCCGATTTGCGCTTCGATCCAGCGTACGCGACCGCCGTTGTCGGAACGCTCGGGCGGCAAGGCCATGATCTGGCGGAGCTTCTCGGCCATGCCTGCCGACCCGCCATAGGTTGCGTCGACGTAACTGCCGTCGTAGAGCCGAGACAGATCGAGCGCATGCGCGCCGAACCAGTGCCCGCAAAGCGCACAGCTTCGGTAGGCTCGGCGATAAGCCGCCCCGCCCAGGTCGAAGTTCGTCTCGCCCGACGGCGGTGTCTCGTAGGCGAAGGCAGGGACGAGATGTCGACCGTCGCAAGGACAGTTCAGGGTTGGCGCCAGTGTTGGAACCTGGTTCATCGCGCCGCCTCCAGCGCGGTCTTGAGCCCATCGAGCGCTTCGTCCGAGTCGAGCCAGCTGATCGTTTCGAGACTTTCCTCCATGCAGTAGGCTTCGAAGCTCTCTTCCCGCCCCCGTTCAACCAGGAAAACGAAGTAGCGCCCGGTCAAGCGGTTGCGGATCAGCACCCCGCGCAGCCCGAATTGCGGCAGCCGTCCGTTTAGCGAGGGGGTGGCGTAAAAGCCCCAGTCCTTGCGCGCCACATCGTATTCCCCGCCGGCCGGGGTGGTCAGCGTGACCTGCTCGTCCGGCTCCAGGGCCAGGCTGCCACAGTCCTTCATATCGAAGGGCGTGGCGTTACCAACCGGGAACCTGCGGGGCGGGTCTTTCGGTGCGAACTTCATGACCAAGCCCAGTCATCGATAAGGAAGTCGGGGATGTAGTGGGTGCCATTGGGTCGGCGGGACCAGACGTTCGGGTTCCGGAAGCCTTCGGCGGTGGCGTAGAAGGCTTCCTCTGTCGTGCCCGCGAAGTGGCAGAAACTGGAGATATCGCCGGTCGGCCTTTGCTCTCCGGACAGTCGGAGAATCTTCAGAGCGTCGCTTCGTGTCATGCGCTCGTTTCGAATCTCGAGAGAAAGATTGTCAAAGAGGCGGGTGAAGCCGAACTTGAACCACTTCATCCAGTGGTGAATCGCGATGAAATCGTCGTCGATGTCCGCGAAGTCGTAGTAGCCGGTGCGTGCGCCGGCGGCTTCGGGCTGAAAGCCATGCGCTTCGGCTACGCGCCGTGTCTCTTCGGGATCCCAAGGCAGGTAGTAGCCCAGAAAGATGGCTCGCACGCCGGCTTGCTCCAGCTCCTCGCGGCTGGGACCGAAGTAGGCGGCCAAGTCTTTTGGGGAGAGTTCGGCATCGACCCAGTCGGCTGCCGTCGTGCCGTGGGTCACGCCGTAGGTCCTGAGCCAATCGGCGTCGAGGCGGAAACCCGTTAGAGCCTCGTCCTTCGTGCCGTATTCGAAGGCCGAGTTCTCGCCCCAGACCACCAAGGGGATGCGCAGTCTCACGGCGAGGGTGAGCGGAATGTTGAACAGCGCCATGTGCATGGGAATGGCGGTGGAGCCGAAGCGTTGGAAGGCCTTCAGCATGAAGGCGGCTTCGACCTTCGGATTGATCTGCCAGTCGATATGGTCCACGCCCAGCGCGACCAGATTGTCGAGATTGCGTTGACCGATGGCGGTACGTGCGGGCGTCTTCCAAGTCACGGCCAGAGGTCGCAGGCCCAGCTCCAGACACTTGACGGTCTGCCAGGTGCTGTCCTTGCCGCCGGAGACGGGGATCAGGCAGTCGTAGCCGCCCTGCCGCTGCTTGGCCTGGGCCGCCACGCTCCGCAGTTGGGTGGCGCGGGAGGCCCAGTCGATGTCCGGCTTGGCAGCGTGACTGTGACAGGCGTTGCAGATGCCGTCGTCCCGGATTTCGAGGTTCGGGCGGGTGTCCGGCAGAACGCAGGAGCGGCACCACTTCATGCGGCCTGCTCCTCAAGGAAGAGCTTCGCGTTGACGAAGTTGAAGAGAAACTTCGACTGGCTGTTCGGCAACTCGGCCTCGTCCAGCAAGGCGGCGATCCTGTCGCGGCGCACCACTTCGAAGACAGGACTGTCCGCCATCAGCTCGGTCCGTACGTCGGGGTCGGCCAGGTCCAGATAGTCGAGGATCGGTGCGTTGAAGCCGACCTTGCGGGGATTGTCCAGCAGCGCATCCGGCGCCAGTCCGCGCGCGGCGTCGCGCAGCACGGCCTTGGCGCGGCCATTGCGCACCAGGTGGCGCGTTGGGATCCGCTGGCACCAGTCGAACAGCGCCGTGTCCAGAAAGGGCGAGCGGTTCTCGACTGAGAAGTACATGGCGTTGAGGTCGTCCTCATGCAGGATCACCGGCACGCTCTCGGCGAACAGCTCATTGGCCATGCGGTTGCGCAGCAGCGTCTCCGTAAAGCCGACTTCGGCGAAGGGCTCGAAGAAGGGCTGCGTCAGGAAACCGGCGAAGTGCTCGGCGTCCAGGTAGATGTGATCGCGCGCGTAGGGGCGACGGATGAAGTAATCCGGGTCCTGCAGGAAGGGGTTGCGCACGATCGGTGCGACTTCGGATTGCCAATCCTCCAGGGCCTCGGCATGACGTTGCGGATCTTCGCTCGCCATGGCGGCGAGGTAGGCGTTGTGGTGGTCGAAGTAGCCACTGAAGATCTCGTCGGCGCCGGTACCGCTGACCGAGACCTTGTAGCCGGCTTCGGCGACCGCCGACATGAGACGCCACTGGGCGTAGTAGGTGATGGTGTAGACCGGAGCGTCGTGCTGCCGGACCAGCTCGCGTAGGTTCGGCAGGAAGCGGTCCGTCTCCAGGGGAATTGGGGTATGTTTGAGACTGTGCTCGCGCACCGCCGCCTCGACCATGTCCCGCTCTTCATAGCGGCTGTCGCTGTTGACGATGGTGAAGCCGTGGACGTCGTAGCCCAGTTCGCGCTTGGCCGCGCCGATCAGCGCGTTGGAGTCGATACCGCCCGACAGGCAGAAGGCGACCGGCACGTCGGCCCGCAGTCGCAGCTCCACGGAGCGGATCAAACGTTCTCGGGCGCCGGCCACAGCCTCGTCATAGCTCATGCCGGACGGCTCGGTGCCGAAAGTCGGACGCCAGAAGGGGCGGCTGTCCAGACGGCCGTCTTGTCCCACCGTGGCCACATGGCCCGCGGGCAGCTCACTTAGCCCCTCGAAGAAGGTCTCGCTGCTCTTGTAGAGAGACTTGTAGCCGTTCACCAGATAGCGGCGAAGCTGCTGAAGGTTGACCGGTGGCCGACGGCCGGCCAGCGCGAAGACGAACTTGGCTTCCGATCCGAAGAACAGGCCTCCGTCGCTCTCGCGCAGCAGGTAGAGAGGCTTCTCGCCGAAACGGTCGCGTCCGAGCATCAGAGTGCCGTCGGCCGCAAGCCAGGCGAAGGCGAACATCCCCTCGCAGCGCTCCGGCGCGGCGGCGCCATCGCGGGCGAGAAGCCGCGCGAGCACGGGCGTGTCGCCGCTGCCGGTGAGGGTCTCGCCGTCCTGCTCCAGAGCGTCGCGCAGTTCCAAGTAGTTGTAGATTTCGCCGTTGTAGGACAGCAGCCCGCCTTGGGTCTCGAAGGGTTGATTGGCGCGAGGGTCCAAGTCGAGGATCGCGAGGCGGCTGTGCAGAAGATGGACCTGCCGGCCGTCCACTGTGGTTCGCTGCGCCTGACCGAAGGCGTCGGGGCCGCGTCGTCCCATCAGAGCCCGACAGGCGTTCAGCCGCGTCTGGCTCAGTCGGCTCGGCCCGATATATCCGGCGATCCCGCACATGCTGCCGTCAGTCCATCACGTCCAGGGTCAAGGCCTGTCCGGCCGTAACCGGCCGCAGTAGGGAACGGCCCAGTAGCTCCGCTTCCGAACCTGGCGGCAAGCCGCCAGCCGGCCGCAACCAAGTCAGGTCCTCCGGACCAACGACCTCGCCAGGCTTCAAGTCGCGGGCGGCGCAGATGGAGCGTCGGGCAGCGGCGGCCACCGGTGCTTCTTCGTCATGGATCCGTTTCACACCGTCGCCCAGCAGGACATCGGCCTCGCGGACCCGCTCGACCAGTTCGGCCAGTTCCTGGGGCTCGGCCGAAAGCTGATGGTCGCGGAAGTCCGACTGGGTCTTGGAGAGCGTGAAGTGCTTCTCGATCACGCGGGCTCCCAGCGCCACGGACAGCACGGCCGCCTCTATACCCAGGGTATGGTCCGAGTAACCTGCGATGGCGCCGTAAGCCGGGAGCGCCAGGATCGCACGCAAGTTGGCGGCAGAACTCGGGGTCGGATAGGCCGAGACGCAATGCAGTAGAACGAGACCCGGATCGCCGCGCTCGGCAGCGAACCAAGCCGCCCGGACGCGGGCCACGGCCAGAGCGATATCCTCCGGTCGGCTCATCCCGGTCGAGATCAGCAGCGGTTTTCCGGTCGTCGCGACCTGCGTCAGCAAGGGTGCGAAGTCGTTATCGCCGGACGCGATCTTGAAGGCCGGGACCAGTGGGTCGAGCAGCGTCACGGCTTCCAGGCTGAAGGGTGTGGAGAGAAACAGGACCCCGGCATCGGCGGCGACGGCGGCCAGACGTGCGTGGTCGTCGGCCGTCAGCGCGAAACGCCTCAGCTGTTCGAGACGCGCGGTCTGATCGGCTGCCACCAATCGGTCAGGGTCGATGCTTTGGAACTTGACTGCTTGAGCTCCCGCCTCGGCGGCGCGCCGGATCATCTCCTCGGCACGATCCAGATCGCCTTCGTGATTGTTCCCAATCTCGGCGACGATCAGGACGTCGCGCGTGAGATCCACCGGACCGATCTTCACCGCCCTAGTCCTCCCCCGTGGAAGTGCAAAACGATCTCGGCGGCCGTAAGGCGAAACCCCAGCGATTCATAGAGACGGCAAGACGGCAGATTGGCGGCTTGCGTTCCCACACGCAAAGCTGTCGCCTGCTGGCCGTCCACCTCAGCCGCGAGTCTCTCGATCATGGCGCGGGCGAGGCCGCGGCGCGTGGCGGCCTGCGCGACCGCCAACAGATCGATGACCAAAGTGTCGTTGGAGCCGCGGAGGGCTTGCAGAAAGCCGGCGACCTCTCCGTCCTGCTCCGCGATCAGCATCAGGTCGCCGCGACGGCCGGTGAAGTAGTTCTCGGCCCAGGCCGACTTGATCCGATTGGCCGTCTCGTTGGGGATCGTGGGGTCTAGATGAAATCGCGAGGTCTTGAAGCTTCGTGCTGCGATCGCGCCGACGGCAGAACGGTCGTCCGGTCGGGCAAGACGAATGCGCCGGTCGTTTCCTGCTTGCAGGTCGCTCGCTTCGAAGGTCAGGGCGGTGTCGACAACCCGGAATCCGCTGTCCTGCAGCGCGAGCGAGTCGTCCAAGGGGGCAACAGGAACCTTTGCCGAGACGAAACAGGGGCCGACCGGCGGATCCACGGGCAGAACCGCAGCGGTCGAAGTACGCCGTAGCGTGAAACAAGGGCGCCCAAGCAGCGACTGCAGCCAGGGATCGGGCAGAAGGTTGCCGCCGGAGGGTCCTGCTGTGGCCAAGGCGCTCATGCGGCGGTGGCCCGGATGGCGTCTTTGAGTGCCGCTGCGATGGCCAGCATGTCGTCACCGTCGAGATGGGGGCCAACCGACAGGGCAATCGACTGATCGCTGATGCGCTCCGCCTGCGGGAAGGCGCCGGCCGGATGGCCGTACTTCTCCCGGTAGTAGGTCATCTGGGGAACGGCGCGGGGATAGTAGACGCTGGTGCCGATTCCGGCCTGCTTGAGCTGGCCGACGATCTCGAACCGTCGTGGCGCGACCGCGTCTTTCAGGATCGCGGCGGTGCAGTAGTGGCTGCTGACGAAGCGCGCGTCGCCGGCCCATAGCAGATCGAGCTCGTCGATCTCCGCCAGGGCCGCGCGCAGGACCTTCGTGTTCTCAGCGCGTGCCTTGAGGAACCCTTCGGCCTTCTTGATCTGCTCGATGCCCAGCGCCGCGGCCAGCTCGTTCATGCGGTAGTTGAAGCCCAGCATAGTGACGTCGTAGACGCCGGGCACGTTGCGTTCGCCGTGGGTTCGGTCGACGCCGAAGGCTTTCTTGCGGCCGATGCGCGCCGCCGTCTCGGCGTCGCGTGTCAGGACCATTCCCCCTTCGGCCGTCGTGATGTGCTTGACCGGATAGAAGGAGAAGGCGCCCAGATCGCCCAGCAGACCGCAGTGCACGCCGTCCAGCCAGCTGCCGAGCGCAAGCGCGCAGTCTTCCACGACAGTCAGACCGTGTTTCGCGGCGATGGCGTTGATGGCGGGCATATCCGCCGGCAACCCCAGGTAGTGGACGACGGAGATGGCTCGGGTGCGCTCAGTCACGGCGGCCGCCACGGCTTCGGGGTCGACATTGCCCGTGCAGCCGTCCGCCTCGACGAAGACGCAGGAGGCGCCGGTGAACTCCACGGCGTGGGCCGTCGCCACATGGGTCTGTGCCGGTACGATGACTTCGTCGCCCGGGCCGAGACCTAGGTCGAAATAGGCGAGGTGCAGGCCCGCTGTGCAGGAGGAGACGGAGACCGCGGCACCGCCTCGGCAGAAGCCGGCGAAGTCTTCCTCGAACTGCGTCGCACGCGGTCCATGCACGAGCTGCGGTCCCTGTAGAACCGAAATCGCGGCCTCGATCTCTTCCTGACCGATCAGGGGACGGCCGAAGGGGCGTTGGCGCAGGGCTTCATGCATGGTGGGGCTCAAGTGTGGCGCGTTCGAGCTGAAGGGACTCGACGGCGGCCGGATAACCGCTGTCGATGGCCCGATCGATCGCATGGCAAAGCAGCATGGCGTTCAAGACATCGGTTTCGTCGACCAGGGGCTTGCTGCCATGAAGGATCGCCGCAACGAAGCTCGGCAGCAAGGCGTGCTTTTCGACGCCGGGGTAGGGCGTCGCGACTTCTTCCGGAAGGGCATCTGCGGCACGAGAGCGCCAGAGATGGCCCCTGTCGCGTCTGTTCTCGAAGGTCGCTTCGGTTCCGTAGACGAGCAGCCGGTGGAAGTGCGGTTCGACGCATCCGAAGTTGGCTGACAGCTTGCCTATCGTCCCGTCGTCGAACTGCAGCAGGGCAATCGCGTAGTCGCGTCCGGAAAAGCCGCTTCCGGCGCTGGCAAGGCCGTTGCCGAGAGCGACGACTTCACGCACTGGCTGACCGGTGAGCCAGAGCAAGAGGTCGGCCATATGAATCCCGCCGCCGAGCATGACCGAATAGTGCGGGATCTGTCCGCGCCAGCCCTCCGTCAGCTTCTCTAGCCGACCGTAGTTGTAGTCGCCCTCGATGGCGTAGATACGCCCCAGGTGGCCGGCGTCGATCTCGCCTTTCAAGCCTGCGAAACGCGGCGAGGCACGTAAGACCGTGTTCGATGATAGCCGCAGGTGTCGGTGCCGCTCCAGCGCTGCGCGGATCTCATCCGTCTCTTCCGGCCTGACACACAGCGGCTTCTCGGCGAAGACATGCCGGCCGAGCGACAAGGCGCGCAGGATCTGGTCGGCGTGATCGTCGTCGTAGCTTGCGACGCAAACGAGGTCGAGTTCACTCTCCTCCAGCAAGGCCTCGGCCGTCTCGAAGATCTTGACCTCCGGGAAGCGCGTTCGAGCCTCTGCGCGTTTGGCAGAGTCCCGGTCGCAGACCGCCACGAGATCGCAGTCGGGATGCTGCGCCAGGCCGACCGCGTGCTGGAAACCGACTCCCAGTCCGATCACGCCGGCACGCAGGGACATCACGCTCCGGCCTCCGTCGCGCTGCGCTCTGGTAGCAGGCCGATGATGTCGTCGAGGCCGTAACTGGCCGGCGGACGGTTCATGCGCTTGATCAGCGTCTCGACCCTTTGGAAGTCCTCTTCACAGTCGACCGAGAGCTGCAGCGATTCGAGGGGTTTTTGCCGAGCGAAGGACAGTATTCGGAAGCGGTCGGGATAACGGTAGAAGAAGGGTGTGACGTGTTCCCGGTCTTCGGCCGTCTCGAAGTCCCGCAAGGCGCCGCGGAAGGTCGCGGTCTTCAGGATTTCGACGGATTGGCCCTTGGGAAAGCTACGGGTTGCGACGTTGGTGACCAGATCCGGCCATTGCTGACGAAACAGCGACACCGCCCAGCTCACGATTTCCGGCGCGATCAGGGGACTGTCGCCGGAAATGCGAACGAAGCCGTCGGCGCCGTCCGAGATGGCGGCCTGTAGGATCCGGCTGGCGACGTCTTCCAACGGTCCCCGGTAACAGCGCATGCCTTCCTGCTGGGCAAAGGCGGCGAGAGGGTCGTCGGAGGCTTCGCTGGAGGTTGCCAATACCACGCCGTTCAGTTCGCGCACCAGGCGGAGCCGGTCGATCAGGTGGCCGAGCAAAGGGCGCCCGCCTATGGGACGCAGGACCTTGCCGGGCAGTCGTTCGGACGACAGGCGGGCTTGGACGATCGCGATAACGCGACGGTCTGGTGCCTCGAAACTCAGGGTCATGCCGACTCTCTAGGTAGCGAAACGGTCCGGAGCCGCGTGAGAAGCGGCACGTCCGCGCTTCGGACAACGGCCGGGTCCGGGTCGAACTCGACCTGCCAAGTCGGAGAATTTCGTTAACCTTATTTCGAAACAGTTAACGATGATTCAATTTGAGGAATCTTACCTTGGAGACGGGGAGCGCCTAAAGGTCTGAAAGCCCCCGCCGCCGCCGTTTTGGGGCAGGGTCGTCGGAGGTGGCATCGCTTGTGCGATCCTTGTCAGAGCGTCACTCCCGCCGTGGTCGCGGAGCGCCTGTCGGACAGCCGGCGCGGGCTTAGCGGTCCTGCGCCACCGTGATCGGATGACGGACTGCGTAGTGCGGGTTCCCGAGGACGACCTGGCGCGCAGTTCGACTCTCGAAGTCGATCAGGATCGGCGCACGCAGATTGATGCTCAAGGAAGTCCCCTCCGGACTGCTGCGCGCGGTCACGATAAGAAGCGTCTCCAGGTTCGTCGGATTCAGCCCGACGGCCTTGGCACCCGCTTCGATATCCAGAGGATCGATCAGGCCCGGGTGAAGTTCGAGCGGTGTGAGGACGAAGCTTACGTCGATGTCGTCGAGCGATTGCAGCAGCTTGAACGCCGCAAGCTGCGGATCTGGCAGGTTGGCCAGACCGAACTGCCGGTAAGACGCGAATCCCAGGGGACCCGACGGCATCAGCAGGCTGTTGTTCGCGTCGAACGCGAAGGTGCCGAAGCGCGTCTCGACGAGCGTGCGAGGCGCGACGGACTCCTGGTCCGGTGCGGTTTCAGCCAGGGCGTGGGCGGTGGTCGACATGACGATAGTTTCCTCTAGACCGGGTAACCGGGCGGTTAACGCAGGAAGTTTGCGAGGCTGAGCTGGCTGAGACGTGACGTCACCGTGTAGGACGTCTCCAACAGCACCTGATCGGCTGTGACCTGCGTCATAATTGCGGCGACATCTGCTTGCTCGGTGTCGACGATGGTTTCGTCGGCGTAGATCTTCAGCTGGGCGTGCTTGTCCTTGACGGCTTCGAGGGTTGACAGGTTGGCGCCGATCTGGCCGCGAACGTCGGGAATGTCGCGCACGGCGTCGCCGATCAGATCGAGTGACTGTTCGAGGGTTGCTCGGTCGAGGGAGCCGGGCACGCCCCCGTTAACCGCGAGTTGCAGGCCGCGGATCAGGTTCTCGAAGGACCCCTCGGCCGCCGTAATGCCGTACTCCAGGGTCATCGACTCGTCGACCCGCCCCGACAGCACGGCGGTATCTCCGTTGTAGTAGCCCGCGTTGGCCGTTGTCGGATCGGCCGGATTGTAGGCGGGGTCCGTAGGGTCGTAGGCTGTGAGGTCGACCGGCTCGACGTCCGTGCGGGCGCCGGCGAAAAGATAGCGTTCCTCGTGTTTGAGGTTCAGCAGTCCGGCGACCTGCTCGAGCATCTTCTCGGCTCGAACATGCAGCTGCAGGTCCTCACCGTCGTTGGCGTTCAGGGCGTTGACCAGCAGTTTGTTGGCTTCGCTTGCGATGTCGTGCAGCTGGGCGACGTTGGTTTCCATCGCCTTTAACCGGCGCTCGGTCGTCTCGATGTTGCGCTGGTAGCTGTCGATCCGCGCGACCGTGGACTCCATCGACAGCAGACGGCGGGTATCGACGTTGAAGCCTGCGTAGTCCTGACTTTTGAAGCCCGTGACCGCCGCGATCTGCCCGTCCTGCAGCCGCTTCTGGGTCTGCATAGCGTTGAAGACGCTGAGTTCATGGGTTCCGAATGTGGAGACGCGAAACATGGGTGGACTCCTCGCGCTTACCGTATGATGCCTTCGAGGGTGTCGAACATCTGGCGCGCGACGTCGATCACGCGGGCAGATGCGGAGTAGGCGTTCTGATAGAGGATCAGGTTCGCCATTTCTTCGTCGACGTTGACGCCGCTGACTCCGGCGCGCCGGAACTCCATTTCACGACTGAGGGAGTCCTGAAAGCTCTGTTTCGTGCTGGCCGAACTGGCCTCCATGGCGGCGTTCGCCAGAATATCGGCGCCGTAGCCGGACAGCGTCGTCCGCGAGAGCGGAAGGCCGCCGGCAGCCTGGATCAGGAGTTCTTCGTCGAACTTTTCCGCCAGGGCCGTGATGATCGAGTTGTCGCCTGCGGCGATGGCCACGTCGCCGGCGGTGTCGGCATTGATGTCCAGACGGCCGCGCGAGATCAGGTGCGGATCGCTGACGATGTCGCTGCGGACCTCGAGTATCTGCGAGATGCCCGTGGTCGCGTCGCCGGTGACGTTGCCGTTGGTGACGAAGAAGTCGTTGAGGCCGAAGTAATGCGACAGGCTCTGGACCGTCACCGTGCCGTCGGAAACGCTCTGGTTAGGGCTGTCGACGATGGCGATGCCCTGGGCCGGGTCGGTTGCCGTGATCTGCAGTCCGTTGCCGTTGCTGACCGTTGCCGTGGCGCCGGGAACGTTCGCGTTGACCCAGTCCCGCACCTCTTCGGCGCTATAGGTGTCGGCCGGCATTAGGGCCGAGTTGACTGTCCGGCCGTCGGCATCGACAACGGTGAAGCGCACGGGTTCGTCGACCACGATGTTGTCGACTGTGATATCCGCGATAGCCCGCTGCCCGTTGAGCGTATTGGCGGCGGGGTTTCCGGTGCCCTGGTTGTGGATGGCGTTGATCTGGTCGCGAAGCTGCTCGGTCAGGCGGTCCAGTTCCGCCTGCAGCTCCGGAAGCTCGGTGTCGCGCATGGCGATCAGGCCAGCGAGGCGTCCTTCGTCGATCCGGTCCGTCAAGTCGATGGCGCCTGCGTTGATTCCGCTGATGCCGGCGCCGTAGGAGATGGTCGGCGACATGACCGCGGCAGGCGTGTAGGTGAACGTCTTGGCGACACTGTCTGCCAACACCGTACCCTCAGGCGTGTAGACCACGATCTCGCCGCTACTGCGCTCGAAGTAGTTGATCTCCATGTACTGGCTGATGGTGTCCAGCGCGTTGTCGCGTTCGTCCTCCAACTCGACGGCCGGCAGCCCCTGTCCCTTGAGTTGGGCGATCTCCGCGTTCAGGCGGACGATGGTGTCGAGCTGCTCGTTAATCACACCAACCGCCTGATTGATTTCGGCGTCGGCGTCCAGGCGCATCCTCTGCACCGCTTCGGACATGTCGTTGAGCTGTTGCGCGACCTTCTCCGCCTCGTTGATCATCTTGATGCGTTCGGTCGCGCTTTCCGGCGTGCTCGAGAGGCCGGCGACCGCCGCGGCGAACTCGTCGATCCGGTTGGCGATGGAGGAGTTGTCCCCCGGCTTGCCGAACAGGTTCTGCACCCGGTCCATGTAGCCGGCCTTGATCGTGTAAGTGCCCAGCATGGCGTTGGCTTCGCGGACTTCGCGGATCAGCCGTTCGTCGACCGAGCGGCGAAGCTCGCCGAGCTGAACGCCGGCGCCGGCGCCTGCCACCGTTCGTGCAATCGGTTCCACGCTTTTGCGTGTGTAGCCTGGCGTATTGGCGTTCGAGACGTTGTTGGACGTCGCGCTGATCGCCGCCTGGCTGAGCTGCAGACCGGAGAGGGCCGTCTTGAGGGAGAGGGTCAGAGACATGGGGGTGCTGCCGCCTGGGCGCTCCTCGAATGGGACGTCTGGGCTCTAGAGCCGCTGATCGACGCTCAGCGAGAGCGCTTCACCGCTGTTCAGCGAGACGGCCTTGCCGGCGCGGGCGCTGTAGGCGTTGGCCTGGCCGCGCTGGCGCTCAGCTTCGGCGACGATGTGCTTGAGCAGGCGATCGGTCGCCGTTTTGGCGGCTCTCAGGGCCTGTTCGTTGGCTGCCAACGCGCCGTGAAAGCGCTCGGTGGTCTCGCGCAGCTCGTCTCGAATCGCCGGCGCGACTAGCTCAAGCTCCGCCGGATCGGCATTCAGGGTCCGCACCGCGGACTCATAGGCGGCGGCCAGGACGATCTTATCGTGCTGAAGCTGCTGCATCTCAGCCGGTTTCATGCCGCGCAGCATGCCGATCTCGCGCTCCAACACGTCAATCAACCGACTGGTCACGTTTAGGAGCTGCGTCACGCGCCCGGTCTCTTCGATCGGGGCAGAGGGGAGTGGGGCTTCGAGAGCGAGCTGGGCGGTCATTGTGCCACCTCCTGGAGTCTGAGAATTTCCGCTTTGACCTGGTCTGCGATGCCGATGCCGCCGTTCGCGGCCATGGCCTCGCCGTACTCCTGCAACATCACCGAGCGGTAGGCCTTGGCGGTCTGGCCGCCGAAGGGGCTGTCCTCGCCCAGGCCGTCGAACATCGGGGCCATCATCTGCGCGAGGAACATCGCCTCGAACTTCTGACCGGTCGCTTCGGCCTGCTTCTCGCGGGCGGCTTGTTCGGCCGGGGACGGCGTCGCGGGGCTGGACGCACCCTGCGCGATGAGCATGCTGTTCATATCCATCATCACATCACCTCGATTTCGGCCTGGAGGGCGCCTGCTGCCTTGATGGCCTGCAGAATGGTGATCATGTCGCGCGGTCCGACGCCCAGGGCGTTCAGGCCGTTGACCAGCTCCTGCAGGGTCACGCCAGCCGGCAGAACGGCGAGGCGACGCTCTTCGTCCTCGTCGATCTCGATATTGGTCCGGGGCACCACCACGGTTTCGCCGGCTTCGGCAAAGGGGCCGGGCTGGGCGACCTGAGGCGTCTCGGTGATGCGGATCGTCAGGTTACCCTGGGCGATCGCCACTTCGGAGATGCGCACGTTCTCGCCCATGACGATCACGCCGGAGTGTTCGTCGATGACCACCCTGGCGGCTTGGTCGACCCGAACGGGAAGCTGTTCGATATCGGTCATCAGCGCGACGGTGTCGCCGCTGTAGGTCGGCGGAACGGTCACGTTGACGGTCCCCGGGTCGGCGGCCCGCGCCGCTGGCAGGCCCGTGAAACCGTTGATGGCTTCGGCAATGCGGCGGGCGGTGGTCAGATCGGGGTTGCGCAGGCTGATCTGAACCGTGGCGAGGTTGGTCAGATCGAACTCGATCTCGCGCTCCACGATAGCGCCACTGGCAATGCGCCCGGTCGTGGGCACGCCTCGGGTGACCTGCTCGGCCGCACCTTGAGCCTGGAAGCCGCCAACAGCGATCGGGCCCTGGGCCACGGCGTAGACTTCACCGTCCGCGCCGACGAGCGGCGTGACCAGCAGGGTCCCGCCTTGCAGGCTTTGTGCATCGCCGAGCGCCGATACCGAGATGCTGATCCGGGTGCCCTGGCGGGCGAAGGGGGGCAGATTGGCGGTCACCATCACGGCGGCTACGTTGTCCGTATCCAGATCCTGGTCGCGCGCATTGACGCCCAGGCGCTGCAGCATGCCGATCAGACTCTCGCGGGTGAAAACGGCGCTGCCCAGGTCGTCGCCGGTACCGTTGAGGCCGACGACCAGTCCGTAGCCGACCAGCAGGTTGTCGCGGATGCCTTCGAACTCGGCGATATCCTTGATGCGCGACTGCGCCGAGACCGGCTGTGCGGCCAACAGCACGATGAGGGCTGTCAGCAGCGCGGCCAGATGGCGTCCCGCGATCTGGCGCAGGGCGGCTCTGTGACTGTTGATGAGGCGGTATGGCATGAGGCCAGCAAGCTTTCCGTATCGTCCCGATTTTGCCGGCTCTTTCACGGCCGGCTGATTTCGCGAACAGAGATGCGAAAGCCGTGCCAAACAGCTAGAATCGCGTAATGCATTGTTATCAATCACTATATTCCAGGATCCGAGAGCTGCTCGGTTGCGTCGGAATCCGCCCTTGGCTTGCCGGACGGCAAGAATTTCCCCCCAAGACGGCACTCCTTAACGTGCGCTTAACCGCGATTTGCGCACTCTCCGGCAGCCATTGGAGCTAAACGGACGACAATGAAGATCGATCCCCTTTCAGGTCCCAGAGCGCAGTCGATCAAGCGCAAGCAACGCACTGGCGCCGGCGACTCGGCCTTCGCTGACGCTCTCAGGGGCGACAGCGAGCCGGCTGCACGCGCTGCCGCTGCGCCCGGCGTCGGAGCGCTGGACAGCTTGCTGTCGATCCAGGAGGCGCCGGATACCCTGTCCGGACGCGCCAAGGCTCGCAAACGGGGAGATCAGCTGCTCGACGAGTTGGATCGGATCCGGATCGGCCTGCTGATGGGGCGCATTCCCTTGGCCGGTCTTCGCCGCCTCCAGCTTCTGCTCGGACAGGATCGGCCCGACATCAGTGATGCGCGCGTGGAGCAGGTCTTGGCGGAAATCGAGACCCGGGCCGCTGTCGAGCTGGCCAAGCTTGGCCAATAGCGCCCGGATTGACCGACCTGTCGGAGCCGCTTCGCCGCGGTTTCAGGCGGTTTGTGGAAATAACCATGATTTTTCAATTGTGTGCCTGTCGGCAACCCGGTCAATCAGGTCGCTTGTGACGACGCGCTTTTTGCATATACTCCGCGCCGGTTCTGGCCCCTTAGCGAGTCCATGATCAGGCAGGTGGCATGACGACGGTCACTCTTGAACCCGACTACCGCCCGAGCGAGGGCGAAGACTTCATGAACCCGAAGATGCAGGAGTATTTCCGGCGCAAACTGCTGAGCTGGAAAGCCGAACTGCTGCGCGAATCGGGCGAGACGATCAACCATCTGCAGGAAGGCAGTCTGGCCGAGCCGGATATTGCCGACCGCGCATCGCTCGAGACTGACCGGTCGCTGGAGCTTCGGACCCGCGACCGGGAACGGAAGCTGATTTCCAAGATCGATGCCGCCCTCAAGCGAATCGAAGACAGCGAATACGGCTACTGCGAGGACACCGGCGAGCCGATTTCCATCAAGCGTCTGGAGGCTCGCCCTATCGCCACGCTCTCGATCGAGGCGCAGGAGCGTCACGAACGCATGGAGCGCACGCAGCGCGACGACTGACAAAGGGCGCACGCAGCGCGACGACTGACAAAGGGCGCACGCAGCGCGACGACTGACAGAGGGTGGAACGACGCCGGCTGAACCGCCCTGAGAGGCGCAGCCGGGCGTTTCTCGTCGGTCTGCCGACAAATCCCAGTTCAAGAAAAAGGCCGGCCGCAGGTCTGCGGCCGGCCCAAGTGTGCCAAGCGGGACGGAAGGGTCGCTTGGAAAGTCGGTGTCTTCCTCGGGAATGCCCGGTTAGAAGGGGAAGACGATGTCGTAGATCTGCTGGCCGTAGCGCGGCTGCTGCACGTCGGAGAGGTGGCCTCGGCCGCCGTAGCTGATCCGCGCTTCGGCGATCTGGTCGAAGTTCACCGTATTGGTCGAGGTCACGTCCTCGGGCCGGATGATCCCGGTGACCTGAAGCTGACGCAGTTCGAAGTTGACCCGGGTCTCCTGGCGGCCGGCGACCACCAGGTTCCCGTTCGGCAGGACCTGAGTGATCATAGCGGCGACGCGCACCTCGATGTCCTCTTCCCGGTCGATGGTTCCGGCACCCCGGCTCACGGAGTCGGCTTGAGCGTCCACCAGATTCTCGTTGTCGACGCCGTTCGGCAGGATCTGATCCAGCTCGTTTTCGAAGCCGAGGAAGCCGCCGAGACCGGCGCTCTCACCGCTCTGGCGGGATCGCTCGGAAGAATTCGAGAGTTCGGCGCTGTCGTCGATATCGATGACCACCGTCAGAATGTCGCCGACCTGGGTGGCGCGCTGATCTTTAAAGAAAGCCCGGCTGCCGGGGCGCCACAGCGAGTTGGCCTGGAACTCCAGGGCCACCGGCCGCGGCATCGGTACGGCCACCGGCTCGTTGCCGTGATAAACTGCCGGATTTTGAATGCTGCTCATCTCCGGCGCCGATCCGACTTCCGACAGGCGTGTCAGCAGGTTGCAGCCCGGCAGTAACAAGGTCACGGCGGCGAGGCCGAGAAGGGCGAGTCCGCGATGCCGGAAGGTGCGATGCGGTTGGCTGCTGTCTTTGGGTCGAGCGGTCATGAGTCTGTCCTTTCCGTCCTAGAGGTGGCCCTTCTGGGCTCGTTGGCTTTGCGGCGTCAGTTGCCGATCGTTGCGTTCATCGGTGTGACCAGGATCAGGCCGGTATCGGTTACCGTCCCGGTCACGACCGTGTTGGACTTCGTGTTGATCACGCGGATCGACTCGCCGCGTGCACCGTCTTCCATCGCGCGGCCCTGGGCGGTGAGCTGCATCGCCGCCGTCTGGACCCGCAGCAGAACCATCTGGTTCTTCTCGACCAGCAGCGGTTCGCCGACTTCGCTGACCCGCACCGGCTGGCCGGCGCGCAGGCCGCGGCGGGGGCTGCTGCCGATCAGGTCGTCGGGATCGGTGACGACATTGGCCGCCACCCGGTCGGCCTGGAGGGCCATCCAGTCGATATCGCGCGGGCCGATCACCTCGCCAGGGCCGATCCGGCGCGACAGGACTGGTACCTCGACGATTTCCAACAGTCGTCCGGTGACGGCGACACGCAGGAGCCGCCCGTCCTCGGTCGGTGCGCGCAGGTCGGCGGCGAAGCGGCCGCTGCGCGGATCGTGGTTGAGTTGCCCCATCGCCAGCTGGCCGGCGACGCTGGTCGGCAGATGCTGCGAGAAGCGGGGATTGTCGAGCTGAACGGCCAGACTGGAAGGATCCATCCCCCGCTCGGCGAGCCCGTCGAGCAGGAGGTTCTCCAGCTTGGTGGCGTCGAGCAGATAGGACTCCCGGGTCAGCATGACCGTTTCCAGGGTCGAGCGCGGGTTCCAGGCCACGCCGTAGGCGCGGGCGATGGACCAGAGCCACTGCGCCTGCAGCTCGATCTGCTCGCCCGGCGCCGGGGCGCGGGCGATTGGCACATCGGCCTTGGCGATCTCGCCGTGGAACAGGTCGCCGAGATGCACGAGGTCGCTGTCGATCGTGACCTGCGGTTTCAGGGCGATGGGAGCGGCCGCGGTCTGAAGCGCGCGATCCGCAAGAGCGGTGTCGTCCGCCAGAGCCGAGGCGGCCGCGAAGAGGCCGGCGATCAGGCTGGCCGCCGCCGCGCTACCCCGCAGAAAGCGGCGGGGCGCCTTGACGAGCCGTGACGTGCGCGAAGTCTTCTTCTTCTTGGTCATGAGTCTGGTCCCTTGGCTGCGGGCGTTAGCGCATCTGAGTGACGCTGCGCATCATCTCGTCGGAGGCCTGGATGACCTTGGAATTCATCTCGTAGGCGCGCTGGGCGGTGATCAGGTTGGTGATTTCCTGCACCACGTTGACGTTGGAGGTCTCCAGTGCGCCCTGCAGGATCGTGCCGAAACCCTCGGTTCCCGGTGCCGCAACGTTGGCGTTGCCGGAGGCGGCGGTCTCCAGGAACAGGTTGTCGCCGATCGCCTCCAGACCGGCTTCGTTGGCGAAGGTCGCCAGCTCGAGCTGTCCGACGTTGGTCGGTGCGACCTGGCCTTGAAGGTCGACCCAGACTTCGCCGCTGGCGTTGATCGTCACGCCGGCCGCGTCCAACGGAATGGTGATGCCGGGCTGCACCAGATAGCCGTCCGGCGTCACCAGGTCGCCGTCCGGCGACAGCTGGAAAGAGCCGGCGCGGCTATAGCCGGTATCGCCGTTGGGCAGCTCCACCTGGAAGTAGCCCTTGCCGTTGACGGCAACGTCGAAGGTGTTGTCGGTGATCATGATGTTGCCCTGCTCGGTGATGCGGTAGACCGCCGCGGCCTTCACACCGAGACCGACCTGAACGCCGGAGGGCACGATGGTGCCAGCGTCCGAAGAGGCGGAGCCGACGCGGCGCAGATCTTGGTAGAGCAGGTCGTGAAACTCCGTCCGGCCGCGCTTGTAGCCGGTGGTGTTCATGTTGGCGATGTTGTTGGAGATCACCTCCACGTTCATCTGCTGGGCCAACATGCCCGTGGCGCCGATGCTTAGGGACCTCATAGTCTTTTCTCCCGTATCACAATCGCTGGCCGGAAGCCGTTAGGCTGAACGGCCGGCCAGGGTCTGGATCGCCCGGCGCTGACGTTCATGTTCCGATTCCACCATCTTGCCGGCGGACTGGTAGCTGTTGACGGTCTGGATGAGCTTGGTCATCTCGACCACGCCCTTGACGTTGGACTTCTCGATGAAGCCCTGCAGAATCTCGGCACCTTCGGCCGGTAGCGCCGCCTGGTCGTCGGCGCGCAACAGGACTTCGGCGTCCTTCTTCAAGGCGTACTCGTTCTCGAATTGCACCAGGCGAATGCGGCCGACTTGAACGGCGTCGCCTCCGGCCTGTTCGTGGTAAGAAACGGTGCCGTCTCGGGCGACGTCGATCCGCCCAGCCGAGGCTGGGATCACCATGGGCTGTCCGTTGTCGTTGAGAAGCGGCAGACCCGAGGTGGTGACGATCTGCCCGTCGGCATCCAGCATGAAGGCGCCGTTGCGGGTGTAGCGTTCGCCGTTTTCGCTCTGGACCGCGAAATAGCCCTCGCCGTTGATCGCCAGGTCCAGCGGATTGTCCGTCGCCGTCTTCGCCCCTTCGCTCAGATCGCGGACCGAGGCGATGTCCTGCACGTAGGAAATCTTGCGCAGCCCGGCGGGTGCCTTGTCCTTCGTATTGGCGAGGTATTCGACGAACATCATCGACTCGCCGCGGTACCCGGGGGTGTCCATGTTCGCGATGTTGTTCGAGATCACGTTCAATTCGCGGCGTAGGGCCGCCTGACGCGACAGGGCAACGTACCCGGGGGTTTCCATCGATCTAGCTCTTTTCCGTCCGGTCTTCGACTTCGGTCTCGCGTTCGCAGGCCGTCGTTCCGGCGCGGCCCGTCGAACGCCGATCTCTATGCAGGCTGCGTGCCAAGACGGTCGGTCCAGACAAACTGCGGTGTTTCGGGCCTGCCGTGCGTCTCCGGCTGCCGGTTGGGTGAGGTAGCCGGCAAGAATTGCCCGTGAGGAGGGATGTCTCTGCCGTAGGTCAACGGCCTGTTAACCAGACACACCCTAGGGTGCCTCCATCACCTCCGGCGGAGCGGTCTGCCGGACGATCAGGATGAGAGGGGTGGCCGAGGTCATGGCCGATCAGGCGATCGACGGTCAGAACGAAGACGTCGAAGTCGAAGCGACGCCGCGAAAGGGTGGGCTCAGCGGAAAGAAGCTGGTCCTGTTCGTTGTCGTGCCGCTCTTGTTGCTGATCGGCGGCGGCGCCGGTGCCTACTTCATGGGCGTGTTCGGCGGCGGTGAGGAACCGGCTGCGGAGGAGCAGGTCGAGGAGCAAATGGAAGAAGAGGCACAGGCGGCCGTCTTCCACGATCTGCCCGACATGCTGGTCAACCTGAACACCGGAGGGCGCCGATCAAGCTTCCTGAAGCTCTCCGTGGCGCTGGAACTCACCTCGGAACAGGATATCGCCCGGATCGAGGAGATGCAGCCGCGGATCGTGGATTCGTTCCAGGTCTATCTGCGTGAACTTCGCATCGAGGACCTCAGCGGTTCTGCCGGCCTGCAACGCTTGCGTGAGGAACTGTTGTTGCGGGTGAATTCCGCCGCGCATCCGGTCGAGGTGCGGGACGTACTCTTCAAGCAGATGCTGGTGCAGTAGGTCACAGGGGCGCAGGCATGGCTGACGAAGACGAACAGGAGACAGCAGAGGGCGAAGTCGACCAGGAGGCCATGATGGCCGAATGGGAAGCCATGGCCGATGGCGACGACGGCGACGAAGACGAGGACGATCCCATGGCGGCCGCCATGGGCGTCGGGTCCTCACGGGTCCTCGACCAGAGCGAGATCGACTCCCTCCTCGGGGTCGACGACGCCGATGGTGGCGAAGAAGATGGACATGGCATCAAGGCGATCCTGAATTCCGCCTTGGTCTCCTACGAGCGTCTGCCGATGCTGGAGGTGGTCTTCGACCGCCTCGTCCGCATGATGTCGACCTCTCTGCGAAACTTCACGTCGGACAACGTGGAGGTCAGTCTCGACAACATCACGTCGGCGCGCTTTGGCGATTACCTCAACTCGATACCCCTGCCCGCGATGCTGGCGGTTTTCAAGGCGGAGGAGTGGGACAACTTCGGCCTGATGGTGGTCGACAGCGCTCTCATCTACTCCATCGTCGACGTTCTGCTGGGCGGCCGCCGCGGTACGGCGGCAATGCGCATCGAGGGCCGGCCCTACACCACGATCGAACGCAATCTGGTCGAGCGCATGATGCATGTCGTGCTTTCCGACCTTTCAGCGGCCTTCGACCCGCTGTCTCCGGTCACCTTCCGCTTCGAGCGCCTGGAGACCAATCCGCGCTTCGCGGCGATCGCCAGGCACGGAAATGCCGCGATTGTCACCAAGCTGCGGATCGATATGGAAGACCGCGGTGGCCGGATCGAACTGGTTTTGCCTTACGCGACCATCGAGCCGGTGCGCGAACTGCTGCTTCAGATGTTCATGGGCGAGAAGTTCGGCCGGGACTCGATTTGGGAAGGTCACCTGACGGCTGAGCTCTGGCAGACCGAAGTCAATCTTCAGGCGGTGCTGGATACGGTCGAACTGAAGCTGGGTGACGTTCTGAACTGGAGCGTCGGCAGCCGGCTGGAGCTGAACTGTACGCCGAGCTCCAAGATCCATCTGCACTGTGGCGAAGCACCGATGTTCAACGGAAACATGGGGCGGCGCAACGGTCAGATCGCCGTGCGCATTGCCGATAAGCTGGTTCGCCAAACCGACCAGGAGGACGACGCTTGAGCTTCTCCGTGATCTTCGACGGCGCCCTGGCAGCCTTGCTGATGGCGACGATCACCTATGCTGTCATCCTCAATCGAAAGCTGACCGAGCTGCGCAATTCGCGCACGGAGATGGAACGTCTCATCGGTGAGTTCGCCGAGGCCACGCAGCAGGCCGAACAAGGCGTCACGGCTCTCCATGAGCGTGCGGAGCAGGCCAGCGGAACGCTGGATCAGCGCGTCGCAGCCGCGGAGGCCCGTGTCGAGGAAGCCCGCAAGCTTGCCGACGATCTCGCATTCATGATCGACCGGGGCGGACGATTGGCGGATCGGCTCGAGCATGACGTCAGCAACTCGATCAAGAAGACCGAGACAAGTGTGACGTCACCGGCTCCGCCAGCCGCCGCGGCACCCCCGGACTCGCCGGAGGCACAGCTGCTGCGCACGCTCGATCGCGTGCGCTGACCCGTTCCAGGAAGGACAAGAGGCCAATAAGATGCGTGTTCGTCTGCTCCCGCTCGTGATCGCCGTCGCGGTCGTCACTTTGGGCTTTCGCTTGGAGGCGGTTCGCGAGGGTGTGACTGCCGTTGCACAGGAGACGCCGCCGGCGGCCGCGCCCACAGATCCCTTTCCGCCCCTTGATGCAAACCAGCTCGAAGAAGCTCCGAGCGAGGCATCGGACGCACTCTCCGAAGATCTGCCGGATGGGACGGCCTCTGTGGACACGGAGTTGGATAGCGAGGCGCTGCTCAGCGCCTTGCCGACCGATCCCTTTGCGCTGACCGATAGCGAGATCGAGCTGCTGCAGGCCCTTTCGGAGCGCCGTGCCGAGCTGCAGAAACGCGAAGCTGAGTTGGAGACGCGCGAGGCCCTTCTGACTGCGGCGGAAGCGCGGATCGAACAGAAGATCACCGAGCTCGAGCAGCTGCAGGTGACGATCGAGGACCTGCTCGTCGACCACGACGAACAGGAACAGGCGCAGCTGGACTCTTTGGTCAAGATCTACGAAGCGATGAAGCCGAAGGATGCGGCGAGGATTTTCGAGGAACTCGAAATGACGGTCCTGCTGAACGTCGTCGAGAACATGAAGGAACGCAAGACCGCTCCAATCCTGGCGGAGATGAACCCCACGAAAGCCAAGGCCGTCACGCTGGAACTGGCCCAACGTCGGGACTTGCCAATTCCGCGCGAATAGAACCAGAGAATTCGAGACGGTCTTCAGGATAAGCGACGAAAAAGGAAGCGTTTTTACCTGACATTAAGACCGAACCGATAGCGTCTCGTTCTGTCATCAACTTTCCGGGTCGGTCGGATAGACACCAGGCCCGAGGACTGCTTCAGGAGAAGGCTATGAGCGCCGTCGACATGAACATGCCGATTTTGATCGTCGACGACTACAAGACGATGCTTCGGATCATCCGCAACTTGCTCAAGCAGCTTGGATTCGACAACGTCGACGAGGCGACCGATGGCTCTATGGCGCTGCAGAAGCTTCGCGACAAGAGCTATTCCCTCGTGATCTCCGACTGGAACATGGAGCCGATGAGCGGTCTCCAGCTCCTTAAGGAAGTCCGTGCCGACGGTCAGCTTTCAGGCCTGCCCTTCGTCATGATCACTGCCGAGAGCAAGACGGAGAACGTCGTCGCCGCCAAGCAGGCCGGCGTCACCAACTACATCGTCAAGCCGTTCAACGCCGCGACTCTCAAGACCAAGCTCAGCGCCGTCATCGGCAACTTCTAATCATCGGCGCAGGGAGGCCGGAGCATGACCGCGCTGGCTCAGCAGACCGAACTGGAGGTGCGCCTTGCCGAGTTTGGCAAGCGTCACCCCAAGATCGATCCGAAGGACTTGATCGACGTGGTGGAGGCCATCATGACCACCGCGGACGGCGATCTGTCTTCGGTGAATTTGAAGCTCTACGCCGAGATCGAGCAGCTGGCGGTCTACATCCAGCGCGCGCGCGAGGAGATCGCCTGCCTGCGGCCGGACGAGATCACGGCAGAACATCTGCCCGTCGCCGGAGAGGAGCTTGAAGCCGTCGTCGGCGCGACGGAGCAGGCGACCAATACGATCATGGAGTCGGTCGAGACGATCGAGGGCCTGACCGATCAGATGCCGCGGGAAGTCTCCGAACAGGTCGTCGATGCCGTGACTCAGGTCTACGAGGCCTGCGGCTTCCAGGATATCACTGGTCAGCGCATCAAGAAGGTCGTCAGCACGCTCACTCAGATCGAGGAGAAGGTGCATGCCTTGCTCGGCGCCTTCGGTCAGGATGGCCAGATCGATGCGGCCAAAGCCAAGGCTTCGAAGGCGGAGAAGCCCAAAGAAGAGGCCGCTCCTCCGACCGACGCCGACCTTCTGAACGGGCCGCAGATGGCCGAGAACGCTATCAGTCAGGAAGATATCGACGCCCTGCTCGCCAGCTTCGACTAACGTCCCAGAATCGACTCACGTCCCAGCATCGACTAACGTCGTGGAGAGGTCATGCGCCTGCCTGGGCGTCACGCCAGACCGGTCGGCTCCGACCCCAATATCGTCGCGCTGCTCAGCCTCAAGCTGTTGCTGTTGGCTTTCTTCATCCTGCTGACGGCGATTTCAGATTTTGAGGAGCAGAAGGTCGTACTGGTGGTCGGATCGATCAACGATGCCTTCGACGGGCAGGTTCAGGCCGAGCAAGACTTCTCTCCGACGACTGCCGCACTTGGCCCCATCTCGGGCAGCGCCCGGCTGGCGGCGCGGATCAGCAATCTCTTTAAGTCGACGCTTCCCGCAGTGCGCGTGGATCGCAACGATGTGCTGGGCGAACTGCGGATCGAGTTGACCACGGAGTCCCTCTTTCGAAGCGATGAGCCGGAGCTTCGAGCTGCGCCTGCCGTCCTTTTCAGTCGACTGGCGCGGGCCATGGGGCCGGAACGGCCAGATGCCGTGGAGGCCCGCCTCGAAGTCTTGATCGGCGTCCCGCGCGATGATCTGTCTCGGATCGCTTCGGCTCCGTCTGAATTGGCGTTGCGCCGGGCCGGCGTTCTCGCACGGGATCTTGCGCGACGCGGTGTGCCGGGGGCAGATCTCTCCGTCGGCTTGCTGCCAGGGCTCGAAGGCCGTACGCGCTTGATCTTGCGTGCATCGGATCGGCCGGAGTCCGACGCTCCGGTTGACGGGTCGTGAAGCGCTCGCACCGGATACCGCCTCTGCCGGCGGCCGCCAAGGCCATGACGGACTCCAAGGCGGACCCGAACAGGTGGATGGTGACCTTCACCGACCTGATCGCTCTGCTTCTCACTTTCTTCGTCATGCTCTTTTCCATGATGTCGGTCGAGGCGGCGGGCTGGCGCGACTTGACCAACAGTCTCGCACAGCAACTCAAGACCCTGGGGCCGCAGTCGGTGGCGACGCCCAGCGAGCTGCTGGACATGCCCAGTGTGAGGGTCGCCCCCGGGGCCAACCTCGACTACATCGCAACCCTTCTGGAAAGCCGGCGGGACGAGCTGCCGATCCTGAACGAGGCCCGCATTCTCCGCAGAAGCGATCATGTGAACGTTTCCTTTCCCAGCGAACTTCTGTTCGCCCCAGGGACTACGACACCGAGAGCCGAGGCCAGAGCGACGCTGTTCGAGCTGGGTGGGTTGCTGAGGCATATCGACAACGTCGTCGAAGTCGCCGGTCATGCCGACCCTACGGCCATTCGTAACGGCCCCTTTGTGTCGAACTGGGAGTTGTCGCTGGGGCGCGCCGCCGCCGTCGGTGCCCTGCTGCGTGCGGCGGGCGTCGACGGACAGTTGACCGTCCTGGGCTACGGCGAAACCCGTTTCGATGCGCTGCCGGACGACCTGAGCCCGGCCGAAGCGCTGACCCTCGCGCGCCGGGTCGAGATCTTGATCCACGATTCGGCAGGGGAGCCGTGATGCTGGCTCGCCTGTTTGCGTGTCTGCTCACCCTTCTGCCGGCCATCGCTGCCGCGCAGGACAGCGTGCCTGTGCGGGGCGGCGCACATCCCGACTTCGGGCGCCTGGTTTTCGACTGGACCTCGCCGGTCGACTACGGCGCACGGATCGAAAACGGTCGGCTGATCGTAACGTTCGACCGCAGAGCCAACTTCGATACCGGTTCGGCGGAACGCCATCTCTTTCGCTACCTCGAAGCTATCTCCGTCGCCGACGAAGGTCGTAGCTTGGTCTTCGACCTGAAGCAGGCTTACGGGCTCAAGACCTTCACGTTGGGCACCAAGGTGGTGGTGGATCTGCTGCGGGACACCTCTCAAGTCTCCGCGCGTCCGGCCCCGCAGGCGGCGACCGCAGCGGGCGGTGAAGCGCCCCCGCCGCCGCAAGCGCCCCCGCAGCCGCAACCGCAGCAGCAAACGCAACCTCAGCCGCAGGCGCTTCCGGAGGTCCGTGTGCGCGTCGGCGAGCACAGCGAGTTCGAGCGTTTGGTGTTCGATTGGCCGGCCCCTGTCGGCTACCGGGTCGAGCAGGATGTCGGAGCTGGGTCGATCGTGTTCGAAAGAGCCGCGCGTCTCGACGTTCGTCGCTTGCAAGAGAAACCTCCAAGCCTCTTAAGGCGGTTCGAGGATCGCCGCGCCGACGGGCAGCTTTCGGTCCTCTTGCAATACGTCCCCGGCACGCGCCTGCGCGCCTTCGCCGACGGCCCCAGGGTCGTTGTCGATCTCCTCCGGCCAACCGAGGAAGCCGAGCAACTGGTCGCGCCGCAAACGCAGACTGTGACTGATGCTGCGACCGATGCTGCCGAGCCTTCCCCCGCTTCTCCGGAGATGTCCGAGGGCGAGTCCGAGCAGCGGACGGCTTTGAGGGGACCGACTCCCTTGGTTCCACCTGCCCAGTCCGCCACCGAGCAGGTCTCTTCATCGACCACAGCGACAGCCGAAGAGGAGCGGGTATCGAGCCAGGACACGGCCTCAAACGAAGATCCCGCACCGCCGCAGCCCGACAACGCAAGATCCGAGGCTACGTCGGCGGCCGGTGAGGCCGCCGGCGACGTACCTTTTGTCACGCGCGAGAGTCTTCCGGACCTGGAGGAGCGCCCGGCACCGGGTGCGCGCGCGTCGCAGACGCCCCCCGTGCTATTGCGTTTCGATTGGTCCGAGCAGGTCGGCGCGGTGGCCTTGCGTCGCGGCGCCGCTCTCCTGCTCGGTTTCGATGAGGTTGCGCCTGTCGATCTGGTCGCTGCGGTGACGGAGTTGGCGCCTGAGCTGGGTGAGGTTCGGGTTGAGACCGTCGAGGGCGGCAGCCTGCTGCGTTTCGACGAGGCCGATCTCTACGCATCCCGTTTGTGGCGGGACGGTGAGGGCTGGTTGGTGGAATTCCACCGTGCCGGCGCGGAAGCCTTCGGCAATCCCCCCTTGATCGTCGAGCAGCAGGAGGGAACGTCCAGCCTGCGCATTGCCGTTGACGGCCCACGAAGACTTCTGAGCCTGAGCGACCCGAGCAGTGGGGACAGGCTGCTTCTCGTGCCTCTGGCGCGCGAGGGTGAGGCGCTTTTCGAGGGCCGGCAAACGCCGGCTTTCGATCTTCTGCCGACCTATCAGGGCATCGCTGTGCTCCCTCGTCTCGAACCGCTCGACATGGCGCTTGCCGACGATGGTGTCGTCATCTCCTCCTCTGCTTCGGCCGTCACGCCGAATGGTCTCGGGGCCGACAGCGGTGACGGAGGCGAGGCTGCGCTGGCGCAGCCTCGCCTTTTCGATCTGCCGGCCTGGCGCCTGGGCGGTCCGGAAGACTTCAACGAGCAGCGTCAGGAACTGCAACGCAGTGTGGTGCGCGTCGAAGGGGACGACCTGGGCTTGGCCCGTCTGAGCCTCGCACGATTCTACTTCGCTCACGGTCTGGCGAGCGAGACCTTGGGTGTGCTGACGCTGATCGAGCGTGAGAACCCGAACTTGCGAGCCGATCCGCAGCTGATGCTGATGGAGGCGGCAAGTCGGCTGATGACCGGCGATCATGCCGGAGCCCTGGACCTGCTCGCCGACCCTGCGTTGCTGGAGGAAGCCGAAGCGGACCTCTGGCGGGCCGCTCTCGCGGCTGAGGCGCAGGACTGGCCCGCCGCCGGCGGGCTGTTCGCTCAAACCCATCCCTTGATCGAGGACTATGCCCGGCCGGTTCGGGTTCGTCTCGGTTTGGCGGCAGCCGAAGCGGCATTGGAGGCAGGCGATATCGGGGCGGCCGCGCTGCGTCTCGACGGGATCGAGGAGTCCCTGGTCACGGATCTGGAGCAGGCGCGCTATGAGTTCCTGCGGGCTCTTCTGCTGGCCGCCGAGGGAGAGGACGACGAGGCCGACGAGATTCTCGAACGCCTCGCTGGGAGCGGTCTTGGGGCTCCCACGGTCCAGGCCCGTCTTGCCCTGATCGATCGGGCGCTTGCTGCTGGCGAGCTGCCGGCGGCCGAGGCGATCGAGCGTCTGGAGCAGCTGCGTTTCGCCTGGCGCGGCGACAGCTTCGAGTTCGCCTTGCTGCAGCGCCTGACCGGTCTCTACGAGCAGGAAGGGCGGTGGCGCGAGGCCCTGCGCGCCCTGCGGCAGGCGGCAACCTACTTCCCGGGGACGCCAAGAGCCGAAGCCGCCGCTGAGCAGCTTCGCACGCTTTTTGCCCGCGTCTTTCTCGGGCCGGACCGTCCGGACCTGCCTCCTCTGACGGCATTGTCCCTCTACGAAGAGTTTCGCGAACTCACGCCGGCGGGCGATCGTGGCAATCGTTTGATCGAAGAGCTGGCGGATCGCTTGGTGGAAGTGGATCTGTTGCCGCGCGCAAGCGAGTTGCTGGAAGACCAGGTGGAGTTCCGTCTCGTCGGTGAAGAAAAGGCGCGGGTGGGCGCCCGTCTCGCCTTGATCCGTCTGCTCAATCGCCAGCCGCGCGAGGCGCTCGATGCCCTTGAGATGTCGAGCGAGCCGGAACTTTCGGCCGATCTTGTTCGTCAGCGGCGGCATCTGCAGGCGCGCGCGCTCTCCGACCTCGATCGGGCGGGGCAGGGACTGGCGCTGCTGCAAGGCGATGAGAGTCTCGACGCGCTCCGGCTGCGGGCCGAGATTCTCTGGGCGCAGCGCGACTGGGCGGCAGCGGCGATTGCGCTCGATGCCACCTTGCCCGGACCCGAAACTGCGCCGTCGGACGCTCCGCTCGATCCTGCGGTCAGCGGACAGGTGCTCAACCTGGCCGTCGCCTATACGCTCGCCGGCGATCAGACGCGCTTGACCGAACTGCGCAGTGCCTGGGGTGGCGTCATGGCGACCGGCCCGCATTCGGAGGCCTTTGCCCTGCTTGCCGAGGAGCTCGATCCCGACAGCGTCGCGACGATCGCCCAGCAACTGGCTCAGGTGGATCGGGTCCAGGCCTTCATGGCGAGCTACCGGGAGCGGCTGAGCGAGGCTCAACTGAGCGACCTCAACTAAGCCGAACCGCGGTCATGGGATCGCAAGGCAGGTTCTCGCACAGCCAGCGGCCCGCAGCGGCGGCTGGGTAGCTCTCGGAGTCCGAACAGCTTCAGTGGTGTAGGGACGAGACCGTTGGGCGTCGTGCCTCCGCCGCTCCGGTCGATCTGGCTGTCAGCCCCCCCGCGCGGCGTTTCGAAGAACCCGGCTGCTTTTCAGTAGTGCGTCAGCAGCCAGTAGAGGACGCCGATCCCCAGTCCGAGAATCACGAGAAGACGGAAGGTCATGTTGAGCGTGAAACCGGTCGCTGACCAGCGCTCGCGGCGCTCGGCCTTCTGAACTTCCTTCAGTGCGCGCTGTTGTCCGACCCTCTCACGGTGACGGTCGCCGATCCTTTTGTAGGTGTCCTCGGCTTGCTTCTGCTTGAGCTCCTGCCGTCCGTCGCGCAGCGAGGCAGAGCGGAAGATCGTCTGCTGGACGTAGAGGCCCCGGACGTCGTCGAACTGTTCCTTGATGACTTTCACGCTCAGATAGCGTGGGTTTTCAGCCATCTCTTTCGCTTCGCCGATCGCCAGCAGGCGGTCGTCGAAGGCGCCGACCGACCGCCAGCGACCGTTCGCGTAGACCTGGATGTCGTAAGTGCCGCTTCCCACACGGGTCTGTGCCATTGCGCGCCTAGCCCCCGTAACTCTGAACCAGGGAGCCGGCAACCAGGTACCAGCCGTCCACCAGGACGAAGAAGATCAGCTTGAACGGCAGCGAGATCATGATGGGCGGCAGCATCAGCATGCCCATGGACATGAGGATGGAGGCCACCACCATGTCGATCACGAGAAACGGCAGGAACAGCAGGAAACCGATCTCAAAGGCGCGCCGCAGTTCGCTGATCATGAATGCGGGAATCAGGCTGCGCATGGGGGTTTCCTCGGGCGTCGCTGGCGTCTCCACGCCCGAGATGTCGATGAAGAGCTGAAGGTCCTCGGGCCTCACGTGCAGCAACATGAAGGACCGCAAAGGGCCCGATGCCAGCTCGATGGCTTCCAAGGTATCGATCTGCTCGGCAAGCAGCGGCACGATGGCCTCGTCGTAGATCGCTTCGAGCGTGGGCATCATGATGAAGGCGGTCAGGAACAGGGCCAGGGAGATCAGAACGGAGTTCGGCGGTGTCTGTTGGATACCCAGCGCGCTTCGCAGGAAAGACAGCACGACGACGATCCGCGTGAAGGACGTCACCATCACCAGGATCGAGGGCGCCAGGGACAGGATGGTTACCAGCGCGATAAGTTGCAGCAGAGTCTGGGTCTGACTGCCGGTGCCCTCGCCGAAGTCGAAGGTTAGACCCTGGGCGGCGACCGTTTCGGGGAACGCCGCGATGACGACGGTGAGGAGGAGCCCGCTCCAGATCGACGACAGTCGCCTCACGCCTCTGTCTCCTGTGCCTTCGCGCTGGTGCCTTCGATCTCGTCGCTCTCGATGACCAGATCGTTGTTCGCGCCCAACAGCAGCAGGTGCTGGCGCTCGTCCCGCTTGACCAGAACCATCTTGCGGCGGGCATCGAGCGTGAGGACCTCAAGCACCGCGAGACGCCGGGCGCTGCCGGCGGGAAGCCCGCGTGTCATGGCGCCGCCCAGACCGAAGCGCTTGACGATCCAGGCGAGGCCCAAGATCAGGGCCAGGACCAACGCCAAGGCGACGACGAAATTGATGTAGTCGGTCAGCTGCATCTAGCTTTTGGGTCCGCGCGCCGGTCCGTTCGGTTTGCCGTAGGCGGCCGTTGCCTGACGTCGTTGACTGGTTTCGGCCAAGTCTTTCGCAATCCGGTCCAGGCCGATGCGCAGAAGCTGCGTGAGGTCGTCCAACTCGCTGATCAGGCCGGTCAGCGGACGCTGAAACGCGATGCGTTCGTCTTTGGGAAGGGCGGCGATGTCCGCGCAGATATGGTCGATCTCGGCTTCCAGAGGCGTGAGTTCGACGGCTTGGCCGGTCTGAACCTGGCGGCGCGCCAACTCCATCCGGCCCGATATGCGATCGAGTTGGTCTAGAATCATTGCGGTGCTACTGCTCACGAAAGGCCCCCGACACACCCGCTGCCGCCAGTAGGTGAAACGGCCTGCGCAGAGGTCGAGTCTCGTCTCGCGCCGCCGTCGAACTGACGGTGGCAGCTTCCTGCAACATGATTAACAAATGCTTTTTAGACTGATGTGTTTGATCGCGCGGATTTGGCCGCCTGCTTGGCCCTCCGCCGCCTTAGCGAGCGCCGTTTTCCGCGGGGCTGGTCGGATGGCGAAGCCGGCTCTGCAGGTCCGCTTTCAAGATAATCTGAGGTTGAGCCCTGGTCGTCGAGGCGGCTCGGTCGACACCGCCGTAACGGTACCGACCCATGCCAGATCGCAATTGCGAATTATTCGCAGTTACGATAGAGAGCGTCGGACAGCTCCCGGGGAGTGCCTTACGCGCGGTGCGGAACGACGACGTTCAAAACCTCTATCTGCAGTATGGGCAGGAGCTTCAGGGCTACCTGGTGCGCAGGCTGAGTTGCGCCGAAACTGCTGCTGATCTGACTCAGGAAGCCTTTATGAGGCTGATCCGGACGGGTCCTGGCAGCGCGCTCGACAACCCACGCGCCTATCTTTACCGGATTGCCTCCAACCTGGTGACGGATCACTACCGGGAGGAGGGCAAGCGGCCGCAGTCGGCCGTGCTACAGCCCACGGTGATTGCCGACGTGACTCCGGGTCAGGAAAGGGCGCTGCTCGCCAAGGACCAGGTCACGCACCTCGAGCGGGCCATCGAGGCCTTGCCGCCCCGCCAGCGGCAGGTCCTGTTGCTCCACAAATTCGAGGGCATGAGCTACGGTGAAATTGCGGAGCGGCTCGGCATCAGCAAGAACACCGTGATGGTTCACATGATGCGCGCCTTGGCGCAGTGCCGTGACAGCCTGTCGGGCTCGGGGTAACGGAAGCCTCGACAGGCCGGCATGGCGTCGCCGGTCCGGCATGAAGGAGCTGCGGAGTAATGATGCGTCGGTATTCGCACGTCTTAGGGTTTGAGGAACGGCAAGCGATGCCGAAGGCCCAACCGGCGAGCCGATGAAGCTGTTTTGATGTCTCACGACGATCAACGGGCGAACACTGAGGCCACAGCTGGGCGGACCGCAGCTAGGGAGGTCGCGGCCGAATGGTTTGTGCGTTTGCGCGACGAGGCGTTAACCGACGGAGAGGTCGAGGCCTTTCGCAGATGGCACGCCGCCAGCCGTGACAACGCCGAAGCCTTTCAGGAAGTCGAGCGTCTATGGACGACCCTCGATCACGTCGCCGCTCGTCCGGATCTGCCGCTGGCCGGTGACCGACCTCTGCCGCTTAGCGGCGATCAACCTCTGCCGCGTGGCGGCGATCAACCTCTGCCGCGTGGCGGCGATCAACCTCTGTCGCGTCGCGGGTCCGCGCCGCGTCGACGCGGCCGGACGAGCGACGGAGTGCGTAGGCGGAAGCCGCCTCGCCGAGTTCTGGCTGCGGCATCGCTCGCTGTTGCGGTCGGCGTCGCTCTTCTGGTCTTGCCGTTGTGGGGGCCTTCGGCAGACTACAGCACGGCGGTTGGACAACAGCGCTCCGTCGAACTCACCGACGGCTCGAAGCTGCAGCTCAACAGTGGCTCGCGCGTTTCTGTCGACTACAGTGAGACCAACCGACGGATCACGCTGCACTCCGGGGAAGTCTATGCCGAGGTCGCGCACGACCCCGACAGACCCTTCGTCGTCGACGCTGGCTTAGGACGGGCGACGGCTCTTGGAACGTCTTTTGCCGTGGAGCGCCGCCAAGAGTCTTTCGAAGTCATTGTCACGTCGAACCGCGTCAAGGTCTCCGGACTCCAGGCCACTCCGATTGTGGTGGCCGCCGGTCAGGGCCTCAGCGTAACCGATCAGGCTGCGCGGCCGCTCGCGTCGGCCGATGTCGCGACCTCCTTGGCGTGGCGCAGCGGGCGTTTGCTCTTCGAGACGGCGCCGCTCGGCGAGGTCTTTCGCGAGCTGGACCGCTACCGAACCGGCCGGATCCTCGTTTTGGACAACTCCGTCGTCGAGATCCCGGTGACCGCCGCGTTCTCGACCGAGCGGATCGATCGCGCGCTTGAGACGATCGAGCAGACTCTGCCGGTGCGATTGATCAGGTTGAGCGACCGCCTCACCTTGGTGCTCGCGGGCCCAGCCCCACAGAACAGGTAGCGACCTCCGCCAGGGCGCCGTGCGGCCAGAAGCGCGTTTTCCGCCTCAAGCTCGCGGCAGACCACTTTTTTCGATCCAGCAGTAATGGTGTCTCCGCTGTCCTCCGTCTGCTTAGGGGAGTTCGTGCTCTTCGACGCCTTCGCTGACTTGTCGCCGAAGAGCGCGGAGGTGGATTTGGGGGCAAGGTGTGAAGACTCAGGTAAGTGCGGTCGTTCTCGGTCTTTTGTTAGGTATCTGCGGTACCGGCGTGATGGTCACGGTTCCGGCGGTGGCTCAGGAGCAGGAGGTGCGGAGCTACGCGATCGCTGCTCAACCGCTGTCGTCAGCCCTTCTCGACTTCGCGGAGCAAAGCGGTCTGGAGATCCTGTTCGACGCGCGCCTTTCAGCCGACCAGACAGTCGGCGCGCTTGTCGGCGACTACAGTGCGGAGCAGGCGCTCGCTTTGCTGCTTGCCGGAACGGGCCTGGGCTACAGCCGTGCAGACAGCGGCGCCATCACGCTCTTTCCAACGGCTGCTCCAGGCGAGGTCCAGGAACGCACGCTTCAGCTCGACACGCTGCGCGTCGAGGGCTCCACCTTCTACGGCACGTCCTTCGATCCCGTCGAAGGGTTTCGGAGCGCAAACGCCTCCACGGCGACCCGGTCGGACGCGCCGCTTCTGGACACTCCAGCCTCGGTTTCCGTTGTGACTCGGGATGTTCTCGAGGCGGCCGACGCTCAGCTGCTGGACGATATCGCCGATGTGGTGCCGGGCTTGACCCGGGGAAATGACTTTGGAGGAACGCGCGATCGTTTGATTTCTCGGGGCTTCGGCGCCGACGTTCTGATAAACGGCTCAAGGCGCGGGGTGATCGGCATTACGGATACCTACCGCGTCCAGCGGGTCGAAACCCTGCGCGGACCGGCTGGGGCGCTCTACGGAAGCGGCAGCGGCGGTGGGCAGGTGAACGTTGTCACCAAGCGGCCGCTTTACGAGCCACTTGCCGAGGCGCGGCTTTCCGGAGCCAACCAGGATGGCAGCTTCCGAGGGACGATCGATGTTTCTCAGCCCCTCACGGAAGATGGCGCCGTAGCAGCGCGATTGAATGCAGTGGGCGAGTATGAGGACAGCTTTCGGGACTTCGTAACCCGCGACTACTATGCGGTTGCTCCGAGCCTCAGGTGGGACATAACGTCGAATAGCTCGTTGTTGGTCGAAGGGGAGATTGCCGAACGCAATATGCCTTTCGACCGTGGCATTCCCATCGTCAACGGCGACCTGATTACGTCCGTCGATGCCAACTTCAGCGAACCGGATGCAGGCGACAACGAAAACGCGGCGCAGTCGGCCCAGGTTACCTTCCGGAATTTCCTCAGCGATTCCTGGACCGTTACCGGTCGGGTCGGGTTCAACCGCCAAACTTTGAAGGGTGAAGGCCTCGACAACAGAGTGCTTGCGCCCTTTTCCTTCAACGAAGGTACGCCTCTACCCCTCCTAGGGCCCGGCGCGGTTGCCACCTACTCGGTGACCGAGGGAGATACCCTCTTTCGCAATCGTACGATTCGAGATCAGGAACGGCGGGCCTTTACCGGCGATGCAGTTCTCGATGGAACTGTCGGTTTTGCCGGCATGCAGCACAACCTGACCTTCAGCACCGAGTTTCGCAGATCGCGGCAGGAAAACCGCGATCTGAGGAGTAGTTTCAACTTCACGAACGCCAGTTACTACGAGAATCCCTGCAATATTGACATCTCTAACCCCGTATTTGGCGACTGCGATGCTGAGGCGAACATACCGACCTTCCGCGATGACACAGGACAATACTTCAACGTAAGCGCACAAAATCGGATTGAGATCTCGCCGCAATGGCAGTTTCTGCTGGGGCTGGGCTACACAGCCTTTAGGATCGAGTCGGATAACCTGGTAACCGATCAGAAGATCATTATCGACGACGACAGCATGGAGCCGCAGTTTGGTCTCGTTTACAAGCCCATACCGCAGCTGTCCCTCTACGGCACTTTTCGAGAAGGCTTTGCCGGAGAACCTGAGAGCGTTCGCAGAGTTGACCCGGTTACAAATGAAATCCTGCCCCCAAGCGAGTTTCGGCTATTCGAACTGGGGGCGAAGCAGGAATGGTTTGGAGGACGCTTCGCGGCAACAGTCTCTCTCTTTCATCAGAAGGAGACAGGTTTGCAGTATCTCGACCCCGATACCTTCGATATTACAGATCTCTCCGCTGCGCGGTCACGCGACGATGGCGAAAATCGTAGTCGCGGTGTCGAGTTGGAGTTGTCAGGTGGGCTGACCGACCAGTGGGACCTCCTCTTCACCTATGCCTTCACCGACGCCGAGATACGCAAGGGCTTCGAAGAGGCGGGAAGTGATCTGCAGGGTACGCCGCGTCACCAGATCGGCCTCCTGACCCGCTATCGCTTCGAACAAGGTCTGCTCGACGGACTTAGCTTCGGGGGAAGTTGGACTTTCGAGTCCGAACGGCGGACCAGAAACCTCAGGCAGCCAGAAGTCATCGTGAATCCGGCCAACGGCGACATCTTCGTTATCGACGACGCCGGCGATTTCGCGTCTGAAACCGTGCCGAGCTATCATCGCTTCGACTTATTTGCCAACTATCAGCCGATTGAAAACCTGGAACTGTTCTTTCGGGTCGAGAACCTCTTCGATCAAGACTACGCAACCAGCCCCAATCTCATCTTGGACGCTAAACCAGGTGCTCCGCGAACGATCTCCGGCGGCTTGACGCTGCGGTTTTAGAGCGTGATGGGAGCAGGATCGCCAGAGCGATGCCAGCTAAGGCGACACTGTTCCAGTGCTTAAGAAGACGTTGTAGCACCCAAGCCTGTATCGAACGCCTAATCCTGACCGGATGGTTGAGAAGCCTTCTCGGCTGGCGTTTCTTCGAGGGTCGAGGTGTTGCGGGAGGCGCGTCCGAGTGCGGTCCGGTCCGACGCATCCTGTTCGGCCGGTGTCTGCTCGCCCAAGGTCTGTTGATCTGCCGTCGGATCTGGGGCCTGCTGAGCGGAAAGTGGCCTGCTACCACCCAGGGCGTCCGCCAAAGCGTCGCTGCCGCCGGCTGCCGCCCGGTTCTCCTCCTGAATGCGTTCGTAAATCTCGCGCCTCAAGACGCTGGCTTCCGGCGGGAAGGTGAAACCAAGCTTGATCGACTTGCCGCGAATATCGACGACGGTCACTTCGATATCGTCGTTAATGACGACGGACTCTCCGATCTTGCGCGTAAGGTACAGCATCGTGCGCTGAGACTTCCTGCCGTCAACTCGAGTCTTATCCAGTTTTGATCCGCCCGGATCACTGCGATTTAACCTGCTTTACTAGATATTAACAAGCGGTGGCCGACATTCACGGCTAACTCGTTGGCGCTCTCCGGAGTTTTTGCGCGTCGACATGGCCGTTTTTGGAGGTCCTGCCTGTGGCGGAACGCCCCGGTCTTTTTGACGTGATGGCGCGCAAGATGGACTGGCTTGCCCAGCGCCAGAAGGTGCTTTCGGAGAACGTTGCCAACGCCGATACGCCGGGCTTCAAGCCGAGAGACCTGCGCGAGGGCCCGTTCGAGCGCATGATCCGCGGGCAGCTCGCCATTCTGCAGCCGCGCCGCACGAATCCGGAGCACATGACGCCGGCCAGTGCGGCCGACGGTCCGGCGCGCGAGCATCAGCCGCGTGAGCGCTATGAGACCGCGCCCTCGGGCAACGCTGTCGTTCTGGAAGAACAACTCGTCAAGGTGCAGCAGACGCAGGTCGACTATCAGACAATGACAAATCTCTACAGCAAGCATCTCCGGATGTACTCGACCGCGCTCGGACGCGGCGGCTGAGGCGTGACTGGACAGGGACGGTAATCAAACCATGGACCTCTATAAGACGCTGGATATCTCGGCCTCGGGAATGCGCGCCCAGGGAACGCGCCTGAGGATCATCTCGGAGAACATCGCCAACGCCAGCTCGACCGGGCAGACGCCGGGTGCCGAGCCTTATCGCCGCAAGATGGTAACCTTCACCAACGAACTCGATCGGGCGCTGGACGCCGAGCTGGTCAAGGTGAAGGACGTGGGCGTCGACGAGTCGGACTTCAGCCGGCGCTATAACCCCGGCCATCCCGCCGCCGACGCGGAGGGATACGTCCTGATGCCGAACGTGAACTCGCTGATCGAGATGTCGGACATGCGCGAGGCGCAGCGGTCCTACGAAGCGAATTTGAGAGTGATTCAGTCTTCGCGCGCCATGCTGGAGCAAACGATCGCAATTCTGCGCTAGAGCGCGACCGGTTGCCATGATGGCGACCGCCACCCGGTCCAGGAGGGGCGGGATCTTTGAGAGAGGGGCGAGCCGGGCGAGCCGGTTCGTCGAAGTCGAGCGATGAGCGTGAATCTTACCGAAGCGCTGACCGCTTATCAGCGGGCTCAACAGCGCCCGCTCGACGGCGGGACCGCCAATGGCGACGGCTTGGCGGCGACGGCAGGCAGCGGCCCCGATTTCGCCGCCATGGTGCGCGATGCGGCCGAAGGGGCTCAGGATCGTTTGCAGCAAGGCGAGACTGCGAGCCTTAAGGCGGCGGCCGGACAGGCCGATATCAATGATGTGGTCGTGGCCGTCAGCAAGGCGGAGATGACCTTGCAGACCGTCGTGACCCTGCGCGATCGTGCCGTCCAGGCCTATCAGGACATCTTGCGGATGCCGATCTAGTCAAGCCGCTTCCAGGTGTGATGAGGAAAGCGGTTTCGGTCTGGGGCAAGGTGGTCTGGCAGTCATCTGATGGAAGCGGTCGATGTGATCGAGGTCTCTCGCGAGGCCCTTTGGGTTTCGCTGAAGGTCGGTGGGCCGGCCTTGGTCATCGCCTTGATCATCGGCCTGGTCATTTCGCTGTTTCAGGCCCTTACCCAGATGCAGGAGATGACGCTCTCCTTCGTGCCGAAGATCCTGGCCCTCTTTATTGCGCTTATGGGACTGGCTCCTTTCATGCTGACGGTGCTCAGCGAATTCACGGTCACGCTGATGGACCGCATCGTGTCTCTCGGCTAGCGCCCGGCCATGCTCGAAACGCCGCTGTTCGAGGCCTTGCTGCCGGCTCATGTCTTCGGACTGCTGTTGGTTTTCGTGCGGATCGGCGCGGCCATGATGGTGCTGCCCGGGATCGGGGAGCCTTTCATCACGCCCCGCAGCCGCTTGATGCTGGCCCTGATGGTCTCGCTCGTGGCTTTCCCGATCACCTCGCCGGGTCTGCCGGCCCTGCCGCAATCGGTCGCCCTGATGTTCCTGCTGATCCTCGGCGAGCTGGTGGTCGGGCTGTTTCTCGGCACCGTCGCGCGTCTGCTGATGAGCGCACTGGTGACGGGCGGCATGATCATCGCTTTCTCCACCTCGATGGCCAATGCCTTGGTCATGGACCCCTCGTCGGCGCAGCAAGGCTCGATCACCGGGTCGTTCCTGAACCTGATCGCCCTGCTTTTGATCTTCGCCCTCGATCTGCATCACCTGCTCCTGATGGCGGTCATCGACTCCTACATGCTCTTTCCGCCCGGCCAACCGCTGCCAATCGGCGATTTCTCCGACGTGATCTCAAGGGTCGTGGCGCAGGCTTTCCTGCTGGGCTGCCAAATCGCGGCTCCCTTCATCGTGGTCGCCGGAGTCCTCAACCTGGGTCTCGGTCTGCTGGCGCGCCTGATGCCGCAGATGCAGATCTTCTTCGTCGCCATGCCCCTGCAGATCGCGATGGGGCTGGCGGTCATGGCGCTCGCCTTGCCGGTCATGATGAGTGTGTTCATCACCGGTTTCGAGTCGACCGTGGTCGAGCTTCTCCTGTCATGACGCGCGGGAGGATCGGCTAGACCATGTCCGACCAGGGCGAAGACGACTCCCAAAAAACCGAAGACCCGACCCCGAAACGGCTACGCGAATCCCGCGAGAAGGGCGAGGTTGCGAAGTCCCAGGAACTGACCCATTGGTTCATGATCCTGGCCTTCGCCTTCATTGCCGGCGTCTTCGGTCCCTGGTTGGCGACCTCGATCTCGCAGTCGCTTGTCTTCGTTATCGAGCGTCCGCATCTGATCGATCTTTCGGACGACGGCAGCCGGCAGGTCCTGATCGATATCCTGCTGAGTCTCGGGCTCGCCCTGCTTCCCGTCGTGCTGTTGGTCGTCGCCGCCGCGCTCGGCGGTACCGTGTTGCAGACCGGTCTGCTCTTCTCGGCCGAGTCGTTGAAGCCGAAGCTCTCGAAGATCTCGGTTCTCGAGGGATTCAAGCGGCAGTTCTCCAGCAAGTCGCTAATGGAGTTCGTCAAGGGCGTTCTCAAGATCTCGCTGGTTGCGGGTGTCGTCATTCTGGCGATCTGGCCGAAGCGGGAGCAGCTGAACGAACTGGCGCAGATGGAAATGACGGCCCTGCTGGAGGTTCTGCAGGAAACGGCGCTGATCGTGTTGATCGCCGTCCTAGCCATGATGACCGTGATCGCCGCGCTCGACTTCGCCTTCCAACGCTTTCAGCACATCAAGAAGCTGCGGATGACCCGCCAGGAAGTGAAGGACGAGTTCAAGCAGACCGAGGGCGACCCCATGGTGAAGGCGCGCCTGCGCCAGATCCGACAGGAACGTGCCCGGGGCAGGATGATGGCAGAGGTGCCGAAGGCCGACGTCGTGATCACCAACCCCACGCACTTCGCCATTGCCCTAAAGTACGAAATGGATGCGATGGCGGCCCCCAGGGTGGTCGCCAAAGGCGTGGATCATCTGGCGCTGCGCATTCGCGAGGTCGCGAAGGACCACGACATTCCCTTGGTCGAGAACAAACCTCTGGCGCGCGCCCTCTATGACTCTGTCGACCTGGACCAGGAAGTGCCGCCGGAGCACTACAAGGCGGTGGCGCAAATCATCGGTTACGTCATGCGGCTGAAGGGTAAACGGCGAAACTAGCGGCCGCGAATTGGATGCCCGTAGGACGGACTTCCGACGGGTCCCCGCGACCCCGCGCTCGGCTTTGTTTCGAAGGTATCGAGACGGTCTATGATAGCTTTGTCGAGGGCTGCGTTGCGACTCTTTTGCAACGGCGGTCCGAAGAGTATGGGACGGTTGAATGGGCACGCTGCTGATCTGGCAGATCGTATCTGGCTTGGCTGTGTCGGCAGGTCTTGCCGCCGCGTTCTACGTCTGGCGCTGTCGGCAAGCACAAATGCGGTTGCATGCTCTGCTCGATACCTTGCCGGAGCCTCACCAGCTGCTCGACGCGCAGGGGCATATCCTGCACGCCAACGCCTCTTGCGCCGCTTTCTGCGACGGTCGTATGCGCCCGCTCGATGCAGTTCTGGCCGATCGGCTGGCCGTCGCGCGTCGAACTTCGGCCGATGATGAGGAGAGCAGCGCGGAGGCGCTCGCGCGTCTGGCCACGAACGCGCGCAACGGTGCCGGCGGCACGGCCGAATTGAGGCTGCGGGGAACGGCGTTGGACCCCGGCGAGGTCTGGGTCGAGGTCAGTGTCTGGCCGGCCGGCATGCCGCGCGGCGCTCTGCTCTGGCAGGTTTCCGACATCACAACACGCCGGCAGATGGAGAGCACGATTCAGGCCGAGCAGCGGCGTCTGGTCGACCTGTTCGAGCGCGCGCCGATCGGCTTCTATTCGGTTGATGGGCAAGGCCGCTTTCGCTTCGTGAACCATACCCTCGCCGAGTGGCTCGGTCGTTCCCCCGAAGAACTGGTCGCCGGCGCGGCTTTGCACGAGGTTTTGGCCGAAGCGCCGCAGCCGGGCACGCCGGACTATGCTCCGGTCGCCGAGCTTGACGATCAGATCGAAGTCAAGCTGCGCGGTGCCGATGGGGAGGTTTTCGAGGCCTTGATCGTGCAGGCGGTGGCGGCCGACGAGGAAGAAGGCGGCGCATTGCGCACGCGGTCGGTGGTACGCCATCTGACGCGCGAGCGCGCGGCGGCCGAGGCGCTCGCGGACTCCGAGCGCCGTTTCAAGCGCTTTTTCGATGAGGCTCCCATCGCCATCGTCGAGTTGGATCGCGGCGGGCGCTTGCGGGAATGCAATCCGGCCTTCGAGACTTTGCTTGGACTCAAGGGGCAAGACGTCATCGGCCAGCCCCTGGGCCGTTGGGTGGCGGAGGAGGAACGCGCGCTTCTGCGCGAGACGCTGCGCGCCAGTGCCGAGGGCGTCGGTCAGTCCGCCGACCTAAGCTTGCGCGGCGCCCGGGAGTTGCTCTGTACGCTGTCCGTCAGCGTGATCGACGACGGCGCGGGCAAGCCCAGCGGGTTCGTCTGTCATCTGCTCGATACCACCGAGCAGAAGGCGCTGGAGGTTCAGTTCGCGCAGTCCCAGAAGATGCAGGCGGTCGGGCAGCTCGCCGGCGGCATTGCTCACGACTTCAACAATCTGCTGACCGCGATGATTGGCTTTTCGGACCTGCTCCTGCTACGCCACAGGCCGGGCGACCAATCCTTCGCCGACATCATGCAGATCAAGCAGAACGCCAACCGGGCAGCCAACCTCGTCCGGCAGTTGCTCGCCTTCTCACGGCAGCAGACCCTGCAGCCGCGCATGCTCAACGTTACCGACATTCTGGCCGAACTCAGTCATCTGCTTCGTCGGCTGATCGGCGAAACCATCGAACTGGACATGGTTCACGGTCGCGATCTCGGCCAGGTGCGGGCTGATCAGGGCCAGTTGGAGCAGGTCATCATCAATCTCGCCGTCAACGCCCGGGATGCGATGTCGGGGGGAGGCCGCCTGATCATTCGCACCTACAACGCGGCCTTCGAGACACCGCAGAGACGCAAGGGCGAGGAGGTTGCGGCCGGCGAGTACGTCGTGATCGAGGTCAGCGACAGTGGCTGCGGTATCTCCCAGCAGCACTTGGACCGGATCTTCGACCCCTTCTTCTCGACCAAGGAGGTCGGCGAAGGCACCGGTCTCGGACTCTCAACGGTTTACGGCATCGTCAAGCAGACCGGCGGCTTTATCGTCGTCGATTCCGAACTTGACGCCGGCACGACCTTCACGATCTACCTGCCACGGCATCTGCGCCGGGGCGAGGCGATGGTCGAGCCCGAGGTCCGGGATGCGCGGGATCTCACGGGGATCGGCAGCGTGCTGCTGGTCGAAGACGAGGACGCGGTGCGCTCCTTCTCGGCGCGCGCGCTGCGCAACAAAGGGTACGAAGTCCACGAGGCCCGCTCCGGGGAGGCGGCTTTGGACATGCTGCGCAACGATCATAGCCTCTCGGAGCTCGATCTGCTTGTCACGGATGTCGTGATGCCGCGTCTCGACGGTCCCAGCCTGGTGCGCGAAGTGCGGCAGGATCGTCCGAAACTCAAGGTGATCTTCATTTCCGGCTATGCCGAGGACAGCTTCCGTCAGCGGGTCGGTGAGGAGGAGGGAATTCACTTTCTGCCCAAACCCTTCACCCTCAAGCAACTGGCCGGCAAGGTGAAGGAGGTCATGGGCGAGGGAAGCGCCTGACGTTGCGGCCCGGCTCCGAACCCTCTTTCTTGGCTCAACCCGCTTTTTCGCTTCTTTCCAGCCCCAAGTTTGTTTCTCACTTCTTGTCCGCCCCTCACGTCGCCGGCGGGCACCATCGTTGCAGGCTTGATAAACGCGGGACGGTACCGATGGGGATGCTTGCGGCAGGCTATCGGCGAGCGAAGCGCCGCTTGGAAAACGAGTGGATGAGCCATCGGCTCGACCCGATCGCGAAGCAGGTTCAGCAACGGCGACTCACCTATCTGGCGACCTCGAAGCTCTACAGCCTCACGCGCCATATCGATCGCGTGAATCGGGATGGCATCGCCGGCGACTTCTACGAGTTTGGGATCGCGCTTGGCGGCTCCTCGATCATCATGGCGAGCAAGATGCGGGCGCGCTGCTACCACGGTTTCGATGTCTTCGGGACGATACCCCCGCCCTCCGAGCAGGACGAGCGCGACAGCCACGATCGCTACGCGGTGATCGAGGCGGGGCGATCCGAAGGGATCGAAGGCGACGACTACTATGGCTACGTGGAGGATCTTTACGGCAAGGTCGTCCAGAACTTTGCCGACTGCGGGCTGACCGTCGACGGCGAAAGGATCGTCCTCCACAAAGGCCTCTTCGAAGAAACCTTGTCGCTGACGCCGCAGGATCGGATCGCGTTGGCGCACGTCGATTGCGACTGGTACGAGCCGGTCAAGTTCTGTCTGGAGGGGATCGCTGATCATGTGGCGCCGCAGGGCGCCATCCTCGTCGACGACTTCAACGACTACCAGGGATGCCGCAAGGCGACCTGCGAGTTCCTGGAACAGAACTCCCGTTTCGTGCTGGAAAGCGAACGGCCGCATGCGATCCTGATGCGCCGCGCTCTACCCGGCTGATAACTGCGCGACTTACGTCATCGACCGGAGAACGAAGGCCAGTTCTTCAGAGGCTATCCTGGGCAAGAGTTGCAGTTTGACGGCTGCGGAGTCGCCACCTGCAACGGCCGGCCACCTCTCTGCAACCCTCCGTATCGATCCCGTCTTGGGCGAAGTTTGTTCTCTTTTCGATCATGTTCTTGATTGCAAAATAGGAACAAGACGGGTACATTCGCGCTTCAATTGCGGCGCCTACCTCGGCGTGGGATAAGGGAGCGAATGCGATGAGCCAGTCGGCTTTGCGATTGATCGACGGGGATAAAGTGGACAAAACGAAAGCACTGGATCAGGCCCTCAGCCAGATCGAGCGAGCCTTTGGCAAGGGCTCCGTCATGAAGCTCGGTCAGCGTGAGGTGGTCGAGATTGCGACCATTTCGACGGGTTCCCTGGGCTTGGACATCGCGCTCGGGATCGGCGGCGTCCCCCGTGGGCGCATCGTCGAAATCTACGGACCTGAGTCCTCGGGCAAGACCACGCTGGCGCTGCACATCGCCGCCGAAGCTCAGAAGGCCGGTGGAACGGCGGCTTTCGTCGATGCCGAGCACGCCTTGGATCCGAGTTACGCGACGAAACTTGGCGTCGATATCGACGAGCTGCTGATCAGCCAGCCCGATGCCGGCGAACAGGCTTTGGAGATTGCCGATACGCTGGTGCGCTCGGGCGCGGTCGACGTGCTGGTGATCGACTCCGTTGCGGCGCTCGTGCCGCGTGCCGAACTGGAAGGCGAGATGGGCGATCAGATGCCCGGACTGCAGGCGCGGCTGATGAGCCAGGCCTTGCGCAAGCTGACCTCCTCGATCTCGAAGTCCCATACCCTCGTGATCTTCATCAACCAGATCCGCATGAAGATCGGCGTCATGTTCGGTAGCCCCGAGACGACCTCCGGCGGCAACGCCCTGAAGTTCTACTCCTCGGTTCGCCTCGACATTCGGCGGATCGGTGCGATCAAGGACCGGGATACCGTCGTCGGCAATCAGACACGGGTGAAGGTGGTCAAGAACAAGCTGGCTCCGCCGTTCCGCGTCGTCGAGTTCGATATCATGTACGGGCAGGGGATTTCCAAGACGGGCGAGCTGCTCGACCTGGGCGTTCAGGCCGGCGTCGTGGAGAAGTCCGGGGCTTGGTTTTCCGCCGACGGTCAGCGGATCGGCCAGGGCCGGGAGAACGCCAAGACCTTCCTCAAGGAAAATCCGGAGATCGCGGACAAGATCGAGCATGCGGTCCGCGCCAATGCCGGTCTGGTGGCCGATGCCATGCTGGAGGGGCCTGGAGAGGCAGCTCCTGACGCTTCCACCGAAAGCTAACGTCGGTCTCAACGGAAAAGTCTGCGGCCCTTTGGACTTTGTCCGAGTCCGGAGGGCCGCAGTGCTTTGGTGAACATCTTGCGCCGATCGTTTGGCCCGATCGTTTGCCGATGCGGTCTGCTTTCGAAAGTCAGTAACGAGCTAAGCGTTAGCTTGTCAGGCCGTTGAACGCGGCCGTGAAGCCAAGTAGGGAAATGCGGGCCCGGATCGGTTGCTGGCGAGGATCGTAGAAGGTGACGTTGACCTGCGTGCCCGCGCGGAGCTGACCCAAACGGGTTTCGTCCAAAATCAGCTCGACGCGGCACTGATCGGGCGCCGGAAGGCAGCGTGCGTAGGGCACGACCAGCTGCTCGCCACCGTCGATCTGTATGCTGACGCCGTCCGCGATCCATACCCCGAGCGGAAGGTTGAGCAGCAGCCCGGGATTGCCGTCGGGTAGCAGGATGACGGCGGCCTGCATGACCACCTGGCCTTCCTCGTTGCCGACGTTCTGCAGCATGCGGCAGCTTCTGCTGCCGTCGTCCAACTGGATACAGGCCAGCGTCCAGTCCTGGAACGTCTCGGTTTCCGGCTGCGGCTGGTCCTGTGCCTGGGCCGAGCCCATGGCGAACCAAGCAAAAAGAAGCGGCGCCAGGGCGAAGAGTCTGCCGAAGCGCCGGCGGGAATCGCGATACGAGTGCATAGGCGTCACTCTAAACTCCTTGGATGACGACTTAAAGAGCGGGGCTTGAAGCATGAGGATGTCTTCGGAACCGTTAAGAAGCTGAGGCACTGTCGGTTGCGCGCCGCGCGCCCCGCCGGACAGGCACGCGGGGCTGGCTTCGGTGGACAGTCCTCCTCGCGGAAGCTACAACCCGAGGCCGTCCGGCGTCCGTTGTCGTCCGACCCGCCACGAGTTTGGAAGTCTTCCAGCTTGTTGGCCAAGCCCTTTGAACCCAAGTAGATGCCATGACCAGCACCAACGACATTCGCAAGGCTTTTCTCGACTACTTCGCCGGCCACGGCCACGAGGCCGTGACCTCTTCGCCGCTGGTGCCGCGCAACGATCCGACCTTGATGTTCACCAATGCCGGCATGGTTCAGTTCAAGAACGTTTTCACCGGACAGGAAACGCGGCCCTACAGCCGCGCCGTCACCTCTCAGAAATGTGTACGCGCCGGCGGTAAGCACAACGACCTGGACAACGTCGGCTACACGGCGCGTCATCATACTTTTTTCGAGATGTTGGGCAATTTTTCGTTCGGCGATTACTTCAAGGACGTCGCGATTGAACTTGCCTGGAATCTGGTCACCAAGGAGTTCGGCCTACCTGAAGAGCGGCTGTTGGTGACGGTTTTCTCCGAAGATCAGGAGGCTTTCGATCTCTGGCGCAAGATCGCGAGACTCCCGGACTCCCGGATCATTCGTATCTCGACGAGCGACAACTTCTGGTCCATGGGCGAGACCGGTCCCTGCGGTCCCTGCTCGGAGATCTTTTTCGACCACGGCGAGGGGATTCCGGGCGGTCCACCGGGCAGCCCGGACGAAGACGGCGACCGTTTCATCGAAATCTGGAACCTCGTCTTCATGCAGTACGAACAGATCGCCGGGCAGGAGCGGGTGAACTTGCCCCGCCCTTCGATCGATACGGGCATGGGGCTGGAGCGGATCGCGGCGGTTCTGCAGGGCAAACACGACAACTACGACATCGACCTGATGCGGCGGCTGATCTCGGCCTCGGCCGAAGCTACCGGCGTCCATGCCGATGGGCCGCAGGCGGTCTCTCACCGAGTCATCGCCGATCATCTGCGGGCCAGCGCCTTCCTGATCGCCGACGGCGTGCTGCCCTCGAACGAGGGGCGCGGCTATGTCCTGCGCCGGATCATGCGGCGCGGCATGCGACACGCGCATCTGCTCGGCGCCCGAGAGCCCCTGCTGCATCGGCTGGTGCCCGACCTGGTCGCGGAGATGGGAGCGGCCTTCCCGGAGTTGGGGCGCGCCCAGGCGCTGATCGGTGAGACCCTCAAGCTTGAGGAGAACCGCTTCAAGGACACCCTAGGTCGCGGCCTGAAGCTGTTGGAAGAAGAAACGGAGAAGCTGGAGGAGAGCGCTCCCCTGTCCGGCGAGATCGCCTTCAAGCTCTACGATACCTACGGGTTTCCCCTCGACCTGACGCAGGACATCCTTCGCGGCCAGGATCGGGCGGTCGACATCGCCGGCTACGATGCCGCGATGGCGCAGCAGCGGGCACAGGCGAAGCGGTCCTGGGCGGGCTCGGGCGAGGCGGCGACCGAAGGCCTCTGGCTCGATCTGCGCGACCGACTGAGTGCGACCGAGTTCCTAGGCTACGATACCGAGGTCGCGGAGGGCGTGGTTTCGGCCCTGATCGTGGAGGGCAAGGAGGTCGAGCAGGCGGAGGCCGGGACCGCCGTTCAGATCCTGCTCAATCAAACGCCTTTCTATGGCGAGAGCGGCGGCCAGATGGGCGATAGCGGTGCGCTCTTCGCCGGGGCGGAGGCCGGCGGCGGCGGGATCGAGGTCGCTGTCTCCGACACCCAGAAGCAGGCCGGCGATCTGCATGTCCATCATGGCACGGTGACGCGCGGGACCCTCAGACTTGGCCAGGCCCTGGAACTGCGGGTCGACGGCACCCGCCGTGCGCAGTTGCGGGCCCATCACTCCGCCACCCATTTGCTGCACGAAGCTTTGCGGCGCCGGCTCGGCGAACACGTCACGCAGAAGGGCTCCCTGGTGGCTCCTGACCGTCTGCGCTTCGACATCAGCCAACCCAAACCGCTGTCGCCCGACGACATCCAGGCCGTCGAACAGCTCGTCAACGCGCGGGTGCGTGCCAATGCGGAGGTTTTGACCCGCTATATGACGCCGGACGAGGCCATCGAGGCCGGTGCGCTCGCGCTGTTCGGGGAAAAGTACGGCGATGAGGTGCGGGTCGTCTCGATGGGCGGCGCCGAAGCGACGGACTCGAGCGAACGGCAGTTCTCCACCGAGCTCTGTGGCGGCACCCACGTGCGGCGCACCGGCGATATCGGGTTCTTCAAGATTGTCGGCGAGTCGGCTCTGTCGTCCGGCGTGCGGCGTCTCGAAGCCCTGGCCGGAGAGGCGGCTCTGGCTTGGGCGGAACGCCAGGAGGCCCTGTTGGAGGAGGCTTCGGCAGCGCTGCGGGTTGCCCCAGGAAAACTGCCTGAACGCATCGCCGGCCTGCTCGAGGAACGCCGCAAGCTGGAACGCGAACTGGCCGAAACTCGCCGGAAGCTGGCGACCGGCGAAGGTGCCGCCGCCGCCCTGGAGGTGCGCGAGGTCGGTGGCGTCAAGATGGTCGCTCGGGTCCTGGAGGATGTGCCGCCGAAGGACCTGAAGCCCATGGCCGACGATCTGAAGAAGCAGGTCGGCTCCGGCGTCGTTGCGGTGATTGCCGTCAACGAGGGCAAGGCTTCTCTGGTGGTCGGCGTAACCAGCGATCTAACCTCGACCCTCAGTGCCGTCGATCTGGTGCGCGCCGGCTCGGCGGCCATCGGCGGCAAGGGCGGCGGCGGCCGGCCGGACATGGCCCAGGCTGGCGGTCCCGAGGGGACCAAGGCAGCCGACGCCGTACAGGCGATCGAGGCGGCGTTGGCCGGCTGACCTCCTACCTCTCACGGTAGCGGTGAAAAAAGGGGGGCAGAGGCCCCCCTTTTGTCGGTCGGTGTTTCCTGGCTTGCCGTTCTATTGAACGTCCGCCAGCACCCGCAGCGACACGATGGTGTCGGGATCCCGTACCAGGCCGTTGGCGGCGCGGTCGCCCTTCTTGATGGCATGGACGTTCTCCATCCCTTCGACCACCTGGCCGAAGACGGTGTACTGGCTGTCCAGCCAGTCGGAGCGTTCGAACACGATGAACCACTGGCTGTTGGCGCTGTTGGGGTCCTGCGTGCGGGCCATGCCCAAGGTGCCTTCTTCGAAGGGAACCGCCGAGAATTCGGCCTGAAGATCGGGCAGATCCGAGCCGCCGGCACCGGTGCCGCCGGGATCGCCGGTTTGCGCCATGAAGCCCTCGATCACCCGGTGCCACTTGAGCCCGTCGTAGAAGCCCTGGCGCGCCAGGGTCTTGATCCGCTCGACATGCTGGGGCGCAACGTCCGGCAGCAGTTCGATGATGACGGGTCCGTTTGCGAGTTCCAGCTGGAGCGCGTTTTCGGGGTCGAGCGCCTTGGCGTCGTTGGGGGCCATGAGTCCTCCGAGGGTCAGTGTAAAGAGCGCGATGGCGATGCCGCGGGCACTGCGCGCGGCAAGCCTTCGGGTCAAGGGAGCGAACAGCGTCATCGTTCCGGTTATCCCATTGCCGTCTGCAGGTTTTCGTCGAGTTTATCTAGGAATTGGTTGGTGGTTAGCCAGGTCTGGTCCGGGCTGATCAGCAAGGCCAAGTCCTTCGTCATGAAGCCGGCCTCGACCGTATCGACGCAGACCTGTTCCAGCTTCTCCGCAAAGTTCACCACCTCAGGAGTCTCGTCGAAGGTGCCGCGATACTTCAGGCCACGTGTCCAGGCGAAGATCGAGGCGATGGGGTTTGTCGAGGTTTCCTTGCCCTGCTGATGCAGGCGGTAATGGCGCGTGACCGTGCCGTGCGCCGCCTCGGCCTCCACCGTCTTGCCGTCGGGCGTCATGAGCACGGAGGTCATCAGCCCGAGCGAACCGAAGCCCTGAGCCACGGTGTCCGACTGTACGTCGCCGTCATAGTTCTTGCAGGCCCAGACGAAGCCGCCGTTCCACTTCATCGCCGAGGCGACCATGTCGTCGATCAGGCGATGTTCGTAGGTGACGCCGGCGCTGCGGAAACTGTCGGCGAACTCCTGGTCGAAGACCTCTTGGAACAGGTCCTTGAAGCGGCCGTCGTAGGCCTTGAGGATCGTATTCTTGGTCGAGAGATAGACCGGGTAGCGCCGCAGCAGGCCGTAGTTGAAGCAGGCGCGGGCGAAGCCCCGGACTGAGTCGTCATGGTTGTACATGCCCATGGCCACGCCCCCGGACGGGAAGTCGTGAACGTCGTAGACGACGGCTTCGCCGCCGCCCTCGGGCTGGAAGGTCATGGTCAGCTTGCCGGGGCCGGGCACCTTGAAATCGGTGGCGCGGTACTGATCGCCGAAGGCATGGCGGCCGATCACGATCGGCTGGGTCCAGCCGGGAACCAAGCGCGGCACGTTGGAGCAGATGATCGGTTCGCGGAATACCGTACCGCCCAGAATGTTGCGGATGGTCCCGTTGGGCGAGCGCCACATCTTTTTGAGGCCGAATTCCGTCACGCGGTCTTCGTCGGGCGTGATGGTCGCACACTTCACGCCGACGCGGTGCGTCTTGATGGCCTCGGCGGCATCGACGGTGATCTGGTCTTCCGTGCGGTCGCGTTCCTGGACCGAAAGGTCGTAGTAGTGCAGATCGACGTCCAGGTAGGGCAGGATCAGCTTGTCCTTGATGAACGCCCAGATGATGCGCGTCATCTCGTCACCGTCGAGCTCGATGATCGGGTTACTGACCTTGATTTTGTCCATAGTCGCTTGGGCCTCGTGTCGGGCTTTGAAGGGCTGCTTCGCGCAGATCGGCTTGGGTTTCGGTGGAGTTCCCTCGTCTGCCGGCGTCTGCCGGGCTTGTGCTGCTGCCCGCAGGCCGACGAGGGACTGGCGCGTCCGCCGATAGGAGCGGGCGCACAATAGCAGCCCCGCCCGATGTAACAAGGGTCGGCGGCGTCGCGGACGGCGCCGAGTGCTACTTGGCGGCTCGACCGTTGAAATGCGAAGCATTTCTTCGACATATAGGGAGCTTGAGGAGGGGTTGGTGACATGACGGCGGCACGGGCGAAATTCATGATCGGCGAAGTGGTGCGTCACCGCTTCTACCCCTTCCGTGGGGTCATCTTCGACGTCGATCCGGAATTCAACAACACCGAGGAGTGGTGGCTGTCGATCCCCGAGGATGTCCGCCCCCGCAAGGACCAGCCCTTCTATCACCTCTTCGCCGAGAACGAGGAGACGACCTACGTCGCCTACGTCTCGGAACAGAACCTTGTCCCGGACGACAGCGGGCGGCCCGTGTCGCACCCGGACGTGGGGCGCTACTTCGAAGGCATGAAGAACGGCACCTACCAGCTCAAACCTCACGCGGCTCACTGACGCGTTGTCGGTCCGATCGAAGGCCGGCGAGCCCTGCCGACAGGGCAAACGCCGGGTCTCTCCGCGAAGTACCGTCAGTCCAGTGGCGCCGCCAGCACCAGAGTCCACAACAGCCCATTCTGCGTCCCGCCGGCGTTGCCGGAAAAGGCGATGCCCGCCTCGGTGACGCGGGGGGTCAGCAGATTGGCGTCGTGGCCCGGGCTTTCTTGCCAGGCTTGCAGCACTTCCCTGGGTGTTCTCTGTCCGCTCGCCAGATTTTCCGCCGCGAAACGGAAGGCATAGCCCTGCGTCTCCAGCCGGTCCCGCAGAGACCTGCCATCCGGTGCGACGTGCGCGAAGTAGCTTCGGGCCGCCATGTCGGCGTTGTGGGTGGCCGCGACGGCTTCGAGGCTTGGCGATCGTTTGACCACGGGTAAGCCCCGTGCCTCGCGGTAGGCGTTGATCTGGACCAACAGGTCGGTTGCGGGATCGGTCGGGACGGGCTCCGGCGCCGTACAGGAGAGCAGTACCAACAAGAGCGGGAGCACGAGCAGACGTCCGAGTCTCGATCGCTTCATTGCGGCGCGTCCTCGGGTTTGCGGAGAACCAGGTGGTAGAGATGCCAGTGCTTCGCCTTGCCGCGTGCCGTTGGCGAGTCCTCCTCGGTTTCCTCGCAGAGCATCGCCTCGAAGCCGGCGCAGAGCCTCTGCAGCTCCGTTCGGTCGAAGGCGGTCACGCCGTCGCGCAAAGCCCAGCTATCGCGCTGACCCAGCAACTGGCCGGCGAAACAGCCACCAGGTTTCAGAGCGTCCCGGATCCGGCCCCAGAGACGGTCGAAGGCCCGAGGCTCGCAGAAGGGGAGGGAAAAGCTGGCATTTACGAGATCGCAGCGCGGCAGGGTGAGTTCGGGCGCCTCGAAACGCCCGAGGCGTACTTCGAGCCGAGCCGGGTCGGAGACCTCGGCGTTTGCGGTCAGGCGCTGTAAGGCCTCAGGCTCTCCGTCGATGGCGAGTACGCGCCAGCCTCGCCTCAACAGCTCGAAGGTGTCGCGCCCGGCGCCGCAGCCAAGATCGACGGCGAAGCCTCGACGCCCGCTGTCTTCCAGCGCGGCGAGTGCGGTCAGCAGCGTGTGGCGCGGTGACCCGCCCTCCGTCGCTCGGTAGAAGCTGGTCCAGTCGTGCGCTTTGGGGTTTTCGTGTCGCTCGGCTGACATGGGGGGCTTTCCTGCTCTTCCGTCACTATGCGCGAAAGCTGCGCCAGCCTGCCAGGACCCGGCCGGCGGTCGTCAGCCAGCAGGCAGTTCCGAAACCCCAGGCGATCCAGGCGAACCAGTCGGGAAAGAGACAGATGACGACCAGCAGCACCACGGTTTCGGTGCCCTCCGTCAAACCACCAAGATAGTAGAGCGACTTCCGGCCGCGTAGGTCCGTGGTGATGCCGCGTTTGGCCGCGACGATGGCGTAGGCGAGAAACGAACTGCCGGTGCCGATGAAACTGAAGATCAGGAACGCGGCTGCAAGCGCCTGTTCCGGTTTGCCGAGCGCGAAGCCGAAGATCACCGCACTGTAGAAGATGAAGTCGCAGACGATATCCAGGAAACCGCCGAGATCGCTGGCCTTGCCCCGCGCTCGGGCCAAGGGACCGTCGAGGCCGTCCGCGATGCGGTTCAACAGGATGCAGCCCAGTGCCGGAAGGTAGGCTTCGATGGCGAGCAGCGGGACGGCGACCAGCCCGACGCCAAATCCGGAAAGCGTCAGGGCATTCGCCTCGACCCCGCGCCGTGCCAGGCGCCGTGCGGCCGCATTCAGCGGAGCGTCGATGAAGCGGCGAGCAAAAGCGTCAAGCATGACTGTCTTGAGATCCGCAGAAGGCCCTCATGGCACCTCGGCCACTCAGGCGTAGAAGTGTTAATAACCCTTGATTGAATCGCGCAATGATGGTTTTGATGCAATTGCTTCTGTACTTACAATAGAGTAAACCCGTTAAAATGGTGTCCATTACCCCGAACTCCACCCTTCCCGACTCCGACGACGGTTCGGACCTTCGAACGGGCCGCGAAGGTGTAGGGTCCAAACTGCGCGATGCTCATCGTGCCTACAACCGTCTTCTGCAGGCCAGATTGGCCGAGGAGGGGGTCACTCTCGGTACGTGGTACTTCCTTTGCGCGCTCTGGCAAGAGGACGGCATTTCTCAACGCCAGCTCAGCAGGCGCGTGGGCACGATGGAACCGACGACGGTCAGCGCTCTCGCCCAGATGGAGCGTCGCGGACTCGTGCAGCGCCAACGGGACCCCATGGATCAGCGCCGCCGGGTGGTCCGACTGACCCGCCGAGGTAAATCCCTGCAAGAACGCCTGCAGCCGCTGCAGATGCGATTGGAGGCGCCGACCCAGCTCGGGCTGAACGACGCCGAAGCAGCTCAGCTTTTGCAACTTCTGGATCGGGTCGCTGAAAATCTGGAGCAGTCGGCAGCCGGCTGAAGCGATCGGCTGTCCGCCCGGCGCGCCGATATGATTCACACCGAGCGTTGACTGGCCGTTGCGTCGGGCGAGCCGCCGCTTATCTAGAGCAGAGTCGCCTTAGGTGGGATCGCTCTGGCGATCCCACCTAAGGCGTGAATGCTACTCTCATTGAAAGGTTTAGAGCGCGATCTTCACAGGTGGAAGCCAAATGCTTCCACCTGTGAAGATCGCGCTCTAGTCTCTGAACCGAATTCCGATCCGTGTATACGACAGCTGTTGGGGGATCTATGGCCTGGCATAGTGTTGCGAAAACGTCGGAGGTAACCGATGGGGAGGTGATCGGGGTCGAGGTCGAAGGCACGCCCATCGCGATCTACAATCTCGACGGCGAGTACTTTGCAACGCACAACGTCTGCACCCATGCCTTCGCTCTGCTCTCTGACGGTTACGTCGACGACGGGAAAGTCGAGTGCCCGCTGCACCAGGGCATTTTCGACATTCGCTCTGGCAAGGCCGAAGAAGGACCGGTCGATGAGGATCTGAAGACCTTTACCGTAAAGGTCGAGGGCGACGAGCTGTTCGTACAGCTCTGACCGCTGTCGTCGATCGTCTCTAGTCATAAGGATTAGAGGGAGACTCACGTCTCAGGCGGAAGCCAAACGCTTCCACCTGACACGATCGCGCTCTAGTTGGTGGTGCTCTGCGACTCTTGGATGAAGCCCTCGTTTCTCAGGTAGGTCTCGGCTCCGGGATGTAGAGGCGGTGCCCCTGTGGCATCGGCGATGGAGGCGAGCTGCTGGACCGTCAACCCCGACAGGCGCGGATGCACTGCACGCAGCTGGTCGAGGTTTTCGAAGATGGACCGGGTCAAGGCTTCGATCTGCTCGGTCCCGCTGTCTGCGCTGGCCGCCAGGACCAGGTCGCTGGCAACGGTGGCAGTGGGCCTCGCGACGAAGCTGTAGGCGTTCGCGGGAATGGTGTCGGGGATCACCGCGAAGCGCGCCACCAAGGCCTCTCGCAGCGGTTCGTCCAGTGGGATCGCCACCAGCTCTTGTGAGTCGGCGGCTTCGGCGACTGCCGCATGGCCAAGCTGGATAGGGGCCACCAATACATCGATGTCTCCAAGCCGTAGACGGATCAACTGGCTGCGGAGGCTGGCGAAGACCAGCCGAGCCTGCCGCTCGGTCTCGGGCACCATGATGTCGAGTTCTTCGAGAACGCCCAGCCCGATTTCCGCCGAGAGACCGTCGCGAGGCATCATGCCGTAGGTGAGGCCGGATGCCTCGCTCAGGTCGGTGGCCGTTTCGATGTCGAGCGCATCGACCGTGGAGCGGCGCATGAGGATATGCAGTGGCGCTGCCATATCCAGGCTGGCGATGGCAGTGAGGCCTGGAAGCGACGTTTCGAAGGGGGGCGCCCCCGCGCGGGCGGCTGCCAACTCGGCCCGCTGGACCAGCGCCAGATCGATCCCGCCCTGGCTCAGCAGCTTGGCGTTGGTCACACCGTCCTGCGAGGCAATGTAGGCCAGTGTGATGTCTGCCGTGCCGCTTCCGGCTGCTTGCGCGAGCCCCAACCCAATCCGACTCCAAAGGCCGCCCTCGCGGCCTCCGGCCAGGGTCAGAACGTCCGCCGCCGCGGGAGTGCTGGCAAGAAGTGGGCCTGCGGCCAGGACCGCCGCTGCGAGAAGGTGAGCGAAACGCGATCGGCGCATGGGATACCGCTCCTGAAGCCGAGAATGAGTGAGCATAGCGTGGCGGTTGTGGAGGCGCCAGCACGGTGCTTGCGTTCCTTTCGACCTTCTGTCCAGATCGCGCCAGAGAGCCAGAGAGCCAGACGCCGAAGAACCCCAGGACCGCAACTGGCCGTGAGACCGTAACTGAAGGAGTGCCCCTGTTCGTCATGTCGCAACCTCGGACCGCTGTTATCGTCGGGGCCGGCCAAGCTGGCGGCCGGACTGCCGCGCAGTTGCGCAAGCAAGGCTGGCAGGACCGTATTCTTCTCCTCGGCGAGGAAACCGATCCGCCTTACGAGCGACCGCCGCTGTCTAAGGATGTCTTGACGAAGGGCGCTGATCCCTTGATCGGACGTCTCTACGAGCCGGGCTGGTACGAGGCCAATGGCGTGGAGTTGCGGCTTGCCTGCCAGGTGACGGCGCTCGACCTTGCGGAGCGACGGCTCGCCTTGGCCGACGGTGGTCGCGAAAACTGGGATGTTCTGGTGCTGGCTACGGGGTGCCGGGCGCGTCGTCTCGACTGTCCGGGCGCGGAGTTGCCGGGCATCATGACCCTTCGCACCGCAGCCGACGCCCGGATCGTGACCACCCGACTGCAGGCCGGAACCGAAGTCGTCCTGGTCGGCGGCGGCTTTATCGGTCTCGAACTGGCCGCCAGTGCTGTGGCGCGCGGCTGTAAGGTCACGCTGCTGGAGGCGCGGCCGCGGCTTCTCGAGCGGGCCTTGCCAGAGCAGATCGCGGATTTTCTCGCCGCGCGTCACCAGCGCGAGGGTGTGACGATCCATCGGGGCGTCGGTGTAACAAGCTTTGAGGGACAAGGCCGCTTGCAGGGCCTGCGTCTTTCGGACGGCCGGCGGCTGGCGGCCGACCTCGCTATCGTCGGTGTCGGCGCTCAGCCCAACGTTGAACTGGCGCAGGCGGCCGGCTTGGCCTGTGACGACGGTATTCGCGTCGATAGTCACTGCCATGCCGGCGGAGCTGTCTATGCGGTGGGGGACTGCAGCCGCTTCGACGATGCCTGGCTAGGCCGCTCCCTACGGCTGGAGTCCTGGGAGAATGCCGAGCGTGCGCCCGAGGCGGCGGTCAAGGCCATCATGAGCCGGCCTGAGTCTTACGGCGGCCTGCCGTGGTTCTGGAGCGATCAGTACGATATCAACCTGCAGCTCCTCGGTTTGAAACAACCTGTAGAACAGGAGCTGCTGCGCGGCGATCCGGAGAGCGGAAGTTTCCTGCACTTCGGACTGGTCGGCGGGAGCGTCGTGACGGCAGCGCTGGTCAATGCCGGGCGGGACAGGCGGCCCCTCAAGCGTATCATTGAGGGGCGCCTGGCCGTCGACCCGCGGGCGCTGGCTGACCCAGACACGCCCCTGAAGCAATTGGTCCAGGGTTAGGCGCGTGGCGGGCTTGCCGCTGGATGCGGTTTTCCTGAGCGTTTCGATGACGGTCCTGATCCTGGCCGGCACCGTCAAGGGCGTGATCGGGATCGGTCTGCCGCTGATCACGATTCCGGCACTCTCCTTTTTCGTCGGCGTGCCGCAGGCCATCGCGATCATGTCGCTGCCGATTCTGATCACGAACGGGTACCAGGCATTTGCCAGCCGGGAACTGCCCGACGTCGCGCGGCGCTTCTGGCCGCTGCTGCTGACCCTGATCGCCGGTGTCGTGCTGGGTACCAGTCTTTTGGTCACCTTGGACGAGCAGATCCTCTACGCCGTGCTCGGCTCCGCCGTGATCGCCTTCGGTCTCCTGAACCTGCTCAATCCCAGCTTCCACCTTCCGGCCCGAAGCGAACTCTGGCTCTCGCCGCCGATTGGTTTTGGCGCCGGCGTGCTCGGCGGCCTGTCCAACTTCTTCGGGCCTCCGATCGTGGTTTTTCTGGTGGCACTCAGGCTGCCGCGTGAGGCCTTCGTTGCCGCCGTCGGGCTGGCCTTCTTCGTGGGCGCGCTGCCGCTCTACGGTCTTCTGATCGTCTATGGAGTCTACGGCTGGGCCGAGGCGCTGGCCTCCCTGGCGGCGGTGCCGCCGGTGCTGTTGGGCGTCAAGCTCGGCGAGCGCTTGCGCCGGCGCGTTCCGCAGGATCTCTTCCGGCTCCTGGTGCTCGGCCTCTTGATCGTGATCGGTCTCAGTCTGCTGCGCCGTGCCTGGTTCTGAGCGCGGAGCGCGCGAGTGGCGGATAGAGCGCTAGCCCGGCTAGAAATCCGCCGGCATGGGCCTGCCAGGCGATATCGCCCGCCGTCACGAAGCCGCCCGCCGCGTAGGCGAAGGCGACGTTGATGAGAGCGATGGCGAGGGTGAAGACGATCAGCTTCTTGCGGCGTTCCGCCCGGCTGTCCGTCGGTTGCAGAACGAAGAGATAGGCCATGCAGGCGACCAGGGCGTAGACGAAGCCGGACGCCCCGATCGTCAAGGTGGTCTGACCCCAAGCGCTCGCGACCTGGACCAGTCCGGCAAAGACGGTGGAGACGACGAAAAGAACGAGAAAGCGTTTGGTCCCGAGAGCCTCGTGCAGCTTGCTGCCCAGTATGGCGATCCAGAGGGCGTTGAAAATCAGATGCATCCAGTCGCCGTGCAGGAAGGCGTAGCTCAACAACGAATAGGCACGCTGCGGCAGGAAGTCTCCGCCGGAAAACATCCAGAGCGCGAAGGTGACCTCCAGCCAGTGGCGTTGCTCGAAGGGTAGTAACGCCTGGGCGAGATGGCCCACAAGCATCGCGCCGAGCAAAAGCTTGATGCTTCCGGGGAGCTGAAGGGCTGGCCCTCCCACGCCGCGCGGGCCACCGCCCCAGGTAAAGCCGGAGTCCGGAGTCAGGATCGTCTCTCCATCGTTCTCAACGCGACGGGCCGCGTCGCGAATGCCCCTCAATGTGGGGGGAGAAAGCGGCCCCGTCGAGGGTGCCTCTTTTTCGACCCGCCTGCGCTATGACAAGCGCCGCAGTCTTGCAGGCTGTGAGTTGCGCCACAGTTAACTTGCAACTGCTAGGGTAGCTTACCGGACGATGTCGAAATCCAGCCTCAATCCTCGTGCCTCGTTCCTGGCGCCCTTACGCGCCGCCTTGCTGGGTCTCGTGCTCCTCTGCGCCAGCGTTGCCGCCGCTGCGACGCCTCTTCCCGATTGGCAGAGCCCGCTGCTCCGCGATCATCCTCTGACCGGCAGGATCTGGGATCCTGCGGCCGAAGCCTTCCTCTCTGCCGAGCAGGTCTCCCGCCGTTTGGCGGAAACCGATGTGCTCCTGCTCGGCGAACGCCACGACAATGCCGATCATCACCAACTTCAGGCCTGGATGGTGTCTGCCATGGTTGCCGTCGGCCATCGCCCGGCAGTGGCCTTCGAGATGATCCCGCGCGACCTTGGCGGTCGGCTAACGGACTACCTGAGGCAGGGCGGCACGGCCGCCGGACTGGGCGCGGCCTTGGACTGGCAGGACAGCGGCTGGCCAGACTGGTCGATCTATCAGCCGATTGCGGAGGTTGCCCTAGAAAACGGTTTGGATATCGTGGCCGCCGATCTGCCCCTCGCCAAGCGCCGGCAAATCTCCGAGACGGGGGCCGGCGGACTGCCGGACGGCTTGCGCAAACTTTGGGCGCTCCAGAGACCCTGGCCGGAAGAGATCACGCGATCTCTGCTGGAAGAGTTGTCGCGCGCTCATTGCGATGTCGCGCCGCCCGAGGCTTTTGCCCGGCAGGCCGAGGTTCAGCGAGCCCGCGATGCCGCCATGGCTGATAGTCTTCTGCAGGCCTTCGAGCGCGGGGACACGGCGGTGCTGATCGCCGGCGCAGGTCACACGCGTCCGGACCGCGGTGTCCCCTGGTTCCTCGCCGCACGTTTGCCGGACCTGGAAACCCTCTCTGTTGCCTTTCGCGAGGTCGAGACGGGCCGGACCCAACCCGCACTCTATGGAGATCAGGGCGGACACGATCTCATCTGGTTCACGCCGCGTCACGATGACGTGGATCCCTGCGAGGCCTTCGCCGAGCAGCTGGAACGTCTGCGAGAGGCGCCCTAGATGCTTCCTCTATCAGGCCGAAAGTGGTGCCGGAAGAACATGCGATCTGAAAGAGGGCCGCGGTTCGGCGATGCCCAGGTCGTTGAGGAGCATCGCGCCTAAGCATGCGGTCGATCGGTTTCGGTGCCGAGCGTCTCGGTCTCCTGGCTGTGCGCTATCCCTGGCTGGCGCTCGGCCTGTCGCTGGCTCTCTTCGTGGTCTCTCTCGCCGGCTTGCTGCAGCTTCGCTACGTCGACGATGCTTGGCGAGTCTTCTCCGGCGACAACGCTGTCTCCAATTCCTACGACCGTCTGTTGGCCATGACCGGAAACGCCTCCGACAGCTTCTTCGTGATCGTCGAGGGCAATTTCGCCGATCCGACTGTCCTGAACAGCTTTCGGGTCTTCGCCGATCGGGTTGCGCAATTGCCCTCGGTTGATCGCGTCGCGACCGTCTTCTCCTTGGCGGATCTTGGCGAGACGCTGGATCTTGCTGCCGGCCCGGGTCTGGAAATGGCTCCAGCAGGTGAAACTGCTAGACGCCCGCTGCCGCTGCCTGAGGAGCTGGCGGCGCATCCTCTCAGTCAGGGCTTGCTGCTGTCTCAGGACCTTTCCCTGGCCGCTATTGCCGTCGATCCGCACGGTGACCCGAGAGATTTAGAGATGCTGCGCCAACTTCGCGGCGAGGTGACGCATTTGGTCGGCAGCGCGCCGCCCTCCCTGACCGCTCATCTCAGCGGCCTGCCTGTCGCGCGCGGCCAGGCGATAGAGTCTCTGGTACGCGAGCAGCCCTTGTTGCTCGGCTTCGGGCTTGCGATTGGATTTCTTTGCGGGGTTTTGCTGCTCGGCCGCCTGGTCGATGCGCTCGTGATCGCCAGCGTTCCGATTTTCACGGTGACCGCCACCTACGGCGCTATCGGACTGAGCGGTCTGCAGATGACCGCGCTGCTGAACAACCTGCCTCTTCTGATTTTGGCGCTCGGTTTCGCGACCTCGATGCATCTCGTCTATGATGCGCGCAGGCGTCTTCACGAGACCGACTACGACTTCGTCACCTTGAGAGCGACGGTCCTGAAGATCGGGCCCGCCTGTGCCTTGTCGGCCTTCACGACCATGCTCGCGTTTCTGTCGTTCGAGGTCTCCGGATCGGACGCGATCCGTGAGTTCGGCCGGATCGGCGCTCTGGCCGTGTTCGGCGTTTTCCTCGCCGCGATGCTGGTCCATCCTGCATCCGTTTTCATCGCACTGCGCCTGGGGTGGCGTCCGCTTCCAGCCGAACGGGGCGATAGCCGCCTCGCGCGCTGGTTCCAGGCCCAGGCCGCGACCCTGGCGAGATGGCTGACGCGGCATCGGCGCGCTGCCTTGGTGGTCGGTCTTCTGCTTGTCCTGCTCGCTGGCTACGGCAGCAGCCGGGTCGCCCCGGGCTACTCCGCGCTCGAACAGATCCCCAGCTCATCGCAAACTTACCGTATCGCTCAGCTGGTCGAGGAGAAGCTGGGGGGGCTGCACCCCATTCAACTTCCCCTGCCGATCTCCTTCTCCGCAGCCGGCGGCGATGGGGCAAGCGCCTTCGAGGGTGGACCGCTGCAGGCGCTTGCTCAGGTGCGGCGGGTTCATCACGCCGTGGAGGCGACCTTTCCCGACCGGCCGGTGCTCTCCATGACCAGTGTCATCCGCTGGCTGGAGGGGCAGGGACTCAGTGCCGGCTCCGCGACGCTGAACCATCTGTTCGAGACAGCTCCGCCTCTGCTTGGCCGCTCCGTCGTTTCTGCTGACGGCACCACGGCGATGATCACCCTCTGGGCGCGAGAAACCGACGATATCGGCGCGGTCGCGGAGGAGCTCGAAAGAGTTGCTGGTCGCGCACTGGAACGCGATTTTGACCAGAAGGCCAGCGGCTTCTCCGTGCTCGCGGCGCGCGCCGCTCCCTCGGTCATCGAACGCTTGCAGTTTGGTCTCATTCTTGCGGCTGTCGGGGCGGCCGCACTGATGGCGCTGGCCTTTCGCAGCTTCGCGGTTCTGCCGCTCTGTCTTTTGCCGAATCTTCTCCCTGTTCTAGCTGTCGGTGCCCTGCTTGCCGCGCTGGGAGTCGATCTGACTCTTGCGACGGCGCTGGCCATGACCGTGGCGCTCGGGATCGCTGTCGACGACACAGTACACATGACCTCCGCAGCGCTCGAGGCGCGACGCTTCCACGCCTCCGCAGACGCCGTCGTCGTCGCGGCGCGGTCGGTTGGACCTGTCTTGATCGTCACGACAGTGGTTCTGATGGTGGGACTGGCGCCTGCGCTGTTCAGCTGGTCGCCTGCAACGGCTGCATTTGCCGCCTTCGCTATTGTGACGATCGGTTTGGCACTGGTGGCGGATCTCGGCGTTCTCCCGGCACTGCTGGCGATCTACCTCGGGCGAGGTCGGGGCTTGCCGGAGGCCGAGACCTCATGACGCGGCCAACACATCCTTGTGAGACACGAGTCACATCCGGAGTCCGCACCCCACGTACTTGGGGTGCAGTGGTAAGTCCGGCCGCAGACCAGCTCTTCGGCCACCGGTGGAGCACGACCTAGACAATGAACGCCCCCTTTTCTATCCCTGCGACGGAGATTGTAGCCGGCGAGAGTCCCGTGCGGATCGGCGGCATCGGTACCGCGCTGCCACCGCACCGTCTCGATCAGAGAGAGGTGGAGTCTGCGGCCGGTCCGATCTTGCGCGACAGCCTACCCGACTTCGACCGTCTCGCGCGTAGCTTTGCGAGCGCTGGGATCGACACGCGCTATTCCGTAGCTCCGCTCGATTGGTTCGCTCGTCCGGGAGGGTGGCATGAACGGATGACGCTGTTCCGGCAGGGCGCGGGCACACTCTTTCTCGAGGCCGCCGCTGCGGCCCTGGCCGAGGCCTCCCTCCGGCCCGAGGATGTCGATTGTGTCGTGACCGTTTCCACCACCGGTATCGTCACCCCCAGCCTGGACGCTCAGGTTCTGGAGGCACTGGGATTGCGGCGAGACGTGACGCGAGTCCCGGTCTTCGGGCTCGGTTGCGCTGGCGGCGTCAGCGGTCTGTCGATCGCACGGCGGATGGCTGCCTCCCATCCCGGCTCCAACGTGCTGCTCGTGGCCGTCGAGGCCTGCACGCTTTCCTTCCGCCGCGACAATCCGCGCAAGGCCGACATGATCGCGACCATGCTGTTCGGCGACGGCGCGGCGGCCGTGTGCCTGTCCACCGCGGCGAGCGGCGCCGTTCTCGGCGCAGGTGTCGAGTTCACCTGGCCCGCTACGCTGGAGATCATGGGCTGGGACATTCAAGACGATGGCCTTGGCGTGGTTTTCGACCGGTCCATCCCCGCGTTCCTGGAGCAGCACCTTGCCGAAGCGGTCGAGACGAGCTTGCTGCGTCTCGCGTTGTATCGGTCGCAGATTACGCGCTTCGTCTGTCATCCCGGCGGTGCCAAGGTGATTCGCTCGCTCGAGTTGGCGCTGACGCTGCCGCGGGGCGCGCTGGATCACGAACGCTCGGTTCTGCGCCGCTACGGCAACATGTCTTCGCCAACAGTCCTCTTCGTGTTGCGTGAGGTTCTGCGCGAGGCACCTCGCGGCTGTCTGCTCCTGACCGCTTTGGGGCCGGGCTTCACGGCCGCCTTGCTCCCGGTTCATGCCGATGGCTGAGGGTGCTCTTCTGCTCGCCGTAATCACGCTGCAGCGTATCCTGGAGCTAGGTCTGTCGGCGCGTAACACGCGCCGGCTGCTGCAACGCGGCGCCGTCGAGATCGCTCCGGGTCACTACCCTTTGATCGTCGCCCTCCATACAGCGTGGCTCGGTGTCTTGTGGGTTGTGGGATGGAACCTGGAGGTCTCTGGTGTCTGGCTGACTGCCTATCTTGCGCTGCAGCTTTTCCGTCTCTGGATCCTGGCCAGCCTCGGGCAACGTTGGACTACCCGCATCATCGTTTTCGACGAGCCTCTGGTACGGCGCGGTCCCTATCGCTTCCTGCGGCACCCCAACTACCTTCTCGTGGTCCTGGAAATCGCGGTCGTGCCTCTCGCACTCGGCTTGCCCTGGCTGGCCGTGATCTTCTCGCTGCTGAATGCCGGGGTCCTCCTCGTTCGCATCCGCGCCGAAGACCGGGCGCTTGCCGCTTTTCGATAGCGGTTTGAAGCTTTGCGGTTCTGATTCGCCGCCATTTCACGGCGGCACGTTCCGACGATCGCAATCGGCTTTGGCCGCCGCCGTCGAGCTCTGCATATCGACCGCCTTCCTACGAACGCGCTTTGCGATTCCCTAATGCCGCAATCCGCTCTAGAAACTCGGGCTAGTCTGGGGCAGTCATCTAGGCCGGTCATAGGCCGATTGTCCGAATGGGTCTTTGGACCCGACCGTTTGCCTGCCCGGCGCTGCCAGGGCGCTTCCTCCCCACACTGTGAGACAGGACTCATGGACATTACGAAGATCTCGGTGGGTCACAATCCGCCGCAGGAAATCAACGTCATCATCGAGGTGCCCCTCGGCGGCGATCCGGTGAAATACGAATTCGACAAGGAGTCGGGGGCGATCTTCGTCGACCGCTTTCTCCACACGGCAATGTTCTACCCCTGCAACTACGGTTTCGTTCCCCATACGCTGGCCGACGATGGTGATCCCGTGGATGTGTTGGTTGCCGGGCCCGCGCCCGTCGTTCCGGGGGCCGTGATCCGCTGTCGGCCTGTCGGCGTGTTGGTGATGGAGGACGAAGCTGGCCAGGACGAGAAGGTCTTGGCGGTCCCGGTCGACAAGCTGCACCCCTATCACACGGATATCGAAAGCTACCGCCAGTTGCCCGAGATCCTGCTGGAGCAGATCGCGCACTTCTTCGAACACTACAAAGACTTGGAGCCCGACAAGTGGGTCAAGATCAACCACTGGGGCGATGCCGACGAGGCGCGCAAGATGATCGCGGCCGCTATAGAAGCGGCCAAGCGTTAACCTCGACACATCTCCAGGTTAAGTAGAGGAACGGGTGTATTTTCTGTGCTCCGGCGTGTTGTTTTTGTCCTGCCGGATGGTCAAAAGCTGCTACTGGGCAATGATCCTTCGAGACTCGATCTAGATCAAAAGCTTCGACTCCAAGAACTCTTGTTTCTGTCACAGAAAAATTACAACTAGTCTTGTCTCTGCCTCTGACGAACTATTCCATCTCCTAAGGGGCTGGTGTAGCCTTCTACTATTGGTGTCTTCTGGCAGGATCGGCAGGTGCGCGTCGGGGGACGTTGCGAGCTCCCAGTAGGTAGGAGAAGCGTCTTATGCCCGAGTCGAGCGTTGCCGTCTTGAAGAGCGAATCCGATCAGAGGATCGACATTGCCCTTGTCGACGGTACCAACCTGTTTCGCGAGGGCGTTCTGCGTATCCTCAGCGGAACCCAGTTCCGTGTTGCCCGTCACGTCGAGGCGATCGACGATCTTCTCGCACTAGGGGCCGGGGACTGTGACTACAGTCTGGCGATCATCTCTCTGCCAGACGACGATGAGACGTTCGGTGAAAAACTCGGCGAACTGCACCGGATCTGCCCGCAGGTTCGCCTCGTCACGCTGGCCGAGACTTTTGACGTCGATGCTGTGCGCCACTGTTTCATGGCCGGCGTTGACGGGTTTCTTCTCAAGACGATCTCCAGCCGTGCTCTGCTGAACTCGCTGGAGCTGGTCATGCTGGGTGAGCGCGTCTTCCCGCGCCAGCTCGTCAATCTGCTGCTGCCGCGCAGCTTCGCGGGACGGTCGGCGTCGCCTCTGCTCAACGGCGACCTTCGCAAACTGTCCGAACGCGAAATGGAGATCGTTCGCTGCTTGGTTGCCGGCCACTCCAACAAAGTGATCGCTGCGCAACTCTCGATCACCGAAGCGACCGTCAAGGTTCACCTCAAGTCGATCTTACGCAAGATCGGCGCGTCGAACCGGACTCAGGCCGCCATCTGGGCGCTGCATAACGGCGTCCAACCTCTGGAATCGGCAGCTTGAGGTTTCTCGAGAGGTGAAACGTCGCCTTTCAGGCCGGACTCCTGGCCTCTGACGGGGCCTGGCAAACGGCGCAGACCCCCGTTACCTCGACAACCTGACGCTCGATGGTGAATCCCGAACGCGCGGCATGTTCGGCGATTGTCCCAGCGACCCCAGGGTCGTGCAGTTCGTCCGTTGCTCCGCAGGCCTTGCAGATTAAGAACTGGGTTGCGTGGGGGCGGTCCGGATGGGGGCAGGCGACGAAGGCGTTCAGGCTTTCGATGCGGTGAACCAACCCTTCCGTCTGCAGGAATTCCAGGGCGCGATAAACGGTCGGCGGGGCCGTACGTCCGCGTTCGCCCGTCAGGCGGTCGATCAGTTCGTAAGCTCCGACCGGGTGATTCTGTTCGGCGATCAGTTCCAGCACGCGCCGGCGAAGAGTCGTCAACTGCCGGCCGCGTTTTACGCAGAGCGCCTCTGCCGCTGTCAGCATGTCGTCGAGCGCCTGGTGACAGCCTTTGGGACTGTGTGCTGTCATCTTCTTCAGCCCGCCCTGCGTCTCCGATGGCTGGCGGTGCTGCGCCTCCGTCATGACTTCGGTGCGCTGTCGCTCAGATCCGTGGCCTCGGCCAGATTGCAGCCGCAATAGGGGCAGGACAGCCGACTCAAGGCCTGCCGCACGGCGTCCGGTGTCGTCGCGACTCCTTCGCTGTCGAGCAGCGTCACAACTTCCTTCACCAGGTCGTCGTGAAACAGTGGGTTTCGCGCCGTACAAGCATTGCGGTAGATCTCGGCGGACCCAGCGTCCAGAGGTTCGACCGAGAACGCGCGCGCGCCGGACGGCAGAGCGATGGCTCCGCCGGCCAGGCCGGCGAGCAGCTGGCGTCGAGAGGGGCGTTGCATTGTCATGAGCAGAAGATAGCCGGAGTTCTGTGGCGGGAAAAGGGCGGTCCCTGTATGCTTAGACCTTGATCCGACGCCGCCTCTGCCGACATGTGCCCTGTATGACAGCAACTGCATCCTGAATCGACGAGACTGCAATGATCCTGCGCAGCCTTTTTTGGTCGGCCGCGCGCCGTCTTGCCTCCGACGAACGCACGCGCGCCAAGGCTGAGAAGTTCATCCAGACCGAAGTGCGACCCCGCGCCGTCGAGGCCGCGCGTCGGGCGGGACAGGCTTACGGAGAGGTTCGTGCCGACTGGGCTCAGCAGACAGACAAACCGGCCGCTTATCGCGCCGGGCGGATGCTGCGCAACTTCTCCCGGCGTCTTGGTGACGGCGGCGAGGGGCGATGAGCCCAAGCCGGCCACTCTTCATGATCGGCGAAATCGTCAATCACGTGAAGTTCGGCTATAGGGGCGTGGTGGTCGACGTCGACCCCGTCTTCGGCCTGACGGAAGAGTGGTACGACCAGGTGGCCCGCTCGCGTCCGCCCAAGGACAAGCCTTGGTATCATGTGCTGGTCGATGGTGCCCAGCACGTTACCTACGTGGCCGAGCGGCACCTACAGCCCCATCCGGACAAGACGCAGATCGACCACCCGGAGCTGGGCCGCTTTTTCAGCCGCTACGACGGCCATCGCTACATCCTGCGCGAGACGGCCCACTAGAGTAGGATTCATGCCTCCGATGCGAGCTATGCCGCTCACATCAAGGGTGATGGTGTTCTAGGCGCCTTGTCTGCGACGCCCGACCAGGGCCATCGCCAGAGCGCCGACCAGCGCGGCCGAGACCATCGCGACGACGAAGCCGTGCGGTTGCCAGACGCCCATGGCGACGCCGCCGACGGACGGACCAACCATGGCGCCCACCTGATAGGTGATTAGGAAGGCGGCATTGGCGACCGCCAGATCCCGCACTGGAACTTTCTGTCCGATGAAGGTCAGGCCGAGCGTATAGAAGCCGATACCAAGACCGCCCATGACGAAGACGGCGGCAGCCCGCCAGACCGGATCGATGGTCAGAGGCAAGGTCGCGGCAATAGCGGCGAACAAGAAAGCGCCGCCGATCAGCACGACCCGTGCCGAGGCCCGGTCGGCCAGCCAGCCGACGACGAGCTGCAGGGCGATCCCGCCGACCATGAAGAGTGTTAGAAGCCGAAGGGCCTGGTCCTCGGTCGCGCCGTTCTGCAGGGCGTAGATCGGCAGCAAAGCGAAATGCCCGAGTTCGAGCAGTCCGCCGACGACGCCGGCCACCATAGCGACGGGTGCCAGCAGAAAGGCCCCGAAGACGCCCGTGTCGGGGTGTTCGGGCATGCTGGGCGCCAGAGCCGCCGCCGCGATGATCGGCACCACAGCCAGCAGGATGCCGGCCGCTCCGATCACGAAGGGCGTCCAGCCGACGATTCCCACCTGGTCCAGGATAAAGGGTCCGGCGGCGAAGCCGCTAAAGAGCGCGATCGCGTAGAGGGCCAGCATACGGCCGCGAATCCTGTCGTCGGCCACAGTGTTGATCCAGGTCTCGCCGACCAGCCAGGGCAGGGCAATGCCGGCCCCCATGATGAAGCGCAGGATCAGCCAGGCTTCGGGCGAGGGGAAGAGCGGCATGAGCAGGAACCCGCTGCCGACCAGAACGCAGCCCAGCGCCATGGCGCGGATGGTGCCGAGATAGCCGACCAGTTTCGGGAAGAAGGGCAGGCAAAGCAGGATCGCCAAAGCCGGTGCGGACCCTACCAGACCGTTCAGCCAGGTCGGCGCGCCCCACTGTTCGAAGGTCAGTGCTGTGATGGGATAGCCGATCCCGTAGGAGATGCCGACGCCGATGGTCGAGGCAACGACGGCGGCGATGCTGAGGAACCTCTGGCGCGGTGTGAGATCGAGAGCAGTTGCAACGGACATGCGGCACTCCTGTCGATAGCCGGGGCGGCGATCTTATTTCTACGATGAAGAAATATAATCTCTACAATACAGAAAAAACAAGCCTCTTTCTGCGACCCCGGGATCAATCTCTCTGAACCCTGATCCGCGACTCTCACATTGCAGCTTATGGCGGTGTTCGGCGGTCTCCAGCGGAGAAGCGTTGAGCTTCTCAGGGAAGAACTATAGTCTCTACGAAGTAGAAAATAGGAGGTGTTCGTCTTGCCGAGGAAGGCCGCGCGGCCCGGCCCCAAAGGTCTGGCGCCCGCTGAGATCGTTAAGTCTGCAATAGCCTTGCTGGAGAAAGAGGGAGAGGCGGGCTTCAGCATTCGCAAGGTCGCCGCGGCAGTCGGCTGCGATCCCATGGCGGTGCTCTATCACTTCAAATCGAAAGCCGGTCTTGAACGAGCGATGGCCGATGCGCTCAATGCCGAACTCCAACCTGTCGACCCTACGGCCTCTTGGCGCGAGCGTCTTGCGGGCTTGGCGCATCAGTACCGCAAGCTGGCGCTGCGCCACCCGCGCACCTTTCCGCTGCTTCTGCGCTTCTGGGTGACCGGCCCCGCCGACTACCGTCATGCCGAGATGATCTATCAGGCGCTGGCCGACGCGGGTTTCGACGACCGCCGAACGGTCGATATCTGCTTCGGTTGGTACGCCAGCATTCTCGGTCTGGCCGCGGCGGAGGTGGGGGGCCTGCTGCAGCCGCCGAGTGCGGAAATTCTTGAAGAGGTGCGCGGTCTCGACGCTGCCGACTTTCCGGCGACGACCCGTCTGGCCGCGACCTTCGCCGACCAGGAACCGGGCCAGATCTACGACCTGATGATCGAGACCTTCCTGCAGGGCCTGGAGCGGTCGCTCGAAGCCGGTAGGGCATAGCGCGGGCGGGGCGTCGCCGCCCGCTACTGCTGCCCGCGACCCTTCTTCACCCCTGCGACGAAGCGCGAGAGGGTGTCCGACATGGCGCCGCGCTCCAGCATGACCTCGATGAGCTGGAAGCGGCCGCGCGTCGTCATCGCCTTGTCCAGGGCGGCCTTGAGGTCTGCCTTGGTGCGGACCCGCACACCGTCGCCGCCGAGCGGCCCGGCCATCTCGGCGAAGCGCCAGTCGGACAGGTCGTTGAAGTCGGACTCGGGTTGGAAGGCGCGCAGCATCTCCCAGCTTTCGTTGTTGTAGACGATGACGATGGGGTCCCAGCCGTAGCGCCGGCAGTTACCCAGCTCCCAGCCCGTCATCTGAAAGGCGCCGTCGCCGACCAGGATGAGCGTCCGCTTGCCGCTCGCGGCCTGACCGCCCAAGCCACCCGGTACGCCGAAGCCCATGCCCGCGTAGTAGCCGTTGGCCGCCAGCTCGGTGTTTTCCATCTCCATCGCGGTGAAAAGGCAATCGCCTACATCGCTGACGATCGGGAGAGGACCGTGCTGGCGCATCAGGTCGTTGACCGCCCGTGCGATGTCTGTCGGCTGAACCGCCTCGTCCGTGCTTTCGAGCATGGCGGGATAGCTGGCGGCGGCAATCGGCTGGCCGCGCTGCGCGTTCACCGGCGTGGCGCGCTCCAGCAGTGCCTCGACCAGGGCCTCCAGGGGGACGTCGCCGTAAACGTGCCGGCTGACCCGAACCTCGCGACCTAGGGCATGCATCGCCGTGCCGAGATTGATCTGCTTTTCGGAGACGCCGAAGTTGGTGTCGCAGAGGATGACGCCCAGCAGCAGCAGCCCGTCCGAGGTCTCGACCAGCTCGCTGATTTCGGGCCGTCCCGCCGCGCCCAGATAGGTTCCTAGAGGTTGTGCCGGCGTCTCGGCGAGCAGGCCGCGCCCCATGAAGGAGGTCACAACGGGCAGCCCAAGCGTCTCGGCCAGGCGGGCCACCTTGTCCTCCAGTCCGAAGCGGCGGGTCTCCACCCCCACCATCAGGGCCGGCCGCTCGGCCTTGGCCAGACGGTCCAGGATCTCGTCGGCGCATTCGGCCAGCGCCTCGGCATCGGTCGGCGTGACCGGCAGGGCCTCGGTCGGCGCCGTTTCCGCGAAGACCAGATCGCGCGGCACCTCCAGATAGACCGGCATCGACTGCTCGACCGCTGACCGCAGCACCCGGGCGATCTCCGCTGGCGCCGTGGCGGGATCGTCCAGCACCGCCTGATCGCAGGTCAACTCGGCCATCACCCGGAACTGGCTGTCCAGGGTCTTGGCCTGATGATGCAGCAACAGGCCGGAGGTCCGTTCGGCCCGGCCCGGCGCGCCGGAGATCACCACCAGCGGCGAGCGTTCGGCCAAGGCGCAGGCGACGGGATTGACCAGATTGAAGGCGCCGGCACCGTAGGTCACCGCCGCCACACCCAGCCGGCTGCCGAAGCGCGCCGCGGAGTCGGCGGCGAAGCCAACCGCCGGTTCGTGACTGAAGGTGTAGAGCGGAAGGATGCCCGTCTGCTCCACCGCCTTGAAGAAGGGCAGGGCGAAGTCGCCCGGAATGCCGAAGATCTCGCGGGCGCCATGGTCCTTCAGGGCGTGCAAGAGGGATTCCGCAAGGTTCATGCCTAGGCTGCTCCCTTAGGTAGATTTCGACTGCAGAAACATATCGCAGTGGCGGCGGTCTAAGGAAAGCTGGGAAATGGGATAAGGGTGAACGGAAAACGGGCGGCGAGGATACCTCGCCGCCCGTCTGCAGTGGCAAGTTTGCGGTCGCGATCAGACGCCGATCTTGCCGCCGTCGTCTTTGGTGATGGTCACCACGGAGGGACGCGGGGGCATGCCCTCCTGGAAGTCCGGCCAGCGCGTGGCGGGATCCTCGAAGGTCGAGTTCCGTTCGAAGCCCGGGTAGGCCTTGGTACCGTCGGTGGCCGGATGCTGAACCGCGACAAACAGCGTGGTGTCGTCGGGCGTAAACTTCGGCCCGCACATCTCGGCACCCACGGGCACGCGGAAGAACATCTTGCCGGTGCCGCGCAGGTCGCCCTCTGTTTCCATCGCCCAGACGCCGTCGGCGGTGCCGCTGAGCGACCAGCCGCTGCCCTGGTCCGTGGTGATCCAGAGACGTCCCTGGTTGTCGACCGCGCAGTTGTCCGGAGAGGCGAACCAGCCGTTCTCCGTCGTCGCCGGGTTCCACATGGCGCCGACCTCGCCGTCCGCGGGATCGCCGCAGACGACAAGCATGTCCCAGGTGTCCTCGGTGGAGGCGTGGTCGCCGTTGGCGGCCGTGATCTCGACGATCTGACCGAAGCGGTTCTCGGCGCGGGGGTTGGCTGCATCCACCTGCTCGGCGGTCCGACGGCTGTTGTTGGTCAGCATGACGTAGATCTTGTCGGTCGCCGGGTTGGCCTCGACGTCCTCGGGCCGGTCCATCGGCGTGGCGCCCAGGGCGTCGGCGGCCAGGCGGGCGTTGATGACCACGGTGGCCTGATCGGGGAAGCCGTTCTCGGCCGTCAGCGGTCCTTCGCCCTGGACCAGTGGCAGCCAGGCGACGGTGCCGCCCGCATCGAAGCGCGCCACGTAGAGCGTGCCCTCGTCCAGCAGGTCCATGTTGGCAGCACGGTCGTCAGGGTTGTAGGTCCCGGCGCTAACGAACTTGTAGAGATAGTCGAAGCGCTGATCGTCGCCCATGTAGACCACGATGCGGCCGTCCCCGTTGACGATCGACTCGCCGCCCTCATGCTTGAAGCGGCCGAGCGCGGTGCGCTTCTTCGGCGTCGAGGTCGGGTCGAGGGGGTCGACCTCGACGATCCAGCCGAAACGGTTGCTTTCGTTCGGCTCCTTGGTGATGTCGAAGCGGTCGTGGAACTTGCCCCAGGCATACCAGGCGCCGGGTACGCCGTAGCGCTCCAGGGCGGCCTGCTGCGGATGACCCTCGACGTCGCCCCAGAAGTAGCCGTGGAAGTTCTCTTCCGCCATCAGGTAGGTGCCCCAGGGGGTGATGCCGCCGGCGCAGTTGTTGATCGTGCCGACGACCCGGGTGCCGCCTGAGTCGACGGAGGTCTTCATCAGGTCGTGACCCGCGGCCGGCCCGGTCAGGTCCATCTCGGTCTCGAGCGCGGTGATGCGGCGGGCGTAGTCGCTGCCCGAAACCACGTTCCAGGCGCCGTCCACCTTCTCGATCTCCAGGATGGAGCCGCCGTGCGCGGCCATCTCCACCTCGACCAGGTCCTTGGTCATGCCGGCGAACTCGGCGTCGCCGTCCTGCTTGCCCAGGCCCGGGAACATCACCTCCTCGTTGGTGTATTCGTGATTGACGCAGAGCAGACCGCGCTCGGCGTTGTCCGAGCCGAAGGGCAGGCCGATGTAGCCGACGTAGTCGTTGTTGTAGCCGAACTGCTGCGCCTGAGCGGCAGCCGTCTGACTCATCGGATCGAACTCTGGCGCATCGGCCAGAACCGGATCGCCCCAGCGGATCAGAACCTCGGCGCTGTAGCCGGGCGCGACGTGGTGCGTCTCGTCGACACCATGGGAGATTTCGCTGAAGTTGAAGGAGGCGGAGGCAGCTAGTGCCTTCTTGCCGCCCAGGGCAGCCAAACCGCTGCCGGCGACCGCGCCGATGGCGGCGACGCCCAAGGCGCCCTTCAGGACGTCGCGGCGGCCGAAGCGGCGGTTGATGACGTCGCCGATGGTCGGCCTGTCCGAGCGGTTGGAGGGGGTGTCTTCGGAAGCTTCGTAGGCCTCCGCGCGGCAGGAATAGCGCGACAGATCGCTGTTCTTCATGGAATGACCTCTCCCGAAAGGGCGCGCGCGGCGTTCACCGCGGCGCTCGTTGTTTGATACATGACGGGCGGCCGAGCGTTCAGGGCTTGGCCTTGGAAGGAGAGGTACGCGGCAGGTTTGACGGTTCTGTTACGGCTCTGTGAAGTTCCGCCTTCATTTGTGCGCAATTGTTTGGTCAACACAGAGTTGAGCCGCGATTATCCCCGGAGATCTCACTGTTTGTAATGTCCCAGCGGTCCTTGCGACCTTTTGGCCGGGGCTTTGCCGATCGCGACCGGATCTACCAGAGGTACTTCGGAGCCCCGCATTCCGGGCACTCCCAATCGTCGGGCAGATCCGCGAAGGCGACCCCTGGCGGGATGTCGTGCTCCGGCACACCGATCTTGGGATCGAAGAGGTAGCCGCACTCTGTCTCCGGGCAGCGATAACGCTTCAGCTTGGCTGCGATGGCGACGCTGGGGCCGCGGATGGCCAGAATCGGTAGGGCGGCTGTGACGATCACCAGGCTGCGCAGCAGGGCACGGCGCGTCGGGCCGCCGCCGTCGGTCTCACGGTCTGTCATCGTTGGGCTCTCTCGGGCGTGTCAGGCGACTTCGGGGGGATCGTAGGCGGTGATGTCCGGCAGCGGCCCGTCGGTTTTCTCGATCTGGACAAGCGCGCTCTGCGCGGCACAGGCTTGGCTCAAGCGTGAACTGCCGATGTCCCAGGTCACGAGATTCGGGTTCCCGTGCTTGTCGAGGGACCCCGGGACGCCCGGCTCCAACGGATCGATCCAGGCGCCCTCGTGGATCATCGCGACACCCGGCCGGACGCGGTCGCTGACGATGACGCCGACCTGGCAGGCCCCTCGCGCATTGAAAAGCCGCGCCACGTCGCCTGTCTCAAGACCACGTTCCGACGCGTCGTCGGGGTGCAGCCACAACGGCTCGCGCCCCTGGATCTTGCTGGCGCGCGCCAGCGGGCCGTTGTCCATCTGACTGTGCAGACGGTGCTGCGGATGACTGGAGATCAAGTGCAGTGGCGTGTCCTCGTTGGCCCTGCCTAGCCATTCCTCAGGCTCCAGCCAAGTGGCCTGACCGGGGCAGTCGTCGTATCCCATCGCCGCGATCTTCTCCGAGAAGAGCTCGATGCGGCCACTGGGGGTCCGCAGGGCGTTGGCCTCTGGATCGGCTCGAAAGTCCGCCAGATAGACATACTGGTCTTCCGGGCGCGGCATGACGACTAGGCCGTCTTCCCAGAAGGTTTCGAAGTCGGGCAGCACCAGTCCCTCGGCAACCGCCCGTTCGCGCGCCCGGCCGTAGAGGTGCCGCAGCCAGCCCATCTCGTCCCGGTTCTCCGTAAAGTCGGCGCGGTAGCCCAGCCGCTCCGCAAGATCGGCGTAGATGTCGAAGTCGTTGCGCGCCTCGCCGACCGGCGCCACGAGCTGCGGCATGGCGAAGATGTAGCGATCGCGCGGGCTGGCGCCGATGTCGTTGCGCTCCATCGTTGTCGTCGCCGGCAGCACCAGGTCGGCGCGCCGCGCGGTCGGGGTCCACCAGGGCTCTTGCACGATGACCGTCTCCGGCTTGGCCCAGGCGCGGGTCAGCCGGTTCAGGTCCTGATGGTGGTGGAAGGGGTTGCCGCCGGCCCAGTGGATCATGCGTATGTCGGGGTAGGACATCCGCCGACCGTTGAATTCGAACGGCTGACCGGGCTGCAGCAGCATGTCGGCGATGCGCGCCACCGGGATGCGCAGCTTGACCGGATTGCGACCGCGCGAAAAGCCTGGAACGCTGACGTTATTGGGCGGAAAGGCATAGCCGTTGATCGAGGTGTAGCTGAAGCCGAAGCCTCCGCCAGGCAGGCCGATCTGCCCGAGCAGGGCCGCCAGCAGGACCGTGCCCCACCAGGGCTGTTCGCCGTAGCGCGCCCGCTGCAGGGACCAGGCGGTCATAATCATGGTCCGCCGCGCCGCCATCTTGCGAGCAAGATCGCGGATCCAGTCGGCCGGCACCTCGGTCAGCTCGGCCGCCCAGTCTGCGTCCTTCGGCTGACCGTCGCTCTCGCCCAGCAGGTAGGGCCGCGCGCGCTCGAAGCCGACGGTGTAGCGCTCTACGAAGGCGAGATCGGCCAGGTGCTCGGTCAGCAGCGTGTGACAGAGCGCCAGCATCAGCGCGATGTCGCTGTTCGGCCGGATCGGGCGCCATTCCATGCCGAGCACGCCGACTTCGTCTTCGCGCACCGGGTTGATGGCGATCATCTCGATCCCGGCGGCCTGGCACTGGCGCAGCCATTTTTCCGTCGTGTGCTCGCCGCTGCCGCCCCAGGTAACCTGTGCGTTCTTGAAGGTCGCGCCGCCGAACATGACGATCAGCTTCGTATGCCGGACCAGCGACGGCCAGGTGGTGAAGGGGCCGCCGATCGCCTGATTGCTGCCGAGCAGATGGGGCAGCAGCACCATGCCCGCGCCGAAGGAGTAGTTGGTCAGATCGTCGACGTAGCCGCCGTGCAGCGCATAGAGCCGGTTCGTCATCTCGTCGCAGGCGTGGAAGCGGCCGCCCGAGGCCCAGCCGTAGCTGGCCGCGTAGAAGGACTCGTTACCGTAAGCGGCCTTTACGCGCTGCATCTCCTCGGCGGCGATGTCGAGCGCCTGATCCCAGTCCAGCTCGACGAAGGCTTCCTTGCCGCGATCCGCGCCGTCGGACTTCTCGCGCTTCTCTAGCCAGGACTTGCGGGCCATCGGCTTGGCGATCCGGGACTTGTCGTAGAGGATCGCTGGGAAGTTCTGGATCATTGCCGTGGGGAAGGGGTCTCGCTCGAAGGGCGCGACCGAGACCAGCCGCCCGTCGACGACGCGCGCGCGAAACGCGCCCCAGTGGCTGGAGGTCAGAAGTTCCCTATCGTTCGGCAGAGCGAAGCTCGGCTTGAGGCTGCTGGCTGCACAGGCGGCTGCCGCACCGCCGGCTAGCAGAAACCGGCGGCGGTCCAGAGAGGGTCCGCGAGCGATTCCGAAGAGATCTCGCACCGCCATGACCGAACCTCCTCCCTGATGTCCAAAGCTTGGTCGTGGGCGGTAATCTGCAAGTTGCAATGCGCAAAAGCATTGAGATGAGTCAAGTTTAACTGTGTACGAACTCCATGTTACTTATCTAGTTCATCAAATATAAATAAAACTGTCATATTTCATTTGGTTCGGGGAAAGTCGGACGTATGCGCTGCGTCAATCCGAAAGGTGTTCCGCAAGAGCTGCCAAGTCGCTGTCGCGGCCTGGTTCCGCGATGAGAGACAGTCCGACCGGGCCGCCCGTGACCCTGCCGGCCGGCATTGTGACCTGCGGCGCTCCAGACAGGCCGGCGATGCAGGTCAGTTGCGCGATTCGCGGCCAGTCGCGGTAGGCTTCGGTCGCGGAGGCGCTGCGTTTCGGGGCCGGATCGGGAACGGTCGGCAAACAGAGCAGGCTCTCTTCGTCCAGGCATTCCAGCACGGCGCTGCGCATCGCGGGCCAGCCATGGACGGCGGCTTCGTGGACCTGCGGATCCAGTCCGGCACCGGCCGCGAAGTTTGCGGCGACGTTGTAGGCGAAGCGCGGGTTCGTCTCCAGGATCCAGCTTTGCAAGGTCGCCCAGGCCTCGCGTTGCTGCAGCGCGATCTGACGGTCGCGCCAGACCGTGAGGCCCTCGTCGGCAAGCGTTCTCCGCTCGACCTCCGTCGCGGCCTGCATCAGCTTGTCGAGATGCGGTTGGAGCGCCTGCCGCGTTTCCTCGCTCACGACGGCCCAGGCGTCCTCCGGCAGCAACAGCTTGAAGGACTTGGCCTCGCCGCTTCCGAACACGGTCTCTGTCGTTCTGCGCAGAGTTTTCGCATCCCGGGTCATCCAGCCCAGCGTGTCGAAGCTGGGGGCCTGCGGCAGCACACCCTCGAACTGCAGACGGCCGTGGCTGCAGCGCAGTCCGTAGAGGCCGCAGTAGGCTGCCGGTACGCGCACCGAGCCGCCGGTGTCGGTGCCGAGCCCGATGTCGGCCAGGCCGCCGGCGACGGCAGCTGCCGAGCCGCTTGAGGAGCCACCGGGAAGGCGGTCCGGAGCGGCTGGATTGATCGGCGTGCCGTAGTGGGCGTTCAACCCGAAGATTCCGCGCGACAGCTCGTCCGTATGGGTCTTACCGATCAGATCCGCACCGGCCGCGAGCAGGGTTTCGATCAGGCTCGCGCTTCGCTCGGCGGGCGGATGACTGGCTGCCCAATCGGGATTGCCGCCACCGGTCACGTCGCCGGCCGTGTCGTAGAGATCCTTGGCGACGAAGGTCAGGCCCGTCAGCGGGCCGCCCGCCTGCCCCTTGATGGCACGTCGCGGTCCCGCGACGAAGGCGCCGAAGTCTTCGGACGCTTGGGTCATGCCTCGACCTCGGCAGCCCCGGACGTAAGCCCCGGAAACAGGGGCGCTAAGGTCTTGTCGTAGGTCTGGAGGTAGTCCCGGAAGGAGGTGCCGCCTGTGCCGACCTCGACGCCGACGATCTCGAGCTGCCGCGTCGCTAGCTGCAGATGCGCGCGATGAAACTGCAGTTGATGGCGGTCGTAGGCGGCGAATTCGGCCAGCAAGGCCGCCGTGGCCTCGTCCCGGCGCAGCTCCGCCAGGGCGGCGGAGACCTCCTCGGCGGGTGCATTCTCCAGCAGCCGCCGATAGTAGTGGGCGAGCCCGTGATGCCGGTAGCGCTCCAGCCAGTTACTCACCTGTGCGCCGTAGCGCCTCTCGAACTCGCTCTCGGCGATATGAACCGCCCCGGACGCGTCTGCGGTGCCGCCCTGCCAGTAGCGCGGAACGCCGCTCATGATTTCCAGTTGGCGAAACTGGAACGACTGGAAGCCGCTGGTCGGGCCGATCGAGGTACGAAACTCGGCAAAGGCACGCAGGCCGCCCAGGATCGGCATGGTGGCGTTGACCGTTCGCCACAGCTTGTTGACCCTCTTCAGGAAGTAGACCGCTTCGTCGCGCTCCGGGACGGCGAGGGCGTCCAGGGTGCGCTCCAAGTCCAGGATCATCTGATGAAAGGCCAGCTCGCAGATCTGGTGGATCGCGATGAAGAGATCTTCGTCCTGGGAAGCCGTGATCGGTTGTTTGCAGGCCAGCAGACTCTCGAGACTGTGATAGCTCCAGTAGTGATTGTCCTCCGCGCGCAGATCCGGATCGCGTGGCGGGAGCGGTTTGGCATCATAAGGCTTCATGGCGCACCTTTGGCGATCCGGCTTCAGTCTTCGGGGCCGCTAGGCTATGAGGCCGCCGTCGGCCGCACAACTGTAGGATTGTTAGGATGACTGCCGCTGCTCCTCCGCCCTACGAGGTCTTCGAGGAGACCGATTGGCCGCTGGTCGGCGGCCAGCGGCTGCCACGCGCCCGACTGGCCTACCGGAGCCACGGACGGGTCGGCGAAGGCCTGCCGATCCTGACCTGTACGGCCTTTGCGCAGACGCCCGCCGACCTGGACTATCTGGTCGGACCCGGCCGACCGTTGGATCCGACGCGCCACTGGCTGATCCGGACGGAGCTGCTGGGTAACGGCCGCTCGTCGTCTCCCTCCAACACGCCGCCGCCGTTCGACGGTCCCGACTTTCCGCCGGTGACAATTCGCGACAACGTCGCGCTTCAGGCCCGGCTACTCGATCATCTTGGTGTGGGGCGCCTCGGGGCCGTCGTCGGGGCCAGCATGGGCGGGCAGCAGGCGCTGCAGTGGGCGGTCAGCCATCCCGATCGGGTGGCCCGGGCGGTCGTTCTGGTCGGATCGGCTCGTGCCGGCCTGCACCAGCAGCTCTTCCTGCACAGCCTGGAGCGGGCCCTGACCGCCGATCCCGCCTTCGCGGCCGGCCGCTACGACGCACCGCCGCTCGAGGGGCTGTCGCGCCTGTCCGAAACCTGGGCGCCCTGGGCCCTGTCTCCGGACTTCTTCCGCCTCGGCCATTATCTCGAGTACGAGGATACCGCTGCCGGCGACCTGGAGGGCTTTCTCGCGAAGTGGCGCCGCCGCTACCATGATCGCGATGCCAATGACCTGATCTGCCACCTACGCACTTGGCGGGCTCATGACATCGCAGGGGCGGGAGGGGATTTCGCTTCGGCCGCCGCCGCGGCGCGTCTGCCGATCCTTTTCCTGCCGTCTGCCAGCGACGCCTACTTCACGCCGGAACAAGTCATAGCCGAGGCGGCGGCTTTCCCGCAGGCACGCGTCCAGGTGATCGAAAGCCTGTCCGGTCATGCCGCCGGATTCGGACGGTCGGACTCGGATCGCTCCGCAGTTTTTCAGGCGATTTCAGACTTTCTTAACCATGATGATCATCCACTCGGCTGAGTCTTACGTATCACTTCCTATATGAGAGGTGATTGGGCCAGCGAGCGCCCTTGTCACGCGGATCCCCTGTCACGCAGATCCCCCGTCACGCGGATCTGTCGTCCGCTCCGATGGCTTCGAGAACGAGGACGTTATGACCCTGAAAAGACCTCTGCTCCTGCGCACGGCGATTGTGGGTGGCCTTGCCGCTGCCCTATGCCTTCCGGCGGTCGCGTCCATCCCGACGGACGGCGGTCTCGACTTCCGTGTTCTGCGTGGCGATTCTCCGTTGGGCGAGCATCGCCTGAGCTTTACGGAGCGTGACGGCCAACTGGAAGTGCTGGTTACCATCGATCTGGAGGTCACAGTCGGACCCTTCACCTTCTTCCGATACAGCCACGAGAACCGAGAGATCTGGCGCGACGGACAACTCGTCAGTCTGGTGGCGGAGACCAACGACGACGGTGACGACTACTTCGTGCGTGCCCAACAGACGCCGGAGGGCATGCGGATCGAGACCAAGGACGGTAAGGAGGTGGTGCCGACGTCGCTTCTAACCACCAGTTACTGGAACTACGACATGGTGGAGGCCGAACGCCTGCTGGACACCCAGAAAGGCCAGGTTCGGGAGGTCTCGACCGAGCTGGTCGGACCGTCGGACGTGTGGGTCGATGGAGAGGTCATCGAGGCACGTCACTACCGTATGAGCGGCGATCTCGATCTCGATATCTGGTACGACGCCAACAATGAGTGGGTGAAGACCGCGTTCGAGATCAACGGCGAGCAGATCGAGTATTTCCGAGGCGGCATCCCCGAGGACCTGGAGCGGGTCAGTTTCTTTGCCGGCCAGGAGGAGGAACGCGAGAACTCGCTGCTGAACAATCAGAACGACCGCTAGGTTTTCTTCGCACCTATGCCGACTGCAACGCTGCGCCTTGTCCTCGGCGATCAGCTGAGCCGCGGCCTTTCTTCCCTGTCCGACCTCGACCCCGACCGCGATCGCGTCTTGCTGGTCGAGGTTTGGGAGGAGGCGACCTACGTCCGTCACCACAAGAAGAAGATCGCCTTCCTCTTCTCCGCCATGCGCCACTTTGCGGAGGCTCTGAGAGGTGAGGGCGTGGCGGTCGACTACGTTTCGCTGGACGATCCCGACAACAGCGGCAGTTTCCACGGCGAAGTTCTGCGCGCCATCGCGCGTCATGGCCCGGAGAGGCTGGTGGTGACGGAACCCGGCGAATGGCGGGTCCGCGAGGGCATGCGCGACTGGGAAGCGGATCTGGGGATCCCGGTGGAAATCCGCGAAGACGGTCGCTTCTTCTGCACCCCGGCGGCTTTCGCCGACTGGGCCGAGGGCCGCAAGTCCTTGCGGATGGAGTACTTCTATCGCGAGATGCGGCGGCGGACCGGCTTCCTGATCGATGCCGGCGGCGAGCCCGAGGGCGGGAAGTGGAATTTCGATCAGGACAACCGCAAGGCCTTACCCGGCGACCTGCCGGTACCCGACGTTCTTCGAGTCTCTCCCGACGACATCACGTCAGAGGTTCTGGAGCTCGTCGCCGCGCGGTTCCCGGAGCACTTCGGCAGTCTGCAGCCCTTCTGGTTCGCCGTTACGGCCGAGCAGGCGGAGGCAGCCTTCGAGGCCTTCGTGCAGGAGCGTTTACCGAACTTCGGCGACTATCAGGACGCTTTGGCCTACGGTGAAGCGACGCTGTTTCACTCGGTCGTCTCGCAGTACCTCAACGCCGGTCTCCTCGACCCCCACGCGGTCTGTGCGCGGGTGGAGCGCGCTTGGCGGGAGGGCGAAGCCCCCCTTAACGCCGTCGAAGGTTTCATTCGTCAGGTCCTGGGGTGGCGGGAGTTCGTTCGGGGCCTCTATTGGCTGAAGATGCCGGACTACGCGGAGGGCAATTTCTTCGACGCTCAGCGGGACCTACCGTCCTTCTACTGGACCGGCGAGACCGAGATGGTCTGTCTGTCCGAGGCGGTGTCCCAGACCCGAGAGAACGCCTATGCCCATCACATTCAGAGACTGATGGTGACGGGGAACTTTGCGTTGCTGGCCGGCGTTCATCCGGGTGCGGTCAACGAGTGGTACCTGGTGGTCTACGCCGACGCCTATCAGTGGGTGGAACTGCCCAACGTGACGGGAATGGCGCTCTTCGCCGACGGCGGCGTCTTCGCCTCCAAGCCCTACGCCGCGAGCGGTAAGTACATCGACCGCATGTCGGACTACTGTAAACGCTGCCGCTACGACGTGAAGCGGCAAAGCGGCGACGATGCCTGCCCCTTCAACTTTCTCTACTGGGATTTCATCGCCCGCAACCGCACGAAGTTGGAGAAGAACCCCCGCATGGGTCTGATCGTGAAGAGTTTGCAACGCATGAAACCGGACAAGGTCGCGGCGATGCGGAAAGACGCGGAGGCCTTTCTGTCGCAGCTCGAAACGGTTGAGGAGGGTCAGTGGCAGGACAGTCAGTAGCGAGACACAAGGGGCCATGACGGTGACGGGGAAGTCGAACGGCTGCGTCTGGATCACCGGGGCCTCTCAGGGACTGGGCCGGGCCTTGGCGCTGGAGCTGGTGCGGCGCGGCCGGACGGTGGTCGCCAGCGCACGCGGCGCCGACAAGCTGAACGAACTCGCCACCGAGGCTGCGATCCTTCAGGGATCCGGCCGTGTCGTGCCCTGGGCGTTGGATGTCACCGACGGTCCGGCGGTTGCGGAGGCCGTCCGGAAGATCGAAAGCGACGTCGGACCGATCGAGACGGCGGTGCTCAACGCCGGCACGCATAGGCCCGTCGATGGCCGGCGGCTCAAGGCCGAGGACTTTCGCAAGCTACTCGACATCAACGTCATGGGGACTGTGCTCTGTTTGGAGCCCATCATCGCCGCCATGACGGCGCGCCGACGCGGGCGGATCGCCGTCGTGGCGTCCTTGTCCGGCTATCGCGGTCTGCCCTCTGCGGCCGCCTACGGCCTGACCAAGGCCGGGCTGATCAACATGTGCGAGTCGATGCGACCCGAACTGGCGCTCGCCGGACTGACCATGCAGGTGGTCAACCCCGGTTTCGTCCGGACGCCGCTCACCGACAAGAACGACTTCCCCATGCCCTTCCTGATGGAGCCCGAAGATGCCGCGCGAGCTTTCGCCGACGGCCTGGAGTCCGATCGCTTCGAAATCGTCTTCCCGCGGCGCTTCGCCTACCTGCTGAAACTCTTGCAGCGCCTGCCGTATCGTCTCTACTTTCCGCTCGCTCGCCATATGGTCAAGGATCGGGAGCTGGCGGAGTGACGCCGGAGGAAACGTTCGAGCGCTACGCGAGGGCGTTCGAAGAGATGACGCCCGACACCCTCGACGACCTGGGGCAGTTGGTCGGTGACGATCTCCATTTCGTCGATCCTTTCAACGACCTGCGCGGCCGCGAGGCTTTTCTCGATATCTTTCGCGAGATGTTCGGCCGATTGCAGGACCCGGCCTTCGCTGTCTCCGATGCGGCCATGGGACGACAGGCGGGCTACCTGCGCTGGTGCATGACCTTTCGAACCAAGCCGGGTGGGCCCCTATGGCAGATCGATGGAATGTCCGAGCTTCACTTTGGTCCGGACGGTCGCGTCACGGCGCACATCGACCATTGGGATGCCGGCAGCCAGTTCTACGGCAAGCTGCCGGGTCTTGGATGGCTGATCGAAAGGATACGTCGCCGACTGTCCCATGACGGATGACGTTGATCAGACACGACCAGGGACCGAGTCCTGTCTATAGTCTTGGGCTAGGCCCTGGTCGTGCACCGTCTTCTTCCAGCCGAACCAAGAAGAAGGCGGCGCGCGATGTCGCGTCATGATCTCGATGATGCCTCTCGGCCCTTCATATTGGCAGTATAAATACAAAATCCATATCTCTGGTCGAATTGGACTGCGCTCTTGGCAGCTTCCGATGGATAAATGCTTGTTCGGTAAGTCAAGGTTTATGCCGCATTAATGAATTTGCGCCACTTTTGATGCGAATAGAATCAACATTTATTTGAGATCTATCGCCGATGTCGAAGATGCTCCCGGCCGCATCGCAGGTACCGATCCCCTTCAACGAGCGCTATCGGCTGAGTGTTCTCAACGTCTGCGATGTGCTCGATCAGCCCGTCGATCCCGATTTGCAGCGGCTCGTAGAGCTGGCGTCCCGTCGCTTTGCCGTTCCCATAGCGCTCGTCTCCTTAATCGACGAGGACCGGCAGTGGTCCTTCGCACAGGTTGGCCTGACCGCCCGGGAAACGCCACGCGATCAAGCCTTTTGCGCGCATGCGATCGTTGCGGAGTCTCCCGTGATCGTGTGCGATGCGACCCAGGATCCACGTTTTCGCGACAATCCTCTGGTCGTCGGCCCTCCCTACATTCGGTTCTACGCCGGTGTGCCGCTTCTCGTCGAAGGCGCCGCGCTCGGCACGCTCTGCATCATCGATTTCGAGCCGCGAGCGCCTCTGAGTTCGGAAGAGCTGACCGATCTTCAGGATCTGGCGGGGCTGGCGACCGGCTTTTTCAAAGTGCGCCGCGATGCCCGCGGTGCAGCGCAGCAGAGACAGCCGGAGCAGGAGAAAGAGCGGATCCAGGCTCTGGCATTGCTGAGTCATGAACTGCGCACGCCGCTGAACGCGATTGTCGGCTTTGCCGAGTTGATTGCGGGGGAAATCAACGGACCGATCCAGCCTCCCGTCTATCGCGAGTATGCGGAAGCCATGCGCGATGGCGGCCGCCGACTGGAGCGCTTCGCCGACCGTGTTCTGTCCTACACGGAGATCGTCTACGGTCAGGTTCGGGTCCACGAGGAAGAGATCGGAGCACGAAACGTGGCTGAGCGTGCCTGCCGTCTGGTGGCGGCCAGAGCGGAGGCGAAGGGCATCTCGCTCCGGATCGAGCCCGATGGGCCGGCCGCCGATCATCTAACTCTACGTGTCGATCCTGCCTTGCTGGAACAAGCCCTGTTTCAGGTCCTGTCCAACGCGGTTGAACATGGAGTAGCGGAAAATCGTGGGACCAGCGAAGACGATCCGGTTCGGCCGGTCATCTTGATCTGGGGGCTGCACAACGGCGTCGCCAGCTTCGCGGTTCGTGACAGAGGAGTGGGGCTGTCGCCGGACAATTGGGAGAGCCTGACTTCTCCCTTCCATTGTGGAGACGGTGCCGGCAGACAGGGTCAGGGAGACAGCAGCGACTGTGGGAACCTGGGGCTCGGACTGGCGCTCGCCAGACGTTTGGTCGAGCTTCACGGAGGGCGGTTGACGTTGGATGACTGCAGTCTTGGTGAGGGCTGTACCGTGCGCTTGAACCTTCCACCCTGGCGGGTCGTCGACAACGGGCATCCTGCCGCCTGACAAAGGCCCGTGCCAGTAGCCATCTTTGTACCAGCGGTTTGGACTGCGAGCCTGCGTCCGGTCGAGGCGTTACTCCGCGGCGCGTTGCAGGTCCGCGCCGCTCTGCTGTATGTCTGCCGCGGCGTCATCCTTCTGGAAGAAGATGGTCGCCGATCCGATTTGAAAGCCCCACTTGCTGACGTAGGCGCGGTTCACCATGGTCCCGTCTTCCTGCAGGAACATCCAATCCTCGAAGTGGACGTTCCAGGTCCGGCCGCCGACCTCCAGGTCCAGGTTGTAGCTCCAGGTGAAGGCGTTGCCGGCGGTCTGGCCGCGCGCAATGCCGGTTACGTCGTCCGCCGTGCCTTCGTAGGTGTTCTCGCCTGTCTTCGTCAGAGTCCAGATTCGTTGATCGATCTCTCCGTCGGCATAGAAGAAATCTTCGACCAGTGTCAGGGTCTGGCCATCCCAGGTGCCTTCGATATCGACCTTGAACTGACGACGCAGATTGCCGAAACGGTCCTCGAAGATTCCCCAGGCTCTAGTCTGCCCGGCGAAGAACTCCTCCAGGACCAGTTTTGGTTCGCGACCTTCAAACTCCTCGATATCCATCGATCCGCATCCTGAGATGGCAAGGGTGGCGAACAGTGCCGCTGCCAGTGACAGACGTTTCATGTTTAAGTCCTATGTACGTTGCAGCTCGCGTCTTTGGATCAGCCGCTGAATGCGGGCCTGGGTTTGCGGTCCGATCGGGAAGCCCGCCACGGTCCAGATGCTGGCGAGCTTGAAGGCGACGGGGAGCAGGGCGTAGAGCGCGGCGAGGGCGAAGAGTGCGGAGGCGTCGTTGACCTCGGCCTGCGGATCGAAGCCGAAGAGATCGAGCAGCGGGAAGGCCAGCCCGGCCGCGAGCGCCAGCGAAAGCTTGTTGGCCATGCCCCAGAGCGCAAAGTACAGCCCGGCGCGCTGCCGCCGCGACTTGAGCCGGTCGAGATCGATCACATCCGCCTGCATGGAGGAGGGAAGCGCCTGATCGGCGCCCAGACTGACACCGCTGAGCACGGTGATCAGCAGAAACCACCAGACGTCGCCTTCACCGAGGAAGGGAACCCAGACGAACACCAGACAGGCCCAGACGATCGAGAAGATCCAGGTCCGGTGCTTTCCGAAGCGGTAGGAAAGACGCAACCAGATCGGAACGGCGGCCACCGCGCTGAGGAAGTAGGTCAACAGCAGCACCGCCTGCCAGACCTCGCTTTCCGGGCGCAGAACGTGACCGATGAAAAGCAGGAAAAGGCTTGCCGGCAGGCCGTTGGCCACGCCGTTCAGGAAGTAGGCGCCGATCAGGCGGCCGAAGGGTTTGTTGCCGACCAGTAGGCGAAATCCCTGGCGCAAGCTGAAGCTGCCGGTTGCCCGCCGCGCCGGAGCGTCCGGGACGCGCCACAGCGCTAACGCCACGAAGAGCGGCAGAGTCAATGTGAAGCCCCAGGCGATCAGCCGCATTGTCTCGCCGACGTCGCCTCGGGTCACCATCAGCAGCCCGACGGTCAGGACGGTCCCGATCACCATGAAGAGCTCGCGGCTCATGGCGATCCGGCTGCGCTGATGATAGTCGGGAGAGATTTCCGCGCCCCAGGCCTGGTGCGCCAGGACCAGAAGGGTGCCGCCCAGGTAGGCGACCATGGTCCAGATCAGAAGATGGAGTGCCCCGGCGTCCTCCGGCGGGTCGAAGAGGAACCAGATCGACACCACCAGGATCGGCGTGCCGGCGAGAATGAAGGGTTTGCGCCGTCCGAAGCGGCTGCCGCCACGGTCGGACAGCCAGCCCACCAGCGGATCGGTCACCATGTCCCAAAGGCGGGCGCCCAGCAGCGCCGCCCCGACGGCCGTCAGGCCGACGCCCAGGTCCTGGGCGTAGTAGGGGGGCAGGAAGACGAAGAGCGGCAGCTGCTGCGCGGCCATCGGCAGACCGAGCAGGCCGAAGGCGGTCAACATGGACCAGGGCACGCGTCCGCCCTGGGCGACGCTCTCGTTCACTCGCTTGCCCTCGCTGCCTTTGCCCTGATCGCCACCCAGACCGCTGTCAGTCGCGGGCCAGGGTCAGTTGTCTGACGTCGATCCGACCGGTGGCGAAGCCGGCCTCGCAATACGCCAGGTAGTACTTCCACATCCGTTGGAAGTAGTCGTCGAACCCAAGGTCGGTCAGTTTCGGCCAGGCGGCGTCGAAGCGTTCGTGCCAGTCGGCGAGCGTCCGCGCGTAGTGCGTGCCGTAGCCGTGATCGGCGACCCACCGCAATCCGGCCGTCTCGACCTGCCGCTGCAGCACGGAGGGGGAGGGCAGCATGCCGCCGGGGAAGATATAGCGCTGAATGAAGTCGGCGCCGCGGCGGTAGCGTTCGAAAAAGCTGTCCGCGATGGTGATGACCTGCAGGGCGGCGCGGCCGCCGGGGCGCAGGCTGTCCTGGACCTTTGCGAAGTAGGCGGGCCAGTACTTTTCGCCCACGGCTTCGAACATCTCGATGGACGCGATCCTGTCGAAGCGTTCGGGGATGTCTCTGTAGTCCTGAAGACGAACCTCCACCCGATCGGCCAGGCCGGCCTCCTGTATGCGCCGGCGGGCGAAGGCGAACTGTTCGTTGGAGATCGTGACGGCGGTCACCCGCGCACCTCGCTCCTTGGCGGCGAACTCTGCGAAGCCCCCCCAGCCGCAGCCGATCTCCAGAAGGTGATGGTCCGGGGTTAGCTCGGCCGCTTCCGCGATCCGGCGGTACTTGACGCGTTGGGCTTCGCCTAGCTCCATGGCGTCGTGCTCGAAGACCGCTGAGGAGTAGGTCATGCTCTCGTCGAGCCAGGCGCTGTAGAAGGCATTCCCCAAATCGTAGTGGTAGGCGATGTTGCGCTGAGCGCCGGCCCGGCTGTTGGGACGCATCAGATGCCAGAAGCGCTTCATCATCCGGTAGGTGGTGCTGCCTTCCAGACGTTCCTCCCAGGCCTCGAAGTTCAGGGCCGCGACGCGCAGGAAGGCTGCCAAGTCCGGGGAGTCGACATCGCCGGCCATGTAGGCCTCGGCGAAGCCGGTGGAACCTCCGGAAATCAGACGGCGGACGGCGCGAGGGCTAAGGACCTGCAGTTCTCCATGCGGGCCCGGCTCGCGACCGCGATAGAGATGCCGGCTGCCGTCGGGCAGCTGCAGCATTGCGCTGCCGCAGGCAAGCCGGCGCCCGAAGAAACCAAGAATGCCGTAGGGGCGCGGCAAGTGGGCAGTCGTCGGAAGCTCTCGGGTCACGTCGGTCACGGTCATGCAGGTACTCTCTTCTCGAAACGCGGGCTTGGTGGCGATCATTCGGCTGGGTCCGGCAGGACGGCGGGCTGGGGCGCAAGCAGGGTCACTGCGGTTGTCGGCGGCGCCGGCCGCCGGTGGAAGGTGGCGCCGCGGCGCCAGAGCTTCGCGGCCTCCCAGTGAATGCCGGCAATCACCTTGAGCGTCAGCAGGGGACGGCCGAAACAGGCGCGCAGCAGTGTCGCGTCGCTCAGATGCTGTCGCAGACCCCTCTGCGTCGCAATCAACTGCGGGCCCTTCGGTACGTCCTGCAGGATGGCAACGAACAGTCGTTCGTCGGGAACCGTCAGTTTGAAGCGGTAGCGCGCCTCCATCCCGATGAAGGGGGAGACGTAGAAGCCCTTGTCGCAGGTCTGGCGGATGGCGGCGCCTGCCGGCAACCTGCCGTTCAAGGGAATCAGGTAGCCGTGCTTTTCGCCGAAGGTGTTGCGAACCTCGTAGAGAATGGAATCGAGCGTCCCGTCCGGACGGTGACAGAACCAGATCGTCAGCGGATTGAAGACGTAGCCCAGAACCCTGGGAAAGCAGAGCAGGCGGATCGGGCCTCCGGCGATATCCCGACCGGCCAGGTGCAACTGGGCCTCGATCCAGGGGCGCAGCGCCGTTCCGTCGCAAGCGCCATGGTCCCGGTCGTGAAAGCTGAAGAGGTTGAAGCGGTTGTGGCTAAACAGGCGGAGCTGCCGGTCCAGCCGGGGAAGTTCCTCCAGATCGATCCACAAGGAAAAGACCCGGTAGACGAATCGTTGCACGAAGGGCCGCAGCCGCTTGTGCATCACCTCTCCAAAGTACAAGGCCGAGTGCATGTCGGTTTCAGCCTACTCCGCCGCGATGGCCGGCTCCAACACCCGTGGCCGCAGGTCCTCCGGTACGATGCCGGCGGCCGGGCTTGCGGGCACGACTTCCGCGGCCCAGGGCACCGGCGATCCCAGCGCCGCTGCCACCGCGAAGCCGGCCTGCAAGGCATCCTCGTGGAATCCGTAGCCGCAGTAGCTGCCGCAGAACCAGGTGCGCGCGACGCCCTGGATCTCCGGAAGCCGGGCCTGAGCCGCGACGGCGGCTTGGTCGAAGATCGGATGGTCGTAGCTGAACTCCGCTTCGATCAGGTCGTCGCGCGGGTCCTGAATCGGATTGAGCGACACGAAAAGCGGCACGGAGGGATCGAGGTTCTGCAGGCGGTTCATCCAGTAAGTGACGGAGACAGCGCGCCGCGCGTCGGCGGTTTGGCCGCTCAGGTAGTTCCAGCTCGACCAGACCGCGCGTCGACGGGGCATCAGACTGTGATCGCGATGCAGCAGCGTCCGGTTCGGCTGATAGCGGAAGGCATCCAGCACGGCAGCTTCGGCCGGCGTCGCCTCGTCGCCCAGGATCGCGCGCGCCTGATCGCCGTGACAGGCCAGCACGATTTGATCGAAGCTGTCGCTATGCCCTGAACCGTCGATCACGGTGACACCGTCGGCCGTGCGTCGGATCGCAGCGACTGGGGTGTTCAGCCTGGCCTGTGCGGCGACGGGCGCGGACAGGCGCTTCACATACTCGCGGCTGCCGCCGGATACCGTACGCCATTGCGGACGGTTCGAAAGCTGCATGAGTCCGTGATTGAGGTTGAAGCGCAGGAAGGATTTTGTCGGGAAGGCGCTGACATCCTCGGTCGAGCAGGACCAGACCGCCGCCGCCATCGGCAGCAGGTGATCGTCCATGAAGGCCGGCGAGTAGCCTTCGCGTCTTAAGAACTCGCCGATCGGCAGGTCTCCGTCGGTTTCGAGAAAGGCCGGTGCCGTCCGATAGAAACGCAGGAGATCACGAACCAGCCGCCAGAGCCGTGGGCGGATCAGATTGCGCCGTTGAGCGAAGAGCCCAGCCGCGCTGCCCGCATACTCGAACTGCCCCTCATCTACCGAGACGGCGAAGGACATGTTGCTCGGCTCTGTCGTCACCTGCAGATGATCGAACAGCCGGATGAGGTTTGGATAAGTTCGCTCGTTGTAGACGATGAAACCGGTGTCGACGGGCAGCCGTCCGCCGTTCGCCGTCGTGACCTCGACCGTATTGGAGTGACCGCCCAGCCGGTTCTCTGCTTCGTAGACCACGACCTCGTGGTCGGTGGAGAGCGCCCAGGCGGCGCCCAGCCCGGCCACGCCCGATCCGACGACTGCGAGTCTCATGCGGCGCCTTTCTTGATTTTTTCGAAGGCCGCGAGCGCGGCCTCTCTTGCCTGACTATGGTCGACGATCGGTTTCGGGTAGCTTTCGCCTAAGGTGATTCCGGCACTGGCCAGAACCTCGTCCGGTGCCTCCCAGGGCCTGTGCAGATACCGGTCGGGCAAACCAGCCACTTCTGGAACCCACTTACGAACATAGTCGCCGGCTGGATCGAATTTTTCACCCTGGGTCATCGGGTTGAAGATGCGGAAGTAGGGCGCGGCGTCGGCACCGCAGCCGGCCACCCATTGCCAGCTTGCACCGTTGCTGGCGGCGTCGGCATCGACCAGCGTGTCCCAGAACCAGCGCTCGCCTTCGCGCCAATGGATCATCAGGTCCTTGATCAGAAAGGATCCGACGATCATCCGCACGCGGTTGTGCATCCAACCGGTATGCCAGAGTTGGCGCATGCCGGCGTCCACGATGGGAAAGCCGGTCTCTCCCCGGCACCAGACCCGGTAGCGTTCCGGGTCTTCGCGCCAGGGAAAGGCCTTGAAGTTTTCCTTCCAGGTCTCGTCCATCAGCGACGGCCAGTGGTACAGCAGGTGGTAGGAGAAATCGCGCCAACCCACTTCGCTCAGGAAGGACCAGACGCCTTTCTCAGCTTTGTCCTCGGCGGAAAGGTGATGCAGGGTCGCGTGCCAGATCTGCCGTGGCGAGATCTCTCCCCAATGCAGGTAGGGCGACAGGCCCGAGGTGCCCTCGATGTCCGGCCGGTTGCGTTCGGCGGCATAGCCGGCGACGCGCTCTTCGAGAAAAGCGGCCAGCCTTTCTTGTGCGGCGGTTTCTCCGGGCGACCAGGTTTCGCGTAGGCCGCCGGCCCAATCGGGCGCCTCCGGCAGCAGAGCCCAGTCCTCCAGGCTGTCGCCGCTCAGCCCGGACAGCCCGGAGAGGCGGTCCGGAGCCGCGAGAGGCTTCGGAACGTGACGGTCGCGGATCGCACGCCAGAAGGGAGAGAAGACCGTATAGGGGCTTCCGGCTCCGGTCTCGACGGTCCAGGGTTCCTGCAGCAGACTGGCCGAGAAGCTGTCTGCCGCGACGCCGGCTGCTTTCAAGGTCTGTTTGATGGCGGTGTCACGCGGCACAGCCCAGGGTTCGTAGCAGCGGTTCCAGACCACGGTCGCCGCACCGATTTCCTCCGCCAAGGCAGGGATCGCGTCTTCTGCGCGGCCACGGCGTAGCAGCAGTTGGGCGCCCTTGGATGCCAGATCGGCGGCGAGGCTCTCAAGGCTCTTGTGCAGCCACCAGCGAGACGCCCCGCCCATCGTCCAGTTCCCGGGCGTATCATCGTCCAGGAGATAAAGGGGTACGATCGGTTCTCCGCGCTCGACCGCCGAGACTAAAGCCGGGTTGTCCGAAAGCCGAAGATCCTGGCGGAACCAGACCAGCGTCGGTCCTTTTTTCGTCGAATCTTCTGTCATTTTTGCGGGAAGAGCATGTGATGTGAGAGTCCGTCGTTCTGAGAGCTATTCGCAGAAAGCTAGTCTTCTCAAGACGTTTGTCGACCGATGCCTTTACGCGATGCAGCCGTGAGTGGATCATCCGACAAGATTAAATTTTTGTCATGCAAATCAGGTGCTTGCCGTCCGCTCTTCGTCTTCTAGCTACTTCCTGGTGAAAGCGCGCGCCGCATCTTCTACGCGCTGCGAGAGAGACGAACCCTTAGACAGGAGCACCGTCCCTATGACCTTCATTCGAAGCCTGACCGCTGCCGCTGTTGCCTTGCCGATCGCCTTCGGTGCCTTGGCTGCCAAGGCCGACGACATCGTCGAAATTGCCGCCGGCAACTCCGACTTCGAGACGCTGGTCGCCGCTGTCGAGGCGGCCGGCCTGATCGACACACTCAAGGGCGATGGCCCCTTCACGGTCTTCGCGCCGACGGACGAGGCCTTCGCGAAGCTGCCCGAGGGCACTGTCGAGAGTCTGCTGGAGCCGGAGAACCAGGAACAGCTGGTCGAGATCCTGACCTACCACGTTGTGCCGGGCAAAGTGATGGCCGGCGATATCATGGGTAAGGAGACCATGGCGGAGACCGTGCAGGGTCAGTCGCTCGACATCAAGGCGATGGGCGGCGCGGTCATGGTCGATCAGGCCCAGGTGATCCAGGCTGACATCGAGGCCTCCAACGGCGTCATCCACGTGATCGATACCGTGGTTCTGCCGGAATAAGCTTCCGGTTCCAAGGTCTGTAGACGCGGTGGTTCGGTTCCCCCCACCGGGACCGCCGCGCACGGAGGGTCGGCATGCCGCTGCATGCCGGCCCTTTCCGTTTCGAGTGGAGGCTTCGCTCGGGAGCGGCGGTGTTATCCGATTAGGGCGACCAAGGCGGACGCGGGATAGGCCGCCAGGGTCTTCCTGCCCAGCAAGTGCGCGGTGAACCCCTTCGGAAAGAGCCTGGACACCGCTGGGTCCAGTACATCCAACCCACCTGTGTAGGCGCCGAAGGACGGCAGGATCAGCCGCCGTCCATCGCTGACGAAACAGCGGGCCGAGACCCGCCTGCCGCGCACCCGAACGCCGGCTTTGGGATGGAAGTGGCCGCTGACTTCGCCGTCCGGCCGCTCGGGCTCCGCCTCGTGTCGGAATACAAGGCCGTCGATCGTCGCCTCGGCCGCGATCCGCCCACCCCAGTCGGCGGGAGGCTCGGGATCATGGTTGCCGGCGATCCACAGCCAGTCGAGTTCTGCCGTCAAGCGTCCGATGCGCGCCTGATCCTGCCGGGATACCCGCTCCGCAGCGGCGCGATCGTGAAAGGAATCTCCCAATGCGATCAAAGCTTTCGGGCGAAATTGCTCCACCAGAATCTCAAGTTTTTGCAGTGTGGCCGAGGTGTCGTAGGGCGGCAGGAACTGACCGCGCGCGGCGAAGCTGGAGCCCTTTTCGAAGTGCAGGTCGGCGACGATCAGCGTGGTGCGGGAGGGCCACCAGAGCGCCCCGCTCACCAGCGGCTGCAGGCTCTGTCCGTTGACGCGCAGCGGTGCGACCTCGTCGGAGCGGTCTCTTGGGCGGTTTCTTGGACGATCAAGCATGTGGACAGTTTAGACGCTCGGTGAGAGTCGCTTCACCGTGGATCGCGTGGCTTGGTGTTGCGACAGATCGGTCATGGGCTGCGGGTCGTCCCTGGCTCACAGCGGCAGCTTCGCCTGATCGAGGGTCGGGGCCGTCGCCTCTTCGATCAAGGCCTGGGCGCCTTCGCCCAACAGCTCGTCGAGAGCATCGCCGTAGACCTGCTCCCGGCCGATCTCCAGCAGCACCGGGACGGCGAGCGGGGAGACGCGGTCCAGGCGCTGATGCCGGATGCGGCCCTGAACGCGCTGCAGCATCTGGGCCAGCCGCCCGATATCGGTCAGCCCCGTTGCCGCGTCGGCTCGGGTGGCCCGCAGGAGGACGTGGTCCGGTTCGTGTTTGCGCAGGACGTCATAGATTAGGTCGGCGTTGAAGGTGACCTGCTTGCCGGTCTTCTCCTGCCCCGGAGTCCGCCGTTCGATCAGTCCCGCGATCACGGCCACGTTGCGGAAGGTGCGGCGGAGCAGGGAACTCTCCGCCATCCATTCCTCCAGGTCGTCGCCCAACATGTCCTGGTCGAACAGGGCGTCCAGGTCCTCCGCCGGCTTGAGCGACCAGACCGCGATCACGTAGTCCGTCGCGACGAAGCCGAGCGGCGAGAGGCCCGCGCGCTCCATCCGCCGGGTCAGCAGCATGCCCAGGGTCTGATGCGCGTTCCGCCCCTCGAAGCAGTAGGCGACCAGAAATTCCTTGCCGCCGCGCGGGAAGCTCTCGACCAGCAGCCCATCGCGCGGCGGCAGAACCGACCGCCATCGCTGCAGCCGCAGCCATTCGGTGACGGCGGGCGGAAAGCCGTCCCAGCCATCCTGAGCCTCGGCTGGATTTTCCAGCATCGCCCGCACCCGCTCGGCCAGATGGGTCGAGAGCGGCAGACGCCCGCCGATGTAGCTCGGCACCTTGGGTTCGCCCCCGCCGCTGGCGCGCGCGACGATCAGGCTGGTCTCCTTGATGCCGAGGAAGGTCAGGAGCTCGCCGCCGAAGATGAAGCTGTCCCCAGGCACCAGCATCTGGGCGAAGTATTCCTCGACTTCGCCGAAGCTGCGGCCGTTCTGCAGGCGGACCTTGAGCGTCGGCGCATCCACGATGACCCCGAGATTCATTCGGTAGCGCCGAACGTGGATCGGATTGGCGACCCGCCAGTGGCCCTCGGCATCCCGGATCAGGCGGCGAAACCGCTCATAAGTCTTGAGGGCGTAGCCGCCGGTCGCCACCAGGCTCAGGCAGTCGTCGAAGTCCCGGCGCGGCAGGTCGCAGTAGGGCGCGGCGCTCCTGACCTCGTCATAAAGACTGTCGGCCGCGAAGGGGCCGGCGCAGGCGACGCCCAGAATGTGCTGCGCCAGGACGTCCAGCCCACCGCTGCGGGGCGGGTCGCCGTCCAGACTGCGCTGCCGTACGCCCTCTTTGGCCGCCCGGCATTCCAGCACCTCGAAGCGGTTGGCGGGGATCAGCAACGCCTTGGAGGGCCGGTCCAGCCGGTGGTTGGCGCGGCCCAGGCGCTGCAGCAGGCGCGAGACGCCCTTCGGCGCGCCGACCTGCACCACCAGATCGACGCTGGCCCAGTCCACGCCCAGGTCGAGGGAGGAGGTGGCGACCACGGCGCGCAGCTTGCCGGCGGCCATGGCGGCCTCGACCCGGCGACGCTGCCCCACCTCAAGCGAGCCGTGGTGCAGGGCGATGGGCAGACCGGCCTCGTTGAGCCGCCAAAGCTCCTGAAAGCAGAGTTCGGCCTGGGCGCGGGTGTTGACGAAGACCAGCGTGGTTCCGGCCTGCTTGATCCGCTCGTAGACCTCGCCCAGCGCATGAACGGCCATATGCCCCGACCAGGGCAGGCGCTCGCGTGTGGTCAGAATTTCGACCTCCGGTTCCGCGCCGTCGCGGCCCAGCACCGTGCGGACGGCCGGGTCCTCCGCATCGCCGTCCCGCGACAGCCAGGCGCGCAGAAAGTCCGGGGCGTGCACCGTGGCCGAGAGGCCGACCCGCCGGACGTCGGGCGCCAGGGCCGAGAGGCGGGCGAGCCCGAGCGACAGCAGGTCGCCGCGCTTGCCGAAGGCCAGGGCATGTAGCTCGTCGATCACGACCGTGTCGAGCCCCGCGAAGATCTTGGCCGCATCGTGGTAACTCAGCAGTAGGGCAAGAGATTCCGGTGTTGTTAGAAGGAGTTGCGGCGGTTTCTTACGCTGACGTGTGCGCTTGGCCTGGGGGGTGTCGCCGGTGCGCGTCTCGACGGCGATCTCCAGGCCCATCTCCGCGAGCGGGGCCGTCAGGTTGCGCTCGATGTCTACCGCCAGCGCCTTCAGCGGACTGACGTAAAGGGTGTGCAGGCCCTCGCGCGGGCAGGCCGCTAGATCGATCAGTGAGGGCAGGAAGCCGGCCAGCGTCTTGCCGGCTCCAGTCGGGGCGATCAGCAGCGCCGACTGCCGCCGCTGCGCCGCCTCCCACATCTCCAGCTGATGGGCATGGGGCGCCCAGCCGCGTTTGTCGAACCAGGCGGTGAAGCGAGCCGGAAGCTGTGAATCGGGAAGCGGGGGGGCATCCATGCGGGCAAGATAGGTGGAAGCGCCCGCAGCTTCTAATCTCTGTTGGCAATGAGGAGGACAGGCGACGAACTGAGGCTGTTTGGTATTAAGAAATAAGGTGAGAATATTCTTTTAAGCATATGAAAATATGACGCTTGATCTCAAGAAATGTTGAGCGTCACGCCTCGGCGTTTTCCACCTCGACGATGGCGCCGCGCAGGCGGACCAGCAGATCCTCGCGCTCGGCAGGATCGTAGGGCCGCGCCGGGATCTTGCCCCAGATCGGGCCGGGCCAGGCGGGGTCGGTCTGGAAGCGGGCGATCACGTGGATATGCAGCTGGGGTGTCTGATTGCCCAGCGCCGCGACGTTCATCTTGTCAGGCCGGAAGCAGCTCTCCAGGACTTTCGAAGCCCGGACGATCTCCGCCGTCGCGGTCTGCAGGTCGGCCCCCTCCAGATCGTGGAAGTCGCGCAGGCCGTCGCGGCGCGGCACCAGGACCAGCCAGGGATAGTGGGAGTCGTCCATCAGCAGGACGCGGCAGAGATCCCAGTCCTCGACCGACTCCAGTCTGGAGAGGTCCGGGTGCAGATCGAATGTCTCGGCCATGGGTTGCACAGTAGCGCATCCCAGACGGTCATGAAATGGTGGGGTTTCAAGAAGGCGGGGTTTGAGAAGGCAGCCGGTTCGAGCCATATCGACGGCATGGCACAGCTTTCGCGCCCGCCCCATCCCGACACCTGGCTGGAGGTCCGACCCTCCGGGCTCTACTGCATCCCCGGCGACTTCTACGTCGATCCGGCCCGGCCGGTGGAGCGGGCCGTGGTGACTCATGGCCATGCGGACCATGCGCGCCCCAACAACGCTGCCGTGCTGGCGACCCCGGAGACCCTGGCGATCATGCGCAGCCGTTATCGCGAGGCTGCCGGCGGATCCTTGGAGCCCTTGCCCTATGGCGAGACGCGGAGCGTCGGCGAGGTTTGCGTTTCCTTCGCGCCGGCCGGCCACGTGCTTGGCAGCGCCCAGGCGGTGCTGGAGTACCGGGGCAGCCGGATCGTCATCTCCGGCGACTACAAGCGGCGGGAGGACCCGACCTGCCGCGCCTTCGAGCCGGTGCCCTGCGACGTCTTCGTGACCGAGGCGACCTTCGGCCTGCCGGTCTTCCGCCACCCGCCGACCGACGACGAGATCGCCAAACTGCTGGACTCGCGGAGGCTGTTTCCGGAGCGCACCCACGTGGTCGGCGCCTACGCACTGGGCAAAGCGCAGCGGGTGATCGCGCTGCTGCGCCGGGCCGGCTACGACCGTCCGATCTGGATTCACGGTGCCCTGCAGCAGCTCTGCGACCTCTACCGGGATCACGGCGTCGAGCTTGGCGAACTCAGGCCGGCCACGGCGGCCGACAAGCAGGAGATGGCCGGGGAGATCGTGCTGGCACCGCCCTCGGCCATCGCCGACCGCTGGGCGCGTCGGCTGTCCGATCCCGTGACCTGTATGGCCTCCGGCTGGATGCGGGTGCGCCAGCGCGCCAAGCAGCGCGGCGTCGAGCTGCCGCTGATCGTCAGCGACCATGCCGACTGGGACGAGTTGATTCAGACCTTGAGCGATGTCGGCGCGCCCGAAGTCTGGGTGACCCACGGCAGTGAAGAGGCACTGGTCCACTACGCCGGACAGCAGGGTTTCCGCGCCCGCGCGCTCTCCCTGATCGGCCGTGGCGAGGAGGAGCAGGAAACCGGGAGCGGGGTGAAGTCCGAGCCCGCAGTCCCGGTCGAGAGCGAGCCATGAGTATGCTCGGCTTCGCTCAACTGCTCGATCGGCTGATCTACACGCCCTCGCGCAACGGCAAGCTGCGGCTTCTGGCGGACTTCTTCCGCACGACGCCCGATCCCGACCGGGGCTGGGCGCTGGCGGCCCTGACGGGCACCCTCGAACTGACCAGCGCCAAGCCGGCCCTGGTGCGCGAGTTGGTGGCGGAGCGCAGCGACCCGGTGCTGTTCGGCTGGTCTTACGACTACGTCGGCGACCTGGCCGAGACGGTAGCCCTGATCTGGCCGGAGCGGCCCGGCGCGAACCGAGCGCCGGACCTGGGCGAGGTGGTGGAGGCCCTGAACGCCGCCAGCCGCCGGGAGGTGCCGCAGCTTCTGGAGCGCTGGCTCGACACCCTCGATGCGACCGGCCGCTGGGGCTTACTGAAACTGATCACTGGCGGTCTGCGCGTCGGCGTCTCGGCGCGTCTGGCCAAGACGGCGCTGGCCGCCTTCGGCGCGCGCGACGTGGCCGAGATCGAGGAACTCTGGCACGGCCTGGAACCGCCCTACGAGAGCCTCTTTGCCTGGCTGGAGGGGCAAGGTCCGATCCCCGACCTGGACTTGGCGGCGGCTTTCCGCCCGCTGATGCTGGCCAACCCGCTGGAGGATCGCGAGATCGACGGGCTGCCGGTCGCCGACTACCGCGCCGAATGGAAGTGGGACGGCATCCGGGTTCAGCTAGTCGGACGGGGTGGCCAGCGCCGGCTGTTCAGCCGCACCGGCGACGACATCGGCCGCGCCTTTCCCGATATTCTGGAGACCATCGACTACGACGCCGTCCTCGACGGCGAACTGCTGGTGCTGCGCGATGGGCAGGTGGCGCCCTTCAACGACCTGCAGCAGCGGCTCGGGCGCAAGACCGTCTCTGCGAAGCTGCTGCAGAGCTATCCGGCGCACCTGCGCGTCTACGATCTGCTGTTCGACGGGGAGGAGGACCTGCGCGCTCTGCCCTTCGTCGAGCGCCGGCGGCGGCTGGAGGCCTGGGTCGAGCGGACGCGACCCGCGCGCCTCGATCTCTCCCACCTGCTGACCTTCGAGACGCTGGAGGATCTGAAGCAGCTGCGGGAGACGGCCCGCGAGAACTCCATCGAAGGCCTGATGCTCAAGCGGGCCGACAGCCCCTATGTCGCCGGACGGCCGAGGGGGCCCTGGTACAAGTGGAAACGCGACGCCCTGCTGCTGGACTGCGTGCTGATGTACGCTCAGCGCGGCCATGGCAAGCGCTCCAGCTACTACTCCGACTACACCTTCGGCGCCTGGCGGCCGGACAGCGATGGCGGTGACGAACTGGTTCCGGTCGGCAAGGCCTACTTCGGCTTCACGGACGAGGAGCTGCGCCAGCTCGACAAGTGGGTGCGCGACCACACGACCGACCGCTTCGGGCCGGTCCGCGCCGTCGAGCCTGGGCTGGTGCTGGAAGTGGCCTTCGACGCCGTGCACCCCTCGACCCGCCACAAGTCGGGCCTGGCCATGCGCTTCCCCCGGATCAGCCGCATCCGCTGGGACAAGCCTGCCGAGGAGGCCGACCGGGTCGAGACGCTGGAACGGCTGGTCGAGCGGCCCGCTGCCGAAACCGCGACCGAACCGGTTCCGGGTTAGCCTCGCATTCTGGCGCCGCTGGGATCGAAGGGCGGCGAGGTTGTCAGGCGGGCCGGGCGGCGCTCGCCCAGGATCTCGACCTCGAAGCTTACCTCCTTGCTCGCGCCGTTAGCCGCCAGTTCGGCCGGTACGTAGGCCAAGGCAATCGACTGCCTGACGAAGTGGCCGTAGCCACCTGAGGTCACGTTGCCGACCACCTGGCCGTCGTGCCAGACCGCTTCGTCGCCCCAGGCGTCCGCGTCTTCGGTTTCGACCAGCAGGGTGACCAGCCTGCGCTTCGGTCCTTCGGCCTTGGTGCGTTCGGCTGCGGCGCGGCCGACGAAGTCGCCCTTGCCCAACGCCACGAAGCGGCCGAGGCCCGCCTCGAAGGGCTCGTCGTCGACGGAGTATTCGCGCAGCCAACCGCCGTAGCCCTTTTCCAGCCGCATGGAGTCCAGTGCGCGGCTGCCGAAGAGCCGCAGGCCCAGGTCTTCGCCATGACTGCGCAGTTCGGCCAGCAGCCGGGACTGGTCCTCCGGTGCGACCCACAGCTCGTAGCCCAGGTCGCCGGTGAAGGAGATTCGTCCCACCAGCGTCGGCACGCCGGCGACGCGTAGCCTGGCGAAGGAGAGGAAGGGGAAGGCGTTGGCGGAGACGTCGCCCTCGGCCAGACGGCTCAGCAGCTCTCGCGACTTCGGCCCCGCGATCATGAAGCCGACCAGGTTGTCCCCCTGTGCCTCGACCGTCACCTCCGCCCCGTTCATCCGGCTCTCGAACCAGCGCAGATGGAAGCCCTCGGAAGGGCCCGAGCCGAAGATATTGAAGGTCTCCCGGTCGGCGCGGGCGACTGTGAAGTCGCCGCGCAGCCGACCGTCGGGTGCCAGCATCGGCGTCAGGGCGATCCGCCCGGCCTTGGGCAGGCGTCCGGCCAGAAGGCGGTTGAGCCAGGCTTCCGAGTCCTTGCCGGTGACCTGATACTTCGCGAAGCCGGAGGTCTCGAACAGTCCGACGCCTTCGCGGCAGGCCCGCACCTCGGCCGCGACGGGATCGAAGGCGTTGGAGCGGCGGAAGCTTGGAGTCTCCGTCTGTTCTTGTCCCTCCGGGGAGAACCAAAGGGCCTGCTCCAGCCCGTAGGTCGCGCCCCAGACCGCGCCCGCTGCTGACAGCTCTCCATAGACCGGCGTCGTGCGCTGTTCGCGGGCGGCCGGCAGTTCCTCGTTGGGGAAGGTGATGCTGAAGCGGCGGCTGTAGTTCTCCTGCACCTTGGCGTGGGTGTAGGCCCTGTCGGCCCAGGCGCCGAAGCGGGCGTTGTCCATCGCGAAGACGTCCATGCCCGGATCGCCCTCGACCATCCAGTTGGCGAGAGTCAGGCCGACCCCGCCGCCCTGGCTGAAGCCGGCCATCACGCCGGTCGCCAGCCAGTAGCCGGGCAATCCGCGAACCGGACCGATCACAGGGTTTCCATCCGGCGCGAAGACGAAAGGACCGTTGATTGTCCGCTTGATGCCGGCGTTGCCGAGGGCCGGGAAGTGCTCGAAGGCTACCTCCAGGCTGGGTGCGATGCGGTCCAGGTCGGGCTGCAGCAGTTCGTGGCCGAAGTCCATCGGCGTGCGCTCCGGCGACCAGGGCACACCGGCGCGCTCGTAGGTGCCCAGCACCATGCCGCGCCCCTCCTGGCGCATGTAGGCCTCGCCCTCGAAGTCGATGCAGTGGGCGAGCTCGCGGCCGTGCGCCGCCACCTCTGGCATGTCGTCGGTGACGATGTACTGATGCTCCATGGCGAGCAGTGGCAGCTCCAGTCCGACCATGCGTCCGAGTTCGCGGGCCCAGAGACCGCCGGCGTTCACGACCTGCTCTGCGTGGATCGTACCTTTCTCGGTCACCACCAGCCAGCCGCCTTCCGGGGCCGGGCTCAGCTCCACCACCGGGGTGTGGCGGTAGATCTCCGCGCCTTGCAGGCGTGCGGCCTTGGCGTAGGCGTTGGTGACGCCGGAGGGGTCGACGTGGCCCTCGTTGGCGTCGTAGAGCGCGCCCAGGAAGTGGCGCTTGTCCATGATCGGGAAGATCGCCTCGGCCTCGTCGAGCGAGATGAACTCCGTTTCCAGGCCGAGCAGGCGGTTCTTGGATTGGGCAACCTTCAGGTAGTCCAGCCGCTCAGGCGTGCCAGCCAGCATGATGCCGCCGGTCAGGTGGATGCCGCAGGACTGGCCGGAAATCTCTTCCAGTTCGCGGTAGAGGGCGATGGTGTAGCTCTGCAGCTTGGCGACGTTGGGATCGCTGTTGAGGGTGTGCATGCCGCCGGCCGCGTGCCAGGTCGAGCCCGAGGTCAGCTCACTGCGCTCGATCAGCACGACGTCGCGCCAGCCGGCCTTGGTCAGGTGGTAGAGGACCGAGGCACCGACCACGCCGCCGCCGATCACCGCCGCTTGCACCCTGTCTTTCATCGCGCGTCGCCCTGTTCGCCTGCCTCTCCGAGAAGACTAGAGATTCTTGAAAGGGATGGTGACGGTCAAACGCCGTTTCGGATCGTTCCTGCGACATCCGATGGTAAGCCGGCCCAGCGGTCCTGGGCGATTCGATCTGCCGGGACGCGGTGTGTATGCTCCTGCCCGACAGCCTGGAGCAGAATAGCTTTCGATGGGCTCGCATCGGCGAGACGTCCAAGGCCTGAATCGCGCTCCGGCCAAGCAGTGATCGGCGCCAAGGAGAAGCGAGAATGGATGAAGCATCCAAAGCGGAAGAACGGTTGGACCGGATCCGCCGCGATGCCGACAACCCGGACGCGACCCGCCGGCTCTACGGCGAGTGGGCAGAGAGCTACGACGCGGAGCTAACGGAGCTGCACGGCTACGTGGCGCCGCAAGCCACTGCGCGTGCGCTGGCCGACCTGATGACCGACCGCTCCGCGCCGATCCTGGATGTCGGCTGTGGCACCGGATTGGTGGGGCAAGCTCTGGCCGAACGCGGATGCAGCTGCATCGACGGGATCGACATCTCTGCCGAAATGCTGCTCGAGGCTGGTAAGAAAGGCGTCTATCGGGCGCTCTGGTCGGAGGACTTGCTGCAGGGCGCCTCGGCCGAAGACGACAGCTACGCGGCCGTCATTGGGGTCGGCGTCTTCTCCCGCCAGCTTCTGCCGCCGCCTGTTTTCGACGAACTGGTGCGTCTGGTTCGACCGGGCGGTCATCTCGCACTGGTGGTTCGGGGCGATCAGTTCGAGGCCGACGGTTTCGCCGAGAAGATGCGAGAGCTTGAGGAAAATGGGCGTTGGAGGGTTCTGACTCGGGCAAGCGTGTCCTATCTCGACGCACTCGGCGAACGGGGAGACCTGATCCTCGCGGCCGTACCGGCTTAGGGTTCTCACCTGCTCCGACCATCGCTTCCGACGAATCAGCGCTTTTACCATGACTTTTGACCCAGCGCCTCGGCGTGCCCTCTTTGTCGTCGGCCGGAAGGAGAACGGTAAGAATTCGGCCGTTCTTGCAGCGCGGAAGCTTCTGACGGACGACGGCTATGCGCTGTCGTTTCTATCGCTCAAGGATCGCCAGCCGAAAGACCTGCCCGCGCAGGCACGTCGCAGCGAAGACGGCGATCTCTCCCTGATCGTGGCGGCCGGCGGCGACGGCTCGGTCCGCGAGGCTGCGGCCATCGCCTACGCAACTGCGACGCCCTTGGCGTTACTGCCACTCGGAACGGCCAATGACCTGGCCCGGACGCTGGATATCCCGCTCGACCCCGACCGCGCGGTCGATCTATTGCGAAGTGGGCGCCGCCGCCGGATTGATCTCGGCCGCTGCAACGGTAGGATTTTCTGCAATGTCGCCAGCATCGGTCTCAGTGCCAAGGTCGCGCAGCGTCTGACCCGCGAGCGGAAAAAGCGCTGGGGGCCTCTAGCCTACGCGCGCGAGGCCGTCGATGCGCTGCGGACTTTCCGCAGCCTGCCGGTTCGGCTGACCCTCGACGACCGTAGCTTGACCCAGCGTGCGCTGCAGGTCGGTATCGCCAGCGGCGAGAGTCAAGGCGGCGGCGCCCGCGTTACACCGGACGCGCAGATTGACGACGGCCGCCTGCGGGTCTACGCCCTGGAACCGCAGAAGCCGCTGCGCTTGATGATGATGGCGCTGTTGTTGAAACTTGGCGCTCATAACCTCTTCGAAGGCGCGCATTTCTTTGCGGCAAAGCGTGTTCGGCTGGAAACCGAGAAGCCCGAGAAGATCAATGTGGATGGCGATCTTCTCGAGCGGACGCCGGCGGATCTCGAGCTTCTGCCGGGCGCCATCGAAGTTCTGGTGCCGGATCTTGCAGAGCAGGGACTCGGAGGGTTGATGACTGAAGACGACTCCAACGGCGCGGCGTCTCCGCTCGGCGGTCTCGTCCGCAGTGACGCGGAGGTGTCGCTGGCGGCCTTGCTGGAGGCACTCCTTGGCGCGGCTGAAACCCATGCGCGCGGGGCCGAGCGACTGCAAGACAGCGCGCCTGCGGAGGCGCTGCAGGCGAACGCGGACCGGCGCCGCTCCGATGTGGACGCACTGCTGGCGGCGGGTATGCGTGACGAGGATACGACGGTTGAGCCTGATCCGGACCGCCTGGCCGTCAAAGGCGTGATCGAAGATGTTCGGGCGGTGCTGAGCTCGAGCACGATCGAGATGACGTTGCGCGAAAGCCGTACGGCTGAAGAGCAGGTGACCAAAGCCCTGGAGACCGCCCGCAGCCATCGGCAGTCCGACGCGGTTGCTGCGCAACTCGCGCGGCTTGCCGACGGCGCGCAGGAGATGCAAGCCCGCTTGGCAGAGGCGCAGGCGGCGGCCGGTTCGGAGGGGTAGCCCAGCGCCGGGTCCCTAACGGGGCGCTCGGCTTGCAGAGTTCTCCGACGGAAGAGTTCTTCGGCGGACCTAAGCTCTCAGTCTGGCATTCTCCGGGTCCCAGGGGCTCTCGGCGACCACTCTTGCGGGGAAGCGCTCGCTCAAGACTTCGATCTCCAGGGCGGTGCCGATCTCGGCCACCTCTGGCTTGACGTAGGCCATGGCCAGCGTCCTGCCGAGATTGTGGGCGTAGATCCCGCTGGTGGCGCGGCCGATCATCCGGCCGTCGGCGTAGAGCGGCTCGTTGCCGTAGGGGTCCGCGGCCGGGCGGCCGTTGCGCGCCTCGATGTCCACCTCCAGGGTGACAAAGCGCTGGGGGATGCCCTCCTGTTGCTGGCGCACCAGAGCGTCGCGCCCGACGAAATCTCCCTTGTTCAGGCGCACGAAGCGGTCGAGCCCCGCCTCGAAGACGGAATACTCGCGGGTCAGGTCCTTGCCCCACATGCGATAGGACTTTTCGATCCGCAGCACATCCATCGCACGCATGCCGACCAGACCCAGGCCCTGCGCCGCGCCCGCCTCGATCAGGGCGTCGTAGATCGCATGCTGGTATTCGATGGGATGGTGCAGTTCCCAGCCCAACTCGCCGACGAAGTTGACGCGCAGAGCCCGCACGTCGCCGGCCACGCCGATGGCGATCTCCTGCATCGACAGCCAGGGGAAGGCCGCGTTGGAAACGTCGCTGTCGGTGACCTGTTCCAGCACCTTGCGCGCGTTCGGTCCGGCCAGGACGAAGACGCCGCGGCGCAGGGTCACGTCCTCCAACTGCACGGAGCCGTCCGTCGGCAGGTTCTTCCAGAGATAGTCCCAGTCGAAACGGTTCGCCGCGCCGGAGGAGATCAGGTAGTAGCGGTTCTCGCCCAGCTTGGTGATGGTGAATTCGCTGCGTATGCCGCCGTGCTTGGTCAGCGCGTGGCTCAGGCTCATGCGGCCGATCTTCTTGGGAATGACGTTGGCGACGAGACGGTCCAGATAAGCCTCTGCGCCGGGGCCGGTCACCTCGTACTTGGAGAAGCTGGTCAGATCGATCAGGCCGCAGGTCTCGCGCATCAGCTTGGCTTCACGGCCGACCTGCTCGAAGTAGTTGGTGCGGCGGAAGGACCAGACGTCCTTGCGCTCCACGCCCTCCGGCGCGAACCAGTTGGGTCGCTCCCAGCCGAAGCGCTGGCCCCACACGGCGCCGGCGCGGTCCAGCTTGTCGTGCACCGGGCTGGTCTTCGCCGGCCGGCCGGCGGGCCGCTCCTCGTCCGGGTAGTGGACGATGAAAACGTGCTCGTAGGCTTCCTCATTCTTGATCTTGACGTACTGCTTGTTGGCGTAGGCGCCATAGCGGCGCGGGTCCACGTCCAGCAGGTCGATGGAGGGTTCGCCCTCGACGATCCACTCGGCCAGGAAGCGGCCGGATCCGCCGGCTGCCGTGATGCCGAAGGAGTGGCCCTCATTGAGCCAGAGGTTGCGCACGCCCCAGGCCGGCCCCACCAGGGGGCTGCCGTCGGGAGTGTAGGAGATCGGGCCGTTGACGATGTCTTTGATGCCGACCTCTGAGAAGATCGGCACCCGCCTGACCGCCGCCTCCACATGCGGCATCAGCCGCTCCAGGTCGCCGGGGAAGAGATCCTGGCCGAAGCTGTCCGGCACGCCGTCGACGAAGCAGGCCGGCGCGCCTTTCTCATAGGGGCCGAGGATCAGGCCCTGGCGTTCCTCGCGCATGTAATAGCTGGCGTCGGACTCGCGCAGCACCGCCATCTCCGGCAGGCCCTGCTTCTGGCGCTCGATCAGGGCGGGATGGGCTTCGGTGACGATGTACTGGTGCTCGACCGGGATCGCCGGCACGTCGAGTCCGAAGAGAGCGCCGGTCTGGCGGGCATAGTTGCCGGTGGCGCAGACGATGTGCTCGCAGACAATATCGCCGTTCGGCGTGTGTACGGTCCATTCGCCGGTCGGCCGCTGGGTTGCGCCGGTCACCGGCGTCTGGCGATAGATCTCGGCGCCGCGGTTGCGTGCGCCGATGGCCAGGGCGTTGGTCAGGTCGGCCGGCGCGATATGGCCGTCGTCCGGGTGGTAGAGCGCGCCGACCAGATCGTCGACTTCGCAGAGCGGCCAGAGCTTCTTGACCTCGCTCGGGCCGATCATCTCGAAGGGCACGCCGATGGTGTTGGCCGTGCCGCAGTACTTCTTGTACTCGTCCAGGCGCTCCTGGTTGCAGGCGAGGCGCAGGTTGCCGGTGACGTGGAAGGAGACGTTCTGTCCGGTCTCTGCCTCCAGCGTCTTGTAGAGGTCGACCGAGTACTTGTGGATCTGACCGACGGCGTAGCTCATGTTGAAGAGCGGCAGCAGGCCGGCGGCGTGCCAGGTGGAGCCGGCCGTCAGTTCCGTGCGCTCCAGCAGCACGACGTCGGACCAGCCGAGCTTGGCCAGATGATAGAGAGTGGAGACGCCGACGGCACCGCCGCCGATCACCACGACACGAGCCTGAGTCTTCATCGCCGCACCCTCTCCGCAGCTCTCGATAGCGGCCTCTTCGACCGTCCCTCAAGGATGATCAAGGTCATCCGATCCGGACTTACGGATTGCGACACGCCAGACCGCGATAGCGACAGCTTTGGGTCACTGCCCGTCGATCCTGTCCTCACGGGATATCGCTTTGCTATCCAGCGGCCTCGACCGGCAGCTCACGGTGGGATGGAACACCCCGTCATCCTTTGCGGTTAGATCTGCGGTGGGTCAGGATGTGGACCTGGGATCTTCGCAGGGCAGGGGGAGCGCATGGGGCATCCGGACGGATTGACGGACTGGGTTGTGAACTCGGAGACTGGACGGCTGGAGGAGGTTCTGCTCGGTCCGCCCGAGTTCTTCGAATGGCGGCCGGTCGGGGCGATTTCCCGCGACACCTTGCGGCGCGAGGAGCGCTTCGACCGCCAGGTCGCCATGGCCCAGCACGCCCGGATGGTGGAGGCCTACGAGGCCGCCGGCGTGACGGTGCACAGCCTGGACGCCTGGCCGGAGCTGAAGTACGCCGTCTTCGCGCGCGATTCCTCGGCTATGACGCCCTGGGGGCCGCTGATTACCCTGATCCAGACACCCTATCGCCGTGGCGACTATGCCGTGGCGATCAAGTTTTATCAGGAGAGCGGCGTGCCCATCTGGCGCATGGTCACGGCCGGTCACTTCGAGGGGGGCGACCTGCAGGTGCTGGAGCCGGGGCTGGTTCTCTGCGGCTACGGCGGCGAGCGCTCGGATAAGGCGGGGGCCGAGCAGGTGGCTGGCTGGTTCGCCGAGCAGGGTTGGGAGGCGGTGTTGGTGCCTTTCCCGGCGCATTTCGTCCATCTGGACGTGACCGTCGGCCCTTTGGCGGAGAAGCTGATCGCCGTCTGCGTCGAAGCGCATGAGCCCTGGTTCCCGGAGCTGTTGCGGGCGCGGGGCTACGAGATCCTGGAGGTCAGCTATGGCGAGGCGGTGCAACTCGGCTGCAACGTCGTGTCGCTCGGTGGCGACCGTGTCCTCTCCACGGCGCGTAACACCCGCCTGAACGAGCGGCTGCGCGCCCGAGGGATCGAGGTCTACGATCCGGATCTTTCCATGTTTACCTTGGGTGGAGGCGGCCCCCATTGCCTCTGCCAGGCCTTGAAGCGGGAGCTGCTGGGAACCTGACTCTGGGTCTGAAGACGGCCTTCGCGATACCGGAAGGGCTGGCTCTTCGGTCGCGGGGGTGCCACATAGGCGGCGCCATGACTCCCGCCGCACGCACGCAAGCCACGCTCGATCTGCTGAACCTGCTCTTTCCCGCCGAAGGGGGCGCCGGCCCGCCGGCCGACCGCGTGCTGGCCGACTATCTGCGCGGCCGGCGCTACATCGGGTCGAAGGACCGCCGTGTCATCGCCGAGCAGCTTTACGGCGTGCTGCGCGCTCACGCGCGGCTCGGCTGGTGGCTCGCGCGGCTGGAGCTGCCGGCCGACAACCGGCTCAGGCTGATCGCCTGGCTGCTGCTGGCCCGCCACCAAACGATCGCGGCCGTGCGCGATCTCTTCGACGGCTCGCACCATGGGCCCGAGCCGCTGACGGCTGCAGAGATCGCGGCGGCCAAACGTCTGACCAGCCAGGGGGAAAGCCAAGCGCTAGACCATCCTGATCAGCCGCTGGACGTGCGCCATGAGGTCCCGGCCTGGCTTTTGCCGCAGCTGCGCGCGGCCCTGGGGGCGGATCTTCAGCGGGAGCTTTCGGCCCTGGCCGGCGAAGCGCCGGTGGACCTGCGGGTCAATACGCTCAAGGCCGAGCGTGCGGCGGTGCAGGCCGCGCTGGCGGAGGCGGGGATCGCCTCGGCCCTGGGGCGCCTCTCGCCCTGGGCCCTGCGCATCGCCGGGCGACAGCCGATCGCGGCGACCCAGGCCTTCCGCGACGGCTTGGTCGAGGTCCAGGACGAGGGATCGCAGGTGATTGCCTGGCTGGTCGGGGCCAAACCGGGGGAGCGGGTCTGCGATCTCTGCGCGGGGGCGGGCGGCAAGACGCTGGCGCTGGCGGCGACCATGCGGAACAAGGGCCAGATCTTTGCCTGCGACACCCTGAAGGGCCGGCTCGACCGTTCGGCCGTACGCCTGAAGCGGGCCGGGGCCTTCAACGTCGCGCGCCGGGTGCTGAAGAGCGAGACCGACCCCTGGATCAAACGCCACAAGGGCGGCTTCGATCGGGTGCTGATCGATGCCCCCTGCAGCGGCACCGGTGCCTGGCGGCGCAATCCCGACGCCAAGTGGCGCCTGACCTCGGACGGATTGTCGGAGCTGACGGCGCTTCAGGGCCGGCTGCTGACCTCGGCGGCGCGGTTGGTCAAGCCGGGTGGCCGTCTGGTCTACGCGACCTGCTCGCTGCTGCCGGCGGAGAACCAGAGCCAGGTCGAGCGCTTCCTTGCCGACCGCTCCGACTTTAGGCTGGTGCCCCTGACCGAAGCTTGGCGCGAAGCCTTGCCCGGCAAGCCGCCGAGCCGCGACGACACGCTGTTGCTCCGTCCCGCCGGGCACGGCACTGACGGCTTCTTCGTCGCGGTGCTGGAGCGCCGCAAGCGGGAGGCGGAGGAGCGTCCCGCCGAGGACCGGCGCGTGCAGGCAGGCGAGAGCGAGAGGAGCCTGGGCGAATGAGCCCCGCTTGGCGCAGATGACCGTTCGAGACGCCACGCCCATGGATGCCGCGGCCATCGCGCGCATTCACGTGGAAACCTGGCAGGCCGCCTATGCCGGCCTGGTGCCCGACGCCTATCTCGCCGGTATGTCGATTGCCAAGTACGAGCGGTTCTGGCGCGAGCTGACGGGACAGCGGCGGGGCGAGATCGTTCTGGTGGCGACCGACGACGAGACCGGAGAGCTGTTGGGCTTCGGCTCCTGCGGGCGTCTGCGAGACCCCTCCGTCGGCACGGACCCGCCCTTTAGGGGGGAGATCTACACACTCTACGTCCACCCCGACGTGCAGGATCGCGGTCACGGCCGGGCGCTGCTGACGGCCCTGTTCGAGGAGTTGGCGGCCAAGGGCTTCACCAGCGTCGGTCTCTGGATGCTGGCCGGCAACCAGACCCGCTTCTTCTACGAGCGCATGGGCGGTCAGGCCGTGGCGGAGCGGGAGGAGCGCTTCGCCGGCGTCTGGCTTCCGGAGGTGGCCTATGCCTGGCCCGACCTGATGTCCTGGCTGGCCCAGGTCAAGCAGGGTCAGAACCGCAGCAAGGACTGAAATCGTTGGAGCGAAACGAGGGGGCTGTTGTGAGCGACGACCGTCCGAAGGGCTTTTCCGTCGTCCATGCCGATGCGCCCTTCGAGGCCGGGCTGCGCGGCTTCTTCGAGTACCGCGACCTGGGAATCGCCGCCGCCACGGCAGGCGGCGTGGGCGCCCGCGTGATCCGTGCGCGGCCCGGGGCGCCGGCCGAGCCGGTCTGGCACCGCCACGAGCTGGCCTTCCAGATGGTCTACCTGCTGAAAGGCTGGGTCGTCTTCGAGTACGAGGGCGTCGGCCAAGTTCGCCTGGAGCCCGGGTCCTGCGTCCATCAGCCGCCGGGTATCCGCCACCGCGAGATCGCGCATTCGGACGACCTGGAACTGCTGGAGATCACCCTGCCGGCCGAGTTCGAGACCGAGGAAGCCTGAACGCGCGCCGGCCTTCGACAACGGTCGCACCGGCCGAGAGAATCGGCTATCACCCGCTTATGACGGACCGCGTATTGATTCTCGACTTCGGATCGCAGGTCACGCAGCTGATTGCCAGACGCGTGCGCGAGGCTGGGGTCTACTGCGAAATCCTTCCCTTCAATGCCGAGCCGGCGCGCCTGGCCGACTTCGGTGCCAAGGCGGTGATCCTCTCCGGCGGCCCCGCCAGCGTGACCCAGGAGACGACGCCGCGCGCGCCCGACCTGGTGTTCGAGCTGGGCGTTCCGGTGCTGGGCATCTGCTACGGCATGCAGACGATGATGGAGCAATTGGACGGGAAGGTGGAGACCAGCGACCATCAGGAGTTCGGCCGCGCCTTCCTGGAGGTGGCCGAGCCGTCGCGGCTCTTCGCGGGGGTATGGGACAAGGGCGAGCGGCACCAGGTCTGGATGAGCCACGGCGACCGCGTGCTGCGTCTCGCCCCCGGCTTCGCAACCGTGGGCCAGAGCGAGGGCGCGCCCTGTGCCGCCGTCGCCAACGAGGAGAAGCGCTACTACGGCGTCCAGTTCCACCCGGAGGTCGCCCACACGCCTGACGGCGCGCGGCTGCTATCGAACTTCGTGCGCGAGATCGCCGGTTGCGACGGCGACTGGAGCATGGCCGCCTTCCGCGAGCAGGCCATCGCGCAGATCCGGGCCCAGGTCGGCGAGGGCAAGGTGATCTGCGGCCTGTCGGGCGGCGTCGACTCCTCCGTCGCCGCCGTGCTTATCCACGAGGCCATCGGCGATCAGCTCACCTGCATCTTCGTCGACCACGGTCTGCTGCGCGCCGGCGAGGCGGAGCAGGTGGTCGAGGTCTTCCGCGACCACTACAACATCCCGCTGGTGGCGCGCGACGCCTCCGCCCTCTTTCTCGGCAAGCTGGAGGGCGTGGAGGATCCGGAACGCAAGCGTAAGATCATCGGCGCGACCTTCATCGATGTCTTCGAGGAGGAGGCGGCCAAACTCGGCGGCGCCGACTTCCTGGCCCAGGGCACCCTCTATCCCGACGTGATCGAGAGCGTCTCCTTCACCGGCGGGCCGTCGGTCACCATCAAGAGCCACCACAACGTCGGCGGTCTGCCCGAGCGCATGCGTATGAAGCTGGTCGAGCCATTGCGCGAACTCTTCAAGGACGAGGTCCGCGACCTGGGCCGCGAGCTGGGTCTGCCGGAAAAGCTGGTCGGTCGCCATCCCTTCCCGGGACCGGGCCTGGCGATCCGCATGCCCGGCGACATCACGCGGGAGAAGGCCGAGATCCTGCGCAAGGCCGATGCCGTCTATCTGGACCAGATCCGCAAGGCCGGCCTCTACGACGCCATCTGGCAGGCCTTCGCCGTGCTGCTGCCGGTCAAGACCGTCGGCGTGATGGGCGACGCCCGCTCCTACGACTACGTCTGCGCCCTGCGCGCCGTCACCTCGACCGACGGCATGACGGCCGAAAGCTACCCCTTCGACCACGAGTTCCTGGCCAGCACCGCCACCCGCATCATCAACGAGGTCCGCGGCATCAACCGCGTCGTCTACGACGTGACCAGCAAACCGCCGGGCACGATCGAGTGGGAGTGAAATCGTTGCATTAGGTTGTAGAAAGTCAACGATATTTTTGTTTTATGAATGCTGAAAATTCGAGTGTTTCATAAAATTAGTTGCTAAGATGAGAAGTAAAATGAAATATTCTCTTGATGGAAAATGGGATCTTTTCATATCTCATGCGTCCGAAGATAAAATTGGGTTTGTGCAGCCACTAGTATCTGCCTTATCCGCATTAGGAGTGAATGTATGGTATGATGAATTCGAATTGAAGGCAGGCGATAGTTTAAGCCGCAGTATTGACAAGGGTTTATTGCATTCGAGTTTTGGAATCGTAGTGTTAAGCCCTGCTTTTTTTTCAAAAAATTGGCCAGAATATGAGCTTAGAGGCCTAAATTCTAAGGAAATTATTAGCGGGAATAAAGTAATCATTCCTATATGGCATCGTGTTAACCAAAGTGATGTCTTGTCTTTCAGCCCTTCATTGGCAGACAAATTTGCCATTCAGTCTGAGAAAATGACGCCAGTTCAAATTGCAGTTAGAGTTATTGAAATTATTCGCCCAGACTTGTTGCGTGCTATACAAAATCGGATACTCTGGAACCTGCGCCGTAGATTATTTGAGGTGCAAGAAATTCCGTTAGATCAGCTAAAAAAGTCCCCGTTGATTCATAAGGAACTCCCGGATGATTTGGTGGGCAGGGTAAGATTTATAAGAGCAGCCCTACTAGATGTGTTCCCAGATTCAATTGAAAATTGGATAGATGGATTTCTTAGAGATGCACACCCTTCAACAGAAGTGGGGGTCTGGGAGGGGATTGTTACAGCACTCCTCGAACTCCAAACTCGAAAAGGCCACCACATGTCTGGGGATTATAAGAGAGAGGCCCTGAGGATTCTGCTTAGTCTTTCAGTGGGCGTAGATTATCGGAGAGTCCGATCATCAGCGTCTGCAATGAGTGTCGCCGACGTAGATATGCTTGTGAAAATCTGGGTTGGCAATAAAGAAAAAATAGATTTTGAATGTTTCAAAAAAGAAGCTGAATTAAATAAAGAAGATACTTCGTTTATTGGTGCTATTGATAAGGAGAGGTTTCCAGAAGATTTTCCCGAAGAATTGATTTCAGAGCTTTTGCGCTCTTATGATTTTAAGATTTAGAAATCTGACCTACGATTGTGTCTGTGTTCTGCGTGCCATCACCTCCACCGACAGCATGACAACCGGAAGCTGCCCCTTCGAACACGAGTTCTTGGTACACACGGCGACGCGGATTATCAATTAGGTCCGTGGCATCAACCGCGCGGTTTCTGACGTCACGAGCAAGCCCCTGGGAACTATCGAGTGGGAGTGATCCCAGAGCGCTGGAGACAGTCCTGGTCATGATTGTCATGGCGCTAAACGCTGAGAGGCTTTTCACCGTTTCCGTAAAGGACGGACCGCCGTTCAAGCTGTCAGGCGATCCAGTGATCTAGCCTTGGTAAGCGGCCTGGTAGAGCGTAATCACCTCATCCTTGTCTGGCTGTTTCGGGTTGGTTACGCCGCAAGCATCCCGCATCGCATTGTCGGCCAGCGTCGGAAAGTCCTCGGGCTTGACGATATCGAACGCGGCCAGGTTCGGGGGAATGCCGACCTCTGCCGACAAGGCACGGATCGCGGCCAGTGCCGCCTGAGCGCTTTCCGCCGGTGTCATGTCTCGTGTGTCGACACCCATGGCCTCGGCGATCTCGACGAAGCGCTCCGGCACGGCCAGGGCATTATAGGCCTGGACGTGCGGCAAGAGGATCGCGTTGCAGACGCCGTGCGGCAGGTCGTAGAAGCCGCCCAGCTGATGGGCCATGGCATGGACGTAGCCGAGGCTGGCGCTGTTGAACGCCATGCCCGCGAGAAATTCGGCATAGGTCATCATTTCCCGCGCTTCGTGGTCGTGGCCGTCCTTCACGGCCCGCGCCAGGAACCCCGAGACCAGCTTGATAGCATGCAGCGCGGCCGAGTCCGTAACCGGTGTCGCGGCCGTGGAGACATAGGCTTCGATGGCGTGTGTCAGGGCGTCCATCCCGGTCGCGGCGGTCAAGGCCGGCGGCATGGCCTCCATCAGGTCGGGGTCGTCCACAGAGAGGGTTGGGGTCGTCCGCCAATCGACGATCGCCATCTTCACGTGGCGGGTCTCGTCGGTGATGATGGCGAAGCGGGTCATCTCGCTGGCGGTTCCCGAGGTCGTATTGATGGCGACCAACGGCAGCATCGGTTTGGTCATCTTATTGATGCCCTCGAAGTCGCGGATGTCACCGCCGTGGGTTGCCAGGATCCCGATGGCCTTGGCCGCGTCGTGGGGCGACCCGCCGCCGAACGAGACGATGAAGTCGCATCCTTCCTGTCGGAGCAGAGCGGTCCCGGCATCGACTTGAGCCGTGGTCGGATTGGGCTCGACCCCGTCATAGACCGCGTAACCGACGCCGATGCCGTCGAGCAGATCGGTCACGACCTTGGTTGCCTTCAGCTCCTGATGCAGGGGGGCATCGGTGACGATGAGGGCTTTCTTGAAACCAAGCGCCTGGATCTCCCGGCCGGCATCGGCAAGACCGCCGGTACCCATGATGTTCACCGCCGGCATAAAGAAGTAGTAGGCCATACCTTCCTCCCGTGGTTCGCGTATCGACCGGAAACCCCCAGATGTAACCCCACGTATAGATTGAGAGTTTGCGAACAAAGCCATTTGAGCGCAAGCGGTGACTTTGGATCGCGAGCGGACTCCGACCGTGCCCCAGCTGCCGGGCTCGGTTGATGGGCCGGCTTTTGTTGATGGGGCCAGCTTTCTGGGGATCGCGACGATCCGAGCCTCAGTCAGACGGCGAGTGTCCGGGGAGAAATCGTTCCGGAACGTTCCTTTGGCCCAAAACCTCAATGTACCCAGATATCTATCGACAGTAGAGCGGGAATGAGGCCGATGTCGTCGCCTATGTTTGCGAACCCGGCACCACGCCGGGTGGCAAGCTCGTGACGTGATCGGCGATCTCGCCCGGCCGCGTGAACCACACCTGCCCGCTGTCGGCCTGTGTCCGAATATGCTGAAGCGCGCGTCGGAGCTGGGTCAGCCGGAAGGGCTGTCCGACGATGGGCGTGTGGAGCGAGGCGGCGCAGACCAGCGGCTGCTGTGCCGACTGACGCAGCATTTCGTCGAACTGATCGACGATCATGCCGGTGAAGTCGGCCGCGGTGTGATGCCGGGTGAGCATGGCCGGGGCGTCGTTGATCTCAACCGGATAGGGCATCGCCAACAGCGGACCGGCACGGGTCGTCAGCCAGACCGGTTGGTCGTCCAGCGGCCAATCGAGCACGTAGGTGTAGCCCGCTTCCCTGAGCAGGTCGGGGGTGACCCCCGTTTCCGAAATCCAGGGACCCAACCACCCCCGAGGTTTAGAGCCTTCATGCCGGGCGATCGTCGCGGTCGTCTCCTCGATCAGCGCCCGTTCGGCCGCCTCGTCGAGATCGCCCTGACGTTCCGAGTTCGTCCGGCCGTGCGCGACGATCTCGTCGCCACGTGCCCGGGCGCGTTCGAGAATCTGCGGTGCATAGTCGTAGACGGTCGAGTTGACCAGAAGGCAGGCCGGGAGTTGCAACTCGTCGAGAAGATCGAAGAGTCGCCAGATGCCGACACGCAGGCCGTAATCGCGCCAGGCAAAGTTCCTTACATCGGGCTGAGGGGTCGCATAGGACGGCGTGTGGCCGAGCCCCTCGCCGAAATGGAAGTGCTCCACGTTGATGGCAACATAAAAGGCCAGCTGCTTCCCATTGGGCCAGTCGTACCGCGGTCGGTCAGGGAGGGGGCTGTAGCTATAGCGGCCGTGCGTCTTGAGGATCATCGTAGCTCTTGCTCCGCCTGCTCGAACCAACCAACGACCTGTGCGAGATGAACCTCGCCCCAGGTAGCAATGAACTTCTGCGTCCGTTGGTCGGCGGGATCGCGAAGCGCCGCCAGACGCTGTTCGACGTAGGTCGGGGTAAGTTGGATGCCGCAAAGCACTGTGATGCAGTGCTTCCAGTCGTCGTAAGTCTTGAGAGCCTCCATCGCGCTCACCCTGCCGCAGCTTCTGCAAGCTGCGCCACGGCATGCCGGGGTGCCTTCCTGTCGGCGAGTGGGACGGTGCGGACACGAAGGGCGGCGGTCGGTGTTGAAGCCGCTTCTTGCGCTAGGAAGGCAGCAGGCAAGGCAGCCTGACGAGTGAGCGGAAAAGAGGGGAGGTGGGTCGATTCCATGGATGGGCCTTTTCGTCAGGCTTGGTGGGATTGTTCACGACGAGAGTGCCTGTGCTGGCGTCGTCGCGATGTGGCGCATGCTGTCAAGGTCAGCGGGCGCCTGGACTGAAGCGTGGCAACCATTAGCCGGCCCGTCGCCAGACCGGGCCTTCAGCGCGATCCTCGACAACAACGCCAACCGCGACGAGTTGGTCGCGGATCCGATCTGCGGTGGCGTAGTCACGTGCCGATCGCGCGGCCTGCCGTGCATCGACCAGACGCTGGATCTCTGCTGTCGCTTCGTCCGCCCCTGAGGGCTGTCCGAACCAGGCGGCAGGGTCCTGCTGCAAGAGGCCCAGTAGGTGGCCGGCACCGCGCAAAGCTGCCTTGTAGGCGGTTCGATCCGCCTGGGCGGTCGCCTGGCGTGCCGCCTTTGCCATCCGGAAGAGTTCAGCGATAGCCCCCGGGAAATTCAGATCGTCCTCAAGGGCCGCCTCGAAGGCATCGAGCAGGCCGGGCGGGCAGGCAACATCAGGCGCATCGCCAAGATCGCGGAGCGTCCCGTAAAGACGGTCGAGACCCCGCTTCGCCTGAGCGAGTCCCTCGGCGCTCCAGTCGAGCGGCTGGCGATAGTGTGCGCCCAGAAGCGCGAAGCGGATGGCTTCGCCTGGCGCTTCCTTGAGCAGATCGCGGACGAGAAGCACGTTGCCGAGCGACTTCGACATCTTCCGGCCCTCGACGGTGATGAAGCCGTTATGAACCCAATAGCGGCAGTAAAGTTCCCCGTCATGGGCGCAGGTGCCTTGGGCGATCTCGTTCTCATGGTGCGGAAAGACGAGGTCCTGGCCGCCGCCGTGGATATCGAGTGTCGTGCCCAGGCACCGCTCGATCATGGCCGAGCATTCGATATGCCAACCGGGCCGTCCGCGGCCCCAGGGGCTTTCCCAGCCCGGCAGGTCCGGTGTCGAGGGCTTCCAGAGAATGAAGTCCGCCGGGTCGCGCTTGTAGGGCGCGACCTCGACCCTGGCGCCGGCGATCATCTCATCACGATTGCGACCGGACAGAGCTCCGTAAGCTGAAAACGTGGGTACGTGGAACAGGACGTGCCCCTCGACCGCATAGGCATGTCCGCCCGCGATCAAGCGTTCCACCATGTCGATGATCTCGGGAACGTGTTCCGTCACGCGCGGTTCGAGATCCGGCGTCAGGACTCCGAGCGCGGCCATGTCGGCATGGTAGGCCGCGATATAGCGTTCCGTGATGGCCGAGATCGGCTGGTCGACCTCCTTCGCAGCGGTGTTGATCTTGTCGTCGACATCCGTGAAGTTGCGTGCGTAGACGACACGCGCGAAGCGCCGCCTCAAGAGGCGATAGAGAACGTCGAAGACGACCGCCGGGCGGGCATTGCCGATATGGGCAAAGTTGTAGACCGTCGGCCCGCAGACGTACATCGTTACGTGGTCTGGGTTTGCTGGGACGAACGGCTCTTTGGTTCGCGTTATGGTGTTGGTCAGGTAAAGCGTCATGGCATTGTCTCGTCGTATTGCGTCTCGTCGTATTGCGTCTCGTCGTATTGCGTCTCGTCGTGTTGCGTCTCGTCATGCTGCGGACGGCCTGGCAGCTCGACGTAAAAGCCGCCGCCGTTCGCCTCGGGCAAGGGGTGAAAGCGCATGACGAGCCCGTGCTTGAGCGCTTCGAGGAGCTGCCGCCCAATCGGCAGGAACAGGGTCTCTCCACTGGTCGCGGTGGCCGGATCGATGCGGATCACCGCGCTTGTCGGCCCGTCCGAAGGCGACCGTTCCAGCATCTGGGAAACCGCCGACTGAGCGTGGTCTGGGGAGACTGCTCGCAGATCGAGCGTTTGTTCACCCTGTGCACTGTCACCGACAAGCGCGCGGAGGCTGTCGGGTTCAAAAAAGGGCATGGCGGGCCCTTCCTGATCGAAGACGATGCAACGGGGACACCAAATCCGTCATGGGCCCGCCTGGTACCGGGCGACCTCGCTATCGCCCGACTCGCGCGGTCCGAGCTCCGGCTGCTGGACCTCGGCGTTGGACAGCATCTTGAGCGTCTCGCGGAGAGCTGATTCCTGGATGTCCCGCGTGATGAAGACGATCCGGGAGCGGCGATCTTCGCTCGGCCATTCCTTGAGCATAACTGCCGGGTGGAAGATGTGTTGAACGCCGTGAATGACGACCGGCCCCTCCATATCGACCACATTGACGATCCCTTTGACGCGCAGAAGATTTGCGCCCCGGAAAAGGAGGAGCGTTTCGAGCCAGAGATCGAAGGCATCGCTGCGGATCGGTTCATCGATTGTGAGGCAGACCGCTTTGATGTGAGCGTCATGGCGATTGACGTTGTGCTCATGAGGGTGCGCATGGCCGTGATCGGCTGTCCCGTGTTCATGCCCGTGTTCATGCCCGTGTTCATGCCCGTGTTCATGCCCGTGTTCATGATCGTGCGGCTCGGCATAGGCCTCCGCCTTGAGCCAGTTCTGTACATCGAGGCTCTTTGTCCTCGGGTCGTAAAGACCGGCATCGAACAGCGATGCCGGATCTGTGACGCCGTTCTCCGCGATGATCTGCGGAGCCGCAGGATTCAAGACTCGCAGACGGTCCTGCAATCTGTGCAGAGCATCGGCATCGACGAGATCGGCTTTCGTTATGATCAGTCGATCAGCCACCGCCGCTTGCTTCACTGACTCGATCTGGCGATCGAGCGTGTCGCAGCCGTTGATCGCATCGATCGTGGCGATGACTCCGTCGAGGCGATAACGCCGCGTGATCGCCGGTTCTGTCATGAGGGTGTGCAGGATCGGGGCCGGATCCGCGAGCCCGGTGGTTTCGATCACTACCCGGTCGAACCACAGCTCACCCCCACGTGCGAAGCGTCCGGGGGCCTCGCGCAAGCTCTTGGCGAGGTCGCCGCGGATGGTGCAGCAAAGGCAGCCGCTCGACATCTCGATGACCGCGTCATCTTTGCTATGCGTGACGAGGTCGTGGTCGAGTCCGATCTCGCCGAACTCATTAATCAGCACAAGTGTCCGGCCGAGTGCGGGCTGCTGGATCAGATAGTTGAGAACTGTTGTTTTGCCGCTGCCTAAAAACCCGGTTAGCACCGAAACCGGCAGGCGCTGCGACGATCCGTCGAGGTCCCAGCTTTCCATGGCGCTCGTTCCTATCTGCTTAGGCTGACCCGGCTGCGATACAGCGCGCGCAGGTGCCCTCTATTTCGATCACGCGCCGTGTTGGGCGGAAGCCGATACAGGTCGCGTTCTCGGAGATCAGTCTTTCGATCCGGGCGTCCTCCATCTCGAAGGATGCTCCGCAGTTGCTACAGATGAAGAACAGGCAGTCGTGCTGTCGCTCCGGGTGTGTGCAGGGAACGTAGGCGTTTCGGCTTTCGATCTTCGCCACAAGTCCCTGGGATATCAGGAACTCGAGCGCACGGTAAACGGTGGGCGGTCCGACTGGACGGGAGTCCCGGAGCTTCAGCGCTTCGATCAGTTCGTAGGCGCCTGCCGGGCGACCGCTTTCCCAAAGCAATTCGAGTATCTGGCGCCGAAGCTTCGTAAGTTGCGTTCCACGCGCATCACAAAGGGACACTGCCAGTGCGACCCGTTCAGCCGGTGCGTGCTGCCCGCGGCAATGGGGGTCTTTGCAGGGCCGGGGCTGGGGCAATCTGAGTGTCATGGCTTCGCCATTGTTGCGTTCTCGATTAGCAACGTTATAACGTTACGTTCTTTGATTGCAAGAAGCGCGCCCTTGATCGCCGAGGGGCTGGCCGCAGGAGGGCCTAGAATGGACACAGTCATGGTCGAGAGCCGATCTGAAGACGCAGCTCTCACCAACTCTGGCGGGCGCCGACGGCCCAGCCAGGCGGAGGCGGAAGCTGCGGTACGGACGCTGATCGAATGGGCTGGCGACGACCCTGACCGCGAAGGTCTGGTCGGCACGCCTGAGCGCGTGGTCCGGGCCTACGAGGAGTTCTTTGCCGGATACAACGAGGATCCGATCTCGCTGCTTGCGAAGACGTTCGAGGAGACCGCCGCCTACGACGAGATGGTCGTCCTGCGCGACATCCGCCTAGAGTCCCATTGCGAACACCACATGGTGCCGATCCTGGGGAAGGCGCATATCGGTTATCTGCCGGCCGGTCGCGTTGTTGGGATCTCCAAGCTCGCACGCCTTGTCGAGGTCTTCGCCAAGCGCATGCAGATCCAAGAGGCGCTGACGGCGCAGGTCGCGGACACCATTCAAGAGGTTCTGAAGCCGCGCGGCGTTGCCGTCGTGATAGAGGCGGCGCACCAATGCATGACGACACGCGGCATTCATAAGCCGGGAGTCAGCATGGTGACCAGCCGCATGCTCGGTTGCTTTCGGGACGACCCGGCGACCCGCCGGGAGTTTCTCGCGATGATCGGGAGTCCTCGGAGCGCTCCGCTGGAGAGCTGAAATCAGCGACGATACTGACAAGAGAGCCGCCGTCCATGAGTGAAATCTCCTCGTACTCCAAGCTTCCCGTTACGGTCCTGTCCGGATTCCTCGGAGCCGGCAAAACGACCTTGATGAACCACATCCTCAACAACCGTGAAGGCAAGCGCGTCGCGGTCATCGTCAATGATATGAGCGAGGTGAACATCGATGCCGATCTCATCCGGGACGGCGGCGCGGACCTGAGCCGGACTGAAGAGACCTTGGTCGAAATGACCAACGGCTGCATCTGCTGCACCTTGCGCGACGATCTTCTCCAAGAGGTGCGTCGCCTCGCTCAGGATGGCCGGTTCGACTATCTTCTCATCGAATCGACCGGCATCTCCGAGCCGCTGCCTGTCGCCGCAACCTTCAACTTCCGCACGGAAGACGGAGAAAGCCTTGAGGACGTGTCGCGCCTCGATACGATGGTGACGGTGGTCGACGCCGCAAACCTGCTGCGCGATTATGCTTCGACCGATTTCCTTAAGGACCGCGGTGAATCGCTGGGCGAAGAAGACGACCGCGTCCTGGTCGATCTGCTCGTTGATCAGATTGAGTTCTCCGACGTCATCATCTTGAACAAGATCGATGCCGCGTCGCCGGATCAGCGCGATGCCGCACGCAAGATCATCCGATCGCTCAATCCCGACGCGGAACTGATCGAAACCACCATGTCGCGTGTCCCTCTGGACAAGGTTCTGAACACCGGCCGGTTCGATCACGACAAGGCCCAGGAACACCCGCTGTGGTTCAAGGAGCTCTACGGCTTCGCGGAGCACAAGCCGGAGACGGAAGAGTACGGGGTACGCAGTTTCGTCTATCGGGCGCGTCGCCCTTTCCATCCGGAAAAGTTTCACGCCTTCGTCAATACCTCCTGGCCGGGAGTCATCCGCGCCAAAGGGCATTTCTGGTTGGCGACCCGGCCGGAATGGGTCGGCGAGCTCAGCCAAGCCGGAGCCCTCGTGCGTCATGAGGCGATGGGCTTCTGGTGGGCAAGCGTGCCGAAAGAACGCTGGCCCGATCACCCGGAGTGGCGCCAGCACATCGCCAAAGCCTGGGATTCCGTCTATGGAGACCGCCGCCAGGAAATCGTCTTCATCGGAACTGATATGGACGAGGCCGAGATCCGGCGCCGGCTCGACTCCTGTCTCGTCGGCGATGCCGATGCCCTTGCCATGCAACTTTCGGCCTGGAAAGAACTGAAGGATCCCTTCCCGGTCTGGAAGCGCGCCGAACCGTCATGACCGACCCGTTCCTGTTGGCGGAACCCGCAGCGGTTTCGAGTCCCGCTCTGTTGGGTAAAGGCATTGCCTTCTGCGACACGTCGGATGGCCTTGCCGCCATAGACCAACCCGACACGGATCTCGTGGTCTGGCGGCGCGCGCTTCCCTCGCACTTGAGAACCTGGCTCGACGGTCTGGAGGCGTCCTGTCTGCCCGATCTGCGGCTGCTGGTTCGGCCCGACGACCTGCGACGGGCGCTGCAGCCACACCTGGATGCCTGCGGTTTACCTTCCGGGGATCTGCGTGACCTGCTGATCCGAGATGTCGAGGATCTCGTGTCGACCTTTTCGAAGGCGACCCAGACAGATCTTGTCGATGTCAGGCTGGAGCGCGTCGATCACGATGCTTGTTGGAGATTTCACCGCGATTGTGTGGAGGCGCGTCTGCTGACGACCTATCGCGGCCCCGCGACCGAATGGGTCCAGCCGACCCACGGAGAGCAGGCCTTGCGCGAACAGAAGCTGTTCACCGGGCCGATAGAGCGCCTTGGCGCCCATGACGTCGCGATCTTCAAGGGAAGCTGTGCCGGACCGGGCAGCGGGATCGTACATCGCTCGCCCCCGATCACCGGCACGGGGCGCACGCGCTTGCTGCTCTGTCTCAACAAACCTTCGGTGGTCTCGCCTGCGGTGTGGTCTGCGGAAGGCCGTTAAGTCTTGTTCGAGTCACGTAGTCCGAAATGCTGAGCCTAGCTTCCGTGCTCTCCTGAACATGGTGTCTTCAAGCTGCAGTCTGGACGGATCCGTGACTACCTGCTTGAGAAGCTCGGCTCGTAGGTGACTCGCCAAAAGGTGAGGCCGACTCCGTAACTTTTGTGCGCGGTCGTGTCCCCTGCACTACCCCCCCATGATCAGCAGTGCTCCGCCCAGGACGAGGCCGGCGGCGAAGAAGACCATGAAGCAGTAGCCCATGATTTCGCGCATGTGCAGGCCGGCGATGGCGAGCAGCGGGATGGTCCAGAAGGGTTGGATCATGTTGGTCCACTGGTCGCCGTAGGCGACGCCCATCACGATCTTGGCCGGGTCGGTGCCCAGCTGCTGGGCTGCCTCGATAAAGATGGGACCTTGGACCACCCACTGGCCGCCGCCGGAGGGGATGAACATGTTGATCAGGCCGCCGGACAGGAAGGCCCAGAAGGGCAGGGTGTCCTTTGTCGCGAAGGCCTCGAACCACTCGGCGATGACGCCCGCCAGGCCGGTGGTGATCATCACGCCCATGATGCCGGCGTAGAAGGGGTACTGCAGCAGCACTTGCCCGACCGTCTGACTGGCGTTGGCCACCAGACGCACGTAGTGCTCGGCTGAGCGGGCGAGCAGTAGGCCGAGCGCGAGGAAGGACCAGTTGACGATGTTGAGGGTCAGCGAGAAGCCCTCGGTCGCGAACCAGAAGATCAGATAGCCGACCAGCATGGCACCGATGCCGAGGTTGAAGACCTTGTGCCGGTCGAGCCTCTGGCCCGTCGTCCGGGGCGCGGGGTCCGGCGGGTCGGCCGGTACGGGGGCCGCGGCGTCGGGAATTTCGACGATCCTCTCGCTGCGACCGCGCGGATGCATCAGCATGCAGGTGAGCGGGATGACGATCACCATGGCCAAGACGGTCAGAAGGTTCCAGGTCGCGAAGATCGTCTCCGTGACCGGGATCGTGCCGCCCAGCATCTCCTCCAGCGCGTGGCCGGGCGTGGCGACGAAGAGGGGAGCGGAGCCGGAATAGCCCATGTGCCAGACGACCCAGCCCGCATAGGCAGATGCGACCAGCAGCGGATAGTGCACCTTGATGCCCCGTTCCCTGGCGACGATCCCGACCCCTTGCGCCACCAGGGCGCCGACGATCAGGCCGAGGCCCCAGGAAAACAGGCTGGCGCCATGCCCGATCAGGCAGGTGAAGAGGTAGGCCTGATAGCTCGTTCGGGGCACGCTGCAGAGCCGGGTCAGAAGCCGCCTGACCAGATCGGTATGGGCCAGGGCATGGGCTGTGATCAGGGTGATCGCGATCTGCGCCATGAAGGCCAGCAGGTTCTTCAGGCCGCCGCCCCAGGCATCCAGCACCTCCACCGGGCCGGCCGGGGTCAGCAGGAGAGCGAGCGCGACCACGATAAAGGTCAAGCCAATGGCGAAGATAAAGGGATCCGGATAGTAGCGCTCGACAAACACGACGAAGGGCCGAACGGCTTTGTTCAACAGGTTCATGGAGCCCTCTGGGAGAATTCGTGAAACTCGTTCGCGTTGATATGGCGAAGGACAATTCACGACCAAATCACGATGATTTTTATAAATCACATTAATATAGTGATATTTGCATATTTCATCGATCTTTCGGCTGGTGTGTTCGAAGCGCTTACTCGCACAGGGGTAAGCGGATGACCGGCGGTCCGCCGATCGCTTGCCTGTCTTTCATCGCGCTGGCGCCTGCCAGATACCTAAGCAGCCGGAGCGGCCGGTCGCCGCCCTGCCGTCTGTGGTGGCGCCCGATCGTTGGCACGCATATCGCACGGAGGCGCAGGAATTTTCCACTAAACTCCAAGGGCGCTGCCGTGAAGCAACTGCGCTCTGAAGCCCGTACCGCCGTTTCCGCTTCGTCGGCCGGGCCTGCAATCCTTGCGCGGGACCGGAGGGCGGCTGGCGATCTTATCGGTCGGCGAGAACGATGTTCGAGAGTACAGACTGGACCGTGTTGGTGAGCGGCTTTTTCGGCGGTGCGCTTTTTGGTGCTCTGGTGACCTATCTGGTTCAGAACAGGCGTCAAAAAGACCGTAGCGAGAAGGGTGCTTCGTGATCCGGCGAATCATGACCAACCCGATTTAGGGGCTCGGCAGGCAGGGCTGCAGCACGTTACGAACTGGTGCCCAGCGGACTTCGAGCCCGCGATAAGGCCTCCGTCGACCGCCTAGATGAAACGCGGTTGCAGACCTATCAGGCGGCCAATCCCTTCTTGAGCTGTCGATAGAAGCCCGTTTCCAAGTCGAGGTAGCCGCCGAAGGAGGCCGGATCGCCGAAGGGCAGGATTTGGGTCGCCCAGAAGCCGCCGTAGCCGTTCGCGCGGTCGATCCAGTAGAAGAGGTTGGCGAGACCTGCCCAGCCGAGCGCGCCTGCCGGCCGCCCAGTCGGGGCCTCCTCGTCGTTGACCATGAAGCTGAAGGCCCAGGACTTCGACAGGCCGGGAAAGAACTCCGCGTCGTTGGACAGCGCCGGGATCACGCCGGGCAGCATCGTCACCTTCTTGTCGCCGAGGTGGTTCCTCTCGGCCATCCGCACGGTATCGGGCTTCAGCACCTGACCTTGCTCGCCCCGACCGTCGTTCAGCCACATGCGGATGAACTTCATGTAGTCGCCGACGGTGCCGTAGAGCCCGTGCCCGCCCATGTGGACCTCCGGCGCCGAGGGCAACTCAAACTCCATCGGCGTCAGGGAGCCGTCGTCGTTGCGCATATGCATGCCGGCAAGGCGGGCGCGTAATCCGTCGTGCAGTTCGAAGGTCATGTCCTCGATGCCCAGGGGCTCGAAGATCCGCTCCCGGAAGACCTCGCCGAGCCGCTTGCCCGCGATGCCCTCGACGACCTGCCCGCACCAGTCCAGATTGGTCCCGTACTCCCATTTCTCCCCGGGATCGAACAGCAGCGGGGTTGTGAGCGCCTGCTTAGAGGCTGTGATGACGCTCGGCTGACCCTTCTCTTGGGCCAGACGGTTGTAGGTCTCGTTGAAGAAGTCGTACCCGAAGCCGGCGGTGTGGAGCAGCAGCATGCGCGTGGTGATGTCGCGTTTTGGAGCGCGAAGCTGCGGTTCGCCCTTGGCGTCGAAACCCTCGATCACCTGAAGCGTCCCGATGTCCGGCGCATAGGTCTTGGCCGGCGCATCGAGATCCAGCTTGCCCTCCTCGACAAGCTGTAGCGCGGCGGTTCCGGTGATCGCCTTCGTGGTGGAGAAGAGGGCGAAGGCGGTATCGCGGGTCATATCGGCCTGGCCGCCGAGCACACGCTTGCCGGCGGCGCCTTCGTAGATGTTTCGGTCGCGGTCGGTGACCATCGCCACCACGCCGGCGACGGCCGGATCGCCGGTCACCGCGTGGTTCAAGATGCCGTCGGTTGTCTGCTTGAAATCGCTTGTCATCGTCTGCCTCCCTTACGCCCCAACCGCTCGACTTGCGGACTGCCGCTCTGCGGAGCGAGTCGCCTTCTGCCGAGTTGCTATCTGTCGGGGCGATGTTTGCCGTCGCGGCTTCACTGTTTGACGAAGCCTTCGTAGCCCTTCGCCGCAATCTCGTCGCAGATCTTGCGGTAGGCCCCGACGCCGCCGGTATAGGATAGGACCCGGCGCGGTTTCCCCGGTACGTTGGAGCCGAGATACCAGGAGGTCGTCTTGGAGATCAGGGTGGCCGCCGCCGTCTCGTCGTGATGCGCGACCCAACGGTCCTCCGTCTCCCGGCTGGGCTCCATCACCTGCAGACCTTTCTCACGCAGATGCGCGATGCAGTCGCTGATCCACTCCGTCTGCTGCTGCAGGCAGGTGGTCATGTTGCAGAGCGCGGCGGAGGGCGCCAACGGTACGGCCGTGGTGAAGAGGTTGGGGTAGCCGTGTATCTGGAGCCCCATGGTGGTGCGGATGTCCTTGCCCCAGTCCTCGGTGAGGGAGCGGCCCTCCCGCCCGCGAATGTTCATCCGCGTCAGCGCCCCGGTTCCGGCGTCGAACCCAGTGGCAAGCACGATGATGTCGAGTGGAACAACCCTGCCGTCGGCTGTCTGGATGCCTTCGGGAACAATTCGCTCGATTGGATTGTCGCGAAGGCTGATCGCTTCGACGTTGGACCGCAGATAGGCTTCGAGGTAGTCGGTCTCGAGCGGGACGCGGTGCGTCCCGAATCCGTAGTTCTTGGGAATCAGAAGATCGCAGAGCCTCTCGTCCTTCAGGCGCGCGCGCATCTTTTCGCGCACGAAGTCGGAGACCTCGGCATTCACGGCCTCATCGAAGAACATCTCGCCGAAAGAGGCGAGCCAGAGCTTGAGCGAGCCGTCAGCATAGACCTGCTCCAGGACGTCGCGACGCTGCTCGGGCGAGAGCTCCGCCCAGGTATGTTCGAAATCGTACTCGAAGCCGGTGAAGGTGTGCGGAAGCTTACTCTTCAGGTCTTCGAAGCGATCCTTGTAGGCCGCGACCTCCTTCGGCCCGTATTTGGGATTCTTCATGGGCAGCACGTATTGCGGCGTCCTGACGAAGACCTTCAGTTCCTCGACCTTGTCGGCGATGGTCTGGATCACCTGGATGCCGGTCGCGCCGATGCCCACCACGCCGACTCTCTTACTGGCGAAATCGATCGGCTCACGCGGCCAGCGCGCTGTGTGAAAGATCTGGCCCTTGAAGCTGTCCTGACCCGGAAAGGGATCGGTCATAGGGGCGGAGAGCATACCGCAGCAGGCGATCAGGAACCGCGTTTCCACGGTCTCGCCGTCGGCGGTCTCGACGTTCCAGCTTCGGCTGTCCTCGTTCCAAGATGCGCCGGTAATCGCCGTGTCGAACTGGATGTCCTTCCGCAAGTCGAGGCTGTCGGCCACGTAGTGCATCCAGCGCTCGATCTCCGGCTGTCCCGGAAAGCGCTCGCTCCAGCTCCAGCCTTTGTAGAGGTCTTCGGAGAAGAGGTACTGATAGATGTAGGCCTCGGAATCGAAGCGGGCACCGGGATAGCGGTTCCAGTACCAGGTGCCGCCGACATCCGATGCCTTGTCGTAGGCCCGCACCTTCAGGCCCTGCTTGCGGAGCATGTGGAGCTGGTAGAGACCGGCGACGCCGGCGCCGATGATCATCGCGTCCAGCTTTTCGCCGGCGGCTTTCCCGTTCTTCGAAACGGCAGTCTTGTGGTTCGTCGTCATAAGAGCCTCGTTTCCTTCCCGTTTGCTTGCCGAACATGTTCCGCCTGTCCGGTTCTGAATGCGCAGGGCATCCGGCTCGAAAAGGCTAGCGGCGCAAACGGCGGAGGGTCTTGAAGGATCTCGGCAAAGGCTTGAATGATCGGCGCAATGCCTGAGCGTTCATCCAGGACTTACGGCTTGGGCGTCGTCGCTCAGGCAGGCTTTCCATCTCTCGGACCTGCGTCCCAATTGCCAGCCGACGCCGTCCTATGTACCATAATATGCAAAGTCGGCGGATAGAGACCGGCAGCAGACAGGGAGGAGATCCGATGGCGAAACTGCTCGCCCCGGAGGATCTACCCGTGTGGGTGCCCGGGAAAGTCCTCTCCAAAAGCGACGATCTCGGCTGGAAGGGCGTCGCCCTGCGGTCCTACCGCTACAAGGGGCAGGACGTCCACATCCCGGCGATGCGGGACTTCATGCTCGTCTCCTACCGAACCGGCGTGACGCCGATGGAACGGCGCTTCGACGGTCGATGGAGCCGCACCACCTGCGGGCCCGGCGCCGTCTCCTTGCTGACGCGCTCTCAGACGTCGCATTGGTGCTGGACCGAGGATGTGGAGGTGACCCACGTCTACTTGTCCCAAGGTTTGGTCTCGGAGGTTGCCAGCGAGGTCACGGGACGAACGGTGGCCGAGGTCTCTCTCGCGGATGTCCTCAGGACCGACGATCCGGTCGTGACGGCGGCGGTCGAGGCGATTTCGGCGGAGGCGGCGGATGTCGGTCTGGGCGGTGCGCTCTACGTCGAGTCCGTCGCGCGGCAACTCGTCATTCATCTGCTTCGCCACTACGCCGCCGTTCGCCTTCGGTCTCCCGAGCGAAGCGGGCAGCTTTCGACGGCTCAACGACGCACCGCCGCCGACTTCATCGAGGCCAATCTGCAGAACGGATTGGATCTCGCGACCATGGCGGCGGTGGTCAACCTGAGCGCTTCGAGTTTCGCCCGCCACTTCAAGCGCAGCTTCGGGGTCCCGCCCTACGCCTACGTGATGGAACGCCGGCTGGACCGCGCCAAATCCCTGCTCGTCCAAACGGGCCTGTCCGTGAAGGCTGTCGCGGCCGCCTGCGGTTTTGCCGACCAGGCGCATCTGACCCGTCTGTTTGTGCGTCGCTATGGAATGACACCGTCCATCCTCCGCAAGCAGAGCAACGCTGCTCTTTTCCCGTCGGACGAGAAGGAGGGTGACGATCAGGTGACCGGCGTACCGATGGCCTGAAACTGAGGCAGCCAGGAGAGGCTCGACTCGGTCGTGCTGTTGCGTGGCCGATACTCGGCTCCGACCGGCGATTCCCACCCCTGGGCGTGCAACCAGCTACAGAGCCAGAAGAGGTCCACTTCGCCGGCGCCCGGCTCGCCTCGGTCGGGCACGGCGGCCATCTGGACATGGCCGATCAGATCGCGATGGCGCGCGAAGCGGCCCGTCAGATCGCCGCCCATGATCTGCAGATGATAGCTGTCGAACATGAGCCGCAGGTTGGGGGCGTCCACGGCGGCGATCAGCTCGGCCCCGTGATCGAGGTCCGTGAGATGATAACCGGCGACGTCTCTCAGGTTCAGGGGTTCGATCAGAACCGTCACCTCTCCTCCGACCTTACTCGCGCGGTCGCAGGCATAGGCGAGACTGTCGCGAAACACGGCGTCCGCACTGCGTCGCCTCTCGGCGTCCTCGCCGCTGCGGCCGGCCATGACGTGGACGGCCTTGGCGCCGATCGCCTGAGCGTAGTCCATCGCCTGGTCGATGGCGGTCCGGGCCTCCGTCAGACGGTCGGGCAGGGCGCAGAGTCCGAAGTCTCCGGCGGCGCGGTCGCCGGGCCAGGTGTTCAGCCCCAGCATTTCCAGGCCGGTATCGGCCAGTGCCGCGCGCACCTCGCCGGGGTCTTCGGTGTAGGGGAAGTGACACTCGACGGCATCGAAGCCGGCCGCTGCCGCTGCGCGGATCGCGTTGGGCAGCGGTCGGTCGGTGAAGAGAAAGCCGAGATTGGCGGAAAAACGCATTGGAGTCCTCGTCCTCACTCCCAGTCGACATCGAAGGCGGTGACGACCTCGCGGATCTGCTGCTCCGTCAACCCGAGTGTCGGGGTGCCGCGCAGCAGGAGGGCGAGCTTCGCCGTCTCCTCCAGCTCCTCCATGGCGTAAACGGCGGCCTCCAGCTCCTTGGCCGCGACGACGGGTCCGTGGTTGGCCAGGACCACCGCGCTGCGCCGGCCGGCCAGGCTGCGCACGGCGTCGCCCATTGCCGGGTCTCCAGGCCGGAAGAAGGGCAGCAGCTTTACCTTGCCCAGTCGCATGATCGAGTAGGCCGTTAGCGGCGGCAGCATATTGTCGGCGTCGGTATCGGTCAGAAGCGTGAGGGCGGTCGCATGAGTCGAGTGCAGATGCACGACGGCCCCAGTGGTCTTGCGCGTTTCGTAGAAGGCGTCGTGCAGTGCCATTTCCTTCGTGGGCGGGTCGCCGTCGATATGACGTCCCGTTGCGTCGAAGCGTGACAGGCGCGCGGGGTCCAGCCGGCCGAAACTGGAGCCGGTCGGCGTCACGAGCAGACCGCCGTCTTCGGTTCGAGCCGAAAGATTGCCGGAGGCACCACCGGTCAGGCCCCGGTCGAACAGGGACTTGGCCCAGAAGCAGATGTCTTCGCGCAGGCGATTGTCGCGGCTCACGACGCGCCCTCCAGAACGGCGGCGGCGCGGGTGAAGAAGTCGGCTGCCCCGAAGTTGCCGGATTTCAGCGCCAGGGTCAGGTTGTCACCGGCCCGGATCGCCGGCACGCCGGGGGCGATTTCCGGCCCGATTTCGAGTTGGCTCAAGGCGAGCCCTTCGACCACGGCTCCGGAGGTCTCGCCGCCGGCGGTGATCAAGCGGGTGACTCCGCCGGCCACCAGCCGCCTGGCCACCTCGGCGAAGAGCGCTTCGAACGCGGCGGCGACCGCTGCGCCGCCGTGCCGGTCTTGTGCGCTGCGCACCTCGTCGGGATCGGCGGAGGAATAAGCCAGCGGTAGCCCTTCTTGCGCGAGCACCCAGTCCGCCACCTCTCCCGCATCTACACGCCCCGCCATGACCGCGTCGGGATCGAGCTTCAGGACCGGATGCGCGCGCGCATGCTCCGCGACCTGGGCTCTCGTCGCCTGCGAGCAGGAGCCGGACAGCGCCGCCGCCCGGCCGGTCTGCCCGTGCCAGCTGTCGGAGCTCGCAGCGAGCTGGCCGCGCGCGCGGAAGTTCTCCGGCAGACCGAGGGCGATCCCGGACCCTCCCGTGACCAGCGCCAGGTCGGCCGCGGCCCGGCCCAGAATCCGAAGGTCGTCGTCGCGGACGGCATCCGCGACGATCAGGCGGTGGCCCTTAGCCTGTTCGCTCTCGAGCCTGGCGCGAACCGCCTCCGGTCCTTCGACGACGGCGGTGAAGGGAACGTGGCCGACGCTGCCCTTGCTTTGCCGGTCGAGCACGCGGCGGAGATCCGGGTCGGTCATGGGGGTCAGCGGGTGGTTCTGCATCCCGGACTCCGACAGCAGCCTGTCGCCCACGAACAGGTGGCCTTGGTAGACGGAGCGGCCGGTGGCGGGAAAGGCGGGACAGACGATCACCGGCGAGGCCTCTAGGGCGTCCGCAAGAGCTTCGGCGACCGGTCCGATGTTGCCCTCGTCGGTGCTATCGAAGGTCGAGCAGTACTTGAAAAGAAACTGGCTGCAGCCCTGGGCGCGCAGCCAGTCGAGCGCCTGCAACGACAGCGCGACGGCCTCCGCGGCCGGGACGGAGCGCGACTTGAGGGCGACGATCCCCGCTTCGACCTGATCGTCCGCCGGCTCCTTGGGCACGCCCACATACTGCACGCAGCGCATGCCTTCGCGGGTCAGCGTGTTAGCCAGATCGCTGGAGCCGGTGAAGTCGTCGCCGATGCACCCTAACCGCATCTAAGCTCTCCCCGGCAGGGACAGGCCGGCCTCGCTGGCGTAGAGCTGCGTGATGGCTGAGTCGTCCAGGGCGCCAAGACCCTTGCTGGAGGCCTCGCGGAAGCGGGCGAGGGCGGCGCCGGCGACCGGCGTGGAGAGCGCGGCGCTCTCGGCGATCTCGGTGACGATGCCCAGGTCCTTCGGCCAGATGTCGACGGCGGAGCGCGCCTCGTAGTCCCCTTCGACAACGCGCGGCGCGCGGTTCTCGAACATCCAGCTCGTTCCGGCTGAGACGGAGATGACCTGAAGGATCCGCTCCGGCGTCAGACCCTGGCTGATGCCGAGCGCCAGCGCCTCGCCCATCGCGGCGATATGCACGCCGGCGAGAAGTTGGTTCACGGCCTTCATCGCCGAGCCGGCGCCCGCTTCGGGACCCAGATCGTGCACGGACTGGGCCATGGCGGAGAGGGCAGGGGCGGCGGCCTCGAACGCCTGCCGACTGCCCGAGGCCATGATCGAGAGTTCGCCTTGGGCTGCACGTGCGGCGCCGCCGGAGATCGGCGCGTCGAGATAGAGGAGACCGAGTCCGTCGGCTTGTGCCGCATTGTCGCGCGCGTCCTCCGGGGAGATGGTCGCGCAACTCACGATCACTGCACCCCCCGGCAGGTGTCGGGCGAAGCCTGGATCGTCGTAGAGGATCGCACGGGTCTGCGCGGCATTCAGCACCACGCTCACGAAGATCGCAGCATCACGCGCAGTGTCCGGCGTCAGCTTTTCGCCGCCAGCCTCAATCAGCCGCGCGACGGCGCCCTCGTTGAGATCGAGCCCGAGTACGCGATGGCCGGCGCGCAGGCAGGATTGCGCCATACCCAAGCCCATCGCACCCAGACCGACGAAAGCGATGGTGCCCCGATCCGTCGTTTTCGGGTCGCTTGTCTTCGACATTCGTTAGCCTCTTCCAAGGAACAGGTCGACCGGCGCCAGGGTGATCGCCGGCACGTAGGTGATGATCATCAGGCAGCAGAAGACCACCAGAACGAACCAGATCAGCTGCGGGATGATCCGCTCGACCGGAATGCGCGCGACGGCGCAGGCGGCGAAGAGGTTTACCCCCAGCGGCGGCGTGATCATGCCGAGCGCCAGGTTCACCACCACGATCAACCCGAAGTGCACCGGATCGACGCCGTAGCTGATGGCGATCGGTGCCAGGATCGGCGCCAGCACGAGGATCGCTGCCGAGGTCTCGATGAACATGCCCACTACGAGCAGCAGGAGATTGACTGCCAGCAGGAAGGCGAAGCGGGACTCGAAGAAGGTGTTGAACCAGCCGGCGATCTCGTTGGGCAGGCCCGAGCGGGCGATCAGGAAGGAGAAGAGGGCTGCGGCGGAGATGATCAGCATGATCGCAGTGGTGGAGATCACCGTACGCTTCAGGATCATCGGAAGGTCGCGCCAGGAAAGTTCGCGGTAGAAGCCGAAGCCGACGACCAGGGCCGCCGCGACGGCGGCCGCGCTCGCCTCGGTCGGTGTGAAGACGCCGAGGTAGATGCCGCCGATGATGATGATGGGCACCATGAGGGCCGGCAGGGCGGCCAGGGTTGCGGCGCGCAGGCTGGGTCGATCGTCGCGGTCCTGCAGGCCAAGCCCGCGGATACGGCAGATGACGATCACGGTCAGCATCAGGGCGCCGGCGATCAGGATTCCCGGTCCGATTCCCGCAACGAAAAGCTGACCGATCGAGGTGTCCGTGGCGACGCCGTAGAGAATCAAAGGGATCGACGGGGGGATCAGCACGCCGAGTTCGGCCGAGCTGGCCTGAATGGAGGCTGCGAAGGGTTTGGGATAGGCGTGGCGGACCATCGCGGGGATCAGAATGGCGCCGATGGCGAAGGTGGTGGCGACGGACGAGCCGGAGACGCTGGCGAACATCAGGCAAGTCAGCACGCAGGAGCAGGCGAGCCCGCCCTGGATGCCGCCGACCATCGCCTTGGCGAGATCGACCAGCCGTTGGGAGATTCCTCCGGCGGACATCAGATTGCCGGCCAGAATGAACAGTGGGATCGCCATCAGCGGGAAGCTGTCGATGCCGGCGAACATGCGTTGCGCCACCAGAAGCATCGGCAGGCGGTCGTGCAGTTGAATGCCGACGACGGAGGCCAGACCAATGGCGATCGCGATGGGAACGCCGATGAAGATCAGGATGATGAGCGAGAGACCGATCGCGACGTTCACAGTCCGTCTCCCGCCGACTCCAGAGGTTTTTCGAGCGGGATGACGGCGGCCGCCGCGTCCCGGCTGGCCCAGGCGCGTGCGATGCAGCCGGCAATGGCGATCATCGCGAAGACCGACCCGACGGGCAGAGCGGCGTAGACCCAGGCGATGGAGACTTCCAGCGCGGCCAGCTTCTGAGCGGCGACCCGTTCCGTCATGCCCCAGCCCTGCCAGAACAGGATCGCAAAGAAGGTTGCCGAGAGCAGGTTGGCGATCAGGAACAGGCCCAGGCCGAGACGGCGCGGCAGCGAGCGCTGGATGATCTCCATCGCGATCATCGAGCCGTGCCGATAGGTTCCGGCGACTCCCATGAAGATCGCCCAGATCATGGCCGAGCGCGTGATCACCTCGGACCAGGTGGAGGGCTGTCCCAAAAGGAAGCGGGTGGTTACCTGCCACATGGCCAAAGACGCTGCGATCACCAGGAAGATCATGGAGAGCGCCAGGGCCACCCTGGTGGTCTGCCGTTCGAAGCTTTGGAAGAAGTTCATGTCACCCGACCGGCGTCTCGCGTCGCGCACAGCGAAGGGATCGCCAGGGCACGGCGGCCGGAACGATGCGCCGGCCCTGGCGATGAAGGCGGTTGGGAAGCCTTAGGCGTCAGGCCTTATTCGACGGCCTTGATGCGATCGACCATCTCGCTGCCGTACTGGTCGGTGTAGACGCTGTAGGAGGCCTCTGCGAGGTCGCGGAAGGGGGCCTTGTCGATCTCGGTGATGACCTCCATGCCGTTCTCCTGCAGCAGGGCGACGCCGGCCTCCTCCAGCCGGTTGACCTCGGCGCGGGTGGCGGCCACAGACGCGGCGGCGGCTTCCTGGAACCAGCCCTTTTCCTCGTCGCTCAGACCGTCCCAGAGAAGGGGCGACACCAGAAGCACCGCCGGCGAATAGACGTGGCCGGTCAGCGAGACGTAGTTCTGCACTTCCCAGAAGTTCGAGGCCTTGATGACGGTGATGGGGTTTTCCTGACCGTCGACGACACCCTGCTGCAGGGCCGAGAAGAGCTCGGGGAAGGCCATCGGCGTCGGGGCCGCGCCCATCTCCTCGAAGGCGGCCATGTGAACGCGGTTCTCCATCGTGCGCAGCTTCAGCCCGCCCAGGTCGTCGGGCGTGGTGACCGGCCGCACCGAGTTCGTAACGTGGCGGAAGCCGTTCTCCGACCAGGCCAGACCGATCAGGTTGTGTTCGCCGATGCTCTCCAGCAACTCCTGGCCGATCTCACCGTCCAGCGTCTTGCGTGCGTGATCGTAGTCGCGGAAGAGGAACGGCAGGTCGAGGCTGTAGACCTCCGGCACGAAGTTGCCGAGTGGGCCGGTGGAGGTGATGACCAGGTCCAGCGAGCCGATCTGCAGCCCCTCGATCATGTCGCGCTCGCCGCCGAGCTGGCCGGCAGCGGCCTCGGTTCCGGTCCAGGTGCCGCCCGACACTTCCTCAAGGGTCGCCAGGAAGGCCTTTGCACCAACGCCATAGTGGCTCTGCGGCGAGAGAGTATGACCCAGGGTGATGTTGTTCTGGGCCTGGGCTGTGCCGCTGATGGCGATCGCCGCCGCAGCGGCCAATCCGATAATCGTATGTTTCACTCTAGCTATCCTCCCTTGGGTGTTCGGCGCGTTTCACGCCGCTTCTGAAAGAGTTTGCATGTGCGCGCGCAGCAGCGCCTCGAAGTTGGCGTCGGGGGTGAATCCCAGGGCCAGCGCGCGCGGCGTTTCGATCCCGCCGGGCCAACTCGCCACGATTGCCTCGATCGACGCGTCCGGCGCCGAGCGAACGCGGGAGGCAACCTCCTCGCCGGCGACATTCGAGAGGGTGGCGAGCATCTCTCCCACGGTGACCGAGACGCCCGGTAGCGTGATCGAGGTTTCGCCCTCCAGAACGTCCTGGCGCAGGCCGGCCGCGTGGAACAGCGCCGAGCGCGCAGAGTCGGGCGACGCCAGATGCAGGCGAAGATCGGGCCCGACCGGCAGATCGGCCGGCAGGCCGGCCAGAGGTTCGCGCAGGATTCCGCTGGCGAAGCTGGAGGCGGCCTTGTTCGGTTTACCCGGCCGCACGGCGATGGTGGGGAAGCGCAGCGAGCGGCCGAGGACAAAGCCCTTGCGGCTCACATCGCGAATTAGGATCTCGCCCATCAGCTTCTGCGCGCCGTAACTGCTGCGCGGCTCGGGCTGCGTCCTGTCGGTGATGATCTCGTTGGCGGCGCAGGAGAAGACGGCGACCGACGACGCGAAGAGCAGGACCGGCGGTTCCGGCAGGCCGCGCAGGGTTTCGATCAGCGCGAGCGTCGCGCCCAGATTGACCTGCATGCCGAGCGTGAAGTCGGCTTCGGCGGCGCTGGAGACCACGGCGGCGAGGTGGACCACCAGCCCTGGTGCTTCGGCAGCAATCGCGGCCAGCGTTTCCTCGCTGTCGACCGGGCCGACGAGCGCCCGCACGCTGTTATAGGTATCGGCGAGTTGGGTCAGGGGCTCGGCGGCAAGGTCGCAAGCTAAGATCGACGACACCGGAACGTCGGCGCCGTTCACGGTCAGCCGGCCTCGACGTGCGAGCTCTTCGACGAACTGTCGCCCCAGGAAGCCGCCGGCTCCCGTGACCAAGACGCGCATCGTGCGCTCCTCCCAAGACCTTATTCTTTCGTCAAACCTGCCAGAGTTATGACAGCGCTGTCAATTGGGCTTCATTTAGCTAGAAATCCCAAGACATATCTGTGCTATGCGCTATCATCACATGAAAATTCATCTCTGGGGCGAAAGCGTGGCGCAAAGGTTGTGACGATCCAAGTCGACAAGGCGGAACGCGTAACCCTGGCCGATGTGGCCGAGGCGGCCGGTGTCAGCGAGATCACGGTATCTCGCGTCGTGCGCGGCATGGCGAACGTGTCGCAAGTCACCGTCTCCAAGGTGGAGGATGCCATCGCCCGGACCGGCTATGTCCGTAACCGTCTTGCTGGTGCGATGGCAGGGGCGGTGTCCAATCAGATCGCTGTCATTCTGCCGTCGCTCTCGAACAGCGTTTTCGCCGACGTGCTGAACGGCTTGGAGGTCCGGCTGCAGGCGTCGGGTTTTCACTCTGTCCTCGGAATCTCCAATTACGACAGCACGCGCGAGGCGCAGCTCATCGAGAGCCTTCTGGGGTGGCAGCCGGCCGGTCTCGTCATCGCGCCGACCCGGCTTTCCGACCGGGCCTTGCGCTTGTTGGAACGCAGCCGTGTCCCGGTCGTCGAGGTGATGGACATCGACCGCGATGAAAAGGACATGGTGGTCGGGATCTCGCATCGCCAGGCCGGTAAGTCGATGGCCTACTATCTGATCGGACGGGGATACCGGTCTTTCGGCTACATCGGCCACGACATCGAGGCCGACCATCGCGCCGCGATCCGCCGTGATGGCTTCCGTGCCGCCTTGCGGGAGAACGGTCTCGATTTCGAGAGCGAAGTCACCACCGAGTCGGAGTCCTCCATCCCGCTGGGGCGCAAGCTGACCGGGGAGGTTCTGTCCCAGCGGGCCCCACGGCTTCTCTATTTCTCCAACGACGACATGGCCATGGGGGGCCTGTTCGAGGCCATGTCGCGTGGTCTCCAGGTTCCCAGGGATCTTGCGGTGGCCGGCTTCAACGGCCTGCAGATCGGTCAGTCGGCCCCGGTCGCGCTGACCACCGTCGAGTCCCATCGCACGCTGATCGGTCAGCGCGCCGCCGAACAGCTGCTCGCCCGTTTTGACGGGGCGGAGGTCGAGCGCCGGATCGACGTGGGTTTTACCCTGCTACCCGGAGCTTCCGCCTAAGCGCTTCCGGACCGGATTTTGAAGATCGCCGGGACTTGAAGAGCAATAGCCCGGCGCTTGCCGATGGTTTACAGAGGCGCGACGTGCGGAGGTTGGGAGGAGACGCGCCGTGTTCGGCCTCTTCGGTCTTTTCGGGAAGTCCAAGCAGATGACGGCGCTGGAGGCGGAGTTGCGAGACGCCGGCCTGCACCCGCAGTTGCTGCAGGACTCGATCAAGCTCACCATGTTAAGGCTGCTGCCCGAGGGCGGCAAGGCGGCCCGCCCCGACGAACTGCGCGGTGCGGCACAGCTCCTGGCCTACTGCATCCTGGGGCCGCAGGACTTCGCCGAGGCGACCTCGGTGCGAGAGAAGGAGACCGTGGAGCGGCGGTTGGATGCTGTCTTGGACCATCCAGAATCGCTGGACTCCCAGATCGTCCTGCTCGCCTTGAAGACAGACAACGCCGATCCGGCGGTCGCGGAGCGCTTCGAGGTCGAGGAGTAAACGAAGTAAAGGAAGCACATTCATGCCCTCCGACAAGACTTGGCCGCGCCTGTCGCCCGTCCACACGGGGATCCGGGGAAGGTGCCCGCGCTGCGGTCAGGGGCGGCTTTTTCAGGGTTTTCTCAGTCTGCGCGAAAGCTGCGACGTTTGCGGTCTGGACTACGGCTTCGCCGATCCGGCCGACGGACCGGCTTTCTTCGTCATCTGCTTCGGCTGCGTGCCGAGCGTGGTGCTGGCGATCCTGATCGAGATCCAGTTCTCGGCGCCCTACTGGGTGCACCTGGTCACCAGCCTTCCCTTCATGCTGCTGACCTGCATTCCGCCCCTGCGGCCGCTCAAGGGCTGGCTGGTGGCGAGCCAATACTTCTACAAGGCCCGGGAGGGGCGTTTGGTGCAGCCCTCCTCGGCGACGGACGCCGACGACCCAGCTTGATTTCGCGCCGGGCCTGATTAGCACCTGCCTGCCTCAGGCGGAGACCGGCCCGAGTGCCTCGGCCAGAAACGTCAGGATCGCCTGGGTGAAGACATCGTTGCGGTCGCCCGCAACCATGTGACCGGCGTTCGAGACGTCGACTAGTCTGGCATGGGGTACCAGACCGAGAAAGTGAGCCGCCTCGTCCTCGGTCACCAGGGTGCTGAGGCGGCCGCGCACCAGCAGAGTCGGCATGGTCAGGCGGCGCGCGGCGGCATCCAGGCTCGGTTCGTCCAGGCTCGACTGGATGTTGCCCGGTCCCTCGACGAAGGCCGGGTCCCAATGCCAGCGGAGCCGGCCGTCGCCGTCCCGCCGCAGATTCTTCGCCAGGCCGGCCAGGTCGCGTGGGCGTGGACGGTGGGGCAGGTAGCGGGCGACCGCGTCGGCGGCCTCCTCCAGATCGGTGAAGCCGTGCTCCAGGTCGGAGGCCATGAAACTTAGTACCTCCTCCACGCCTTCCTGGCGCAGGCGTGGCGTCACGTCGACCAGGATCGCGCCGGCGAAGGGCGTTGGTCCGCCGGCCTCGGCCGCGACGGCGGCGGCGGTCATGACCGCCAGACCGCCGAGCGAGGCCCCGATCACCACCGGCCTCTGCCGGAAGGCGGCGGTTACGTCCAGCAGGTCTTCGGCGAAACAGCGGATGGCGTAGTCCTGGTCCGGTGCCCAGGCGCTCTGGCCGTGGCCGCGCTGGTCGAGCGCCACCGCCCGCCAGCCGGCCTCCGCCAGACGCCGGGCGGTGGCCTTCCAGGCGGCACGGGTTTGTCCGCCGCCGTGCAGCAGAAGGATCGGCGGCGCCGTCGCCGCGCCGCGATCTTCACCGGCCAGGCGCAGGCCGGCGCGGCTGCGGAAGACGATGTCCCAGACCTCTGGCGTGACGGTCGCGGTCGCGTCCCCGCGCTCCTGCCCGCTCATTCCGCCTCCAGCATCGGCAGCTTCAGACCCTGTTCGCGGGCGCAGGCCTTGGCCAGGTCGTAGCCGGCGTCGGCATGGCGCATGACGCCGCTGGCCGGGTCGTTCCAGAGAACCCGCTCGATCCGTCGTGTGGCGTCCGGTGTGCCGTCGCAGACGATCACCATGCCGGAATGCTGGGAAAAGCCCATGCCGACCCCGCCGCCGTGATGCAGGGACACCCAGGTGGCGCCGCTGGCGGTGTTGAGCAGGGCGTTGAGCAGCGGCCAGTCGGACACAGCGTCGGAGCCGTCGAGCATGGCCTCGGTCTCGCGGTTGGGGCTGGCGACCGAGCCGGAGTCCAGATGATCGCGGCCGATCACGATGGGCGCGCTGACCTCGCCCTTCGCCACCATCTCGTTGAAGGCGAGTCCCAGGCGATGGCGCTGTCCCAGTCCGACCCAGCAGATGCGCGCTGGCAGACCCTGAAAATGAATCCGCTCTCGCGCCATCTCGAGCCATCTGTGCAGGTGCGGATCGTCGGGGATCAACTCCTTCACCTTGGCGTCGGTTTTGTAGATGTCTTCGGGATCGCCGGAGAGTGCGCACCAGCGGAACGGCCCGATCCCCCGACAGAACAGCGGCCGGATATAGGCCGGCACGAAGCCGGGAAAGTCGAAGGCATGCTCCTCGCCCATCTCCAGCGCCATCTGGCGGATGTTGTTGCCGTAGTCGAGGGTCGGTACGCCGGCACGGTGGAAGCCCAGCATGGCTTCGACCTGTCGTTTCATGGATTGCTTAGCGGCCGCGGCCGTGCGCTCAGGATCCGTCTCCTGCGCCCGCTCCCAGTCGTCCAGGCTCCAGCCGGCCGGCAGGTAGCCGTGTAGGGGATCGTGGGCGCTGGTCTGGTCGGTCACGGCATCGGGCCGCACCCCGCGCCGCAGCAGCTCGGGAAAGACCTCGGCGGCATTGCCGAGAAGACCGACGGAGACGGCTTCCTTGCGGGCGCAAGCCATGTCGATGATCGCCAGCGCCTCCTCCAGGCTGTCGGTCTTGCGGTCCAGGTAGCCGGTCTCCAGCCGCCGCTCGATCCGGCTTGGCCGGCACTCCACCGCCAGCAGGCTTGCACCGGCCATGGTGGCGGCCAGGGGCTGCGCGCCGCCCATGCCGCCCAGCCCGCCGGTCAGGATCCAGCGGCCCGACAGATCGCCGCCGTAGTGCTGCCGCCCGACCTCCACGAAGGTCTCGTAGGTGCCCTGCACGATTCCCTGGCTGCCGATATAGATCCAGGAACCGGCGGTCATCTGGCCGTACATCATCAGGCCGAGCTTATCGAGCTTCGAAAAGTGCTCCCAGTCGGCCCAGTGCGGCACCAGGTTGGAGTTGGCGATGAGCACGCGCGGCGCGTCGGCATGGGTGCGGAAGACGCCGACTGGCTTGCCGGACTGCACCAGCAGCGTCTCGTCCGCCTCCAGGTCTCGCAGCTCCGCGACGATCCGGTCGAAGGAGGCCCAGTCCCGTGCCGCCCGGCCGATGCCGCCGTAGACCACCAGTTCCTCCGGTTTCTCGGCGACTTCGGGGTCCAGGTTGTTCATCAGCATGCGCAACGGCGCCTCGGTCAGCCAGGACTTGGCCGTCAGGTCGCCGCCGCGTGCGGCGCGGATGCGGCGCGCGTTGTCGAGCCGAGGATTCTCCTGCCGAACGGTTTCGGTGTCTGGCGCAGCGGTCTGATCGGGCATGGCGACGGACTCTCCTTTGGCGGCCACGGCGATTCAGCCTATAGCAATCCCCTGGGCCAAGACGATGGCCCAGCGAAGGGGAGTTCATGGAAAACGACAGTCAGACTTACAGCTTCAACCCCGGCACCACGCCGCTGCTGGTCTCCATTCCTCACTGCGGCACCCTGGTGCCGCCGGAGCTGCTTTCGAGCTTCACCTCCGAGGCCAAGCTTCTCGCGGACACGGATTGGTATGTGGATCAGCTTTACGGCTTCGCCGCAGAGCTGGGGGCGAGTGTCATCGCGGCGCGCTGGTCGCGCTACGTGATCGATCTCAACCGTGCACCTGACGGCCAGGCCCTTTACCCCGGCGCGAACAATACCGAGCTCTGCCCGGTCACCACCTTCGACGAGCAGCCGATCTATCTCCCCGGCAGCGAACCGGACGTGGCCGAGATCGGACAGCGCCGGGTGACCTATTGGGAGCCCTATCACGCCAAGATTGCCGAGGAGATGAACCGCCTGCACGCCCGGCACGACGTCGCGGTGCTCTGGGAAGCCCACTCGATCCGCCGCCAGGTGCCCCGCTTTTTCGAAGGTCGCCTGACCGACCTCAACCTCGGTTCGCTTCAGGGGCGCAGTGCCGCGCCTGAGTTGATCGCCGCCGTTGCCGAGGCGGGCCGAAGCGGCCCCTTCGCGCTTGATGTCGACAGCCGGTTCCAGGGCGGCTACCTGACCCGCAGCAACGGCCGCCCGGCGGAAGGTCTGCATGCCTTGCAGATGGAGCTGGCTCAGGACCTCTACATGGAGGAAACCCCACCCTTCGCCTATCGGGAGGATCTGGCAGCGGACCTGCAGCCCACCTTGCGCAAGATGCTGGAGGCGGTGTTGGGGTGGGCGGCAGGCTTCACCGGCTAGCGGTGCCGCCCTATCTGTTTGAATCACCCTCCGCGAAGTAACGGCCTGGCGTCGTCCCCAAGGCCTCCCGAAAGGCAGCGATGAAGGCGCTGACGCTGTCGTAGCCGACCTCGAAGGCGACGGTCGTGACCGGCGCGCCGCTGCCGAGGCGTTCCAGGGCGGCGAGTAGGCGGGCCTGGCGACGCCATTCGCGGAAGGTCAGGCCGGTCTCGGCGCGGAAACGGCGGATCAGGCTGCGGCGGGATAGGCCCAGTTCCAGGGCCCAGTGGTCGAGGCTGCGGGCGTCCTGAGGATCGTCCTGTAGCCTGGCGGTAAGGCGCTTGAGTCGTGGTTCCCTGGGCTGCGGCAGGGCGAGCGGCAGGGCTTCGCTCGCGGTCAGTTCTTGAAACAGCAGTGCCTGCAGGTGTGGGTTCCCGGCGGCGGCAGGATCGTCCGCCAGCCTGACCAGAATTTCGCGCAGCAGCGGCGACAGGCTGTAGACCCGACAGACAGGCGCGAATCCGCGCGGCGCCCTGCGCAGGTAGATCGTCCGTAGCGCGACGGCCGTGTGGCACTGCAAGGCGTGCTCGCGCCCTCCCGGCATCCAGAGGGCGCGGCCCGGCGGCACCACCCAGACGGCCTCCTCGCTAGTGACTCGCAGGACGCCGCTGGCGGCATGAATGACCTGATGGCTGTCGTGACTGTGGGCCGCGATGCAATGGCCGGCGGGGTGATCTGCCGCCAGTCCCAGGACAGGCGGTTCCGCACCGAACTCAGGAGATGGCGTGTTTGGCACTTTGGCGACAGTATTTGGCTGCATAGCGTGAGAATGATGAAGCCGATAGCGCTAGCCTGTCCAGGTCTCAGGCACTCATCAGATCCGGAATAAGCCTTGCCCTCGGAAAGCCTTCTTGCCGCATCACAGGATAGCCCGCGCGCCGCCGCCGGGCAGCTGGCCGTGCTGCATGCCGCCCATTTTGCCTGCCACTACAAGCTGTTGATCTTCCCCACGGCCGTCATCGCCCTGGAGCGGGCCTGGGGACTCGACTACGGTGCGGCCCTGGCGCTGGGCACGCCGCTCTACGTTGCTTTCGCCCTGGCGACGCTACCGGCCGGCTGGCTGGGCGACCGCTGCAACGGCGACCGGCTGATCGCTCTGCAGTTCCTCGGTTCCGGCTTGGCGGCCCTCGCTGCCGGTCTGGCGCAGACGCAGCTCCAGTTCATGGCGGCTCTGGCCGCCCTCGGCCTCTTCGCCGCGATCTATCATCCTGTCGGTCTGGCGATGGTCACGCGCCTGAGCGCGCGGCGTGGACGGGCTCTGGCGGTCAACGGCGTGTTCGGCAACCTGGGGCTCGCGGCGGCGACGCTCGTCACGGCCCTGCTGGCGGAGGCCTATGGCTGGCGGAGCGCCTTTCTGGTGCCGGGTGCGGTTGCGACGGCGGCGGGCGCCCTGCACCTGCTGCTGCGCAGGGCGCCGCCGTTGCCGCCGGCCAGCGAAGAGGCACGGACGACACCGGCGGCCGTTTCGGTAAGCCGCCGAACCCAACTCAGGGTGCTGGCGGTGGTGCTGTCGGCCGCGCTCTTCAGCGGGGTGGTCTTCAACGGCGTCAGCGTTTCGCTGCCGAAACTCTTCGACGAGCGGTTGGACAGCCTGGCGCCGGGGTTGGCGCAGGTCGGTGGCTACGGGGCCCTGGTCTTCGCCGTCGCCGCTTTCGCGCAGCTGCCGGTAGGCACGCTGCTCGACCGTCTGGGCGGCCGGCCGGTGATGTTGGGGCTCTACGCCCTGGTGATTGTGGCGTTGATCCTGCTGTCTCAAGCAGTGGGACCGGCAGCCCTGCCTCTGGCGGTCGTCGCGGTCACGCTGATGTTCGCCGGTATCCCCATCACCGGCTGGCTGATGGGCCGCTACGTGGCCGTGGCCTGGCGCTCCCGCGCCTTCGCGCTGGAGTACGTCCTGGCCCTAGGTGTCAGTTCCTCCGTGGTGCCGGCCATGGCCGCCCTGCATCTGGCCGGGCAGGGCTTCGACCGCCAGTACCTGCTCTTCGCCGTCTGCGCCGCCGTGGTGGTCAGCGCGGCCAGCTTTCTGCCGAGGCGGTCCTAGCTTAAAGCGGTGCGAACTTAGGGGTATCGCCTACGATAGGCGCCGTATGCGGTGAGCCGTTGGATATCAGAGGAAGACCGATACCCTGATCGTTCTCTGGGGCCTAGAGCCTTTGTGGTTACATGGGCCAACCATCTGAGATGAGCGAGAAGATGACGGCTATTTAAAGCAGCCATCATTGCAGGGTCGTTCGCTGCGCGCGCCGCAAGCGCAGGTCTACACGCCGGAAAAGGCCTCCCGGGTTACGCTCCACGACGACGACCCCCTCGCCAGCTAGGCACGATGGAACACTGGAGCTAGGTAGCTTCGCTGCCTAGCGGAAGCTTGTCATTCTGATGACGGTCCCATGATAGCGTTTGACATCTCATGAGACCGGTTTCTGAAGTCAAAACTCCTTGGGACGACACTCATGAACGTAATTTTCGATATAGATGGCACGTTGGTTCATAGTAGCAATTTCGATGGTGCCTGCTTTACTGCCGCAGTGCGCGATGTGCACGGAGATGTTTCTATCCGTTCTAATTGGGACAGCTATACCCATGTGACAGATCAAGGGTTGATCGAGCAGATAGCCATCGAGAACAGGCTGGTCGATGCACGTGTGGACGATGTTAAGACTCGATATGTCGCTCGTGTTGACGCACATCTAGCACATGCTCCCGAGGACTGCATTGCGGTTTCAGGAGCGCAGGCAATGCTGCAGACGCTGCAGCCGCACCATCGTTTGGCGTTGGCCACCGGAGGTTGGCGTGATGTACAAAAGATCAAACTCGCTAAGGCTGGGATTGCCGCTGATCTGCCGATGTTCAGTTCTGACGGTATTGCACCGCGTGTAGCTATAATGGCCGCCTGTTACGCTGCAATTGGTGATCCCGAAACGGATACGCTCTACGTGGGTGATGGCGAATGGGATATGCGTGCCTGCAGTGAGCTAGGATGGCATTTCATCGGAATTGGGATCCGTCTAAAAGGTAAATGCGAAAAGTGGGTCGAGGATTTTACCTGTCCCAGTTTTTTCAGATATTTAGAAATGATTGATAACCACTAGACCTGCCGTATCATAGCCTTGAGATGCGCTTTTGGGTGTTACTCGGCAAAATCATTAGGTTCGACAGTTGAGCCAGCGCAGCCGGCCAGTGGAATGGCCCGACGTCGCTCCCCGGCGTCCAAGGAAAATGTACCCCTGGGAGCCTTTGCCTCTACGAGGTCACCGAACGAAGACTGTTGTGGAAGTAATTTGAGACAAGGTCGCTAGGCTGCCGTTTTGCCGGTGATGCGATAGCCGCTGTCGGCGGTGTGGATGCGTGTGATCGGTCTCCATCCGGTCTGCGCGCCTGGCCGCCATCTCACTACGCGCGTCCGTACGGTCATTGATTATCTGGCACATCACGTCGGCGGCGGTATCGGATGACCGCCCGGGTCGAGAGGAAAACGAGGAAGAGTATTTTGAAACGCAGGCGACGCGCCCCTCCGTTGTGCGAAGCCACAATCGTCTTAAACTGTAATAAACTGAAGCCTTCGCTTCATCGAGACCTCTCCGCCAACGCATCAATAGGACCGCAGTGACGATTTCAGACTTCGATTTCCAGCCGATCTTGACGGGCAAGGCGATCGCAGTTCGGCCTCTAGCCAAAGGAGACTTCGAGGCTCTTTTTGCGGCCGCCAGCGATCCCGCGATCTGGGCTGGGCATCCCGCGAAGGATCGCTATCGCCGAGAGGTCTTTGCGGCGTACTTCGCCTTTCTGCTCGACAGCGGAAAAGCGCTGATCGTCCTTGAGCGCGGATCTAGATCCGTCATTGGCTGCTCCAGCTACTACGTTGCCCCGGACACGCCGGATAGCGTCTCCATCGGCTTTACGTTTTTAAGAAGATCGCACTGGGGCGGACAAACGAATTTTGAACCCAAGCGGCTGATGCTCGATCATGCTTTTCGTAGTGTCCGGGATGTTTGGTTTCACATCGATCCGACGAACGTTCGCTCGCAGAAGGCGACGGCGAAACTTGGTGCGGTCCACGCCTATGATACGATCCTGGATCTCTCCGGCACGCCGGTCGAGTGGATGTGCTTCCGCCTCGGCAAGGCCGACTGGGACCGGACATGCGAAGTGGCCGCCGTCGTTTCAGGCCGTGGCCGCTAGTTGTGGCCGTCTCCCGGCCTGGACCGCGAAGGCCAGGGGATTGAAGCCCATCCGGTAGGCCAGCTCGCCGGGGCGCTCGATATCCCAGATTGCGAGGTCGGCGGCCTTGCCGATCTCCAGGGTGCCGTGGCTCTCCGCCATGCCCAGGGCCAGCGCCGCGCTGCGCGTAAAGCCCGTTAGGGCCTCCTCCGGCGTCAGGCGGAAGAGGGTGCAGGCCAGGTTCATCGTCAGCAGCGGCGAGGTCAACGGGGCACTGCCGGGGTTGCAGTCCGTCGCCAGGGCCATGGGCACGGCATGACGGCGGAAGGTTTCGACGGGCGGCAATTGCGTCTCGCGCAGCACGTAGAAGGCGCCTGGCAGCAACACGGCGACGGTGCCGGCCTCCGCCATGGCGGCGACGCCGTCCTCGTCGGTGTATTCCAGATGATCGGCGGAGAGGGCGCCGAAGCGCGCGGCCAGCGCGGCACCGCCCAGATCAGACAGCTGATCGGCGTGCAGCTTGACCGGCAGGCCCAGCTCGCGGGCGGCGGTGAAGAGCCGCGCCGTCTCCTCCGGCGTGAAGGCGATGCCCTCGCAGAAGGCATCGACAGCGTCCGCCAGGCCGCTGTCGGCCAGGAGCGGCAGCATGGCAATCACCGCCTCCAGGTAGCCGGCGCGGTCCTCGCCGTACTCCGGCGGGACGGCGTGGGCACCCAGGAAGGAGGTACGCACGGTCACGGGGTAATCGCTGCCCAGGCGCCGGGCGACCCGCAGCATCTTGGTTTCCGCCTCCAGCGTCAGCCCGTAGCCCGACTTGATCTCGACCGTGGTGACACCCTCTCGCAGCAGCGCTTCCAGACGGGCGCGCGCGGCCTCCAACAGGTCGTCCTCGCTGGCTGCGCGGGTGGCCGCCACCGTGGCGGCGATGCCGCCGCCGGCGCGCGCGATCTCCTCGTAGGTCGCGCCGGTCAGCCGCAGTTCGAACTCTGCCGCGCGGTCGCCGCCGTAGACCAGATGGGTGTGGCAGTCGATCAGACCCGGCGTGACCCAGCGCCCCTCCAGCGGCAAAAGTTCCCTGGCGTTCCGATGCGGTAGGTCGTCCGTCGGCCCGATCCAGGCGATGGCGCCGTCCTTGACTGCCAGCGCCATGCCCTCCAGTGCGCCGTAGGGAACGCCCGTCTCGGTCATGGTGGCCAGCCGGGCGTCGGTGAAGAGCAGGTCCCAGGTCTCTGGCGCGCGGTCCGACATGGCGGAGGGGGCTCCCGTTTGCGGTCGATGCGGCAATGCTCTATGCGGACAGGGTGCGTCAGCCTCGCCAGCTTAGCGCCGCCTTGGAGCAGGTCCATGATCTTGCAACGCCTTTTCGCCGAACAGGCTCTCTTACCGGACGGTTGGGCCCGCGACGTCCTGTTCGAGATCGATGCCGAAGGCAATCTGTCGGCGGTGACGGTGGACAGCGCCGACGGCGGTCGGGACGTGCCGGTGGAGCGGGCGGCCGGGCCGGTGGTTCCCGGCCTGCCCAATCTCCACAGCCACGCCTTTCAGCGGGCGATGGCGGGCTTGGCCGAGCAGGCGGCGAACCCGGAGGACTCCTTCTGGACCTGGCGGGAGCTGATGTACCGCTTCGTGGACCGCCTGGACCCGCCGCAGATCGAAGCCATCGCCACGCAGCTTTACATCGAACTGGTCAAGGCCGGCTACACGGCGGTCGGCGAGTTCCACTATCTCCATCATGGGCCGGACGGAGTGCCCTACGCGAACCGGGCCGAGACAGGCAAGCGCCTGCTGGCGGCGGCCCGGACGGCGGGTCTTGGGATCACGCTGCTGCCGGTGCTCTACGGCTACGGGGGCTTCGGCGGCCGGGCGACCGGGGCGCAGCAGCGGCGGTTTCACAACTCGCCCGAGGGCCTGTTGCGGATCCTCGAGGCGCTGCGGGTCGAGGCCTCGGGCGATCCTCAAGTCCGCATCGGTCTGGCGCCCCATTCCCTGCGGGCCGTCACGCCCGAGACTCTCGGGGAGATCCTGCGGGGACTGGACGCGCTGGACCCGACCGCGCCTTGCCACATCCATATCGCCGAGCAGACTCGGGAGGTCGAGGAGTGTCTCGCCTGGAGCGGTCGCCGGCCGGTGGCCTGGCTGCTCGACGAAGTGGATGTCGATGGCCGCTGGTGTCTGGTCCATGCCACCCATATGGAGCCGGCAGAGACCGAAGCGCTCGCCCGTAGCGGCGCGGTCGCCGGACTTTGCCCGACCACAGAGGCCAACCTGGGCGACGGTCTGTTCGACGGTCCGCGCTACTGGGCGGCCGGCGGCGCCTGGGGAATCGGCTCCGACAGCCATGTCTCGCAGAGCCCGCTGGAGGAGTTGCGCCTGCTGGAGTACGGACAGCGGCTGCGGGACCGGCGGCGCAACGTGCTGCGCGGCGCGGCGCCGGGGGTAGGGGCGGAGCTTTATCGCGGCGCCATGGCGGGAGGCGCCCAGGCGCTGGATCGCCCCATCGGGCGGCTGGCGGCGGGCTGTCGCGCCGATCTACTGGTGCTCGATGCCGAGACGCCGGCGCTGATCGGCCTGGAAGGCGACCGGCTGCTCGATGCCTTGGTCTTCGCCGGCAATATCAATCCGGTGCGCGACGTGGCGGTCGGCGGTCGCTGGGTCGTCCGCCAGCGCCGGCACGCGGCCGAAGAGCGCGCGTTGCGGGACTTCGCGGCGGCGCGGCGAGCGCTTCTGGCTTAAGCCACGGCGACAGGCTAGAGCAGGATCGCCTTAGGTGTGAATCCTACTCTCGTCATAAGGTCTAGAGGGCGATTCACGTCTCAGGTGGAAGCGTTTGGCTTCCACCTGAGACGATCGCGCTCTAGTTTGGTGTGGAGAGCCGTTTCAACTTTCGCAAAGTGACGTATGAGCCGAGTCGTTCTGCCTGCCGATGCCGATACGGTCGCCGGCGCCCTTGCCGACATCCAGCACCGCCGCAGCTACGTCGAGGCGTTGGTCGAAACGATGGAGGCCCAGCCCACCCCGGAGCCCGAGCGCTACGGCGATCATGACGCCTGGTACCTGGCGGCTCTGCAGGACGGCCTCTTTCGCCGCGTCTTCGTCGTAGAGTACCGTGCCTGGCGCAGCCGCATCCGTGACCTGGTGCGCGATCAGCTCTCGGCTCAGGGCCTGGACTCGGATCTCTGGCGCCCGGCCGAAGAGGCTCGCGATGCGGCAGCCTTCGTTTTCCAGGTGCGCCTGCTGCTCGGCGACGAACTGGACTGCGAACTCGATGCCGAAGTCTGGGCCGGGCTCCAGGAGCTGGCGGCCGTGGCCGAGGCGATTGCCGAGTCCTCGCGCGCGGCGCGGCTGGAACTGGCCGATCGTTTTCCCGACTACTTCTCGGATCTCGACGTCTTCGGGGACGGTGATCCCACCGGGCGCCTGACCCTCTCACACGCATTGGCGCAGCGCGCCTTTGCCATTGCCGCGGCCTTCTGGACCGCGCTTCCTTACGAGACGGTGAGCGAGCCTTCGTGAGGCTGGCGCGCGAGCGGTGCGGTGGCGGCGTTCGGCCGCTCGGTTACACCACCACCCGTAGCTTCTTTTCGAAGATCCGCAGGCATTCGGTCAGGCTGCCCGAGCGCGCAAGCCGCTGATGGTCCGACAGGACGAGGTATTCGGTCTGTTTTCCGGCGGTGCGCTTGGCGACGGCGTAAAGGGGCCGTTCGTGAGTGCTGCGGAAAACCGAGAAAACCGCGATTCCGGGACGATGGTCGATGGCATAGTCGCGCCACTCGCCGCTGGCGACCCGCTGGGAATAGGCGGAGAGCAGTTGATTCAGCTCGGTTCGGGTGAAGTAGGTGGCTTTCGCGCTCTTTTTGGCCGGTCGGCGATATGCCTCGAGGCGCATCAGATCGCCCATAAAGCCACGCTCCCCCGTTTCACCAAAGTCCGCCCACCGGCGCGCGGTAGGCCATCGTGTCAGTTTTCTTTCGCTTGTTCAGTTTCGCCCAAAACCTCCGAGAGGTCCAGGCCGGTGAGGTCGATGGCCGGCCGCGGCTCGACGAGATCGGGGGCGTAGGTGACGCGCTGTGCGTCGCTCGCCTGGGGGTCGGGCCGCGAGTAGCAGGTCACGTTGCCGAGTGTGCGATAGCAGTGCTCGGTCTGCATGACATAGGGTTCCTGAACGCAGAAGCTCTCGCCGCGGCTGGAGCGCACGAAGGAGCAATCGCGGTCCAGCGCGGCGCTCAGCGCATGGTCCGTCATGGTCTTGTCGGTCGCCACCAGAGTGACCACGCTGGCCCCGGTGGCCAGCAGGGTCGGATCGCAGGCGCCTAGGGCAAACACCAGGCCCGACGCGGCCAGAAGTCGTTTGCCGGATGCGGCCAAAGTTCGGTCGAAGGGTCGAGACGTACTCATAACAAGTGAGGGTAAGGCTCTGTTGGTAAAGGAAGGCTTGCCATCCGACCGGAATTCTACGGTGGTCGGGTCTTCCTGCTGCGCCGGGGGGCTGTCGAGCATGCGGGGGCGGGGATGTCCCCGGGATGGCGAGCCGTAGAGTTGTCACCGGCTCGCCGAGCCTTTATCAAGCCGACTCCTGGGTTTCGGTGTCCGACTGAGTTTCGTTGGGACCGGGCTCAACGAAACTGCCGCGAGCCGCGGCTTGCGACGAGGGAGCGCCTGTTGAGCGATATTTTCCGCGAGGTGGACGAGGAGGTCCGTAAGGAGCGCTTCGAACGCCTGGCCAAGAAGCATGGGCCCTGGATCCTGGGCCTTGTTCTGGGGGGATTGGCTGCGCTCGGCGGCTGGCAGCTCTGGCAGCAGTGGCAGCAGGAGGAACGCCTCGCCGCGGCCGCGCGCTACCAGGTGGCGCTGACCCAGGCCGCGGCCGGCGACGAGGTGGCGGCTCTGTCGTCCTTCGAAGAAATGGCGGCGGACTCGACCGAGTCCTACGGCCTGCTCGCTGCCTTCCAGTCGGCTCGTCTGCGTGTGGAAGCTGGCGATCTCGAGGGAGCTCTCGACGTTTGGGACCGCTTGGCGGAGGACTCGGACGTGCCGTCGTCCTGGCAGGGCGCCGCCCGCCTGCTTGCCGCACAGCACGCGATCGGCGAGCGGGACCGTGCGGAGGTGGAGCAGCGCCTTGCCCCCTTGCTCGAACCTCAGTCGCTCTATCGTCCCGCTGCCCTGGAACTCTCGGCCCTGGCGGCCCTCGCCGACGGAGATGTCGAGGAAGCGAGAACCCGCCTGGAAACCCTGACGCAGCTTAGCGAGGCACCGCAGTCGATCCTGAACCGTGCCGCTCGCCTGCTCGACAGCCTTATCGCTTCCTGACGGATTACCGCCGATGATTCGCTGCTTTCACCGCTCGACCTCCATCGCTGCCCTGCTTCTGGCCGGACTCCTGCTGCCGGGCTGCAGTACCGTAGACGACTGGTTCAGCGAAGAGCAGGAACTGCTGCCCGGCGATCGGCTGGCGGTGATGCTCGACGATCAGGTGATCGAACCCGATCCAGCTATCTCAGGGCTGCAGATCGGCCTGCCGCCGGCTCGCGCGAACGCCGATTGGCCGCAGCCCGGTGGCGGACCGCAGCAGGAGATTGCGCACCTGGCCTTGTCCGAGGGCCTGCGGCTGGCCTGGTCCGTCGACCTTGGCGAGGGCGAAGACGACGACGCCAAGATCCTGGCTGAGCCGGTGATCTCGAATGGCCGGGTCTATGCGATGGATGCGCGCTCGCAGGTTTCCGCCCTGGAAGCCGCTAGCGGCCGGCGTCTCTGGCAGATCGAACTGGAGGCAGAGGACGACAGCTTCTTCGGGGGCGGGGTCGCGGTCGCGGGCGACCGGGTCTTCGTGACGACCGGGTTCGGCGGGATCTTCGCGCTGGAGGCCGGCAGCGGCGCCATCGTCTGGCAGACGGCGGCGGCAGCTCCGGTGCGCGCTGCCCCCAGCTATGCCGACGGCCGGGTTTTCGTCATCACGCTGGACAACCAGACCCTTGCCCTGGATGCCGAGACGGGCGAGCAGCTCTGGCAGCACAACGGAATTCAGGAGATCGCCGGTCTGGTCGGCGCGGCGCCGCCCGCCATCGACGGCAGTGTCGTGATCGTCCCCTACACCTCTGGCGAGGTCTTCGCGCTTCTGGCGGACAGTGGTCGCGTCCTCTGGTCCGACGGCCTGATGTCGGCACGGCGGTCGGCTCAGGTGGCCGGACTGGCCCACATTCGGGCTATGCCGGTGATCGACCGGGACGTGGTCATCGCGGTCGGCCACTCCGACCGCACGGCGGCCATCGATCTGCGCCGCGGTCTGCGCGTGTGGGAGCAGGAGCTGGGCGGAACCTCCAGGCCGTGGGTCGCCGGCGATTTCATCTTCATGTTGACCAACGATTCCCAGGTCGTCGCCGTCACTCGCAATCGCGGTCAGGTCCGTTGGGTGCATCAGCTCCGCCGCTACGAGGACGAGGACGATCTGGAGGACCCCGTCGTCTGGAGCGGTCCGGTTCTGGCCGGCGACCGGCTTCTGCTCGGCAGCGATCTGGGGACGGCGGTGGCTTTGTCGCCCTACAGCGGCGAGAAGGTCGCTGACTTCGACCTGCCGGGTCCCGTGGCCGTCGGCCCCGTCGTCGCTGACGGTGCGCTGTTCTTCGTAACCGAAGGCGGCCGCTTGTTGGCTTACCGCTAAAGCGAGTTGCTGGCCGCGCTTGGGCGCGGGCCTGGACAAGTCGCGCTCGGCGGCCCCATATGCGCGGCGTCTCAGCCGCGGAAAGCAGCAGCGCAGTCCTCATGTCCTTCACCGTCGCCATCGTCGGTCGGCCCAACGTCGGCAAGTCGACCCTCTTCAACCGCCTGGTCGGCCGGCGTGCGGCCCTGGTCGACGACCAGCCGGGCGTCACCCGCGACCGGCGCGAGGGGCAGGGGCGTCTCTACGAGCTCGAGTTTCGCGTGATCGATACGGCGGGCCTGGAAGATGCGCTCGACGACTCCCTGGAGGCGCGGATGCGCCAGCAGACCGAGCGCGCCATCGCCGAAGCGGATCTCGTTTTCTTCCTGATCGATGCACGAGCCGGCGTCACACCGCTGGATGCGCACTTCGCAGACCTGTTGCGCCGGGCGTCGGCCAAAACGCTTCTGCTCGCCAACAAGTGCGAGGGGCGAGCGGCGGAGGCCGGGATGCTGGATGCCTACAGTCTCGGCCTGGGCGAGCCGCTCGCCATTTCGGCCGAGCACGGCCTGGGCTTCGGAGACCTGCATGAGGTGATGCGGCCCTACGTACCGCAAGGCGAGGAGGACGCGCTGGCGCTTCCGGCCGAGGCGGCAAGCGAAGAGGACGAAGAGCTGGAGGCCGAGCGCGACTACGGCCCGCTGCAGATGGCGGTGGTTGGCCGCCCCAACGTCGGTAAGTCCACCTTAATCAACCGCCTGGTCGGCGAGGAGCGCCTGCTGACCGGTCCGGAGGCGGGGATCACCCGCGACGCGATCGAACTCGACTGGGCCTTCCAGGGCCGACCCGTGCGACTGGTCGATACGGCGGGGCTCCGCAAACGGGCTAGGGTCGAGGACAAGGTCGAGCGCCTGTCCGCCGCCGATACGAAACGCACCATCGATTTCGCCAACGTCGTCGTGCTGCTGCTCGACGGTGCCGTCGGCCCGGACGAGGCTCCTCTGGAGAAGCAGGATCTCACGATCGCCCGTACGGTGATTGAGGAGGGGCGGGCGCTGGTGATCGCCGTCAACAAGTGGGATGCCTGTACGGACCGGATCGGCGCCATGCGGCTGCTGCGCGACCGCCTGGAGCGATCCTTGCCGCAGACCAAGGGGGTGTCGATCGTCCCGGTTTCGGCTCTTCAGGGCCGTGGTCTAGACAAGCTGTTGGAGGCCGTCTTCGCAGCCTATGAGGTCTGGAACGTGCGTCTGCCGACCGGCCAGTTGAACCGCTGGTTGGAGACCGCGACGGCTCAGCACCCGCCGCCGGCGCCCGGCGGACGGCGGATCCGCGTCAAGTACGTGACCCAGGCGAAAACCCGGCCGCCGACCTTCGTCGTCTTCTGCTCGATGCCCAAGGACCTGCCGGACAGCTATCTGCGCTACCTGGAGAACGCCCTGCGCCAGGATTTCGATCTTCCCGGAACACCCATCCGGCTCTTCGCACGCGCCGGAGAGAATCCCTATGTGAAGAAGGGGCGGCGTCGACGCTAGAGCGGATCCCGGCCTAAGGGTTCTGTATCGGCGGCCTCTCGGTCGGGACTCGTTCCGGTGTCGGCTTTACCAGGGTCGGCTTCACGGGAAGGGAGACGGTCATGGCCGAAAGCAGACAGAAACCCCGGATCGACGTGGTGGATCTGAGCGAGACGCTCGAGGTCCTGTTCAACGGCGTGGCGGTGGCACGCAGCAGTCAGACGAAGGTTCTGTTCGAGAGCAGTCTGCCGGCCCGCTACTACGTGCCGGCCGCCGATTTGGTGCATGGCGACAAGGGCTGCGACAGCAACGCCGTGCGCCGGGAGATCGAGGCCAAGGGCGCCGCGCCCAACATCCCGCCCAAAAGGTCAACCGCCGCTGGAAAAGCTGCTTCTCGCCTTACCTGTACCGCAGCCGCAACGGCATCGAGCGCATGCTCAACCGGCTGAAGGACTTCTGCCGCATCGCTACCCGTTACGACAGGCTCGCCGTCAACTTCCTCGCCGTCCTCCAGATCGCCGCCGTCGTTAGCTACTAGTTATAAGTCCCAGCCCTAGCAAGCGAACGGAACCACAACCCACTGAAATCAGTTAATTCTTTTCAGGTTAGGCTCTACGTCACTCGTCACACTTTGGATGAGTTGTGGGTGACGCCGGAGGCATCGGACATCTGACGGGTCATTTCGAGCCATGCCGGGCGAAAGCCTTGACGTTTATAGAGACGGATCGCATCCAGGTTGGGATAGATCGCACCGATCATCAGGTCATTGACGCCGACTGAGGACAGCCGTCTTTGAACAGAGGCTAACAAAGCCGATCCGATGCCTCTGCCTCGCAGGTGATCGGCAACGACTAGCACTCTGACTTCCGCCAAGTCTCGGCCAGTAAGCCGAGTCTCGGCCATTGTCGTCTCATTTCGCGAGATCGTGGTGCAAGCTACAGCAATCGGCTCCCCTGCGTCCTCGATCCACAGCAGTATCCCCTCAGTTGCTGTGCGCTGAAACAGCCGCCTAATTGCATCCCACGAAACTTCATCAGAAACGAATGGCCCCAGCTCTGGAGCGACTCTTTGATGATGATGATGCAGCGTAAGCCATAGCGAACGCAGTCGATCAACTTCGGCCGGTGCCGCGGTTTTGATGCCCGCATTCGAAAAGCTTTTAGAGACCGGTGGTGAGCGACCAAACCGCGTTAGAGTAAGCCAAGTGGGGGCAAACCCCCGTTTCGCGTGAAAGTCGACTGCCTCGCTATTGCCGGGAATAACGCCAACCATCTGGTTTAGGAAACCTCGCGCTGCCACCGAAGCATCCACAGCTTCTGACAACATCGAGCCTATATGCCTGCCGCGATACTCCTGCCGGACAAACAGTGTGGACAGTTCTACGACGTCAACATGCGCGACGAAGGTCGCGGGGCGATACGTCGGTCGGACGCTATAGACAGCGTAGCCGACATCAATGCCGGCGTCCTGAACCAGAAAACCTCCGCCTCGTCTCCTAAAAGCCTCTTCGTACTGAGTGCGCCGCCCAATCCACGATGTTCTTGCTTCTACGTATGGCGCCAATTCAGGGGCAACGCTTTGATGGTGGGCGTGGAGCAAACCCCACAACGGTTCGAGGCGATCGAGATCCTCTCTTGCTAGCGGTATGACTTTCATTGGGAGGGCTCGGTCAGAAGTGCCGGCAAGAGTATGCCCAAGAAGGCATCCAGGCTGTCAGGCCTACGTTCAACTTTCGCTCTTAGCAGAGCCCCCTGCCAGGCATCGATAATGACTGCAGCCAGAACCGTAGCGGAGATATCGTTGCGAACCTCGCCAGCATCTTGAGCTTCGGCAATGGGCCTCGACAGAAGCAGGGCCCACTCCTTCAGGAGTTCCGCTAAACAAGGGCGAACAGTGTGGTTTGTCGGTGCAAGTTCCACGCTAAGGTTGCCAATCAGACAGCCTCTAGCAAACCCATCTTCTACGCCCATTCCGTGAAGCAATAAAAAGTAATTTCTAATTCTATTTCTCGGTGATTGACCCCGGTCGTCGAGGATTTCTGTAAGCTTCGAACGAATCTCAGAAAAGTAGAGAGTGAGAATGGCAAGAGCAAAATCTTCTTTGCTCTTAAAGTGATTGTAGAAAGAGCCCTTCGGGGCGCCGCCTGCGGCTGCTATGGCCGCCACGCCAGTGCTGGTGAACCCATTCCGGTGCACCAACTCCAACCCATTATCCACAATATCTGAACGCTTGCTATGAGCTACCATGCTATCAAGATGACCGACCGTCTTGCCATCATTCGTAACACGATCGACCAAAAACGCCAAACGTGGATGCATATGGTGCAGCCCTGCCCGACCTCTCAGACACGCGATAGCCGGCCTGCTTTCTGGGCTGCTGCCTACACGCTGTTTGTCTTGCTGATGGGGACAAACCTCGCGACCCCGCTTTATTATGTCTATGCTGTTGAGTTCGGGCTTTCGCCGCTCGTCATAACGCTTGTTTTTGCCGTCTATGTTGGCGCGCTGGTCCCGTCTCTGCTCATCGCTGGCCCGCTATCCGACACCATCGGTCGACGCCGCGTCCTCTGGCCAGCCATTATCTTGGCAACGCTGGGCGCGCTCGCCTTTGCCACCGCCAACAGCGTTACGTGGCTTCTGCTCGCTCGTATCCTGCAAGGTCTGGCGGTAGGTATCGCTGCAGGCACCCTCACCGCAGCTCTAAGCGAGTTGGAACCACACGGTAACAAGCGTCGTGCGATGCTGATTTCGACCTTGGCGTCCTTAGGAGGGTTGGCGGCCGGGCCGCTGGTTGCAGGGATGCTGGCTCAGTATGCGCCAGCGCCCTTCGTGCTTCCCTTTTTGCTGGAAGCGGCGCTGCTGGGTGGGGCGGCAGCAACGGTAGCGTGTTTTCCGAATGTGCGCTCCGCACAGAAATGGCGTCTCCGCCGCCCATCGATACCGCCCTCGATGCGTGATGAATTCTCAGTCAGTGGAGCCGCCAATTTCATGGCTTTTTCTGTGCTGGGCGTGTTCCTTAGTCTCGTGCCTACGTACATCATCGAGTTATCATCGGATGTAAACTTAGCCGTTACCGGAGGCTCAGTTGCTTTAATGCTCGGGTGCTCCTTGGCAGCCCAAATTTCAACACACGGTAAGCAACCATTTCACTTGCAGAGGGCCGGGGTACTATTGCTGTCAGCTGGGCTGTTTCTGTTAGCCATTGCGGGTGCGAAGGCATCGCTGACGTTGATGCTTCTCGCTTCAGCTATAGCAGGAAGCGGTCACGGTATGACCTTTCTCGGTGGGTTGACAGAGATCAACCGACTGGCACCGGCCGACCGCCGCGCTGACGTTCTGTCGAGCTTCTATGTCGTCATCTATCTTGGTTTCGGGATCCCGGTGATTGGCGTCGGGCTTCTTGCCAATATCCTGGGCGTTCTGCCGTCCGTCCAGATCTTTGCGGCTCTCCTTCTCTCGCTCTGCATCCTACAGATCAGATCGATGGGTCGACGGAGGAGACGCCTGAGCGAACTCACGTCTTGAGATCAGCAGACGCTGTTTTAGGTGCTGCCGCATCAGTATCGCCAAATGTGACCAGCCTCGCTCGAACGAGGCTACTTTGGATGGAGGATTGGCTCGTTCGAAGGAGAAGAGAGACTGATGGGAAACGGTATCGTCCCGAGGAGACTGTCTCGAAGTTGCGTGCTGCGGAGTTTCTGCTGGTCGAAGGGATTAACACCGGCGAGGTCGTTCGACGTTTCGGCGAGCTGCAGATGACCTGCTAGTGCTGGCGGAAAGAGTAGGGTCGGATGACGGTCGACGAGGCCCAAAGGCATTTTCAGACAGGGGAGTTGACGCCTTGATCGTACCGATCAGTAAAGGGGGGCTAGCCTCCCGAAGAGTAGAGTATTCATAAATAAGAAATTTCTGACATACGGCAGGGGCCGGTATGTGGTGCTGATCTGAAGCCACAGGGGTAAATATGCTTCAAGTTATTGACCCAGTATCGCAGTTGTTGCCGTTTACATTGGCAAGTATTGCTCTCGCCGGCACACCAGGGCCTGGTTGGATGTATACAATCAATCGAACTCTAGCGTTCGGTAGGGCGGCCGGCATTGTTTCAAGCTTTGGAACGGCATTTGGTATTTCTGTTCACGTGTTGGCGGTGGCCGTCGGTGTCTCCGCTCTAGTGCAGACTTCGGCCGTCGCTTTCACGATTCTCAAAATCGTTGGAGCTATCTATCTTTTCGTCCTCGCCTACCGCGCTTTGAAAAATGATAGCATTATGAAGCCTCGATTGTCAGAGCGACCGCTTCAGCTTAGACGCATTTTCCTTGAGTCGGCTCTTGTCAATATCACTAATCCAAAAGTCGCACTATTCATGCTCGCCCTACTTCCTCAATTCATTCGCCCGGCAGAAGGACATGTAGCAGAGCAGCTTGCAATATTGGGGTTGATCTATCTGCTGGTTGCAACCGTAGTCCTCGTTTTGGTTGCTTTGGTGTCAGAAGCTATAGCTCAAAAAATAAATGCGTCAGTTCTGTTTAGAAAAGCCATCCGATGGATGACTGCGGCTGTATTCGGTTCGTTTGGTATCGGGCTATTACTCTCTCAGCAAAGGAGCCTCTTGGACTGGGGCCCATAACAGGGTTTCCACTGACGTATCCCCACACGCTACGACCGGCTCGCTGTGAACTTCCTCGCTGCCGCCCAGATTGCTGCCATCGTCAGCTACTGGTTATGAGTCGCAGCCTTGATGCGGGGGGTCAGTCGAAAGGCTTCACCCGCTTGGCAAGGCCGGCGATCACGGCATCGAACATCTCCGGCGTCAGGCGCCGGGTGTTCTGATTGTAGCGCGAGCAGTGGTAGCTGTTTGCCAGCCAGGGCAAGCCGTCCGCCAGATCGTGGAAAGCACCATGCAGGAACGGTTTGGCCGACTTCTTAAAGCCAAGCGCTGCGAGGGTCGCCGTATGGGCGATCTGGCCGAGGGCAAGCACGCCCTCCAGCTTCGGCAGACCTTTAAGCTCCGCCTCCAGGAAGGGTCGGCACTCCGCGATCTCCGCCGGGGTCGGCTTGTTTTCCGGCGGCACGCAACGCACGGCGTTGGCGATCCGGCAGCCGATCAGCTCCAGACCGTCATCCTTGTGCTTGGCGTAGCTTCCGCGGGCGAAGCCGTGGCGCTGCAGAGCCGCGTAGAGCAGATCGCCCGCGAAGTCCCCGGTGAAGGGGCGCCCTGTCCGGTTGGCACCGCGCAGCCCGGGTGCCAGTCCGACGATCAGCAGGCGGACATCGCCTTCGCCGAAGCTCGGCACCGGTCTGTTGAAGAAATCGGGATGGGCGTCGCGGTTAACCTGCCGAAACTCGGTCAGACGGGGGCAGAGCGCGCAGTCAGGATCTGGTGTCAGCACGATGGGGCTACGGCGTCAGCGAAGAGCGGCGTCATTCCGGCGACGTCAGGTGTCTTCGTACTCGTCCTCGACCTCTTCCATCGAGTCCGCGGTCACGGCGTCGCCGTCCTCGGCCGGGCGATCGTGACGTTCGCGTTGACGCGGATGGTCGGCGGGAAGCTGTCGCTCGACCGAGGTTTGCAGATCGCCGAGGTCGATGAAATTGTCCGCTTGGCGCCTTAATTCGTCGGCGATCATCGGTGGCGACGAGCGGATCGAAGAGATGACCGTCGCGCGAACGCCTCGACGTTGCACCGCCTCGATCAGGCTGCGGAAATCGCCATCGCCTGAAAACAGCACCACATGATCCAACCGATCGGCCATCTCCATCATGTCGACGGCCAACTCGATATCCATGTTGCCCTTGATCTTTCGCCGTCCCATGGAGTCCGTGAACTCCTTGGTCGGCTTGGTGATCATCGAATAACCGTTATAGTCCAGCCAATCGATCAATGGCCGGATCGGAGAATATTCTTGATCTTCGACAAGTGCCGTGTAGTAGAAGGCGCGCACAAGGCGGCACTCTCCAGCAAACAAATTGTAAAGGCGTTTGTAATCGATATCGAATCCCAAGGTGCGAGCGGTGGCATAGAGATTCGCACCATCGATGAAAAGCGCGACGCGCTCTTCCGGATAGAACTGCATTGCTTTGGGAACTCCAGCTACAATCGTAAAAAACAACAAAGTGGGGCGTTGCGGGTGACAAATAAATTGTCAAATGCCGGCGCCGGAACGCCGGCCGCGAACTTGGCACTTCCGTTTCGGACGAGCAAGCAAAACTCGACTGGAATCCCTAGGGGTCGCAGGTCTTTTTAATGATATTCATCGCTCTTGGTTCAAATCTCTCACATGAACTGTACGGCCCGCCGTGTCGCGTTCTTGAGGAAGCGCTTGGTCAGCTTGACGACGGGGCCCTTTCGGTGCGGCGACGCTCCCGCTGGTATCGCTCGCCCCCCTGGCCGCTCTCGGATCAGCCCTGGTACGTGAACGGCGTCGCGGAGCTGGAGACGAGCGATGGCCCACGGGACACCTTGGCGAGACTTCACGACCTGGAGGCGGCTTTCGGGCGCCGACGAGGTTTGCGCAATGCGGCCCGGGTTCTCGACCTCGATTTGATCGACTGGCATGGCCGCGTGCTGGAGGAGCTGGAGGGTCTCTGCCTCCCGCACCCGCGCATGCAGGACCGGGACTTTGTCCTGCGTCCGTTGGCCGAACTTGCACCGGACTGGCGCCATCCGGTCACAGGCCGGTCGATCGGCGATCTGATTGCAGACCTGCCGCCGGGGTCCGAGGCCGAGCCGATCGAGGACCGGGTGAGTTCGCTCCGCTGACCCCGGGCTCCGTGACCACGGTGTGACGGGATGCCGCGGCGGCGGTGGAACCGGTCTTTCTCGAATCTCGGGCAATCATCCCCAAGTTGCAAGCTAAGCCTGTTAAGGCTTTCTGCGGCAGTGGAGGATAGTGCCAGTGTTCGATCCCGACCGGCCCTACAGCTTTCATGTCGAACTGACGGACAAGTGCAATGCCGGTTGCCCCATGTGCGGGCGCACCGACGCCATGAACCGCTGTCAGGTCAATCGGCAGAAGGTTCGGAAGATCGAACTGACGCTCGATGATTTCACCGCACAGTTCACCCCGGCCTTCTGCCGACGTGTCGAGGAAGTGCAGTTCGGTGGCGGGCTCGGCGATGCCTTGGCCGCCAGCGAGTGCCTGGAGATTTGCGACTACTTGACCGCCCAGGGCGTTCGTTTGGTCGTTTCCACCAACGGTAGCCTGCGAAATCGCGATTGGTGGCAGCGTTTCGGAGAGGTGATGGCCCGCAACGGCTCTCATCTGGAACTTCATATCGATGGCCTGCGCGATACCAATGCGCTTTACCGGATCAACACGGACTTCGACAGGATCTTGGCTAACGCGGAGGCTTACCTGGCGAGCGGCGCCGTAGCGGACTGGTACTACATCCTGTTCCGGCACAACGAACATCAGGTCGAGGAGGCGCGAGATCTCTCGCGCAGCCTGGGGTTTCGGCATTTCGTACTGATCGACACGATCCGTTTCGGCAAGACCCAACGCTTCGACTACGTCTTTCCCGACGGGACGCCCGGCAAGCTGGAGCCCTCCCGGCTCTCCGCAGCCAACTATCGCGAACGCGTCCGCACGGCGCCGGACCTGGAGGAGGAGGTTGCCAGACCCGTGCCGTCGGACGGCAAGGCGGCAGAGGCCGCCGCGGGCATCAACGGCATCCGTTGCAAGGCACAGATGCTGAACCGGCCCTACATCACCGCCGACGGCAACGTCTCCGCCTGCTGCTGGATCGATCATTCGGAGGAGGAACGGGGGCTGCAGGCGCAGGCTGGCCGCCGCTTCGAGGACTACAACATCCGGACGCGGCCGCTGGAGGACATCCTGCAGGACGAACCCTTCGCCAGCCTCTATCGCACCGGGTGGGAGCGGAACGTCGGCGCCGTCTGCCAACGCAAGTGCGGTGAGGGGCTGCGCAACAAGCGGAGCAGGCTCTAGCTGGCCGTGGCGAGAAAGCGCTGCGAAAGCCTCTCAGCCTAGCCTGTTTCCAGCCGCACCGGCTTGCAGCAGGCGGCACCGCCGCCTATAACAGCGACTTGCAATCACAGAGCTGTTTCTCTGGCTGAAGGAGGTTCGCCCGCATGGCGCGCGTGACCGTTGAAGACTGTGTCGAAAAGATCCCCAACCGCTTCGATCTGGTGGTGTTGGCTGCGCAGCGCGCCCGCGACATCTCCTCGGGGGCTCCGCTGACGCTGGAGCGGGACAACGATAAGAACCCGGTCGTATCCCTGCGGGAGATTGCCGAGGTCAAGGTCGACCCCGACCAGCTTCTAGAGGAGCGCATCACGCTTATGCAGCGGTTCCACAAGGAAGATGCGCCGGAAGACGACGATATGGCCGAGATCGCGCTGGCAGCCAGCCTGGAGGCCGAAGTCAGCGGCGAGACGCCGGCACCGGCCCCGACGCCTCGGCCGGATGCGTCCGAAGAGACCGAGCGGGGCGCCTGAGCCAGCCGCCCTTCGCGGAGACCGGCTTGGTCCCGTTGCCATTGGCAAGACGTTGCAAAGACGCCGTTGCGCCGGCCCGACCCACGGGTTTTGGCGCAGCGGCGTTTTTTCTTTCAACTCTAGTTGAATTTTACGTGCTGCAAAGGGTGCCGGCTTTTGCTTGGCGCTTGGAGGGAGCGCCCCTTATCTTACATTCGAACAAGTAGAACGAAACAGACCTGCGCCTGAGGACCAAGTATGCTGCGCCAGTTCGAGCTGGTCGAACGGGTTACCTCCTATGACCCGGCTGCCGACGAAGACCGGCTCAATAAGGCCTACGTCTATGCCATGAAGCGGCACGGATCCCAGCGCCGTGCCTCGGGCGACCCCTATTTCTCCCATCCGATCGAGGTCGCCGGGATCCTCACCGACCTCAAGCTCGACGCCGATTCCATCGTGACCGCTCTGCTGCACGACGTGGTCGAGGACACCGATGCGACGCTGGAGGAACTGGAGAGACTTTTCGGGGCGGAGATCGCGCGCCTCGTCGACGGCGTCACCAAGCTGACTCGCATCGAGCTGCAGTCGGAGCAGTCGAAGCATGCGGAGAACTTCCGCAAGCTCGTGGTCGCAATGTCGGAGGACATTCGGGTTCTGCTGGTCAAGCTGGCCGACCGTCTTCACAACATGCGCACCCTGCGCTTTATCAAGTCGCCCGACAAGCGCCGGCGGATCGCGCGCGAAACCGCCGATATCTATGCGCCTTTAGCCGAGCGCATCGGCCTCAACCGCTTCAAGGACGAGTTGGAAGATCTCGCCTTTACCGAGCTGAACCCCGATGCCAGGGAGTCCATCGTCAACCGGCTGGAGTTCCTGAAGTCCGATGGCGACGACCTGAGCCGGAGGATCATCGAACGCCTGACCCGGGATATGGCGGAGGATGGTGTGGACGCCCGCATCTCCGGCCGGATCAAGGCGCCCTATTCGATCTGGCGCAAGATGCAGAAGCGCAATGTCGGCTTCGAGCATCTGGCTGACATCATGGCCTTTCGCGTGATCGTGAAAGACATTCCCGAGTGCTATCAGGCGCTTGGGGCAATTCATTCGCGCTATCCGGTGATGCCGGGCCGGATCAAGGACTACATCTCGACGCCTAAGCCCAACGGCTATCGCTCGCTGCACACCGGCCTCTACTTCGGCCCGGAACAGCAACGGATCGAGGTTCAGATCCGGACGCTGGAGATGCACGAGATCTGCGAGTACGGCGTGGCGGCCCATTGGGTCTACAAGTCGGATCCCGAAGATCGTCAGGTCGAGGGGCGCCAGTACCGTTGGCTGCGCGAGCTGCTGGATATTCTGGAGCATGCTCAGAATCCCGAGGAATTCCTGGAACACACCAAGCTGGAGATGTTCCAGGACCAGGTCTTCTGCTTCACGCCCAAGGGCGATCTGATCGCGCTGCCGCGTGGCGCGACCCCGATCGACTTCGCCTATGCCGTCCACACCGAGGTCGGCAACCGGACCGTCGGAGCGCGGGTCAACGGCCGCCTGCTGCCTCTGCGCCATGAACTGAGCAACGGCGATCAGGTCGAGATCGTCACCTCGAAGGCGCAGACTCCCTCGCCGGACTGGGAAAACATCGCGGTCAGCGGCAAGGCCAAGGCCTGTATCCGCCGCTTCATCCGTAACGAGCAGCGCAGCCAGTACCTGCAACTCGGCCGCCAGATGCTGGAGCGGGTCTTCAAGAGCGAGGGCTACGACTACACCGAGAAGGCGGTGGCCGGTATTCTGAAGAAGCTGAAGCAGGACTCGGTGGAAGAGGTCTGCATCGCCGTCGGCCAAGGCCATCTCACCGCCCGCGACGTGGTGGTGGCCGTCTTCCCGGGCGTGCGCGAGCAGACCAAAGGCGACAAGGACAAGGTCGTTCCCATCGCGCGGGCGCGGCGTAACAAGGCTGGCGATCATTTTGCCATTCCGATCAAGGGTTTGATCCCTGGTATGGCCGTCCATTTCGCCAATTGCTGCCATCCGCTGCCCGGCGACCGCATCGTCGGTATCGTGACCACGGGCAAGGGGGTCACGGTCCACACCATCGACTGCGACACGCTGCAGCAGTTTCAGGACACTCCGGAGCGCTGGGTCGATCTGGGCTGGGCGAACGACCCGGGCGAGGAGCCCTTCACCGGGCGGCTCTTCTTGACGGTGAACAACGAGCCGGGCGTGCTCGGCGGCCTGTCCACGGTGATCGGCCGCAACGAAGGCAACATCTCGAATCTGAAGTTCACTCGGCGGGCACTGGACTTTTACGAGCTTCTGATCGATGTCGAGGTCAGCGACGTCAAGCATCTGACCAACATCATGGCGGCCTTGCGGGCCATGCCCAACATCACCTCCGTCGAGCGGGCCCGCGGATGATTTCGTTCGCCAGTCTCCAGGCCGCCGGCCGTCCGCACGGCAGCCTTGCAGTCCCGGGCCTTTGCACCCGCCGTGCCGCGCCTCTACCCTTCTGGGCACGGTCCGAAGGATCGGCCAGGTTGAAAGGAAAGGAAACGGGGCGATGACCCAGCGCCTGCGTCTCGGTGTCAACATCGACCATGTCGCGACCATCCGCAACGCGCGCGGTGGCCGCCATCCCGACCCGCTGCGCTCGGCACGCATGGCCGCCGCCGCCGGAGCCGACGGTATCACCGCGCACCTGCGCGAGGATCGCCGGCACATGACCGATGCCGACATCGCTGCCCTTTCGGCCGAGATCGAGCTGCCGCTCAACCTGGAGATGGCTGCTACCGACGAGATGCTGGAGATCGCCCTGCGCCACCGGCCGCATGCGGCCTGCATCGTGCCGGAGAAGCGCAACGAGGTGACCACCGAAGGCGGTTTGGATGCCTACGGCCAGATGAACTCCCTGCGCCGTTACGTCGACGAACTGACTTCCGCCGACATCCGCGTGTCCCTCTTCGTCGATGCCGACGAGCGGCAGTTGGAGGCGGCCAAGCTGCTGGGCGCCCCGGTGATCGAGCTGCACACCGGTGCCTACTGCGAAGCCTTCCTGGAGGGGGCGGACAGCGCCGAGACGGAGGCCGAGCTGCAGCGGTTGGTGCAGGGCGCCCGTCAGGCCGAGGCTCTTGGGCTGGAATGCCATGCCGGCCATGGTCTCACCTTCGACAACGTCTCGCCGGTCGCCGGCATCCCGAACGTCGTCGAACTGAATATCGGCCACTTCCTGATCGGCGAAGCGATCTTCAGCGGCCTGGACTCCGCGATCAAGCGGATGCGGGCCGTGATGGACAAGGCCAGGGCCGAGGCGCTCGGCGCCCGCTCGGCCTAAGCGCTGACAACCATGATCATCGGGATCGGCAGCGACCTGATCGATATTCGGCGGGTCGAAAAGACGCTGGAGCGCTTCGGCAGCCGTTTCACCCAGAGGGTCTTTACCGAAGCGGAAATCGCCAAAGCCGAGCGCCGGCGGCTCGCCGCTGCGACCTACGCCAAGCGCTTCGCCGCCAAGGAGGCCTGTGCAAAGGCCCTCGGTACCGGCGTGCCGCGGCGCGGCGTACACTGGAAGCATATGGGCGTGGTCAACCTGCCCAGCGGCAAGCCGACCATGGCGCTGACCGAGGGGGCGGCCGAGCGCCTCGCCGAACTGCTGCCGCCCGGCACTCGGGCGCAGATCGACATCACCATCACCGACGACTATCCCTTGGCTCAGGCGATGGTCATCATCTCGGCGGTTCCGTCCGGCGACGACTAGCGCTATATGCTGCCCCGCCGTTCGGGCAGTCCTGATCGAACTCCAGCCACATCGAGTCCACCCGCCAGTAACCCCAGGTAGCGAGTAGCGAGCTTCTATGGCCAAGGCGAACAAGAGCGCCGGCGAAGGATTTTGGGATACCATCCGCACGATCGTCTACGCCGTGCTGATCGCGCTGACTCTGCGCACCTTCGCTTACGAACCCTTCAACATTCCCTCGGGCTCGATGCTGCCGACGCTGCTGATCGGCGACTACCTCTTCGTCTCCAAGTTCTCCTACGGCTACAGCCGCCATTCGCTGCCCTGGGGGATCATCCCTTTCGAGGGACGGGTGCTGGGTGGCGAGGTGGAGCGCGGCGACGTCGCGGTCTTCAAGCTGCCGACCGACAACCGTACCGACTACATCAAACGGATCGTCGGGCTGCCTGGCGACCGGATCCAGGTGGTCGGGGGAATACTGAACATCAACGGAACGCCGGTGAAGCGCGAGCGCGTGGCGGAGAGCGTCGTGCCCGGCACGGCCGGAACCATCACCGAGTACATCGAAACGCTGCCCAACGGACGCCGCCACCTGATCTGGGAGCGGTCGGACGACATGCCCTTCGATGACACCCCGGTCTATCAGGTCCCCGAAGGTCACTACTTCGCGATGGGAGACAATCGGGATTCCAGTCAGGACAGCCGCGCCCAGCGGCTGGTCGGTTTCGTGCCGCGCGAGAACCTGGTCGGCCGTGCCGAATTCCTGTTCTTTTCCTACGATGGCTCTGCACGTCTCTGGGAAGTCTGGAAATGGCCCTTCGCCATCCGCTGGAGCCGACTGTTCGATGGCATCGAGTAGTGCCACGACCGGCAAGGCTGCGGCGGCGCCTGGATCCGAGGGCGACCTGACGGCGCTCATGCGCCGTCTGGGCCATGACTTCGCCGACCCGGCGCTGCTTGCGCAGGCACTGACCCACGCCAGCCGCGCTGGCACCGCCGAAGGCTCATACGAGCGCATGGAGTTTCTTGGCGACCGCATTCTGGGGTGCCTCGTCGCCGAACTGCTTTACCGCAGTTTCCCGCAGGAGAATGAGGGTGCGCTCGGCAAGCGCTTCGCCGCTCTGGTGCGCCGCGAGACCTTGGCTGAGGTGGCGGGCCCCGCTGGTCTCGATCTCGGGCCCCATCTGTCCTTGTCGCGCGGCGAGCAGGACTCCGGCGGGCGCGAGAACCCGGCCACTCTGGCCGATGCCTGCGAGGCGGTGATCGCCGCGCTCTATCTCGATGGAGGGCTGGAGGCGGCCAGGCGCCTGATCGCCCCCATCTGGACGCCGCTGCTGAAGGCGGACCCGACGCCGCCGCAGGATGCCAAGACCAGGCTGCAGGAATGGACCCAGGCCCGGGGCCTTGCGCTGCCCCGCTACGAGGAGATCGCGCGGAGCGGTCCCGATCATGCACCGCACTTCACTCTTCGGGTCAGCCTGTCCGACGGGCGCCATGCAGAAGCGGAGGGACGGTCGAAGAGAAATGCCGAGCAGGCCGCTGCCGAGGCGATGCTGGCCTTGCTGACGGACGACGACGCGTGAGCGCCGCCGCGTCGCGCTGCGCCGTCGTGGCCTTGGTCGGTGCCCCCAACGCCGGCAAGTCGACCCTGCTGAACCAAGCGGTCGGCAGCAAGATCTCGATCGTCACCCACAAGGTTCAAACCACGCGCGCGCGGGTGCGCGGGATCTCGCTGCGGGACGAGGTGCAGTTGATCTTCGTCGATACGCCGGGGATCTTCGCGGCGAAGGACCGTCTGCAGCGCGCCATGGTCGCGGCAGCCTGGAACGCGGTCCAGGATGCCGACCTGGTGGTCTATCTCTTCGACGCTCAAAGGCAGGCTCCCGATGCGGCGGCGCAGGACATCCTGCAAGGGTTGGCCAAACGCGCTCGGCGAAGCATCCTCGCGCTGAACAAGGTGGACGCGGTGCCCCGCGAAAGCCTGCTGACCTTGTCGGCGAGCCTGAACGAACTTGGAGGGTTCGAGCGCACCTTCATGATCTCGGCTCTCAACGGGGACGGTGTCGAGGATCTGCTCGCCTGGTTGTCGGCGGAGGCGCCGCAGGGCCCGTGGCTCTATCCCGAAGATCAGGTCTCCGACCTGCCGATGCGGCTTCTGGCCGCCGAGGTGACCCGGGAAAAGCTCTTCCTCAACCTGCACCAGGAGCTGCCCTACGCTCTGACCGTCGAGACGGAGGCCTGGGAAGAGTTCAAGGACGGCTCGGTCAAGATCGACCAGACCATCTATCTGCAGCGCGACACCCAGAAACGGATCGCCATCGGGGCGGGCGGCAGGACCATCCGCAAGATTCGCGAACAGGCCCAGGCGGAGCTGCAGACGCTGATCGAGCGGCCGGTGCACCTCTATCTCTTCGTCAAGGTCCGCGAACGTTGGATCGACGATCCCGAACGCTACCGGGACTGGGGCCTCGACTGGCAGGCCTGAGTTGTCCTTGAACCGCGCCCCTCGCTGACTCGGGCGCGAAGGCCTATCCTTTGGCCATGCTCGACTGGACCGACGAGGCCATCGTTCTGACGGCGCGCCCGCACGGGGAAAGCGGTGCCGTGGTGTCCCTGCTGACGGAACGTCACGGCCGGCATGCCGGCTTCGTGCGGGGCGGGCAGGGGCGACAGCTTCGCCCGGTCCTGCAGCCCGGCAACGCCGTCAGCGCGACCTGGTCCGCGCGTCTGTCCGAGCACATGGGCAATTTCAGCCTGGAGCCGACGGTGGCGCATGCCGCGCGCTATCTCGACGACCGGTTGCGCCTGGCGGCCTTGGCCTCGGCGGCGGCCGTCTGCGACGGCGCCCTGCCGGACCGCGAGCCGCATCCCGCCTGCTATCACGGTGTCCTGGCGCTGATCGAGGCCTTGGCCGGCTCGCACTGGGCCGAAGCCTATGTCCAGTGGGAGGTGATGCTCCTGAAGGAGCTGGGCTACGGCCTGGATCTGGAGAGCTGTGCGGCTGGCGGCTCGAACGATCAACTGGCCTACGTGTCGCCCCGCACCGGGCGCGCGGTCTCCCTGTCGGCGGGCGAACCCTATGCCGAGCGTCTGTTGCCGCTGCCCGGTTTCCTGATCGGCCGCGGTGGAGAGGAACCCGCCGACATCGCGGTGGGGCTGCGTCTGACGGGGCACTTCCTCGCCCGTCACGTGTTTTATCCACAGAACAGCGATCTGCCGGCTGCACGTAAACGTTTAACCGAGTCTCTGGCGTCTCGTACCGCTTGACCGCTGTGAGAAGCCGGTGAAAATCGGCGCCTCTGTCATCGAATTGAAATACACTTGTATGCTTACACAGGCCTCCGACCTCTCGGCCGGGTCGTCTCGCCATGTCGCCGTCGTCGGCACGGGCATCATCGGCGTCTGCTGCGCGCGCTCGCTGCAGCGCGACGGTCACCGGGTGACCCTGATCGACCGGACACCGCTCGGGCAGGGCGCGTCTTTCGGGAATTCCGCCGTACTGGCCACGGAGTCCGTGGTGCCGGTAGCGACGCCGGGCATCTGGCGTCAGGTGCCGAAGATGCTGCTGGATCCTCTGGGGCCGCTGTCTCTGCGCTGGCAGTACCTCCCGCAGCTGACGCCCTGGCTGCTGCGCTTTCTCGCCGCGAGCCGGCCAGAGGCCGTGGAACGGATTTCCTTGGCTCTGCAGGCCCTGCTCGACGATGCCGTTCCGGCTTATCGATTGCTGTTGAAGGAGGCGGATGCCGAGGATCTGCTGGTGCGGCGCGGGTGGATCGCTGCCTATACCGAGCCCTCGTCGCTGCGGAGCTATCGTCGTTTGGCCGACTTGCAACGCCGGCGTGGCGTCGAGGTCGCCGAACTCTCGGTCGCGGAGATGCGCCAGATGGAGCCCGCGCTGACCAAGGATCTGGCCGGCGGCCTCTATTATCCTCAGGTGGCGCACGCACTGGATCCGCACCGTGTCCTTCTGGCCCTGGCCGAACGGGTGCAGCGGGAGGGCGGACAAGTGCTGCGTCGCGACGTCGTCGGTTTTCGGATGGCCGAGGGTCGTGTCCAGGCCGTGGAGACGACGGAGGACTCGCTCGACTGCGATGCCGTCGTTGTCGCTGCCGGCGCCTGGTCGAAGGAGCTGGCGAAGCGGCTCGGCGTCAAGGTGCCGTTGGATACGGAGCGGGGGTACCATCTCACTATTCCGGCACCGGGTATCGCGCTCAGCCGTCCCGTCTACTCCACCGAGTTCGGCATGGCCTGCACGCCCCTGGCCTCCGGTCTTCGGCTCGGCGGGACAGTGGAACTCGGCGGTACGGTCGCGGAGCCTAACTGGAAGCGGGCGCAGGTTCTCGCCGAGCGCGGCCGTCGGCTTTTTCCCGATCTGGACACGCGCGACGCCAGCCGCTGGATGGGCTTTCGGCCGTCCCTGCCGGACTCCCTGCCGGTTTTGGGGCCGGCGCCCCGCGCCGCCAACGCCGTTCTGGCCTTCGGACACGGGCATCTGGGTCTGACGTTGGGCGCGCGCACCGGGCGGTTGGTCGCGGACCTAGTTGCCGGGCGCCCGGCACCGATCGACCTGGCCCCCTTCGCGGCCACCCGGTTTTAGGGCGTAGAGCCGTTGCTGTGCCTTTGCTCCGGTTGACAGTCCGCTGCCCCGCGCGGTCTAACCGAGGCTGCAGTCCTGGAGCGTGATCGTCACGAGGCGGAGCAACTTCGCTTTCGTTCCGACGTGAGTCGCTCTCGAACGTGACGAGAGAGCCGTGCTGCTCTACCGGGGAGGGTCGCGCCGATGTTCCAGAAAATTCTGATCGCCAACCGAGGCGAGATCGCCTGTCGCGTCATCAAGACCTGCCGGCGCCTGGGAATCGCGACCGTCGCCGTCTACTCCGACGCCGATGCCGATGGGCTACACGTCGCTCTGGCCGATGAGGCCTTGCATATCGGCGGCTCGGCGGCGGCCGAAAGCTACTTGCGGGCCGATCGCATCATCCAGGCCGCCAAGGACACCGGTGCCGAAGCGGTCCATCCCGGCTTCGGTTTCCTCTCGGAGAAGGCGGACTTCGTCGAGGCGCTGCAGGCCGCAGGGCTGGTCTTTATCGGCCCGCCGCCGAAGGCCATCGCGGCCATGGGCGACAAGATCGAGTCCAAGAAGATCGCTGCCGAAGCGGGAGTCAGCACCGTGCCCGGCTTCATGGGGATCATCGAGTCTGCGGAGCAGGCGGTCGAGATCGCCCGCGATGTCGGTTATCCGGTGATGCTGAAGGCCTCGGCCGGCGGTGGCGGCAAGGGCATGCGGATCGCCCGCGACGACAAGGAAGCGGCCGAGGGCTTTCGCAGCGCGCAGAACGAAGCGAGGTCCAGTTTCGGCGACGATCGGGTCTTCGTTGAAAAGTTCGTCGAGGAGCCGCGTCACATCGAGATTCAAGTGCTCTCGGACGGGCAAGGGCGGACCCTCTACCTAGGCGAACGCGAGTGCTCCATCCAGCGCCGTCACCAGAAGGTCGTCGAGGAAGCGCCGAGCCCCTTCATCGATGCCGAGACGCGCCGCCGCATGGGCGAGCAGTCTGTCGCCCTGGCGGATGCCGTCGGCTATAGCAGCGCCGGGACGGTGGAGTTCATCGTCGACAAGGATCGTAACTTCTACTTCTTGGAAATGAATACTCGTCTACAGGTCGAGCATCCCGTCACGGAGATGATCACCGGCCTGGACCTCGTCGAGTGGATGATTCGCATCGCGGCGGGTGAGGCGCTGGACTTCGGGCAGGACGAGGTGAAGCTCGACGGCTGGGCGATCGAGGCGCGCGTCTACGCCGAGGACCCTCTGCGCAACTTCTTGCCGTCGATCGGCCGGCTGGTGCGCTACCAGGCGCCGGAAGAGAGCCGTTCCGTACGGGTCGACACCGGGGTGGGGGAAGGCTCGGAGATCAGTATGTTCTACGACCCCATGATCGCCAAGCTGGCGACCTGGGGCGAGAGCCGCGATGCGGCCATCGCGGAGATGCGCCGCGCGCTCGACGCTTTCTATATCCGTGGCGTCAATCACAACATTCCCTTCCTGGCCGCCGTGATGGCCGCCGAGCGGTTTCAGGCCGGGCGTCTGACCACCAACTACATTGCCGAGGAGTATCCCGAAGGCTTTCAGGGCCGCGAGCTGCCGGCCGAGACCCGGAACCGTCTGGTGTCGGTCGCTGCGGTCCTGCAGGAGCGCAGCGAGCAGCGCGGCAACGGGCATCCTGCTGCGGCCGGCCTATCGGAGCCTGTCGAGCGGGTGGTGATGATCGGGCGAGAGCCGCAGGTTGCCAAGCTTTCGCCGGAGGGCGAGGCCTTCGCGGTCGAGTTCGACGGTGGCCGGCATGTGATCGAAAGCGATTGGAGGCCGGGTCAGCCGCTCTTCAAGGGCCGGCTCGACCAGGCCCCGATCACCGTTCAGGTCGATGCGGACGGCCCGCGCTGGAAGCTGACCCACGATGGCGGCACGGTGGATGTCCTGGTGCTGCGCCCGCGCCTGGCGGAGCTGGCCGCTCTGATGCCGGTCAAGGTTCCGCCGGACATGAGCCGCTTCCTGCTGTCGCCCATGCCGGGTCTGCTGGTGTCGCTCGCCGTCTCGGAGGGCCAGGAGGTCAAGGCGGGCGAAGAGCTTGCCGTGGTGGAGGCGATGAAGATGGAGAACGTGTTGCGCGCCGAGCGCGATGGCCGGATTGCCAAGCTGCAGGCCGCACCGGGCGACAACCTGGCCGTCGATCAGGTGATCATTGAGTTCGACTAGTGGATCATCTCGAGAGTCCGGACCCGTTGGTTTGGGATGAACGGCGCCTTTGGTTCGAGCGACGTCAGACGGCCGCTTCGGTCGAAGGCGCCGGCAAGCTCTCGGAGCAGGCGACCGCGCTTCTGATCGACCTGCAGGCCTGCTTCTGCGCCGGCGCCTGGGTTGCGGTGGTCATCCTGGCCGCGACGGTCGTCGACACCCAGGTCGAGGCCTCGAAGCAACGCCGCGCCGCGCCGGCGGAAGACCTGCGCTGGCTGCGTGCCCTGCGCAACCGTCTGGTTCACGAGGATCGTGCCAACCCGGCATTGACCATCGAGGCCCAGTGGACCGAGCGGCGGGAGTGGGAGCGTACGGCGAAGCGTGCGGTCGAATTGGTCTTCGCCGTATTCTATCCCGGTGCTCGGCGAGAGCCGAACGCTCTGCCTTGAGCGATCTTTTTTGAGGAGTGGATGAATGTCGAATCTGCGCGGGCGCGTTGCCCTTGTGACCGGTGCCAGCCGAGGGATTGGCGAGGCTGTAGCCCGTCGCCTCGCACAGGTTGGCGTTGCGGTCGCCCTGACCGCGCGTAGCGGCGCGGCGGTGCAGAGCGTCGCCGGCGAGATCAACGCGGCCGGCGGCAAGGCTGCGGCCTTTACCTGTGACGTCGCCGACTTCGCCCAGGTCGCGGCCACCTCGGCGGCGGTCGAGAGCGAACTGGGTCCCGTCGATATCCTGATCAACAATGCCGGCATCCTCGATCCCATCGGCGCTTTACATGAGATCGATCCGGAAGCCTTCATGACCACGCAGCGGGTCAATATCGGCGGTGCCGCCGCCGCCGCCCGCGCGGTCCTGCCGGGCATGCTAGCGCGTGGCAGGGGCACCATCGTCAACCTCTCGTCCGGCGCTGCGCACAATCCGTTGGAAGGCTGGACCGCTTACTGCACCAGCAAGGCGGGCCTCTTCATGCTGACCCGTTGTCTCGCGCGCGACTACGGGGACAAGGGCATTCGGGTCTACGGTTTCGGGCCTGGCGTGGTGGATACTGAGATGCAGGTCCAGATCCGCGCCTCCGGCGTTGGACCGGTCGCCAAGCTGAAGCGTTCCGACCTCGCGGCGGCGGAACGGCCGGCCGAGGTGATCGCTTGGCTCTGTTCGGAAGCTGCGGCGGATCTGGCCGGCGAGGAGCTTTCCATCCGCGATCCGGAGCTTCTGCAGCGTGTCGGTCTCGAGGCGGCGTGACGCAGCCATGGCGACCGTCGGCGACACCCGGGTGCGAGTCCTGATCTCCGGGAAGGTTCAGGGAGTCTGGTTTCGCGGCTGGACCCAGCAGGAGGCAAAGAGGCTTGGCCTCTCCGGCTGGGTGCGCAACCTGCAGGACGGCAGGGTCGAGGCTGTCTTCGCCGGGGCGCCGTCGCAAGTCGAGGAGATGCTGGACCGCTGCCGCCGAGGCCCGCCTCTGGCTCGGGTCGAAGCTGTCGAGATCGACGATCATCACGGTCAGCTGCAACCCGGCTTTCACGCCCGCCCGACGGTTTAGCCCGACGGTTTAGCCCGGCGGTTTAGAGGGAGGCGAAGCGCGATGATCACCTTTGGCGTTATCGAGCCCGGCCGGTTTTACACGCCGCGCCGAGGGGCCTATGCGCTGATCCTGACCGAGGCCGACGACCTGTTGGTGATCGATCAGCGCGGCGAGATCATTTTGCCCGGTGGCGGCCTGGATCCTGGCGAGACCGAGGACGTCGCGCTGAAACGCGAGATGATCGAAGAGACGGGGCACGCCATCGAGGTCGGTGCCCGGATCTGCGAAGCGCGCGAATTCACTTATGAGACCAGCTACGAGAGCCATTTCGACAAGATCTGCGTCTTCTTCCGCGCCGTCCTGGGCGACAAGGTGGCGGAGCCCATCGAGGACGACCATGAGATGGTCTGGATGCCGCGTCGACAAGCTGCCGAACGCCTGTCCAAGGGCTCGCAACGCTGGGCGGCTACACAGATGGTCTAATTCGGGGGGCGCTGATCTGGACCGGATGTCGTCTCGTCCTCATGCGTGTCGACCCTCTTGAAGTAGAGCCAGACAAGCAGTCCGATGAAGGCGAAGACCTCGATGTTCATGACGGTGTCGAGTAGCGGACTCATGGTGCTGGAGCTTTCTCGGTCTTCAGTTCCTTCAGCAGGCAGACCACCAGCAGCAGGACGATGAACACGAAGGGGAGGGCGCCCAGGGCGATGATCGATTTCACCGCGTCGATGCTGCCCGACAGGATCATCACCAGCCCCAGCGCACCCAGCACGACGCCCCAGCTCAACTTGACGCGCCTGCCGGGATTCAGGTCGCCGCCGGTCGAAAACATGCCGAGGACGAAGGCGGCACTGACAACGCTGGTGATGATGAAGAGGAAGGCTGCGACCACCACGGCCGCAACGGTCAAGGTCGGCAGCGGGAAGTTTTCCAGGACGAAGAAGGCGACGCCGCTGATGTTGTTCTGCGCCACCTCTAAAACCGGCAGATCGGTATGGAGTACGCCGTAGAAGCCGACCCCTCCGAACACGCCGAACCAGACGATCGAAAAGGCCGTCGGCACGAGAACCACGCCGCCTACGAACTCACGGATGGTCCGACCGCGCGAAATGCGCGCGATGAAAACTCCGACGAAGGGGGCCCAGGCGAGCCACCAGACCATGTAGGTCAAGGTCCAGGACTGGAACCAGGTGCCGACTCGATCGTCGAAGAAGGTAAAGGTGCGAAACCCTTGCATGAAGGCGCTGGAGATATACTCACCGGTCGCCTCGACGATGCCGCCCATCAGAAAGTGGGTTGGGCCGGTCAGCAGAATGAAGACGAGAAGCCCGCCGGCAACAGCCATGGCGGTATTGGACAGCAGCGCCATGCCGTGACCTAGGTCGACCAGGAGAGGCGGTATGTAGGCGGCGCAGAGTACGGCGAAGATCACAAGCGTGAGCCACAGTCCCATCTCCGGAAGGCCAAGCAGGGCCTGGACGCCTTCCTGTACTTGGAAGACGCCCATCGCGACCGAGCCGCCGAGACCGATGGCGATCGCGACGATCGCCAGCAGATCGCTGAGCCAGCCGACCGACCGGGTCACACGGTTGAGACCGAACACGTGCAGGATCGGCGCGCTGACAAGCGTCGGACAGTCGCGCCGAAAACCGAAATAGGCGATCACCAGTCCGGTCAGTGCGTAGATCGCCCAGGCGTGCAGGCCCCAGTGGAAATTGGTGATGAAGAGGGCGATCCCCGCCGCTTCCCAAGGATCCGCATAGTCGGCGACGATAAGATAGTGGGTCAGGGGTTCGGCGGTTCCCCAGTAGAGCAGACCGACCCCCATCCCGGCCGCGAACAGCATCGTGAGCCAGGAGACGGTGGAGAACTCCGGTTCGTCGTCGTCGTGGCCCAGCTTGATACGGCCGTAGCGAGACAGTGCGACCGCGACCGAGGTGATCAGCATGAAGCTGACGGTCAGCATGATGAACCAGGCGCGGCTCGTGAACTGTATGGTCACAAGCTCTGAGGCGAAGGCGGCGAGCCCGGCGGTATCCAGGATGCCCCAGATCGCGATGGCGCCCGTGATGAACAGAGCGGTCGGCAGCAAGGCCGTCTTCAGCACTGACTTCGTTCCCCCCGCTATCGGCCCAGTCTTCCTCCCGCCTCCCAAAGATGATCTCTCGACGTCGAAATGCAACTTTATCCGAGCCTGTCGTCGGGTATTCGGTTGAGAAGCGGGTGAGTTCGCCCAGCCACTCTAGCTCGGACGCCGGCTACTTCAGGTCGGCAGCACCCTTGAGAAAGAGGTCCGTCGCGAGACGGGCATAGGTCTCCCGAGTGAGCGGGCCGCCTGGCTTCAGCCAGGTGTAATGCCAGTTGAGCATGCCCAGCAGGGACATGGTCACGGGTTTGCTCAACTCCGGCCGCGCCAGGGCGGGGTTCAGGTCTTGCAGCGTCTCTGCGAAGACCGCGACGATACGGCGCTCCATGAAGCGGATGGTTTCGCGCTTGTCCGGAGCGAGGCTGCCCATCTCGTTGAGCAAGACCTTGTGCTTGGCATCTGCATCGGCGTAACCCTGCATCAGGGCTTCCGTCAGGCTGTAGAGCCGCGTTTCCGGGTCGGGCTCCGCGGCCGCAACCGCCTCGACCGTCTCCAGTAGAAATCGGATGTGGGTGTCGAGGATGTCGAACAGCAGAGCGTCCTTGCCGACGTAGTAGTGGTAGAGCGCGGCCTTGGAAGCGCCGCAGGCCTCCGAGATCGCGTTCATCGAGGTGCGCGCGAAACCGTTGGCTGCGAAAAGCTCGGCCGCGCGATCCAGGATCGCGTCGCGTTTGTCGTCGTACTCGGCTGCTCGAACTCGGGCCACGCGCTAATCCTTCGGTCGCAGATCGACGACCCGCTTCGCTTTTCCGGCCGACCGTTCGACCTGACCCGGGTCCATCACGCGGACCTGGCAGCTGACGCCGACGTTCGACTTGATGTGATGAATCAACTCGCGGCAGGCCGCATCGCGGGCCGAGCTGCCGCAGTCCGCCCGGGCCTCCACAAGAACCGTCATGCTGTCCATCCGTCCCTGGCGGGTGAGTTCGATCTGATAGTGGGGTGCTAGCCCCTCGGTCTGTAGGATCATCTCCTCGACCTGAGTCGGGAAGACGTTGACGCCGCGCAGGATGATCATGTCGTCGGAACGGCCGGTGATCTTCTCCATGCGCCGCATCGAGCGTGCTGTGCCGGGCAGAAGGCGTGTCAGGTCACGCGTGCGATAGCGGACGATGGGAAGCGCTTCCTTGGTCAGGGAGGTGAAGACCAGTTCGCCCATCTCGCCGTCGGGCAGAACCTCGCCACTCACTGGATCGATGATTTCTGGGTAGAAATGGTCTTCCCAGATGTGAAGACCATCCTTCGTCTCGACGCATTCGTTCGCGACCCCGGGGCCCATGACCTCCGACAGACCGTAGATGTCGACGGCGTGCATGTCGAAGCGCTGTTCGATCTCGCCGCGCATCTTCTCGGTCCAGGGTTCAGCGCCGAAGATACCAACCTTCAGGGAACAGAGGCGCGGATCCAGGCCGCGACGGTCGAACTCGTCGAGGATCGAGAGCATGTAGGAGGGGGTGACCATGATGATGCGCGGCTGGAAGTCCTCGATCAGCTGGACCTGCCGTTCCGTCATGCCGCCCGAGATCGGCACCACGGTACAGCCGAGCCGTTCGGCGCCGTAGTGCGCGCCAAGTCCGCCCGTGAAGAGGCCGTAGCCGTAGGCGATATGGGCGATGTCTCCCGAACGCCCGCCGGCGGCGCGGATCGAACGCGCCATGACGTCGGACCAGACCTCGATGTCGTTGCGCGTGTAGCCGACGACCGTCGGCTTACCCGTGGTGCCGGAGGAGGCGTGGATGCGCACGACCTTCTCGCGCGGAACGGCGAAGAGGCCGAAGGGATAGTTGTCCCGCAGGTCGGCCTTGTTGGTGAAGGGAAATCTGGCCAGATCGGCCAGCGAGGTCACCTCGTCGGGATGCGCCCCGGCGGCCTTGAAGGCTTCCCGATAGTGCGGCACGTTTTCGTAGGCATGCCGCAGGCTCCATTTCAGGCGCTCCAGCTGCAGTGCCGAGATTTCGTCGCGCGAGGCGACTTCGATGGGATCCAGCAGACCCTTGGCGGGTGTCAGGTCCTCCATGGCATTTGGCCTCCGGCGTTTCCTCGTGATCTCTTTCTGAGACGGCTTGGTCGCGTCTCTTTCGTTATCAGGCGGCTTCCAGCAAGGCGGCGATGCCTTGGCCGACGCCGATGCACATGGTCACCAGGGCGCGCTTGGCCCCGCGTTCCTGTAGCTCCAGCGCCGCACTGAGAGCCAGACGGGCGCCGGACATCCCCAGGGGATGGCCCAGGGCGATGGCGCCGCCGTTGGGGTTCACCTGCTCCGCGTCGTCGGGCAGGCCCAGTTGCCGTTGGACCGCCAGCGCCTGAGCGGCGAAGGCCTCGTTCAACTCGACGACATCGATATCGTCGATCTGCAAAGCGTGCCGCTCCAGCAGCTTGCGGCTCGCTGGAGCCGGGCCGATGCCCATGATCCGTGGCGGCACGCCGGCTGTGGCCAGACCGCGAACCCGCGCGAGGGGGGTGAGGCCGTAGCGCGCCACGGCGGCCTCCGAAGCGATCAGTAGGGCCGCCGCTCCGTCGTTGACGCCCGACGCGTTACCAGCGGTGACGCTGCCGCCCTTGCGAAAGGGCGTGGGCAGGCTGGCCAGCTTCTCCAGACTCGTGTCGCGAGGATGCTCGTCGCGCTCCACCAGGATCAGTTCGCCCCTGCGCTGCGGCACGGGCACGGCGACGATCTCCTTTGCCAGACGTCCGTTCTCCTGAGCGGCACGAGCCCGCTGCTGGCTGCGCAAGGCGAAGGCGTCCTGGTCGGCGCGGGTGATCTGGAAATCCTCGGCGACGTTCTCGGCCGTCTCCGGCATGGAGTCGATGCCGTGCGCGCTCTTCATTAGCGGATTGACGAAGCGCCAGCCGATGGTGGTGTCGAAAACCTCCGCGGTGCGCGCGAAGGCCGTCTCCGCCTTCGGCATGACGAAGGGCGCGCGACTCATGGACTCGACGCCGCCGGCGATCATCAGGTCCGCCTCTCCAGCCTTGATCGCCCTGGCCGCGGTACCGACCGCATCGAGGCCCGAGCCGCAAAGACGATTGACCGTGCCGCCGGGAACTTCGACGGGCAGCTCGGCCAACAGAGCCGCCATGCGGGCGACATTGCGATTGTCTTCACCGGCCTGGTTGGCGCAGCCCAGGATGATGTCGTCCAGCCGCGCCCAGTCGACGTCGGGATGCCGTTCCACCAGGCTGCGGATCGTCAATGCGGCCAGATCGTCGGGCCGGATGCTGGAGAGGGCGCCGCCGTAGCGGCCGACCGGGGTGCGGACTCCGCCGCAGATGAAGGCTTCGGTCATGGGGTCTGCTTCTCCTCCGGCACCAGCGTGCCTTGAATGCTGCGAGAGTGTCCGCGGAACTCGGCAATCAAGTTGCGCTCCTGATCCGTCACGCGGATGTCGTAGATGCCGTTGCGCCCCGCGCGGGTGCGTTCGACGGCCTCGGCGGTCAGACGATCTCCCAACTTCGCCGGTGCCAGGAAGGTGACCGAGCAGTGCTGCGCGACCGTCGTCCGGTTGTAGGCGTTGCAGGCATAGGCGAAGGCGGTGTCGGCGAGGGTAAAGATGATACCCCCGTGGCAGATGGCATGACCGTTAATCATGCGCTCGTCGACCGTCATCGCGAGCCGCGCCGTTCCCGGGCCGACGGTTTCGATCGCCATGCCCAGATGCCGTGCCGCCTTGTCCTTCGCGAACATGGCCTCGGCACAGGCTTCGGCGAGGTCTTGCGGGTCGGTCATGACGGGTTTTCTCCGAACGTCGTACCGCCGGTCAGGCTGGGAGCGTGACCGGGACTTTCGCGGCTTCGCTTAGCGGCCTTCGAACTTCGGCTGACGCTTCTCCAGGAAGGCGGCGACCCCCTCGCGATAGTCCTTCGTGCGGCCCGCCTGGCGCTGCAGATCCCGCTCCAGGTCCAACTGCGCGTCCATGCTGTTGGTGGCGGCGGCCTGGATGGCTTGCTTCGTAAGGGCCAGACCCCTGGTCGGGGCCGAGGCGAAGTCCGCAGCCAAGGCCTCGGCCGCCTGCAGAAGTTCGCTGTCCTCGACGACTTGCCAGATCAGTCCCCAGGCGGCGGCCTGCTCGGCGGAAAGCGGTTGCGCGGTCATCGCCAGCGCTTTCGCTCGGGCTTCTCCGACAAGCCGCGTCAACGACCAGGTGCCGCCGCCGTCCGGGACCAGGCCGATTTTGGCGAAGGCTTGGATGAACTTGGCGGAGCGCGCCGCCAGCACGATGTCGCAGGCCAGCGCGACGTTGGCGCCGGCACCGGCGGCGACGCCGTTGACCGCGCAGATGACCGGTAGCTCCAGCGCCCGGATCTTGCGGACCAGCGGATTGTAGAGCCTGTCCAGCGTGGCGCCGAGATCCGGCGACTCGCCGGTAGGAAAGCTGCGGTCGCTCAGATCCTGGCCGGCGCAGAAACCGCGCCCGGCTCCGGTCAGAACGAGGGCGCGCTGACCCTCGCTTTGCACTCGGTCCAGGGCCTCGGCCAAGCGACCGTGCATCTCCTCGGTGAAGGCGTTCAGCTTGTCCGGTCGATTGAGGGTGATCAGCGCGTAGCCGTCTTTCGCCTCATAGAGCACGCTGTCCATGGCGCAGTCTCCTCCCGTCTGTCCTGCCGGTTCGATGCCGTTTCGCAGGGTCTGTTTCTTCAGGCCAGCAGGCCCCAGGCCCGCTCCGGTCTATCCCGACAGCCGTCCACTGCCGCTGGCCAGCAGCGAAATCGGTCCTTCGCGACTTCGCTCTTGAAATGACCGACCGGTCGGTCAATTAATAGCAGCGTCGGTCGGGGTGCTGTCAATCTACACGACGCAGCCCCGACGACGGCGCGAGGTGCGGGAGACAACCTGCCCCGTGCCGAGCGCGGACCCATGACGCAGAACCATAGGGGAGGTGGCCGCATGGCCGATTTCTTCGCCGCTCACCGCGAGACTCTGGATCGCGCGTTGCAGGCTATTTCCGCGCGGGGCTACTGGTCGCCCTATCCCGAAGTTCCGAGCGGCAAGCTCTACGGCGAGACGGCCAAGGCGGACGGCGAGGCGGCCTTCAAAGCGGCCCTGGACTCCAAGTTCGATCTCCATCAACCGAGCGACGGACGTTGGATCGGCGACGAGGTCAGTCCCTACGGCTTTGCCTTGGGTGCGACCTACGCGACCGCCAGCGTGGACCAGCTCATCGAAGCCTCTGAGGCCGCGCGGACCGACTGGGCGGCCGCCCCGGTGGAGACGCGGGTCGGTGTTGCGCTGGAGGTGCTGCAGCGTCTCAATGCGCGCAGTTTCGAGATCGCGAACGCCGTCATGCACACCAGCGGTCAGGCCTTTCTCATGGCCTTCCAGGCGGGCGGCGCCCATGCTCAGGACCGTGGCCTCGAGGCGGTCGCCTATGCCTATGAGGAGTTGCGGAAGATCCCCGGTGCCGTGCTCTGGGAAAAGCCCCAGGGCAAGAATCCGCCGCTGCAGCTCGACAAGACCTTCCGCATCGTCGCGCGCGGCGTCGCGCTGGTGATCGGCTGCTCGACCTTCCCGACCTGGAACAGCTATCCAGGTTTCTTCGCGAGCCTCGTCACCGGGAATTCGGTGATCGTGAAGCCCCATCCGGCTGCGATCCTGCCGCTCGCGCTGACAGTGCGGATCGCCCGGAAGGTGCTCAGCGAGGCCGGCTTCGATCCCAACACCGTGCTGCTGGCCGTCGACAGCGCCGATGCGCCGATTGCCAAGACTCTCGCGCTGCGGCCGGAAGTGGGCGTGATCGACTACACCGGTGGTCCCGCCTTCGGCCGCTGGCTGGAGGAACAGGCCGGCGACAAGCAGCTCTTTACGGAGCAGGCGGGGGTCAACTCGGTCGTCATCGACTCGACCGACAACTTCAAGGGCCTGTGCGGCAATCTGGCCTTCTCCTTGTCGCTCTACAGCGGGCAGATGTGCACGGCACCGCAGTGCATCTTCGTCCCGGCCGAGGGGATCGAGACGGATCAGGGGCACAAGTCCTTCGACGAAGTTTGCGAGGGGCTTTCCACGGCGCTGGCCAAGCTTCTGGGCGATGCGGATCGTGCTGCCGCCGTTCTGGGCGCAATCCAGAATGAGACGACCCTGCAGCGCGTGGAGGAAAGCACGGACCTGGGTACAGTCGTCCACGCCTCGGCGCGGCTCGAGCATCCGCAGTTCGAGGGTGCGCGCATGGCGACGCCGCTGCTGTTGAAGGTCGAGGCCGCGCAGAGCGAAGCTTATGGGGAGGAGCGTTTCGGCCCCATCGCCTTCGTCGTCGCCGTCGAGGACGCGGCGGAGGGCCTGAGCCGTGCCGCGGCCTTGGCCAAGACGAAGGGGGCGATCACGGCGGGCGTGCATTCGACCGATGCGGCCTTTCTGGCCCGTGCCGAAGAGGCCTTCGCGGCGGCCGGCGTATCGCTGTCGGAGAATCTGACCGGCCAGATCCTGGTCAACCAGTCGGCGGCCTTTAGCGACTACCACGTCAGCGGTGCCAATCCGGCGGGCAACGCCTGTCTGACTGATGCGGCCTTCGTCGCCGGCCGCTTTCGGGTGGTGGCGGTGCGGCGACCGCACGCGGCCTGAAGGGAGCCTCGGATCATGGCGGAAGTCTATGCCTTCGAGGGGTTGGTTCCAGCGATCGATCCGACGGCTTTCGTGCATCCGACCGCCGTTCTGATTGGCGACGTGATCGTCGGACCGGACTGTTACGTGGGGCCGGGCGCCAGCCTGCGCGGAGACATGGGACGGCTGGTGATGGAGCGCGGATCCAACGTTCAGGACAACTGTACGCTTCATTGCTTTCCGCAGCTCGATACGGTGATCGAGGAGGACGGCCACATCGGCCATGGCGCGGTGCTGCACGGTTGCCGCGTCGGACGCAATGCCCTGGTGGGCATGAACTCCGTGGTGATGGACGGCGCCGTGATCGGCGAGGCGGCCTTCGTGGCGGCCATGGCCTTCGTCAAAGCGGGTTTCGAGGTCCCGGCGCGCAGTTTGGCTGGGGGGATTCCGGCCAAGATCCTGCGCGACCTGAGCGATGAGGAGATCGCCTGGAAGTCCCAGGGCACCCGCGAATACCAGGACCTGGCAGCGCGTTGCCGACAGTCACTGACCCCGGCGGTCCCGCTGTCGCAACCGCAAGCGAATCGCCCACGGGTCAAGTCGAGCGGTTTCGCACCGCTTAAACAAACGCGTAAGGCCGACGCGAGCTGATTCGGCCGTTCCGAGCGCTCTGCCAAAAAGGGCGGCGGGATAAGGAAAACAGGTAGAGCCGGTCAACGGCCTGCCGTTTTGGGGAGTGAAAGCACGATGTCTCTAATTGACTGTCTCAAAGGTACGGCTGCGATGGCGGCCGTGTTTGCCCTCTCGACCGCTTGGACGGCCGGCGAAGCGGCGGCGCAGATCAAGGTCGGTTCGGTTCTCTCGATCACCGGCCCGGCGTCCTTCCTCGGCGATCCGGCGGAAAAAACCCTGCGCATGTACGTCGAGCGCATCAACGAGGCCGGTGGCGTCAACGGCGAACCGCTTGAGCTGATCGTCTACGACAGCGAGGGCGATGCCAACAAGGCACGCACCCTTGCGACGCGCCTGATCGAGGATGATGAGATCGTCGCGATGGTCGGCGGATCGACCACTGGGACCACGATGGCCATGAGTCCGCTGTTCGAGGATGCGGAGATTCCCTTCATCTCGCTGGCCGGCGGAATCGTGATCATCGATCCGGTCAATCCTTATGTCTTCAAGACGCCTCATACCGACCGCATGGCCTGCGAGAAGGTCTATGAGGACATGCAGGCACGCGGCCTCAGCAAGGTCGGATTGATCAGCGGCACCGGCGGTTTCGGCAAGTCCATGCGCAGTCAGTGCCTGGACGTCGCGGAGGACTACGGAATCGAGATCGTCGCCGACGAGACCTACGGGCCGCGCGATACCGACATGACTCCCCAGCTCACCAACATCCGCAACGCGAGCGACCTGCAGGCCGTCCTGAACCCCGGTTTCGGTCAGGGGCCGGCCATCGTCACCAAGAACTTCGCTCAGCTCGGCATCGCGGTGCCACTCTATCAGAGCCACGGCGTCGCCTCCAAATCCTTCATCGAACTGGCTGGTGCTGCGGCCCAGGGCGTGCGCCTGCCGGCTTCGGCTCTGCTGGTGGCGGAGCAGCTGTCCGAGGACGATCCGCAGCGGCAGGTGGTGGTCGACTACAAGACCGCTTTTGAAGCCGAATGGAACCGTCCTGTCTCGACCTTCGGCGGGCACGCCTACGACGGTCTCATGATCCTGGTCGACGCGATGCGGCGGGCCGGCAGCTCCGATCCGGAGGAGCTGCGCGACGCCATCGAGCAGACCAGCGGGTTCATGGGAACGGCCGGTGAAGTCAACATGACGCCGGACGACCACATGGGCCTCGATCTAACTGCCTTCCGGATGCTCGAGATCCAGGACGGCGACTGGACCATCGTTCAGTAGCTCTTCGCCCTGCGCCCTCGCCGAACCAAGTGTCGGCGAGGGCCGCCTCGCTTTCCAACCACGCGGGCGCCTTTAGCGATGGAAACCTTTCTGCAGTTCCTGTTCAGCGGACTGACGGTCGGCGCGGTCTATGCCATCGTCGCGCTGGGCTTCACGATCATCTACAATGCCTCCGACGTGATCAACTTCGCCCAGGGCGAGTTCGTCATGCTGGGCGGCATGTGCACGGTCTTCTTTTCGCTCTGGGGCCTGCCGCTTCCAGTCGCCGCCGTGGCGGCGGTCATCGCGACCAGTCTGCTGGGGGTCGCGCTCAACAAGCTGGCCATCGAGCCAGCGCGCGGCGCCAACGTGGTGACGCTCATCATCATCACCATCGGCGCCTCTATCTTTCTGCGCGGGCTGGCCCAGGTGGTGTTCGACAAGCAGTTCCATCGGCTGCCGAGTTTTTCGGGCGACACGCCGATCGACGTTCTGGGCGCGACCCTGACGCCTCAGTCGCTCTGGGTGATGGGCGGCGCGGCGGTGATCGTGGTCCTGCTCTGGTACTTCTTCACCCGCACCACCTTCGGCAAGTCGATCTTGGCGACCAGCCACAATCGTCTGGCTGCGCGGTTGGTCGGCATCAACGTCGAGCTGGTGCTGCTCGCCTCCTTCGCGCTCTCGGCCGCCATCGGCGCCTTGGCGGGCATTCTGGTCACGCCGATCACGCTGACCTCCTTCGATGCCGGCACGATGCTGGCGCTCAAGGGCTTCGCCGCCGCCATTCTGGGCGGCATGGGCAATCCCCTCGGCGCCGTCGTCGGCGGCCTATTGGTCGGCGTCGCCGAGGCGATGGGGGCCGGCTATCTCTCGTCGGAGTACAAGGACGCCGTCGCCTTCGTGATCATCCTGGCCGTCCTCTTCGTCCTGCCGAGCGGGCTGTTTGGCCGGCGCGGCACCGAAAGGGTTTGACGCCATGCCCGCTTGGCTGATGCAACCGCGGACCGGAGGACTCCTGCTACTCGCGGCCGTCATGGTGGCCGTCTATCTGGTCGCACCCAACAACTTCTATCTCGATGTCGCGATCCAGATCGGTCTCAACGCCATGGTGGTGGTCGGCCTCAACCTGCTGATCGGTTACGCCGGACAGATCAGCCTGGGCCATGCCGGTTTCTTCGGGCTGGGGGCCTACGCCTCGGCCGTGTTGCCGGCGCAGTTGGGCATTCCGCCTCTTGCCGCGCCCTTCGTTGGCATGCTCTGCGTCGGTCTGCTGGCCTTCCTGGTGGCGCGTCCGGTCCTACGGCTCAAGGGCCACTATCTGGCCATGGCGACGCTTGGTCTCGGGCTGCTGGTCTTCATGGTGCTGACCAACGAGTCCCAGTTCACCGGGGGACCGGACGGCATGAGCGTCGAACGGCTGCGGATTTTCGGCGAACGGATCGGCGGCAAGGACTGGTGGTACCTCATCACCTCGGTGATGCTGCTGCTGTCGGTCTGGCTGACGTTGAACCTGATCGATAGTCCGACCGGCCGCGCCTTGCGGGCGCTTCACGACAGTCAGATCGCGGCCCAAGTCGCCGGGGTGGATGTCGCACGCTTCAAGGTGATCGCCTTCGTCTATTCGGCCATGCTGGCCAGCCTCGCCGGCTCCATGTCGGCGCTCTATTCCGGCTTCGTGACGCCGGACAAGGCCGGCTTCCTGCATTCCATCGAGCTGGTGATCATGGTCGTGCTGGGCGGCATGGGCTCGACCTTCGGCGGGATCATCGGGGCCGCCGTGCTGACCTCGCTGCCCCAATTCCTGACGGTCTTCGCCGAGTACGAGCACATGCTGCTGGGCGCGATCCTGATGGCCGTGATGATTTTCCTGCGGCGCGGTCTACTGCCCGGCCTGCTCGATGCCCTGCGGCAGAGGCAGCCGTCATGAGCCGTCTCAAGGTCGAGGGGCTGTCGATCGACTTCGGCGGTTTGCGCGCCATCGACAAGCTCAGCTTCGAGATCGCGCCCGGCACGATCCACTCGATCATTGGACCGAACGGCGCCGGTAAGACGACGCTATTCAACCTGATCACCGGGATCTACGCGCCGACCGAGGGACGCATCCTCTTGGAGGGGGAGGAGGTGACCGGCCTGCCGCCTCACCGGTTGGCCAGGCGCGGCATGTGCCGCACCTTCCAGAATCTGCAAATCTTCGACCGCATGACGGCGGCCGAGAACGTGATGCTGGGGCGCCATCTGCGCGAGACGACCGGCTTTTTCAGTCATCTGCTGCGGTTGCCGGCGGTTATCGCCGAGAACCGCCGGACCCGCGAGCGCGCCTTGGAATTGCTGGAGCATGTCGGTCTCGTCGCCCAGGCGGATGTTCCGGCCGGCGCGCTGCCCTATGGCGCGTTGAAGCGGCTGGAGATCGCGCGCGCGCTGGCCGGCGAACCCAGGATGCTGCTGCTCGACGAACCGGCGGCTGGCTGCAACGCGGTCGAGACTCAGGAGATCGATGCGCTAATCCAGAGAGTGGCCGAGGGCGGCGTGACCGTGGTGCTGGTCGAGCACGACATGCACCTGGTGATGAATATCTCCAACCACATCCTGGTGCTCGACTACGGCAAGAAGCTGGCTGAAGGCACCGCCGAGCAGGTACGGCGGAACCCGGAGGTGATCGCCGCCTACCTGGGCCAGCAGGCCGAAGCGGAGGCCTCCCATGCCTGACGCGATGCTGAGGGTCGAGGGGCTGACCAGCCACTACGGCCGCATTCAGGCGCTGAAAGGCGTCGACATCGAGGTGGCGCCCGGTGAACTGGTGGCTCTGGTCGGCGGCAACGGCGCCGGCAAAACCACCTTGCTGCGCACGCTGTCCGGCGTGCAGCCGGCGAGTGGCGGCCGGGTCGTCTTCGAGGGGCGTGAGATCACCGCGGCGAAGCCCCATGAGCGGGTCAAGCTAGGCATCGCCCAGGTGCCTGAGGGTCGGCAGGTCTGGGGACCCTTGAGTGTCGAGGACAACCTGCGGCTCGGCGCCGTGCTCAGGCGGGATCGGGAAATCGCGCAGGACTTGGAGCGTGTCTATGCCATGTTCCCGATCCTCAAGGAGCGGCGGCGCCAGGCGGCGGGCACCCTGTCTGGCGGTCAGCAACAGATGCTGGCCATGGGCCGGGCGCTGCTGACCAAGCCGCGTCTCCTGCTGCTCGACGAGCCCTCCATGGGCTTGGCCCCGCTTCTGGTTGAGCAGATCCTGGCGTCCGTGCTCGACCTCAAGACCCAGGGCGTGACGGTCTTCCTGGTCGAACAGAACGCTTTCGCCGCGCTGAAGATCGCCGACCGCGGCTATGTGCTGGAGACGGGCAAGGTGGTGCTGAGCGACAGTGGTAAAGCTCTGCTTGCCAACGAGCGCGTCAAGGAAGCTTACCTGGGCGTTTGATGTCGTGCGCTTCGGCGTGATGGCCCTTGTCGATGCCGCTGCCGATCCGCAGCAGCGTATTGGACAGGGCGCGCGCCAGGACCTCGTCAGAGAGTTCCAGACTCCGCGTCGCCGCCGGGCAAGTCTACTCATCGCTGAGCTTGATAAATGCATGCAGCATGCATATAAATAAGTCATGAATGATCTTCGCACAGCCAATCTTCTGGGGGCTCTGGCTCTGGCCCTGAACGACAGGTTGACGGACGTGACCAGCGCAAGAGCGGAGCGCGGCGCGGCCGCACCCGCCGCGCTGGTGACCGTCAGCTTCTATCCAGGCGAATCCATAGACGCCCTCGCGCAGACTTTGGGGCTCAGCCATTCGGCGACGGTGCGGCTTGCCGACCGGCTCGCGGAGGACGGTCTCCTGGAGCGGCGGGGCGGTGCCGATGGCCGTACCTCGGCCCTCTATCTCACGCGTAAGGGGCGAGCGCGCGCGAGTGCGATTCTTAAAGACCGGGCCGACAGTCTGGTAGAGGCCTTGAAGCCTCTCTCGGTCGAAGAGAGTGCTCACTTGACGTCTCTTCTCGAGAAGATGTTGGGGGCTCTGACGCAGGACCGGCAGCAGGCCGATCATATCTGCCGCCTCTGCGACGAGGATGTATGTCCGGGCGAGGACTGCCCGGTTGAATGCGCGGTCAAGTGACGTGTCCACGTCACCCTGCAAGATCGCCGCTCGCACGGGAGCGTCCCATCGAAAACCAAGAGCGGCGATAGCCGCGGCAGTTCTCTCGGCGGCCTGCTGGGGCTCTGCTACGGTCATGAGCAAGGGCGTGCTGGAGCACATGCAGCCTTTGACGCTGCTGACCGTTCAGCTTCTCGCCTCAATACTCTTCCTGTGGACCGTGGTGCTGGTCCTGCGCCTGCGCGTGCCTTTGAACAGACCGGTGCGCCGGGCTAGCTTGAGCGGTCTGTTGGAACCCGGCTTGGCCTACTCCGTCGGAATCGCCGGCCTCGCGCTGACCACCGCCAGCAATGCGACGCTGATCGGGACGGCTGAGCCGCTGTTCATCCTGCTGCTCGCCTGGCTCTTCCTGCGCGAGCGGTTCGGCGGATCGGTTGTCGGCTTGGCTTTGCTCGCGAGCCTCGGTATCGCCTTGATCATGCTGCCGGATATCCGCGGCGGGGCGGGCGAGGGCTCGCTGCTCGGTGACGCGCTGCTTGTCCTCGGTACCCTGTTCGCTGCTCTCTATGTCATCGCGACCCGAAGGCTGGTGATGACGCTCGACCCCTTGCCGCTTTCCGCCCTGCAGCAGAGCGTCGGCTTGCTCTGGACTCTGGCTGTCCTAGCTTCGGCCCTAGCGTTCGGGGTCGCGAGTCTCGGGCTGGGCGGCATTCCGGCGGGGGTCCTGCTGCTGGCCGCGGTCTCCGGGATTGTTCAGTACGCGCTGGCCTTCTGGCTCTACCTCTTTGCGCTTCGAAGCCTGCCCGCGAACGTCGCCGCCTTCTATCTGGCGCTGATCCCGGTGTTCGGTGTCGGCGCAGCCTATCTGTTCCTGGGCGAAATGCTGAGCGGTCTGCAGTGGATCGGCGCCACGCTGATCGTGGTCTCGGTTGCTCTGATCTCTCGCAGCGACTCTTCGCTCGACTCGACTTCCGGCAACTGACGTCCGGCCCGGCGGACTAGCTGTCAGCCTCCACTCGCCGGGCACGGCGGACCAGCATGATGGTGGCGTAGGCGCCGAGCAGCAGCAGGGCGGCGCCGACGGTGGTCAAGGTCCCCAGAGTCGGAACCAGCGGCGTGTAGCCGGATACCATCTTGGCGTAGAGCCATTCGGGGATTGTGGAGTCCGCGCCGGTGGTGAAGAGCGACAGCGGGAAGTTGCCCCAGGACAGCAGAAAGCTGAAGAGCGCGCCGGAGAAGATGCCGGGCCAGAGGATTGGCAGGGTGATCTCGCGAAAGACCTGCCAGCGGCTGGCGCCCAGGTCGTAGGCCGCTTCCTCCCAGGCGGGATTGAAGCCGTAGACCTGGATCGAAATCACCAGGGTCGCGATCGGCAGGATCCAGACCAGATGGGCGAAGACGGCGGTCATCCAGCTCGTCGGGATGCCCAGCGCCGAGTACCAGAGCAGCAGCGCCAGCCCCAGGACCGCCTGCGGGAAGAAGATCGGCAGCAGCAGCAGCTTCTGATAGAGGCTTCGCCCTTTCCAGTCGTAGCGGGCGAAGGCGAGGGCGCCTAGAAAGGCCAGAACCACCGAGATCACCGTCACGATGGTGGCGACCGTCAGGCTGGTCCAGAGCAGATCACGCACCGAAAGGGACGTGAAGGCGTCCTCGTACCAGCGGGTGTCGAAGCGCGGCACCGGGAAGCGGAAGTAGCGCTGCCGAGAGAAGGAGGCGAGGGCGACGGCCGCGATCGGCAGATAGAGAAAAACGAGGATCGCGCCGGCCCAGACGGCCAGCAGACGCTTCATCATCGGGGAGGCTGTAAGGGTGCTCATGCGGGCGCGTGCCTATCCCCGACCCAGGATCTTGTCGAGGTCGAGTTTGCTCAGGACCGCGAAGACCAGACCGCCCGCCAACAGGATCAGCAGTACCGAGAGGGCCGACCCCTTCGGCCAGTTCTGAGCGAAGGTGAAGGCGGACTCGATGTCGTCGGCGATCATTACAACCACCGATCCGCCCAGAATCTTGGACTCCGCCAGGGAGCCCAGAGCCAGGATGAAGGTCAGCAGGCAGCCGATCAGAATGCCCGGCAGGGCGAGCGGCAGTTCGACTTCGCGGAAGAGCTGCCAGCGGCTGGCGCCCAGGTCGATCGCCGCTTCGCGCAGCCGGTCGGGAACCATCGACAGCCCTAGCACCATCGGGAAGAGCATGAAGGGCAAGTAGACGTAGACCAGCCCCAGCACGATGGCCGGGACCGTGTAGAGCAGTCCGGAGAGGTCGATGCCGAACCAGAGGTCCGCCGCGCCGGGCAGGACCCCGCCCTTGACCAGGGAGAGCACCCAGCCGAACAGACGAATGTTCTCGCTGACAAAGAGCGGAATCACCAGCAGCAGGGTCAGCAGGTTGGCAGCCCGGCCGAAGACCTTGGTCATGGCGTAGGCGAGGGGATAGCAGAGGCCCAGCAGCAGGACGACGGTCACGGCGGCCAGGGCGAAAGACCAGGCGAAGGAGATCCAGTAGGATTCCGTGACGATGTCGAGGTAGTTCTGCGTCGTCCAGCCGCCGCTCAGGTCGAAGGTCTTCGGCGGGATCAGGGAAAAGGCGGCGACCAGCAGCAGTGGTCCCAGGAATCCGAGAGCCAGCAGCAGCATCGGCGGTCCGGCCAGCAGCGCTCCGGGCTGCTGCAGCCAGCTTCCGACGCGCGTTGCGAGACTCCTGGCGTGCCGACGCCGGGCGTGACCCTCGTCTCGCAGCTCCATTTCGAGATTGCGGAGGTCGCTCTCTAGGCTCACGGTCTCAATCCTCGAACAACAGAGCCTCGGCCGGGTCCCAGCCGATGGTTACGCTGTCGTCCAGTTCACCCCCGTAGCGCTGCTCGCGCAGCTTTTCGACCAGGAAGACGCCCTTGCCGACGTGGACCTGGTACTGCATGCGCGACCCCAGCGAGTACTCGTTGTAGAGCCGCCCCTCCAGCCGGTTGGGCGTCCTGTCGCCACCGTCGAGAAACCGGATGGATTCCGGCCGGATCACCAGGAAGCCCTTGGAGAAAGTCTCCGGCATGGTGGGGCCCTGCAGCAGGGTGCCGCTGGCGCTGTCGCGCAGCCGATCGCCGTCGCGCGAGACCTCCAGGACGTTGACCTCGCCCATGAACTCGCTGACGAAGCGGTTGCGCGGCCGGTTGTAGATTTCGTCCGGCGTGCCGACCTGGACGACGCGGCCGCCGCGCATGATCGCGATCCGGTCGCTCATCACCATCGCCTCTTCCAGGGAGTGGGTGATGTAGACGAAGGTCTTCCCCGTTTCCCGGTGAATGTCCTTCAGCTCCTTCTCCAGGGCCTTGCGCAAGCGATAGTCGATGGCGCTCAAGGGCTCGTCGAAGAAGAGAATTTCCGGGTCGAAGGCCAGGGCGCGGGCCAGTGCCACCCTCTGTTGTTCACCCCCCGAGCACTTGCCGACGGACTTGCCGTAGTAGTCCGGCGGCAAATGGAGCTGGCTTAGCAGCTGCCTGCAGCGATCGCGGCGTTCCGCCGCCGGGACGCCACGGATCTTCAAGGGAAACTCGATATTCTGACCTACGGTCTTGTGCGGAAACAGCGCCAGCGACTGGAAGACCATGCAGGTCGGCCGCTTGTTCGCCGGCACGTCGTTGATCCGGGCGCCGCGCAGCAGGATGTCGCCCTCGCTCGGCTTGTCCATACCCACCAGCATGCGGATCAGCGTCGTCTTGCCCGATCCCGAGGGGCCGACGATGGTGAAGAATTCGCCCTCGCGGATGTCGAGGTCGACGCGCTCCACGGCCACGAAGTCGCCGAAGAGCTTGTCCACCTGGTTCAGGCGGAGAATGGGCGCGGCGGTCGCCGTGGTGGCTGGCCCGGCAAGGTCCATTGCGCGATAGCACTCCCTGGAAGAGTGGTTCCGAAAAGGGTGACGTCCTTTGCGACGGCGAGGGGGCAGGCGGCCGTACTCCTCTCGGCTGCTCGATCCGAATCTCGCTGTCGCAATCGGAGAATAGGCTGCACGGATGCCGAGGAGACTTTAACCTTGTCGCTCGCGCCGCGCCGCCGCGTAGATCGGATACATCTCGGCGTAGTCGGGGTTGATGTCGTAGTCGACGGACCGCGCCATCTCCTCCTCCAAGCTGTCCCATTGGATCGCGTCCAGCTCATCGGAGTCGAAGGTCTCCATCACCTGCGGATCGCCCATCTGTGCGACGGGATTGTAGGTGCCTTCGGCGAAGGCGACCAACTTCGACATCTCCGGGCGCTGGATGAACTCCAGGAAGGTCGGGCCCAAGGTCGAGGGGTTGGGGTTGTTGACCAGGCTGGTCAGCTCGATCCAGACGATGCCGCCCTTGCCGTCTATCGGACCGCTGTTGGGGGTGATGGCGCGAATGTTGGTGGCGCCGTCGTAGCGGGCCGGCGAGGCGGTGTAGGTGCCACCCGTGAAGTAGGCGTCGATCTCGCCGTTGATCAGGGCAAGGTTCATCTGCACCAGATCGTCGGACAGCAGCTTGGCCCCGTTAAAGACCTGACGGGCGACCGTCTCGAAGGCCGCGAACTCTTCCGGCGTGTGCTCCTTGAAAGGGGAGAAGCCCGCTGCGATGCACATATGGAAGATGTTCCAGTTGTCGTAGGTCAGGACGCCGAAGCGGTCCTGCATGGCGGGATCGAGGAAGATGTTCCAGCCTTCGTCCTCAGCCATCTCCCGGCTGATCTTGTCGGTGTTGACCACGAAGCTGAAGGGTCCGAAGCGCTGGCAGACCCCAAGCATCTCCTCGCCCGACTTGTCGAGCGCCCAGTCGAAGGGCCAGGCGAACTTCGGCAGCATCTTCTCGTGGTAGGGGGCGAAAACCTCCTTATCGACCGGCTTAATCAGGCCCTCGGGATACATCCACTCCCGCGCCCAGGGATTGTTCAGGTTGATGATGTCCCAAATCTCCGTTTCGCCGGCCCGCAGCTTGTTGATCGCGTCGGGGTCGGAGATCAGGCCCTCGGCCCGGACGCGTGCGTCGAATTCGCGTCGGAAGGGATCCAGTACGTCGTCGGAGGTGTAGCCTTCCCAGGCGTAGATGTTCAGTTCGTCGCTCCGCTCGGCGCGGGCGCTCTTGAAGGTCGGCCCGAGACCCGCCATGGCGGCTGCCGTCGCGCCGGTTATCTGTAGGAAGTTTCGGCGGTTGATCTGGCGGTTGATCTGGCGGCCGATCTGGCGGTTTAGGGGGAAAGAGGCCATGGTCATCGCGCTCCCTTGACTCTGCGTGGTCCCTGTTCGTCGTTCCGCTTGCGCCCTCGGCTTCCCATCCACGGAGGACGAGGAGCCCGACGGCGGCGCGGCTTCGCCTGACCTTTGGCCTCTTTGACGTCGGGTTCCGACGTTCGGGCGCTGGTCCACTTTTGTGGATCCTTGCGCCGAGCGGGCCGTTTTGGCTGCCTTCGTATACTATCCTGACTTATGAACTTGGCAGGTCACAACAGAAAACTGCGACTTGCCGCATCCGCTTGGTTCTCTCACTCTTTGATCTAGAGGCCCCAAATTCTCCGGTCCCCTCAGTCTCGAGGGCGCGGCAAGCGATTTGCCATAATGAGCCTATCGGCCCGCCTTGCGGTGCACAATAAGGGAAATCGCGCTTATGCCCCGCGCCCTGGTGTCTTCGTCTGCGGCGATCGGTCTTGAGGCGGTTCACGATCCTTCAGGTCGCTGCAGTTCAGCCAGAATCTCAGCGGTCGCTGCGACTCTTGCATAGCCGCGCATCGCGGTCAGAGTGTGCGCATGGGCCTCGGGGCTGCTGCCGCAGCAGGCGTCGCCAACCAGTGTGACGCGGTAGCCCAGATCGGCCGCATCGCGGACGGCGGATTCGACGCACTGGTCGGTCAAGACGTCGGACGCCGTCTTCAGCAGAACGATCTCATCCTCCGCTGGGGCCACGGCCTCCACGATCTTGGCCTCGACCGATTCCTTGGGCACCAGGATGTTGGAGAGTCTGTGGTCGAGCCCACGGTCGCGTCCGTCGCGGGTCAGGGCCTCGATCACACAGTAGATGACCTCGATTCCGCGGCGCCGGCAGGCCTCGGCCAAGGCTGCGGCATTCGGCAGGGGCTCGCCTTCCAACTGCCCGAAGTAGGCCTCCTGGCGCGCCTCCGGCCAACGTTCGGGGTCCTCCGTGAAGGTACCGCCGTCTCGGGCGCAGCAGTGATGCTGAAGGTCGACCATCAGCAGGACGCTGCGGCATGCCAGCAAGAGGCGGTCGCGCGGTTCAGGCGGGCCGGCGGTGATGGGTGCGCTTCTCTTGCAGGAGTTATGGTGATCGAAATTGGCACTTAACAGATTCCCTGTTGGCAATGCCATGTTGGTTTGGGCAGACTGGCTTTAGCAGACTGCGGTCACGCAGCGACGAATGCCTCTGCAGGCATCTCTCTCAGACACGCCTCCGAGGATCCGGCGAATGGACTTCATCTTCATGCTGACCCGCGAAGACCAGACGGTTGAGGACTGTCTGACCGTCTTCGAGGAGATCCGCGACGTCGGGGTCCGGCATATCGGCTTCAAGGACATCGGGGTCGAGCGCAAGACGCTCGAGGAGCTGAATCGCCGTATCAAGGAGAGCGGGGCGATCAGCTACATGGAGGTTGTGGCGACCTCTGCCGAGGAGGTCTTGCGCTCCGCGAAGGCCGCGCGGGAAATCGGCGTGGATCGGCTGATGGGCGGGACCGACCTCGATGCGGTGCTGGAGATCCTGGAAGGTTCGGGCATCGGCTACTACCCCTTTCCCGGCCGGCCCGCAGGACACCCGACCAAGCTGGGCGGTACGCCGGATCTGATCGAAAACCATTGCCGTTATTTCACGGAACGCGGCTGCGCCGGGGCCGACCTCTTGGCCTTCCGTGCGACGGAGGCGGATCCTCTGGAACTGGTCCGGGCCGCCCGGCGCGGATTGGGCGATGACGGTGAACTGGTGGTGGCCGGCAGCGTCGACGGCGCGGCCCGCATTCGGGCGCTGGCTCAGGCTGGCGCCGATGCCTTCACCATCGGTTCTGCCGCTTTCGACGGTGCCTTCTCCCCGCGTAAGGGCTCTCTGCGCGGCCAGCTCCGGGACATCCTGACCGCTGCTGCCTCCACAGGTCCAGAGATCGAGACGGCTCAGGCTTCTTGACCAATGTTTCTCATCGATCAGATGGGCTCTTGTGGGAAGACTCTGTAAGCCCCTCGCTACATTGGTTTTGTGTGCTTGGTGCTTTCTCTCGTCTGCAATGCGTCGATTGCTGCATGGCCAAGCACAGCCGTGAGCACAATGGCCCCTCCAAGCAAAGTGCCGGCTGAGGGAAGTTCGGCTAAGATAAGCCAAGCGAGCAGTATCGCGACGGGAGTATCGATCGTGCCAAGCAAGCCAGACTGTGCTGCAGCGATGAGCCGCGTGCCCTCAGTCCACAACACGATAGCCGCAGCGAAGGTCAGGCCAAAAAGTACCAAGAGTAGACTGTCCTGCCATGACACGGCGAGGGGGTCCGTCATGAGGCACCCAACGAAGAAAAGCTGAAGTGCGGAAGCGCCACCCGCCCAGACGGTGGACGTAACCTGAAATCGGCGCACGAGCACGATGTAGAGTGCATTACCAAAGGTCATGATGACCGCTAGCAGATCGCCGCCGAGGTTGAACGCACCACCCGCATTTACCGAAATGCAAATGACACCTGCAAATGAGACTACGCCTGCCACTAGTGCTCTGGTGGGGACATGCTCGCGCAAAAGCCACCAGCCCAGAGCAGCTGTCATGAACGGTACTGTGGAATAGATGAGTGTAACGTTGGCGACATAGGTCAGTCTGAACGCGTAGATGAAGGCGATGCTTGCGAGACTGCCGATCGTAGCCAGGATCCACCCTTGGGGTCCCAGTCGAAACGCCGTCCCTATCGAGCGGTGGCGGCGTCGAACCGCGACGTAGATTGCGATCATGAGACCGCCGATGAGTCCTCGCCAACATAGGATGGTCCAACCGTCCGCTTCGATGGTCTTCGTCAACACGCCTGATAAGCTGAACGTCAAGGCGGATGCGATAACGAGGAGCGCTCCTGTCCGCGAATTCAAGGCGCGATTCGTTGCCTCCGAGTGCTGCATTGCCGGCACGCTGATCTCATTGAGTTCTTCAAACCCATGGGTAGCGCAATGCTGCTGACACCCCTGTGTCAGGAATGACCCGTTACGCTCGCTTCTGGCCATGAGGTGGGAATGAGCAGGTCGACGCGACTGTTCGAAGTTATTCAGCTGCTGCGTTGTGCGGATCAGCCGCTCACGGGGCGGAAGATCGCGGAGATGCTGGAAGTAAGCCTGCGAACCGTTTATCGCGACATTGCGGCGTTGCAGGCTATGCGAGTGCCCATCGATGGGCAGGCTGGTATCGGATACCTGTTGCGTCCAGGATATGATCTCCCTCCGCTAAATCTTTCGCCGGACGAAGCGGAAGCTGTCTTTGTTGGGCTCGCTCTTCTTGGCAGGACGGGTGACACTGCGCTGAAACGAGCTGCCGTTAGCGCGGGCGCGAAGATCAGCGCCGCTGTTTCGAGTGAGAAGCCGCTGCAAAAATCACTCTTGGCCTTCTACGCATCGGGCTGGAATGCGCTTCCTGATACGGCGGTCGAACTCTCAGTCTTGCGTACTGCGATCCGCGAAGCACGGAAACTCAGCCTTTGCTACCGCGACCAAGCCGGTGACCTTAGTCGGCGTGTCGTACGTCCATTGGCCCTTTTGTTCTACATCGAGAGTGTCGTCCTGGTTGCTTGGTGCGATTTGAGATCCGACTTCCGACACTTCCGAGCAGATCGGATCTCTACCTGTTCACTACTCGATGATAGTTTTGCGCAACAGGCGTCTGTATTACGAGCACGATGGCGAGCCTCTAAAGGATTGAGCTAGGATTTAGCGGTAAAAGCTCGCATCTACTAACCGAGTTATTTTCGTGTCTGCCACGCTCAGCGCATCAACCTAATTGGACTTTCTGTGCGCCCGAGGGAGTTGTAGATTTTGGGCTCTGTCATGAGTTTCAAATCAGATCCATGTCCACCGCGTCCCTAAAGCGCCGCACCTCCAAGGATGAACGCCGCCGCCGCATCGTCGCGGAGCTTCAGGCCAATCCGACCGTTCGAATCTCGGAGCTGGCGCGACTCTTCGGCGTGACGACGGAGACGGTGCGGCGGGACGTGGACAGCCTCTCGGAGGAGGGGCTGGTGAGCCGGACCTACGGCGGTGCCGCGGCGACCAGCCTCAGCCGGGAACCCAGCCTGGACGAGCGTCACGGTTTGCTGGTTGCGGAGCGCCAGCGCATCGCGCGGGCCGCCGTCGACTTCGTCGAAGACGGCCAGGTGCTGATGATCGATTCCGGTGCGACCACGGCACATTTCGTGCGTCGTCTCGCGGTCGAACGCCGGCGCCTCACGGTGATCACCAACGGCACCGGACTGGCCGCTGCCCTGGCGGCCAACGACAGCTTCCGGGTGCTGCTCTGTCCCGGAGACTACAACGCCAGCGAAAGCGGCACCTACGGGCCGGAGGTCGGAGCCTTCCTGGAACGCTACCGTGCGGATCTGGCCTTCATTGGTGCCGGCGGGGTGACGCTGGAGGGACCGAACGACGTCTCGGCCGAACTCTGCTGGGTCAAGCGCGCCATGATCGAGCGGGCCAGCGAAACGACGCTGCTGGTCGATCAGGGCAAGTTCGGGCGTTTCGGTCTGCTTCGGATCTGCGCCCCGGAGGCTTTGCAGCGTGTGGTCAGCGATGCACCTCTGCCGGCCGAGTTGGCGCAGGCTTTTCGGCATCAGGGAGTCGAGCTGGTCATTGCTCCGGCGGTTCAGGAGACCGAGATCGCGCTCTAAATCAGCGGCTTTTCGAGCATGACCACACGCTTGTCCGGGCCGGAGTCCACCTTGGCCAGTTCGGCGAAACCGATGGCCTTGTGGAAGGCCAGCGACACGGGGTTTGGCGGGATCTCGTTGACCTCGCAGCAGATGCGCGGCGGCTGAGGCCGAAGCGCTTCGGCCGCGCCATAGAGCTTCCGGCCCACCCCCAGTCCGCGTGCCTCCGGTGCGACAACGATCCGATCGACATAAAGGAACTCCGGGTAGCGGTCGCGGAACCAGACGTAGTTGGGGCTGTCGTGCTCTGCGCCCGCCTCCATGGCGATCAGGAAGCCGAGCGGATCCTCTCCCCGCTTGGCGGTTACAGCCAGACGCGACAGCGCTAGCAGCTCGCGGAAACGCGCCTCCGTCACGCTCGGGACGTGCGGTTCCGCGGCGTTGTTCAGCCGGAGTGCGCCGGCGACCTCCGATTCCGTCAGAGGCAGAATCTCGACAGGTTGCGTCATGCGGCCTGCCTCTGGCGACGGGTCTCTGCGACCAGGTCGACCCAACGCTCGGCGACGGTCTCCGCCCAACGGCGGGCACCAAGATGGTGCTGTTTGACCTGAGCGTCGAAGTCTTCGAAGAACCCCGGCGGTGCTCCCTCGGCGTGTTGTGCGAAGGACATGACCCAGTGGCGCAGGGTGTCGACCGGGGCCTCGCAGTGGAACTGCAGGCCGTAGGCGAGGCGTCCGATGCGGAAGGCCTGGTTGACGCAGGCATCGCCCGTCATCAAAAGCTCCGCGCCCTCCGGCAGATCGAAGCTGTCGACATGCCACTGCATCAGCGACGGCTGCGGATCGAGACCGCGCAACAGCGGGTCGGCCTGGCCGGCGGCTGTGGTCCGCAACGGCGTGAAGCCGATCTCGAGAGCGGGCATTTGCCAACCCTCGGCACCCCAGGCCCGCGCCATGAGCTGCGCGCCCAGGCAGATGCCCAGCACCGGCCGTCCCTCGGCCTCGAAGGCGCGCATCAGCTGGACCAAACGGGGCAGATAGGGGTGCTCCGCATCGTCGGTCGCACGCATCATGCCGCCCAGCACGATCAGCCCGTCGTAGTCGCCCGGCGTCTCTGGTACCTCTGCCGCTGCCGTCGGGTCGGGGGAATGGCTCGCCTCTGGAGCCAGCAGCGAATCGTAATAGCCGCCGCGCTTGAGGATCGCCGTGCCGAAGTAGCCGGCCGGGTCGTGCCGGTTGTTGAGCACCGTCAGAATGCGCATGCTCGGCTCTCGTCCTCTAGAAAGTCTCGTGGTTTAAGGGCTATCCGGGAAGGTAGCGCGGCAGGGCCTGCCGTTACAGCGTCGGCGGGGCATGTCAGCCGTGCGTCGTTGCCCGTAGTCTGGCTTTCGCCTTCGATTGATCTCATGAGATCATCGATTGCATTGCAATCAACTAAATGCGGAGGAGCAGGCGTGGCCAGCATCACGATTCGCAACCTCGATGACGGCTTGAAACAGCAGCTCCGGGTGCGCGCCGCCGAGCATGGCCGATCGATGGAGGAGGAGGCGCGAGAGATCCTGCGCGAGCTCGTCGGCAAGGGCAGACCGCCGCGCGACCTCGCCGCGGCCATCCGCAAGCGTGTTGCTGCATCGGGCGGTATCGATCTCGATATTCCAGATCGTAAGCCGCTGCGTGAGCCGATCCGGCTCGACTGATTGCCTCTGATCCTGCTGGATACCAACATCCTATCGGAGCTTCTGCGCAAGACGCTGGAACCGAGAGTCGAAGCCTGGTTGGCCGCTCAGTACGGTGCGGGCATCTATCTCAGCGCAGTGACCGAGGCGGAGTTGTGTCTGGGCGTCGCGGTCTTGCCCGCCGGCCGCCGCCGCACCAAGCTCGCGGAGATGATGAACGGGATCCTGCAGGAAGACTTCCGAGGCCGTATCCTGCCGTTCGACAGTCCGGCCGCTGCCGTCTATGCGGCCATCGCCGCCGATCGCAGAGCGGCCGGCCGGCCGATCAGCCAATTCGATTGTCAGATCGCGGCGATCGCGCATCTCCATGGCGCGGCTGTCGCGACCCGGAACGTCCTGGACTTCGAGGGCTGCGGAATCGATGTCATCGATCCGTGGCAGGAGTCTTGAATGCCACGGCAACCGCGTTTCCTGTCGGCGTGAGAGAACACGCACGTCGTCTCGCGGGCTTGTGAGCCGGCCTCGCCCGCCGATCCCGCCTCACGACGCCTTTTCGCGGTGATAGTCGAAGGTGGCGTTGATCATCTCCAGCAGGTGCTCCAGTCCGGTCGTCGGCGGATAGCGCGCCGGCCGGTCGGGGCCGCAGCAGGTCGGCAGGCAGGAGACGTCGGCGTCATGGTCGGGGTCGAAGAAGAAGGGGATAGAGTAGCGCTCGCCGCCCGAGCGGTTGATCACCCGATGCTGGGTCGAGGCGAAGATGTCGTTGGTCCAGCGCGCCATCATGTCGCCGATGTTCACGACGAAGGAGTCGGCGATGAAGGGCGCGTCGATCCACTGGCCTGCCGCATTGCGCACCTGCAGGCCGCCGGCCTCGTCCTGGGCCAGGATGGTCAGGCAACCGAAGTCCGTGTGGGCGCCGGCGCCGATCCGCGCCTCGCTGATTCGGCCCTGCTGCGGCGGGTAGTGCAGGGGCCCGACGGTCGCCATCGGCAGGTCGAGATCCCGCTCGAAGTGATCTTCCGGCAACTCCAGGGCCAGGGCGAGGGCTTGCATGAGCTGGCGCCCCAGGTCGTTGAGCCGGTCGAAGTAGCTTTGCAGGGTCTCTTGGAATCCGGGCAGGCCGCTCGGCCATTGGTTGGGTCCGTGCAGTGGTGTGCCGGCGACCACGAGCGGATGGTCGGGGGACAGATCGCGGCCGATCTTGATGCCTTCCTTCAGGTCGCCGCCCTGCTTCTGCTTGGCCGGGTCCAGGTTCTCGCCGCCCAGCTTGAAGTAGCCGCGGTGGCAGGCGGAGCGCTCGATATCGATTTCCAGTTTGCGCTCCAACGGGCTGTCGAAGAAGCGCTTGGCCTCGGCGAAGACGGCCGCGCGCAGCTCCGCCGGGACGCCGTGATTGACAATGTAGAAGAAGCCGATGTTGCGGCAGGCTTCGCCGATCCGGCGGGCCACCTGGGTTCGCTCTTCTTGAGTTCCGGCCAGGAAGCTTTCGAGGTCGATGACGGGAACGGCCTCCAATGGGATGCGCTCGGCCAGCAGGGCCGGGTCCAGGATGGCCTCGGCCGCCGTCTCGGCCAGGGCTGCCTCAGATTGTGACCTGCTCTTGCTCTCCGTCATGGCATGCCGTCTCGCGAAAGGTCGGTTTCTTTGAAAGTACCACGCAGCCCTTGGCGATTCCAACATTCGGGGCGTTGAGGACGGGACCGCGCATCTGTCATAACGTGAGGCGCGGATCGGGTGACCGGCAAGCCGCTGCATGGCCGGCATGCGCTGGTGGTGCGAAGGGTACAGGCTGCGGCGAGGGGAGGGGCATGGTCAGTCGAGACAAGGAGCGTGGGGGCAACGGAGCTCGGGGCCGCGCGCTGCTCGGTGTCGATCTCGGCGCCGGCAGCCTGAAGGCAAGCGTCGTCGCCTTCGACGGCCCTTTGCTGGGCGAGGCGGCCGAGCCGATCGAGACGCGGCATCCGCGCTTTGGCTGGGCTGAGCAGGATCCGCGTGCCTGGGTGGCCGCGCTCAATCGCGCCGTGCCCCGCGCCCTGGAGGCTGCCGGAATCGCCGCTGGCGAGGTGGCCGCCGTCGGCCTTTCGGCGGGGGCCCACATTCCGGTTCTGCTGGATCAGGACGACCAACCCCTGCGTCCGGCCATCCTCTGGTCCGACACGCGGGCGAGCGCCGAGGCCGCGGAGCTGCACGCGCGGGCCGGCGCGCTGATTCAGGAGCGTTCGCTGAACAAGGCCAACGCCACCTGGACCCTGCCCATGCTGGCCTGGATCCAGCGCCACGAGCCCGAGGTTGCGGCTAAGGTCCGCAAGCTTTGCCTGGCGAAGGACTACCTGCGCCTCTGCCTCACCGGAACCTGGGAGACGGACTTCTCCGACGTGATCGGCGCCCTGATGGGCGACCTGCGCAGCGGTGGCTGGTCCGAAGAGCTCTGCGCCCTGATCGACTGGCCGATGGAGACCCTGCCGCCGGTAGTTGCGCCGACCCAGGTGGTCGGCGGCGTGACGGCCGCCGCGGCGCGGGCCGCCGGTCTGGCGCCCGGCACACCGGTCGTCTGCGGCTCCAACGATACCACCGTGGAGTTCTTCGGCATCGGCGCGGTCGAGCCGGGCATGGGGGCGATCAAGCTGGCGACCGCCGGCGTGCTCTTCTCCGCCGCCGACCGGCCGCTGGTGAACCCGCCGATCTCCTGCTACCCGCATATCCTACCGGGCCTCTACTACATCGCGACCGGCACCAACTCCTGCGCCTCATCCCACCGCTGGGTACGCGACACGCTGTTTCAGCCAAACGACGCGGCGGCGGATGGCGCCGCCGTCTTCGCGGAGATGGACCGGTTGGCCGCGACGGCGGCGCCCGGCAGCGGCGGTCTGCTGTTCCACCCCTATCTGCAGGGCGAGCGCGCGCCCTACTGGGACCCGCTGTTGCGCGCCGACTTCGTCGGTCTGACTATGCGGCACAGCCGCGCCGAGATCGCCCGCGCCGTCTACGAGGGCATCGCCTTCTCGATCCGCGACCTGGTGGAGCAGGCGCGGGCGGTCGGACAGGAGCTGGCCGAGGTGAAGGTGATCGGCGGCGGTGCGAAGTCCGCCACCTGGCGCCAGATCATCGCCGACGTCACGGGTCTTTCCCTCGTGCTGCCGGGCAACGGCGATGCCTCCTTCGGGGCGGCCCTGGTCGCCGCCGTCGGGATCGGCCTCTTCCCCGATCCGCGCGCGGCGGTCGAAGCCTGCGTGACCAGCGTCGCCCGCGCCGAGCCCGCGCCGAAGCGCCAGGCCTTCTACGACGACCTCTTCGATCTCTACCGCGAGACCCAGCAGGCCCTGGCGCCGATCAATCACAAACTCCACGCCTTGGTCGACCCTAAAACCTGAACGCATTGCCGACGGGGTCTACCGGGCGTAGGGTCGCTGCGAATTCCCAACTCCGAACGAACGAGGTTTCCCATGGCCGCCGCGCTGTCCTTCGACGATCTCAAGTCCCGCGCCGCTGGGCTGCAGTTCCGCAATCAGGCCTTCATCGGCGGCCGCTATGTCGATGCCGCCTCCGGCGAGACCTTCGACTGCATCAGCCCGGTGGACGGCCGGGTGCTGACCCAGGTGGCCGCCTGCGGAACCGAGGACGTGGACCGGGCCGTCAAGGCGGCGCGCGCGGCCTTCGAGAGCGGAGCCTGGCGTGACATGGCACCGGCCCGACGCAAGGCGAAGCTGCTGAAGTTCGCGGAGCTGATCAAGGCGCACCACGACGAGTTGGCGCTCCTGGAGACCCTCGACATGGGCAAGCCCATCGGCGACTCCCATGCCATCGACGTGCCGGCCACCGTCAACTGCATCCGCTGGTACGCGGAGGCCGCCGACAAGATCTACGACGAGGTGGCCCCGACCGATCCTAAGATCCTGGCGATGATCCGGCGCGAGCCGGTCGGCGTCGTGGCCGCCATCGTGCCGTGGAACTTCCCCATGATTATGGCCGCCTGGAAGATCGGGCCGGCCCTGGCGAGCGGCAACTCCCTGATCCTCAAGCCGGCCGAGCAGTCCTCGCTCAGCGCGATCCGGATCGCCGAGCTGGCGGCGGAGGCCGGCATCCCCGAGGGCGTCTTCCAGGTCGTGCCGGGCCTGGGCGAGCAGGCCGGCAAGGCGTTGGGCCTGCATGAGGATGTCGATGCCATCGCCTTCACGGGCTCCGGCGAAGTCGGCAAGTTGCTGCTGCAGTACTCCGGCCAGTCCAACATGAAGCGCGTGGCGCTGGAGTGCGGCGGCAAGACCCCGCATATCGTGCTGGCCGACACCAGCGACCTGGATCAGGCGGCCGAGGCGGCGGCCTGGGGCATCTTCTTCAACCAGGGCGAAGTCTGCAACGCCGGCTCCCGACTGCTGGTGCAGGAGTCGATCAAGGACGCCCTGATGGAGAAGCTGCTGAACATCTCGCGTTCCATCAAGGTCGGCAATCCCCTGGACCCCAAGACCAAGATGGGCGCCATCGTCGATCGGGATCAGATGGACAAGGTGCTGCGCTACATCGGCATCGGCCAGCAGGAGGGCGCGCAGCTCGTGCTCGGCGGCCAGCAGGTGCAGACGGCCGAGGGCGGCTACTACGTGGAACCCACGGTCTTCGACCGGGTCGACAACAAGATGACCATCGCGCGGGAGGAGATCTTCGGCCCAGTGCTCTCGACCCTGACCTTCAAGGATGCCGAGGAGGGTCTGAAGATCGCCAACGACACGGTCTACGGCCTGGCCGCCGCCGTCTGGACGAAGAACATCGACACGGCCCACAAGATGGCGCGCGGCCTGCGCGCCGGATCGGTCTGGGTCAACTGCTTCGACGGCGGCGACATCACCACCCCCTTCGGCGGCTACAAGCAGTCCGGCTTCGGCCGTGACAAGTCGCTCCACGCCTTCGACAAGTACACGGAACTCAAGACCGTCTGGATCGAGCTGGGCGGCTAGAGCCGCGAAGCTGTGTCGCTTTGTGGCTGACCCTTCGACTGCGGGCCTGCGGCCCTCCGCTCAGGATGAAGGCACACTGTTTGCGACCTCCACAATCGCCTTCATGCTGAGCTTGTCGAAGCGCGAAGGCCGGGCCGCAAGGCCCGCATAGTGTAGGGCGCTTACCGCCGCTCGGTCGTACCGTCCAAGGTCAGCAGCGGCGCGTAAAGCTCTGGCCGGCGGTCGCGGAAGAAGCCCCAGGAGGCGCGGGCCGCCCGGATCGCCTCCAGGTCGAAGGTGGCGGTGAGCACGGCTTCGTCGGTCTCGGCTTCTGCGACCTTGGCGCCCGTCGCGTCGGCGATGAAGGAGGCGCCGTAGAACTGCAGGGTCGCCGCCTCGGCCCGTTCTTCGCCGATGCGGTTGCTGGCGACCAGCGGCAGCATGTTGGCGGCGGCGTGGCCCTGCATGGTGCGCTGCCAATGATCCTTTGAGGTGAGGCTTGGGTCCTGGGGCTCGCAGCCGATGGCGGTGGGGTAGAACAGCACCTCCGCCCCCTGCAGTGCCAGGGCGCGCGCGCACTCCGGGAACCACTGGTCCCAGCAGATCCCGGCGCCCAGGCGGCCGTGGGCTGTGTCCCAGACGCGAAAGCCCGTGTCACCGGGATTGAAGTAGAACTTCTCCTGATACCCTGGGCCGTCCGGGATATGAGACTTACGGTAGAGCCCGAGGACGGTGCCGTCGGCGTCGATCATCGCCAGGGCGTTGTAGTGGGCGTTGTTGGCCCGCTCGAAGAAGCTGATCGGCAGTACCACACCCAGCTCCTTCGCCAGGGCGGCGAAGCGGGCGATCACCGGGTTGTCCGCGAGGGGGCGGGCGAGAGCGAAGAGTTCCTGCTTCTGGTCCGGACAGAAGTAGGGCGTCTCGAACAGCTCCTGCAGCAGAATCACCTGAGCACCGCGCCCCGCCGCCTCCCAGACCAGCGCCTCGGCCTTGTCCAGATTGGCGGCGGTGTCCCAGGAACAGGCCATCTGGGTCGCGGCGACGGTGATCTCGCGGGCCACGGCAGGCTCCCTCTAAACGGCGATGTCCAGGTCTTTGGCCGTCAGGTCGAGGCAGAGCCGGGCCTTGTCGATCAGCTCGTCGATCTGGGGCGTCTCGATGATCAGCGGCGGCGAGAGCACCATGCCGTCGCGCACCGCCCGCATCACCAGGCCGTTGGCGAAGCAGTGGTCGCGGCAGAGGGTGCCGACCCGGCCGATGGGCTCGAAGTGCTTGCGGCTCGCCTTGTCCTCGACCAACTCGATGGCGCCCAGCAGACCGAAGCTGCGGACCTGCCCGACCAGCGGGTGATCGGCCAGGCTCTCCAGCCGCTCCGCCAGGTAGGGGGCCGTCTCCTCGCGCACCTTCTCCACCAGGCCCTCGCGCTCGATCAGCGCGATGTTGGCCAGTGCGACGGCGCAGGCCACCGGATGGCCGGAGTAGGTGTAGCCGTGGGCGAACTCGCCCTCGCCGGCCTCCAGCACCTCGCCGACCCGGTCGGATACCATGACGGCGGACAGCGGGATGTAGCCGGAGGTGATGCCCTTCGCCAGGGTCATGAGATCCGGCCTGATCCCGAAGGGCTCGCTGGCGAACCAGTGGCCCGTCCGCCCGAAGCCGCAGATCACCTCGTCCGCGATCAGCAGGACGTCGTGCCGTTCGCAGATGCGCTGGATCTCCGGCCAGTAGGTCTCGGGCGGAATGATGACGCCGCCAGCGCCCTGGATCGGCTCGCCGATGAAGGCGGCGACCTTGTCCGGCCCGATCTCGAGAATCTTCTCCTCCACCGCTCTGGCGGCGCGCAGACCGAAGTCGGCGGGGCCTTCTGCTTGCTGGGCGAAGTCGAGCCAGTAGGGCGGCATGACGTGATGGAAGCCCGGCAACGGTAGGCCGAAGCCCTCCTGCATGAAGGGCATACCGCCCAGGCTGGCCGAAGCCATGGTGGAGCCGTGGTAGGCGTGGGTGCGGCTGATGAAGTGGCTCTTCTCCGGCTGGCCCTTCAGGTTCCAGTAGCGGCGCACCAGACGGACCACCGTGTCGTTCGATTCCGATCCGCTGGAGCCGAAGAACACCCGGTTCAGTCCCTCCGGCGCGATCTGCGCCAGCTTCTCCGACAGCTCCACCGCCGGCGGCGTCGCGGTCTTGAAGAAGGTGTTGTAGTAGGGCAGCTCCAGCATCTGCCGGTAGGCGGCCTCGGCCAACTCCGGCCGCCCGTAGCCGACGTTGACGCACCAGAGGCCGGCCATGCCGTCCAGCAGGGTCTGACCTTCGGAATCCGTCAGGTAGACGCCCTTGGCCTCGGTGATGATGCGGCTGCCGCCGTCGCTCCCCTTCAGCGTCTTGTAGTCCGTGAAGGGGCTGAGGTGATGGCGGAGGTCCAGGGCGCGCCAGTGCGCGGTGGTGTTGCGGATGGGTTCGCTCGGCATCTGAAAATAGTCCTTTAGCTGTCTGAATCGTCAGAGAAACCCTGAACGACAGCTCTAGGGATTGTAGCCGATCCGTGCGCAGAGCCGCAGCAGCTCTTGCCGTCTCGAGGGTGCGCTTCCACACCCTTTAAGCCGGCGCTTGCCGTCGAGACATCTGTCGAACCTCTGCATGGCGATCACCATAGCCGGAGAGCGCCGAGGCGCCAAGGTGCCCGACTTCTGGTCGCGGCACCATCGCCGCGGTCGGTCGGGACGTGAGCAACGTCAAGGAAGGCGACCTCGTGGGCGTAGCCTGGTTGCACACCGCCTGCGGCGGCTTCTGCGATCACTGCAGAACACCGGTTACAGCGTCGACGGCGGCGACGCCGAATACGCCAAGGCCGACCCGCGCTTCGTCGGCAAGCTGCCGAAGAACTTGGAGATGACGGCTGTCGCACCCGTGCTCTGTGCCGGCGTGACCGTCTACAAGGGCCTGAAGGAAACCGGCACCAAGCCCGGGGACTGGGTGGTGATTTCCGGCATTGGCGGCCTTGGTCACATGGCCGTGCAGTACGCCAAGGCGATGGGTCGGCATGTGGTGGCGGTCGATATCGCCGACGAGAAGCTGGAGTTCGCCAAGCGCCTCGGCGCCGACATGACGATCATTGCCGCCAACCAGGACCCGGCCGACGAGATCGCCCGCACCATCGGCGGCGCCCACGGGGTGCTGGTCACTGCCGTCTCCCGTCCCGCCTTCGCCCAGGCGCTCGGCATTGCCCGGCGCGGCGGCACGGTGGTGCTGAACGGCCTGCCGCCGGGCGACTTCCCGGTTCCGATCTTCGACGTGGTGCTGAAGCGCGTCACCCTGCGCGGCTCCATCGTCGGCACCCGCCTGGATCTGCAGGAGTGCCTGACCTTCGCCGCCGAGGGGCAGGTCGCCGCCAACGTGGCCGTCGAGCCGCTCTAGACGTTAAGCAGCAGGTGTTCGCGCTCCCAGGAGGAAATGACCTCCTGGTAGGCGTCGAGTTCGGCGTTTTTGACCGTCGCCACGGCGGTGACGAACTCCTCGCCCAGGACCTCCTTCAGGACCTTCGTGCGAGTGAAGCGGTAGAGGGCGTCGTGCAGGGTGCGCGGCAGCGTGTGAGCCAGGCGGTAGGCGCTGCCTACCTGCGGCTTGCTCGGTTTCAGGCGGCCCGTCATGCCCAGGTAGCCGCAGGCCAGCGAGGCGGCGATGGCGAGGTAGGGGTTGGCGTCGGCGCCGGCCACACGGTTCTCGACCCGCCGGGCCTCCGGCTCCGAATTGGGAACCCGGAAGCCGACCGTGCGGTTGTCGAAGCCCCAGTGGGTGTTGATCGGCGCGTCGGCGTGGGGGATCAGCCGGCGGTAGGAGTTCACGTTGGGCGCGACCAGCGGCATGGTGGCCGGCAGGTAGCGCTGCAGGCCGGCGATGTAGCTCATGAAGAGCTTGGAGGCGCCGCCGCGCGTCGTGCTGAAGAGGTTGCGTCCGCTCGCCTGGTCGGTCAGCGACTGGTGGACGTGCATGGAACTGCCGGGCTCGCCCTGCATGGGCTTGGCCATGAAGGTGGCGTAGACCTGATGCCGCAGGCCGGCCTCGCGCACGGTGCGCTTGAAGAGGAAGGCCTGATCGGCCGCCGCCAGCGCGTCCTGATGATTGAAGTTCATCTCCATCTGCGCCGCCCCAGCCTCGTGGGTCAGGGTGTCGATGTCGATGTTCTGGGATTCGCAGAAGTCGTAGACCTCCTCGAACAGTGGATCGAACTCGTTGACGGCATCGACGCCGTAGGCCTGGCGCGAGGTCTCCCGCCGCTTGGAGCGGCCGATCGGCGGCTGCAGGGGATAGTCCGGGTCGTCGTTGACGTCGACGAGATAGAACTCCAGCTCGGCGGCCACGACGGGCTGCCAGTTCTTGGCGTGAAAGAGGCTGAGCACCCGCTTCAGCAGGTGTCGGCAGGCGAAGGGGACGGGTCGGCCGTCGAAGTAGTAGGGGTCGCAGATGATCTGCGCCGTCGGCTCCTCGTACCAGGGCACGACGCGGATGCTCTGGGGGTCCGGCTCCAGGTAGACGTCCGACATGGCGTCGTCGATGACGTTTTCGGAATCGTCCGGATAGCGCCCATTGACGGTCTGAACGAAGATCGCCTCGGGGATGCGCAGCCCGCGCTTGATGCCGCGCAGGAACTTGCCGGCCGGCAGGATCTTGCCCCGCGCGATGCCGGCCATGTCCGGCACCAGGCACTCGACCTCTTCGATACGATGGTCCTTGAGGAATTCCTCGATGTAGGACATGGACTAGATATCTTTCTCTGAGGCTGGAACTCTCCAGCTACCACCTGCCCCCGCAAAGCGTCCAGACCTACGCACTTCGGCTACGATCCGCCCTCATGCCCCGCCAAGCCCACACCGACTCCTGGTATGCCGCCACCGCCCGGCCGCAGCCCGACTATCCGGAACTGGCGGAGCCTCTGTCCTGCGACGTCTGCGTCGTCGGCGGCGGCTACACCGGGGTCACCGCCGCGCTGGAGTTGGCGGAACGGGGCTTCGACGTGGTCCTGCTGGAGGCCAACCGCATCGGGTGGGGCGCTTCGGGGCGTAACGGCGGCCAGATCTGCACCGGCTTTTCCTCGAGTCCCGACAAGCTGATCGACTGGGTCGGTCTCGACGACGCGCGGCGCCTCTTCGCGATGACCGAAGAGGGCAAGCAGATCATCCGCGAGCGGGTCGCCAAACACGAGATCGACTGCGATCTGACCTGGGGCTACTTCCACGCCGCCGACCGGCCGCGTGAACTGAAGGAATGCGAGGAGACTGCGGAAACGCTCTCCAAGCTTGGCTACGACGCTCTGGAGATGGTGCGGGACTCGGAGACCGCGCGGCGCCACGCGGCCTCGCCGCGTTTCATCGGCGGCCTCCACGAATCGGGCGCCGGTCATCTTCATCCGCTGAACTACTGCCTTGGTCTCGCGCGGGCGGCGGCGCAGGCGGGCGTACGTATCTTCGAAGGGACGCGCGCGCAGACGATCGATACGGAGGCCGCTAAGGTCTCGACGGCCAAGGGCAGCGTCGACGCCAAGTTCCTGGTTCTGGCAATGAATGCGTACTTGAGCGATCTGGTGCCGGGCTTGCGCCGCCGGATCATGCCGGTCGGCACCTACATCGCGGCGACGGAGCCCCTGGGCGAGAACTGCGCCAAGGGTCTGATCCCCGGCAACGCCGCCGTCGCCGATATGAAGTTCGTACTCAACTACTTCCGCCGCTCGCCGGACCACCGGCTGCTGTTCGGCGGCCGCGTCAGCTACTCCACCCTGATGCCGCCGAACCTGCCGAAGGCCATGCGCAAGAAGATGCTGGAGGTCTATCCCGATCTTGCGGACGTCGGCTTCGACTTCACCTGGGGCGGCTTCGTCGCGATCACGGTGGAACGTTCGCCGCATCTCGGGCGACTCGGTCAGCGCAGCTACTTCGCCCAGGGCTTCTCCGGGTCGGGCGTCACGCTGACCGGGATCGCGGGCCGTGTACTGGCCGAGGCCATCGCGGGTCAGGCCGAACGGCTTGACCTCTTCGCCAAGTTACCCCACACGCCTTTCCCCGGCGGGCGCATCCTGCGGACGCCGAGTTTGGTGCTTGCCATGCTCTGGTATCGCCTGCGGGACCTCGCTCCCTAGCGCGGGCTTCTTTCTCCAGGGGGACAAGCGGCGCAGGCGGCTGAAGATCTTGAAGGCGTCGGCGCCCAGCCAGGACACGAGAGCCGCCATTCCCAGATAGCGCAGGCCGCGTGAAATCAGAACGGCGGCGATGAAACCGGGCAGTGCGTAGCCCGTTATGCCGCTGGCCAGGACGGCGATCTGAAAAGGGATCGGCGTCACGCCGGCCACCAGGATCGCCCAGAAACCGTGCGTCTGCATGAAGACCTTGAAGTCTTCGAAAGCCTCCTGCCCGCCGATCAGCGCCACGAGATCCTGCCCGAACCAGCCATAGAGCCAGGCGCCGAGGAAGTAGGCGACCACGGCGCCGGCCAGGCAGCCGGCCAGCGCGATCGCGCCGGTTTGCCAGGCACGGCGGCGGTCCACCAGCATCATCGGTGCCATGATGGCCTCCAGCATCAGCGGCAGAAACACCGTCTCTGCCACCGAGAGAGCGAAGAGCCCAGCCTGACCGTGGCGCGAGCGGGTCAACCGCCGCGCAAAGAGTACTGTCCGACGCATGGGAGAGGCCTTTAGAGCAGACTTATGACGGCAATATGGTTCGATAAGTCTCTAACCGATAGGATTTTGATAAAGCGTCCGAGCCCGGAAGATGCATAAGGTAGAGCCTAGGATAAGCCCATTACCTCCTGCGGGGCCGTAAAGGGCAGGCCGTGGGCCTCGGCGACGGCGCGGTAGGTCAGCTTTCCCTGGGCGACGTTGAGGCCGTTCAAAAGATTGCGATCATCGGCCAGGGCTTGCCGCGCGCCCTTGTCCGCCAATGCCAGAACGAAGGGCAGGGTCGCGTTGTTCAGGGCGCTGGTCGCCGTGCGGGCGACCGCCCCCGGCATGTTGGCGACGCAGTAGTGCACCACTTCGTCGATCACATAGGTGGGATCGTCGTGGGTGGTGGGCTTGGAGGTCTCGAAGCAGCCGCCCTGGTCGATGGCGATGTCGACCAGTACGGCACCCGGCTTCATGGCGGCCACCATCTCCCGCGTGACGAGTTTGGGGGCGGCCGCTCCCGGGACCAGGACCGCGCCGATCACCAGGTCGGCGTTACAGACGTGCTGCTCCAGGGTCTCGACCGTTGAGAAGATCGTGTTGAGCTGCCCGCCGAAACGCAGGTCCAGGCGGTCGAGGGTCGGCAGGGACTTGTCGATCACCGTGACATGGGCCTCCATGCCCATCGCCATGCGTGCAGCATTGCTGCCCGAGACGCCGCCGCCCAGCACCACGACCTTGGCGGCCGGCGTCCCCGGCACGCCGCCGAGCAGAAGTCCCGCGCCGCCCTGTTCCTTCTCCAGGCAGTGAGCCCCGACCTGGACGGACATGCGGCCGGCGACTTCGCTCATGGGGGCCAGCAGGGGCAGTCGGCCAGCGGCGTCGGTCACGGTCTCGTAGGCGATGGCCGTCGCGCCGGACTGCAGCAGGCCCTCGGTCTGCGGACGGTCGGGGGCGAGATGCAGGTAGGTGAAGAGGATTTGCTCCTCGCGCAGACGGGCGATCTCACCTGCCTGCGGTTCCTTCACCTTCACGATCATGTCGGCCTTGGCGAAGACCTCCTCCGCGCTGTCGACCACCTCGGCGCCGGCGGCCCGGTAAGCGGCATCCTCGAAGCCGATGCCGCTGCCGGCCCGGGTCTCCACCGTCACGATGTGTCCGTGATGGACCAGCTCGCGAACCGATGCGGGCATCAGTCCGACCCGGTATTCCTTGCTCTTGATTTCCTTCGGCACCCCGACGTGCATGGTCTTCCCCGTTCATCCGTCATGCGACTGGGATGCATCTATAGAGGAGGCGCGTGGCAACGCAAGGCGCGGTCCCCGTGAGCCTGTATTCCTAACCGGGGCCGTCGTTTCACCTCGCCCGGCACTAAGGAATCGGACTTTGTACGTCCTAAAACCTGGGCGTCGGTGGGTCGATCAGCAGCCGCAGCGCGTTCAAGGTGTAGCCGGTCAGAATGGTGGCGATGACGCGGGCGAGCACGAGAGAGAAGTGGGCGCTGCGGCCCATGTTTTCGAAACTGACGGCGGTCACGCCGAAGCCGATCAGCAGTCCGATCGCAAGCAGGGCCGGCAGCAGATAGCGATGCCTCAGTAGCCACCAGCCCGCGATTCCCGCGAGCAGAAGGGTGACGGGCTCCAGGACTTCCCCGAGGATCAAGGCGGTCCAAAAGCCGTTTCCCACCAACAGATCCCAGGCCAGCGCCGCCAAAGCGGTGGCGGCGAGCGACGCATGTGGCCAGAAGGAGCGCTTCACGTGGCCCTCGGCATCGAAACGGATCATGCTGTGCGGCTCCCGCGAAATCCTGCCGACGACCGATTGAATTGCCAATGTCCGATGCCTGGCTTTGTAGCAGGTCGGATCCAGGCCGGCGTCCGGTTTCCGCCAGGCACCCGAGGTTGTTTCGGAGGCTTGTGTCGAGGGCTGCGAGCGCTTAGGTTTGCTGGACCAGCCATGGGCTGGGCAAGTCCCGCGATCGGCCAGACAGCTGTTCAGGCCGGCTGCGGGCCTTTTTGTCGTGATCGCCGTTGACAGTCGAACTGAAATGTCCATAGTGCGCGACTTCGTCGCGCTGGCTGAGGCTAATGCTGGAGGGGTGCCCGAGTGGTTAAAGGGGACGGACTGTAAATCCGTTGGCTCAGCCTACGTTGGTTCAAATCCAACCCCCTCCACCAGCTTCCCTTATTGCAACTCTCGCGAGCTATGCGGCTTTGGGAGATGAGTCACGGAAGTTGCGGGTGTAGCTCAATGGTAGAGCCCCAGCCTTCCAAGCTGGTTATGCGGGTTCGATTCCCGTCACCCGCTCCAGTTGCTCGGTCGTCTTCAGGTGATCGGTCGACTGCGAGCTGCGCCGAATGAACGTAGACCGCTGCCTGCTGGCAGCGATGCCACAGGGGCCGGAGTAAAGATGTCGAAAGCGAAGTTTGAGCGAAACAAGCCGCACTGCAACATTGGAACGATTGGTCACGTTGACCATGGCAAGACGTCTTTGACGGCAGCGATCACGAAGGTGATGGCTGAGGCTGGCGGCGCGGAGTTTATGGCGTACGACGCGATCGACAAGGCGCCTGAGGAGAAGGCGCGCGGGATTACGATTTCGACGGCGCACGTTGAGTACGAGACGGACAACCGCCACTACGCGCACGTGGACTGCCCGGGTCACGCCGACTACGTGAAGAACATGATCACGGGTGCGGCGCAGATGGACGGCGCGATCCTGGTTGTCTCGGCTGCGGACGGCCCGATGCCGCAGACGCGCGAGCACATTCTGCTGGCGCGCCAGGTTGGTGTTCCGGCGCTGGTGGTGTTCCTGAACAAGTGCGACATGGTTGACGACGAGGAGCTGCTGGAGCTGGTCGAGCTTGAGGTTCGCGAGCTTCTGAGCTCCTACGACTTCCCGGGCGACGACATTCCGATCGTGAAGGGCTCTGCGCTTGCGGCGCTGGAAGACAGCGACGCGACGCTGGGCAGGGAGGCGATCCAGGCCCTGATGAAGGAGGTTGACGCCTACATTCCGACGCCGGAGCGTCCGAAGGACCAGCCGTTCCTGATGCCGATCGAGGACGTTTTCTCGATCTCGGGCCGCGGCACGGTTGTGACGGGCCGCATCGAGCGCGGTGTGGTGAAGGTCGGCGAGGAGGTGGAGATCGTCGGTCTGCGCGACACGCAGAAGTCGACGGTGACGGGCGTCGAGATGTTCCGCAAGCTGCTGGACCAGGGCGAGGCTGGCGACAACGTCGGCGCGCTGCTGCGCGGCGTGGGTCGCGAGGACGTTGAGCGTGGTCAGGTTCTGGCGAAGCCGGGGACGATCACGCCGCACACGAAGTTCTCGTGCGAGGCCTACATCCTGACGAAGGAGGAGGGCGGCCGCCACACGCCGTTCTTCACGAACTATCGTCCTCAGTTTTACTTCCGGACGACGGACGTGACGGGTGTGTGCACGCTGCCGGAGGGCACGGAGATGGTGATGCCGGGCGACAACGTGTCGATGGAAGTGACGCTGATCGCGCCGATCGCCATGGACGAGGGCCTGCGCTTCGCGATCCGCGAAGGCGGCCGTACCGTCGGCGCCGGCGTCGTCTCCAAAATCGTCGAGTAATCGGCTCGAACTTAGGGGGTCGGTCGGCGGGACGTCGGCCGGCTGAAAGGCGACGATAGGAGTGTAGCTCAACTGGTAGAGCACCGGTCTCCAAAACCGGGGGCTGGGGGTTCGAGTCCCTCCACTCCTGCCATCCGACTTTATCCGCCGGTGTCTGTGATGCGGTGCTTCACTGCGGGGCGGGTGGTCGAAAGGCCGCAGGTTGAGAGTCCGGAGATGCTGCTTAGGTAAAGTGGTCTAACTCCAGAAAGTAATACGTCGGCGGGCTGGCATGCAGGTTGCCGGCCGACGTTTCGAAAGGCGAAGAACGGACAGTTATGGCCAAAGTCAGCCCAGGCCAATTCATCCGCGAAGTGCGCCAGGAGGTGTCGAAAGTCACCTGGCCGACGCGCAAGGAAACGACGGTGACGACGATTATGGTCTTCATCTTCGTTTTTCTGGCTGCGATCTTTTTCTTCGTCGTCGATCAGGCGCTCTCTTGGGTGGTGCGCCTGATTCTCGGGTTTGGAGGGTAAGCGCGCGATGGCGCTGCGGTGGTACGTGATCCACGTCTATTCGGGCTTCGAAAAGAAGGTCGCGGAGGCGATCAAGGAGCAGGCGGTGTCTTTCGACCTGGAGGAAGAGATTCCCGAGGTCCTGGTGCCGACCGAAGAGGTGACGGAGATCCGGCGCGGTCAGAAAGTCAGTTCCGAGCGCAAGTTTTTCCCGGGTTACGTTTTGGTCCGTATGGAATTGAACGACCAGACCTGGCACTTGGTGAAGAATACGCCGAAGGTGACCGACTTTCTCGGCGGTGGGCAGCGCGGCCGCCCGGTGCCGGTGCCCGACCGCGAGGCCGAGCGGCTGATGTCGCAGATGCAGGAAGGTGTGGAGCGGCCCAAGCCCTCGATCACCTTCGAAATCGGCGAGAGCGTGCGAGTCTCTGACGGCCCCTTCACCTCCTTCAACGGGGTGGTGGAAGAGGTCGACGAGGAGCGGGCGCGCCTGAAGGTGGCGGTGTCGATCTTCGGTCGCTCGACGCCGGTGGAGTTGGAGTACGGTCAGGTGGAGAAGTCCTGAGTCGTACGTACGTACGGGCGATTGTGGCCTACGTGGCTCGTTTTGAGCGGCGGACAGCGGGCGACGGTCGCCTCGGTTAAGAGGGAAAGCGCGGGAGGTCAGCCATGACCGCCGAACCGCGGAACCCGTTGTCGAAAGGGTAAGACGAAATGGCAAAGAAGATTGCAGGCTACATAAAGCTGCAGATACCGGCGGGGCAGGCCAATCCCTCGCCGCCGGTCGGCCCGGCGCTTGGTCAGCGCGGGTTGAACATCATGGAATTCTGCAAGGCGTTCAACGCGGCGACCGACAGCCTTGAAAAGGGCATGCCGGTCCCAGTGGTGATTACCGCCTACGCCGACCGCTCCTTCACCTTCGAGACGAAAACGCCGCCGGCGTCTTTCTTCCTTAAGAAGGCGGCGGGCGTGCCCAAGGGCTTCGCGACGCCGAGCAAGGGGTACGTCGGCAAGGTGACGAACGCGCAGCTGCGTGAGATCGCCGAGGCCAAGATGCAGGATCTGAATGCCTACGACCTGGATCAGGCGGTGAAGATCATCGCCGGCTCCGCGCGTTCGATGGGCATCGAGGTGGTGGAGTAAGCATCATGGCTCGTATCGCAAAGCGTATGGATGAAGCCCTCAAGGGGCTCGATCGCGACCAGCTCTATGCTCTCGACGAAGCGGTCAAGCTCGTCCGGGGACGGGCCAAGGCGAAGTTCGACGAAACCATCGAGATCGCCATGAACCTGGGTGTCGACCCGCGTCACGCCGACCAGAACGTGCGCGGCGTGGTGACTCTGCCGAACGGCACGGGCAAGTCGGTGCGTGTTGCCGTCTTCGCGCGCGGCGCGAAGGCCGAGGAGGCTGAGGCTGCCGGCGCCGATGTGGTCGGGGCCGAGGATCTGGCGGAGAAGGTGCAGGGCGGCGATCTGCCCTTCGACCGGGTCATCGCGGCTCCGGACATGATGCCGATCGTCGGTAAGCTCGGCCGGGTGTTGGGCCCGCGTGGTTTGATGCCGAACCCGAAGCTGGGAACCGTGACGGCTGACGTCGGTGAGGCGGTCAAGGCGGCCAAAGGCGGTCAGGTCGAGTTTCGGGCCGAAAAGGCCGGCGTCGTGCATGCTGGTGTCGGCAAGGCCTCGTTCGAGGAGTCGGCGCTGCTCGAGAACGTGCGTGCCTTTATCGAGGCCATCAACCGCGCGAAGCCCAGCGGCGCCAAGGGGACCTACATCAAGAAGGTCGCTCTTTCCTCGACGATGGGACCGGGTGTCAAGGTGGACGTGGGTAGCCTTTCGGCTGTCGCGGCGGCCGCCGAGTAAGGAATTTTCCGGAGACGGTTCGGCGGTCGACGTGACGGCCGGGTCGTCTGCGGAAGGTAGGAGGGACGGCGGCAACGTCCCCCTCCGACCTGTCCGAGACTGCAGGTGTCCGGGACTGACCCGGACTTAAGGATCGGCCGAACAGGGGTCGGTGGCCTGCATAGACGGGGGTGACGAGTTGATCCAAGTCGGCCTGGCGGCGGTTCCCCGCTGCTCGGCGGCGGGAAGATCAGCTTGAGCTTCCGGGACAGGCCAACCGGGCGGCGCGCTCGGGGACCTGGTCCTCAAGTGCGGTGCCCTTGTGCAGTCGGGATGCCGAACGTCGAAACGGCGGGCGGCGGCCCGGAACCTAGGGAGCGGTAACTCGTGGAGCGAGCAGAAAAGGAAGCGTTGATCGCCTCCTTGCGCGAGCGTCTCGGCGAGGTCTCGGGTGTGGTCGTGACCCATCAGTTGGGTCTGACCGTGGCCGAGTCCTCCGACCTGCGGCGTAAGGCGCGAGAGGCGGGGGCGCATTACCGTGTTGTCAAGAATCGGCTCGCGAAGCGCGCTTTCGAAGGCACCAAGTTCGAAGCGCTGACGTCGCTGTTCACGGGGCCGACGGCGATTGCCCTGTCGGAAGACCCCGTTGCCGCGGCGAAGGTGGTCCAGACGTTCGCCAAGTCGAACGACAAGGTGACCATCTTGGGCGGCGGTTTGGAAGGACAGATCCTGGATGCCAACGGCGTCAAGGCACTGGCCGACCTGCCGAGCCTCGACCAGTTGCGTGGGAAGTTGATCGGTGTGCTGCAGGCCCCGGCCACGAAGGTGGCTGGTGTGGTGCAGGCGCCGGCCGCGCAGTTGGCACGAGTCTTTTCCGCTTACGGCGCCAAGGACGAGGCGGCCTGAGACTGCCCCCGTTTCACGAGCCAAGAGACCGCAAAACCGAAGCTCAAGTCTGAAGGAAACTGAGAAATGGCCGATTTGGATAAGCTCGTCGAAGAACTTTCCAAGCTTACCGTCATCGAGGCGGCCGAGCTGGCAAAGAAGTTGGAAGAGGAGTGGGGCGTCTCCGCAGCTGCTCCGGTCGCCGTCGCGGCGGTCGGCGGTGCCGGTGGCGGCGAAGCTGCCGCCGCCGAGGAGAAGACCGACTTCGACGTGATCCTTGCCGCCGTGGGCGACAAGAAGATCAATGTCATTAAGGAGGTTCGCGGGATCACCGGCCTCGGCCTTAAGGAGGCCAAGGACCTGGTCGAGGGCGCTCCGAAGCCTGTCAAGGAAGGAGCTTCCAAGGAGGAAGCCGAGGAGATCAAGAAGAAGCTCGAAGAGGCTGGCGCGACCGTTGAGGTCAAGTAAGTCTCTGCGACTTATAGCGTTTTGTTGATGCCCGGCCGGCGCGGAGACCTCCTCCGCGCCGTGCCGGTCGTCGCGTCTTAAGCCTCCGCCTTCTGGCAAGAGTGTCTCCAGGGGTGCGGGGCGGCGGATGGGCCGGTTCGATTGGAAGACTCGCTCTCGGCGCAGGAACCTCTTCAGGCCGCTTGGCCGGGGTGGCTGCGCAGATAGCGAAGAACAGGCGGCCGGGCCGGGCAGGCTGGGGCGCCGAAAACGACAGGGTTGTTGAAATTTCAGGGGTGACGGGCTTCGGTCGGCCTGTCGGTCCCCAGTGCGAGGACGAGGATTAAAGCATGGCGGTGTCGTTCACGGGTCGCAAGCGCATTCGCAAGAGCTTCGGGCGGATCCCGGAAATTGCGGAGATGCCGAATCTGATCGAGGTCCAGAAGATCTCCTACGATCAGTTTCTGCAGGTCGGCAGCAAGCCTGAGGATCGCACGGAGACTGGCCTTCAGGCCGTCTTCAAGTCGGTCTTCCCGATTCGGGACTTCTCCGAGCGGGCCGAGCTGCAGTTCGTGCGCTACGAGCTCGAGAACCCGAAGTACGACGTGGAGGAATGCCAGCAGCGTGGCATGACCTACGCGGCGCCGTTGAAGGTCACCCTGCGCCTTGTGGTCTGGGACGTCGACGAGGATACCGGGGCCCGCTCCATCCGCGACATCAAGGAACAGGACGTCTACATGGGCGACATGCCCTTGATGACGTCGAACGGCACCTTCATCGTCAACGGCACGGAGCGCGTCATCGTCTCCCAGATGCACCGCTCGCCGGGCGTTTTCTTCGACCACGACCGTGGCAAGACCCACTCTTCGGGCAAGTACCTCTTCGCCGCCCGCGTCATCCCCTATCGCGGCTCCTGGCTGGACTTCGAGTTCGATGCCAAGGACATCGTCTACGTCCGTATCGACCGGCGCCGGAAGCTGCCGGCGACTACGCTGCTCTATGCGCTGGACTCGGCGGCGACCGAGAAGCTGCGCCAGGAGCGCGAGGCCGAGGGCAAGCAGCTTGAGCCCTTCGAGGCTGTCGGCATGGGGGCCGAGGAGGTTCTGAGCCTCTTCTACGACAACGTCGTCTACACCCGCGCCAAGGACGCCTGGAAGACCCCGTTCGATCCCGAGCGCCTGCGCGGTCAGAAGCTGGCTTTCGATCTGGTCGACGCCAAGACCGGCGAAGCGGTGCTGGACGCCGGCGAGAAACTGACGCCGCGCAAGGCCCGCAAGCTGATCGACGAAGGTCTCAAGGAGATGCGCGTCGGTGACGAGGAACTGGCGGGGCAGTACCTGGCCGAAGATCTGATCGACGAGTCCAACGGTCTGGTGCTGGCCGAGGCTGGTGACGAGATCACGGTCGACCTGCTGACCAGCCTCGTGGAAGCCGGCGTGAAGAAGCTGCCGGTTCTGGCGATCGACCATGTCAATGTCGGCGCCTACCTGCGCAACACCCTGGCCGTGGACAAGAACCGGACCCGTGAGGATGCGCTGATCGACATCTACCGGGTCATGCGTCCCGGCGAGCCGCCGACCCTCGAGACGGCGGAGGCGATGTTCAAGAGCCTCTTCTTCGACTCCGAGCGCTACGACCTCTCGGCGGTCGGCCGCGTCAAGATGAACGCGCGCCTGGACTTCGAGACCGACGACCAGCTGCGGGTGCTGCGCAAGCATGACATCCTGGCGATCCTGAAGGTGCTGCACGAGCTGAAGGACGGCCGCGGCGACATCGACGATATCGACCACCTCGGCAACCGCCGCGTCCGTTCGGTCGGCGAGTTGCTGGAGAATCAGTACCGGGTCGGCCTGTTGCGCATGGAGCGTGCGATCAAGGAGCGGATGTCCTCGGTCGAGATCGATTCGGTCATGCCGCACGACCTGATCAACGCCAAGCCAGCGGCGGCGGCAGTGCGGGAGTTCTTCGGCTCCTCGCAGCTCAGCCAGTTCATGGACCAGACCAACCCGCTGTCGGAAGTGACGCATAAGCGTCGCCTTTCGGCGCTCGGGCCGGGCGGCCTGACCCGCGAGCGTGCGGGCTTCGAAGTGCGCGACGTGCACCCGACCCACTACGGCCGGATCTGCCCAATCGAGACGCCCGAGGGACCGAACATTGGCCTGATCAACTCGCTGGCCACCTATGCGCGGGTCAACCAGTACGGCTTCATCGAGAGCCCCTACCGCAAGGTCGAGAAGGGTAAGGTCACCGACGAGGTGATCTATCTCTCCGCGATGGAGGAGGGCCGCTACACCATCGCTCAGGCCAACGCCGAGGTGGACAAGAACGGCAAGCTGGTCGAGGACCTGATCTCGTCCCGCTCCGGCTCCGACTACATCATGGCCCGAGCCGAGGAGATCGATTACATCGACGTCTCCCCGAAGCAGCTGGTCTCGGTGGCGGCGGCGCTGATCCCCTTCCTGGAGAACGATGACGCCAACCGGGCGCTGATGGGCTCCAACATGCAGCGGCAGGCCGTGCCTCTCCTACAGAGCGAGGCACCTCTGGTCGGCACGGGCATGGAATCGACCGTGGCCCGCGATTCCGGTGTGACCATCGTGGCTCGGCGCGGTGGCGTGGTCGACCAGGTCGACGCCACCCGCATCGTGGTGCGGGTGACCGAAGACACGGCCTCGGGCGAGCCGGGTGTCGACATCTACAACCTGCTGAAGTTCCAGCGGTCCAACCAGAACACCTCGATCACCCAGCGACCGCTGGTCAAGGTGGGCGACGAGGTGCAGCGCGGCGATATCATCGGCGACGGTCCCTCGACCAACCTCGGCGAGTTGGCCCTGGGCCGCAACGTGCTCTGCGCCTTCATGCCCTGGAACGGATACAACTTCGAGGACTCGATCCTGATCAGCGAGCGCATCGTGCGCGACGACGTCTTCACCTCGATCCACATCGAGGAATTCGACGTCATGGCGCGCGATACCAAGCTGGGTCAGGAGGAGATCACCCGCGACATCCCGAACGTCGGCGAGGACGCGCTGCGCAATCTGGACGAGGCCGGTATCTGCTACATCGGCGCCGAGGTTCAGGCGGGCGACATTCTGGTCGGCAAGGTGACGCCGAAGGGTGAGTCGCCGATGACGCCGGAGGAAAAGCTACTCCGCGCGATCTTCGGCGAGAAGGCCTCCGACGTCCGCGACACCTCTTTGCGGGTTCCGCCGGGTGTGACCGGCACGGTCGTCGAGGTGCGCGTCTTCTCCCGCCGCGGCGTCGACAAGGACGAGCGCGCCCTGGCGATCGAGAAGGCCGAGATCGAGCGGCTGGCCAAGGACCGCGACGACGAAAAGGCGATTCTGGAGCGCAGCTTCTACGGCCGCCTGAAGGATCTGCTGCTGAACCACGTCGGCGTGAAAGGGCCGAAGGGCTTCAAGGAGGACACCAAGATCTCCGAGACGGTCCTGTCCGAATACACGCCGGGCCAGTGGCGGCAGATCGTCGTCAAGAACGACGAGCGCCAGGGCGACATCGAGGCGCTGATCAAGCAGTTCGACGAGTCCGTGAAGGCGCTGGTCGCGCGCTTTGACGACAAGGTCGAGAAGCTGCAGCGCGGCGACGAGCTGGCGCCGGGCGTGATGAAGATGGTCAAGGTCTTCATCGCGACCAAGCGCAAGCTGCAGCCGGGCGACAAGATGGCCGGCCGTCACGGCAACAAGGGCGTCATCTCCAAGATCGTGCCGATCGAGGACATGCCCTTCCTGGAGGACGGCACGCACGTCGACATCGTGCTCAATCCCTTGGGCGTGCCGAGCCGCATGAACGTCGGGCAGATCCTCGAAACCCACCTGGGCTGGGCCTGTGCCGGTCTCGGCAGCCAGATCCGCGAAGCGGTCGAGACCGCTCAGCAGTCGGGCAAGACCGAGGAGGTCAAGAAGCGGCTCAAGACGATCTACGGCGACAAGGTGCTCAAGGAACAGGCCGGCGATCTGGACGATGCGGGTCTGCTGGAGCTGGGCCGCAACCTCTCGAAGGGGACCCCGATCGCCACGCCGGTGTTCGACGGTGCCCGCGAGAGTGATATCGTTGAGATGCTGCAGGCGGCCGGACTCGACTCCTCGGGGCAGGTCAAGCTGTGGGATGGGCGCACCGGAGAGCAGTTCGACCGCAAGGTCACGGTGGGCTATATTTACATGCTGAAGCTGCACCACCTGGTCGACGACAAGATCCATGCGCGCTCCATTGGCCCCTACAGCCTGGTCACCCAGCAGCCCTTGGGCGGCAAGGCGCAGTTCGGCGGTCAGCGCTTCGGCGAGATGGAGGTCTGGGCGCTGGAGGCCTACGGCGCGGCCTACACGTTGCAGGAGATGTTGACGGTGAAGTCGGACGACGTGGCCGGCCGAACCAAGGTCTACGAAGCGATCGTCAAGGGCGAGGACACCTTCGAGGCCGGTATCCCGGAGTCCTTCAACGTCCTGGTCAAGGAGTTGAAGTCGCTTGGCCTCAATGTCGATCTGCGCCAGAGCGGCTATTGATGACGGGCGTTTACTGACGACGAAATTGGGCGCCGGTACCTGCGGCGGCGGCGGCGCCCGATGAAAACTTGATTGCGCATCCACCTCACGGTGCACTGGAACCGATAAGCGGAGCCAACCTAATGAACGACTTGATGAACATCTTCGGCCAGTCGAGCGGCCCGCAGAGCTTCGATCAGATCCGTATCGCGATCGCGAGCCCCGAGCAGATCCGCTCCTGGTCGTTCGGTGAGATCAAGAAACCGGAGACCATCAACTACCGGACCTTCAAGCCGGAGCGCGACGGCCTCTTCTGCGCCCGGATCTTCGGGCCGATCAAGGACTACGAGTGCCTCTGCGGCAAGTACAAGCGGATGAAGTTCCGCGGCGTGATCTGCGAGAAGTGCGGCGTCGAGGTGACCCTTTCCAAGGTCCGCCGCGAGCGCATGGGCCACATCGAGCTGGCCAGCCCGGTCGCGCACATCTGGTTCCTGAAGTCGCTGCCCAGCCGGATCGGTCTGCTGATCGACATGACGCTGAAGGACCTCGAGCGGGTTCTCTACTTCGAGAACTACGTGGTCACCGAACCGGGCCTGACCCCGCTGAAGCTGCATCAGCTTCTGTCGGAAGAGGAGTTTCTCGATTTCCAGGACGAGTACGGCGAGGACTCTTTCACCGCAATGATCGGCGCCGAGGCGCTGAAGTCGATGCTGAGCGCCATCGATCTGGAGAGCGAGCGAGACAAGCTGCGTGTCGACCTCAAGGAGACCAACAGCGAGGTCAAGCGCAAGAAGTTCGTCAAGCGCCTGAAGCTGATCGAGGCCTTCATTGAATCCCGAGGGCGTCCGGAGTGGATGATCCTGGACGTCGTTCCGGTCATTCCGCCGGAGTTGCGTCCGCTGGTTCCGCTCGATGGCGGCCGTTTCGCGACCTCCGACCTCAACGATCTCTACCGCCGCGTCATCAACCGGAACAACCGCTTGAAGCGGCTGATCGAGCTGCGTGCGCCGGACATCATCGTGCGCAACGAAAAGCGCATGCTGCAGGAGGCGGTGGACGCGCTGTTCGATAACGGCCGGCGCGGCCGTGTGATCACCGGCGCCAACAAGCGTCCGCTCAAGTCGCTGTCCGACATGCTGAAGGGCAAGCAGGGCCGCTTCCGCCAGAACCTGCTCGGCAAGCGCGTCGACTATTCCGGCCGGTCGGTCATCGTGGTCGGCCCGGAACTCAAGCTGCACGAGTGCGGCCTGCCGAAGAAGATGGCGCTGGAGCTCTTCAAGCCCTTCATCTACTCGAAGCTCGAACTCTACGGCATGGCCTCCACCATCAAGGCGGCCAAGCGCATGGTGGAGAAGGAGCGGCCCGAGGTCTGGGACATCCTGGAAGAGGTGATTCGCGAGCACCCGGTTCTGCTGAACCGCGCGCCGACGCTGCACCGCCTCGGCATCCAGGCCTTCGAGCCGGTGCTGATCGAGGGCAAGGCGATCCAGCTTCATCCGCTGGTCTGCACGGCCTTCAACGCCGACTTCGACGGCGACCAGATGGCGGTACACGTGCCGCTGTCGCTCGAGGCGCAGTTGGAAGCCCGCGTGCTGATGATGTCGACCAACAACATCCTCAGCCCGGCCAACGGCAAGCCGATCATCGTGCCGTCCCAGGACATTGTGCTTGGCATCTACTACCTGGCGATGGAATCCGAGAAAGAGGTCGGCGAGGGCATGGTCTTCGCCGACATGGGCGAGGTGGATCACGCCCTCAACAGCGGTGCCGTCTCGCTGCATGCGAAGGTCAAGGCCCGTCTCGATCTGGTCGATGCCGAAGGCGTCCATTCGGATCAGGTGGTCGAGACCACGCCTGGACGTCTGCAGCTCTACCAGCTGTTGCCGCGCCACAAGAACGTGCCCTTCCGCTTGATCAACCGCGTGTTGACCAAGAAGGAAATCGGCGAGGTGATCGATACCGTCTACCGCCACTGCGGTCAGAAGGAATCGGTGATCTTCTGCGACCGTCTGATGAAGCTTGGCTTCACCCAGGCCTGCCGCGCCGGCATCTCCTTCGGCAAGGACGACCTGATTATCCCCGACGCCAAGCACAAGCTGGTGGAAGAGGCGACCGACCAGGTGAAGGAGTTCGAGTCGCAGTATCAGGAAGGCCTGATCACCCGCGGCGAGAAGTACAACAAGGTCGTCGACGTCTGGTCGAACACCACGGACAAGGTGGCCGACGAGATGATGAAGGTGATGTCCGGCTCGAAGGGCATGGACATCAACTCGGTCTACATGATGGCCCACTCCGGGGCGCGTGGTTCGCCAACCCAGATCAAGCAGCTGGCCGGCATGCGCGGCCTGATGGCCAAGCCGTCGGGCGAGATCATCGAGACGCCAATCATCTCCAACTTCAAGGAGGGTCTGAGCGTCCTGGAGTACTTCAACTCCACCCACGGCGCCCGGAAGGGCCTGGCCGACACGGCGCTCAAGACGGCGAACTCCGGGTATCTCACCCGTCGTCTCGTCGACGTGGCGCAGGATGCGATCATCGTCGAGGAGGACTGCGGTACCGATCAGGGCCTGACCATCACGGCCGTGGTCGAGGGGGGCGAGACCATCGCCCCGCTGTCTGACCGCATTCTCGGGCGCTTCGCCAACGAGGACGTGATCGACCCCCTGTCGGGCGAGGTCATCGTCAAGCGCAACGAGATGATCACCGAGGATCTGATCGAGCGCATCGATACGGCCGGCCTGGACACGGTGAAGATCCGCTCGCCGCTGACCTGCGAGTCCCGCAGCGGGATCTGCGCTCGCTGCTACGGGCGCGATCTGGCCCGCGGTACGGAGGTCAACATCGGCGAGGCCATCGGTGTGATCGCGGCTCAGTCGATCGGCGAGCCGGGCACGCAGCTGACCATGCGGACCTTCCACATCGGCGGCGCCGCCCAGCGTGGGGCGGAGCAGTCGAGCGTGGAGGCCAGCCACGAGGCCACGGTTCAGATCAAGAACAAGAACGTGGTCGGAAACTCCGAGGGCGTGCCCGTTGTCATGGGCCGCAACCTGGAGGTCGTGCTGGTCGACGAGGGCGGACGCGAGCGGTCTCGTTATCGGGTTCCCTACGGCGCCCGGCTGCTGGTCGACGACGAGAGCAAGGTGACGAAGGGCCAGAAGCTGGCCGAGTGGGATCCCTACACGATCCCCATCATCACCGAGAAGGAGGGGATCGCGAACTACGTCGACCTCATCGAGGGCCTCTCCATGCGCGAGGTCACCGACGAGACCACCGGCATCTCAAGCCGTGTGGTGACAGACTGGAAGCAGCAGCCGCGCGGTGCGGACCTGCGGCCGCGCGTCACCCTGCGCGACGAGAAGGGCGAGGTCGTCACCCTGCCGAACGGCACGGAGGCCCGCTACTTCATGTCGGTGGACGCCATCCTGTCGGTCGAGAACGGTGCGACCGTACGGGCCGGCGACGTGCTGGCGCGTATTCCTCGGGAGTCGACCAAGACGCGTGACATCACGGGTGGTCTGCCGCGCGTGGCGGAGCTGTTCGAGGCCCGCAAGCCGAAGGACTACGCGATCATCAGCGACTCCGAAGGGCGCGTCGAGTTCGGCCGCGACTACAAGACCAAGCGGCGGATCGTGGTGCGGCCGGAGGACGGCGGCGATGCGGTCGAATACCTGATCCCGAAGGGCAAGCACCTGGCGGTTCAGGAAGGCGACTACGTGCGCGTCGGCGACCTGCTGATGGACGGCAATCCCGTGCCTCACGACATCCTGGATATTCTGGGGGTCGAGGCTCTGGCCGAGTATCTCGTCAACGAGATCCAGAGCGTCTACCGCCTGCAGGGCGTGAAGATCAGCGACAAGCACATCGAGGTGATCGTTCGCCAGATGCTGCAGAAGGTCGAGATCCTGGAGGGCGGAGACACCACCTTCCTGGTCGGCGAGCAGGTCGATCGCGACGAGTACGAGGAGGCCAACAATCGGGCCCTGCTCGACAACGGGATCCCGGCGAAGGGCCGGCCGGTGCTTCAGGGCATCACCAAGGCCAGCCTGCAGACCCGCTCCTTCATCTCGGCGGCGTCGTTCCAGGAGACCACGCGCGTCCTGACGGAGGCCGCGGTCAACGGCAAGATGGACAACCTGATCGGCCTCAAGGAGAACGTGATCGTCGGTCGCCTGATCCCGGCCGGCACCGGTTCGGTCATCAACCGCTTGAAGCGGGTGGCCGCCGAACGCGACTCCGTGATCGAGGCGGAGCGTAATCAGGCGGAGCTTGAGGCTGCGGCGGCTGCCGAGGCGGAAGCCGCGGCGGCGGTGGAGGCGGAGTCGGGCGACGGATCTGCCTCCGTGGCCTAACTCGACGCCAAGACGCTGGAATCTTGACGGATCGGCGGGCGAAGCTTTCCAGCTTCGCCCGCTGTTCTTTTCTGACTCGCAAGTGGCCCGAAGCGACAGAATGAAACCGCAAACTGCCGTTTTCGCGCTTTGGGTGAACAGCGAGATCATCGAGCTTGTGGCGCTGGCCGTTACGGGCGGTGGGTGTCGCCGCTCCCGCCCCGTTTCGACGCTCTCCGGACGGTAAAAAATCCTTTGCTTTTCCTTGACGCCCACAGGTGCGGTGCGTATGTTCCGCGCCGTTCCTACAGGGGAGTTGGTGGTAGGTGCCTCAGGCGGCTTAGACGCAACTCCATATAGGTACACGGAAAGTTGGATCTTCGGATCCGCATCGGGTGGCCGAAGCATTGGAGAGGGGTCAATTTAACCTCGATCCGCTGCTCGCTCCGCGAGAGCGCAACCTGGTTGAAGATGAATAGGGCCGTTCGGCGGTGTCTCGTCGGCGGTCCGTCGTTTGTTTCGTTCCCTTGGAATGTTTCGTTCATGGGAGCGGCGGCGACGGATCTGCTGGGCGACGCCGCCTTTCGCCGCCACGGATGGAGTAGTCTGCGATGTCCCGTCGTCATCGGGCTGAAAAGCGAGAGGTTCTCCCCGACGCCAAGTTCGGCGACCGGGTGGTGACGAAGTTCATGAGTAACCTCATGCGCGACGGCAAGAAGTCGGTTGCCGAGCGAATCGTCTACGGTGCGTTCGACCGCGTGGCCTCCAAGGGCGGCAACGATCCCTTGCGCGTGTTCCACGAAGCGCTGGACAACGTGAAGCCCGATGTCGAGGTGCGCTCGCGCCGTGTCGGCGGCGCCACCTATCAGGTGCCGGTCGAGGTGCGCTCCGATCGTGCGCAGGCTCTGGCCATCCGCTGGCTGATCAGCGCGTCGCGCAGCCGGTCCGAGACCACCATGACGGCCCGTCTGGCGAACGAATTGCTGGATGCCTCCAGCAACCGCGGCGCGGCCGTGAAGAAGCGGGAAGACACGCACCGGATGGCCGAAGCCAACCGTGCCTTCTCGCACTACCGCTGGTAACCGAACCTGCCGAGACGCTGAAGGAACAAGCATCATGTCGTCCCGCCAGACACCGCTCGAGCGCTACCGAAACATTGGCATCATGGCCCACATCGATGCCGGTAAGACGACGACGACCGAGCGCATCCTCTACTACACCGGCCGCTCCCATAAGATCGGCGAGGTGCACGAGGGTGCCGCCACCATGGACTGGATGGAGCAGGAGCAAGAGCGCGGCATTACGATCACCTCCGCCGCGACGACCTGTTTCTGGAACGACCACCGCATCAACATCATCGACACGCCCGGTCACGTCGACTTCACCATCGAGGTCGAGCGGTCTCTACGCGTGCTCGATGGTGCGGTCGCGGTCTTTGACTCGGTTGCCGGCGTGGAGCCTCAGTCCGAGACGGTCTGGCGTCAGGCGGACAAGTACAAGGTTCCGCGGATGTGCTTCGTCAACAAGATGGACCGCACCGGCGCGGACTTCTTCCGTTGCGTCGACATGATCGTGGACCGGCTTGGCGCGACCCCGTTGGTCTGTCAGCTGCCGATCGGCGCCGAGAGCGATTTCGCCGGCGTCGTCGACCTGATTGCCATGAAGGCTCTGGTCTGGCGTGACGAGTCCCTGGGTGCCGAGTGGGACGTGACCGACATTCCCGCCGATCTGGCCGACCAGGCCGCGGAATATCGCGAGAAGCTGGTGGAGCTTGCTGTCGAGCAGGACGAGGCCGCCATGGAGGCCTATCTCGAGGGCGAGGAGCCCGATGCGGACGCGCTCAAGCAGCTGATTCGTAAGGGTGCCTGCGGCCTGGCCTTCGTGCCTGTTCTGCTGGGCTCCGCCTTCAAGAATAAGGGCGTTCAGCCGCTGCTTGACGCTGTGGTCGACTTTATGCCTTCGCCGAAGGACGTGGTCGACGTGCAGGGCGTGAAGCCGGACAGCGACGAGGTCGACAGCCGCCCGTCGAACGACGATGCGCCCATGTCCGGTCTGGCTTTCAAGATCATGACGGACCCCTTTGTCGGATCACTGACCTTCGTGCGCATCTACTCGGGTAAGATCACCAAGGGCAGCTCGGTGCTGAACTCGGTGAAGAACAACCGCGAGCGCGTCGGCCGCATGCTCCTGATGCATGCGAACCACCGGGAAGAGATCGACGAGGCTCTGGCAGGCGACATCGTCGCGATCGCCGGCCTGAAGGACACCACCACGGGTGACACGCTCTGCGATCCCTCCAAGCCGATCGTGCTGGAGCGCATGGAGTTCCCCGATCCGGTGATCGAGGTCGCCGTCGAGCCGAAGACCAAGGCCGACATGGAGAAGATGTCGATCGCCTTGAACCGCCTGGCTCAGGAAGATCCCTCCTTTCAGGTCGCGACTGACCAGGAGAGTGGCCAGACGGTCATCAAGGGGATGGGCGAGCTGCATCTCGACATCATCGTCGACCGCATGCGGCGCGAGTTTAAGGTCGACGCCAACGTCGGCGCGCCTCAGGTTGCCTATCGCGAGACCATCTCCCGTCAGACCGAGGTAGACTACACCCACAAGAAGCAGACCGGTGGTTCTGGTCAGTTCGCCCGCATCAAGCTGGTCTTCGAGCCGCTGGAAGCCGGCAGCGGTTTCCTTTTCGAGAACGCCGTGGTCGGCGGATCGGTGCCCAAGGAGTATGTGCCGGGCGTCGAGAAGGGCCTGAAGCAGTCGAACGACAGCGGTGTGGTCGCGGGTTTCCCGGTGATCGACTACAAGGCGACGCTGATCGACGGCGCCTACCACGACGTCGACTCGTCGGTGCTGGCCTTCGAGATCGCGGCCCGCGCGGCCTTCCGCGAGGGGCTGCCGAAGGCCGGTCCGAGCCTGCTCGAGCCGATCATGAAGGTCGAGGTGGTGACCCCGGAAGAGTACATGGGCGACATCATCGGCGACCTGAACAGTCGTCGCGGCAACGTGTCCGGCATGGATCAGCGCGGCATTGCGCGTGTGATCGACGCCATGGTGCCGCTGGCCAACATGTTCGGCTACGTCAATACCCTGCGGTCCATGAGTCAGGGCCGCGCCCAGTACACCATGCACTTCTCCCACTACGAGAAGGTGCCGCAAGCCGTGGCCGACGAGGTCAAGGCGAAGCTGGCTTAAGAGAAGCGTTTAACAACACTCCGGCCCGATGAACCTGGCATACAGGCGGGCCCGCGCCGAGAGGTGGAGCGAGGAAGATGTCGAAAGCGAAGTTTGAGCGAAACAAGCCGCACTGCAACATTGGAACGATTGGTCACGTTGACCATGGCAAGACGTCTTTGACGGCAGCGATCACGAAGGTGATGGCTGAGGCTGGCGGCGCGGAGTTTATGGCGTACGACGCGATCGACAAGGCGCCTGAGGAGAAGGCGCGCGGTATTACGATTTCGACGGCGCATGTTGAGTACGAGACGGACAACCGTCACTACGCGCATGTGGACTGCCCGGGTCACGCGGACTACGTGAAGAACATGATCACGGGTGCGGCGCAGATGGACGGCGCGATCCTGGTTGTCTCGGCTGCGGACGGCCCGATGCCGCAGACGCGTGAGCACATTCTGCTGGCGCGCCAGGTTGGTGTTCCGGCGCTGGTGGTGTTCCTGAACAAGTGCGACATGGTTGACGACGAGGAGCTGCTGGAGCTGGTCGAGCTTGAGGTTCGCGAGCTTCTGAGCTCCTACGACTTCCCGGGCGACGACATTCCGATCGTGAAGGGCTCTGCGCTGGCGGCGCTGGAGGACAGCGATGCGACGCTGGGCAAGGAGGCGATCCAGGCCCTGATGAAGGAGGTTGACGCCTACATTCCGACGCCGGAGCGTCCGAAGGACCAGCCGTTCCTGATGCCGATCGAGGACGTTTTCTCGATCTCGGGCCGCGGCACGGTTGTGACGGGCCGCATCGAGCGGGGTGTGGTGAAGGTCGGCGAGGAGGTGGAGATCGTCGGTCTGCGCGACACGCAGAAGTCGACGGTGACGGGCGTCGAGATGTTCCGCAAGCTGCTGGACCAGGGCGAGGCTGGCGACAACGTCGGCGCGCTGCTGCGCGGCGTGGGTCGCGAGGACGTTGAGCGTGGTCAGGTTCTGGCGAAGCCGGGGACGATCACGCCGCACACGAAGTTCTCGTGCGAGGCCTACATCCTGACGAAGGAGGAGGGCGGCCGCCACACGCCGTTCTTCACGAACTACCGTCCTCAGTTTTACTTCCGGACGACGGACGTGACGGGTGTGTGCACGCTGCCGGAAGGCACGGAGATGGTGATGCCGGGCGACAACGTGTCGATGGAAGTGACGCTGATCGCGCCGATCGCCATGGACGAGGGCCTGCGCTTCGCGATCCGCGAAGGCGGCCGCACCGTCGGCGCCGGCGTCGTCTCCAAAATCGTCGAGTAGTGGAGTTTTGAAGCGGGAAGGGTCTCGCGGCGAACGTCGGGACCCTTCGTCGTTTCTCGGATAAGAGCGGTCGAGCAAGCCATGGAAAGCCAAAATATCCGCATCCGCCTGAAAGCCTTCGATCATCGGGTGCTGGATCAGTCGACGGGTGAGATCGTGAACACGGCCAAGCGCACCGGTGCGCAGGTCCGTGGCCCGATTCCCTTGCCCACGAAAATCGAGCGCTTCACCGTGCTGCGGTCGCCGCACATCGACAAGAAGAGCCGCGAGCAGTTCGAAATCCGCACGCACAAGCGGCTGCTCGACATCGTCGATCCGACGCCGCAGACCGTGGACGCGCTGATGAAGCTCGACCTCGCTTCCGGCGTGGACGTCGAGATCAAGCTGAAGGGCTAGGGTTATGCGTACGGGTCTGATCGCTCAGAAAGTTGGCATGACGCGGGTCTTCGATAGCGAAGGCGCTCACGTGCCGGTCACCGTGCTGAAGGTCGATGGCTGCTACGTCACTGCGCAGCGCACCACCGAGCGGGACGGTTATGCGGCCCTGCAGCTCGGTGTCGGCGCGGCCAAGGTGAGTCGTGTGAGTAAGCCGGAGCGCGAGCGTTTCGCTAAGGCGAAGGTCGCTCCGCGCAAGCGTCTGGTTGAGTTCCGGGTGGCCGAGGATGCCATGATCGAGGTCGGCAGCGAGCTGACCGTGGATCATTTCCTGCCGGGTCAGTTCGTGGACGTGGCGGGCACCTCGATCGGTAAGGGCTTTGCCGGCGTCATCAAGCGCCACGGTTTCGGCGGCATGCGGGCTAGCCACGGTGTTTCGATCTCGCACCGTGCGCATGGCTCCACCGGTCAGAACCAGGATCCGGGCAAGGTCTTCAAGAACAAGAAGATGGCCGGGCACATGGGTGACGGCCGGGTGACCACTCAGAACTTGCGGGTGGTCAAGGTTGACGTCGAGCGCGGCTTGATTCTGATCCGCGGTGCGGTCCCCGGGTCCGAGGGCGGCTGGGTCACGGTCTGCGATGCGGTGAAGCGCAGCCGGCCGGATGACGCGCCCTATCCTGGTGCCGTGCGGGCCGCCGAGGAAGAGGCCCCGGCCGAGGAGGCGTCTGCCGAGGGAGCGCCCGCCGAGGAGACGGCCGCAGAGGCAGCCGCACCTGAAGCCGACGCGGCGCCCGAGGCGCCGGCCAGCGAGGATGCGGCCACGGACTCCGGTGCGGAGTCCGGCGGTGACGGCGGCGAAGAGAAGAAGGACTCCTAAGTCATGAAGCTGGACGTCACCACGCTCGCCAACGAGACCGCCGGTCAGATCGAGCTCGACGAGTCGATCTTCGGGGTCGAGGTGCGCCGCGATATCTTGCACCGCGTCGTGACCTGGCAGCTTGCCAAGCGCCGGGCGGGAACGCACAAGGCCAAGGGCCGCAGCGAGATCGTCGGCACCACCAAGAAGGCCTATCGCCAGAAGGGGACGGGCCGGGCACGCCGCGGCAACCTGAAGACCAACATCATGCGCGGCGGCGGCGTCGTGCACGGCCCCTTGCCGCGCGATCACGGCTTCGATCTGCCGAAGAAGGTGCGTGCGCTCGGTCTGAAGTGCGCGCTCTCGGCGAAGGCCAAGGACGGCAAGCTGGCGGTGCTGGAGACGGCCAAGGCCGAGACCCACAAGACCAAGTCGCTGGTCGAGCAACTCGCCAAGCTGGGGTGGGACAACGCCCTGATCATCGATGGTCCGGAGATCGACACGCAGTTCGAACGGGCCGCGCGCAACATCAAGGGTGTCGATCTGCTGCCGCAGCAGGGCGCGAACGTTTACGACATCCTGCGTCGCGATCGCCTGGTGCTGACGCGCGCCGCGGTCGAAGCACTGGAGGCACGGTTGAAATGAGCAGGGCACGCCCGCGCAAGAAGCTCGATCTGCAGCTCTCCCAAGAGCGCATGTACGAGCTGATTCGTCGCCCTTTGGTGACCGAGAAGACGACCCTGGGCGGCGAACACGGCCAGGTCGCTTTCCAGGTGCCGTTGGATGCCAAGAAGCCTGAGATCAAGGCGGCCGTCGAGGGGCTGTTCAAGGTCAAGGTCAAGGCGGTCAACACCGCCATCCAGAAGGGCAAGGTCAAGCGCTTCCGAGGTCGCCTCGGCCAGCGCTCCGACTTCAAGAAGGCCTACGTCACCCTCGAGGACGGTCACGCCATCGACGTGACCACCGGTATCTAAGGGGCGAGATCAGAGTTATGGCGCTCAAGACCTTCAATCCGATCACGCCGGGCCAGCGGCAGCTGACGATCGTCGATCGCAGCGGCCTCTGGAAGGGCAAGCCGGTCAAGAAGTTGACCGAAGGCCTCAGCAAGTCCGGCGGCCGCAACAACCAGGGCCATGTCACGGCGCGTCGGCGCGGCGGGGGGCACAAGCGGACCTATCGGATCATCGACTTCAAGCGGCGCAAGTGGGGTGTTCCGGCGACCGTCGAGCGGTTGGAGTACGATCCCAACCGCAGCGCCTTCATCGCCTTGATCTCCTACGAGGATGGCGAGCAGGCCTACATTCTGGCGCCGCAGCGTCTTGCACCGGGCGACACCGTGGTGGCGGACAACCGCACCGACGTGAAGCCGGGCAACGCCATGCCCCTGCGCAGCATTCCGGTCGGAACCATCGTGCACAACGTCGAGCTGAAGCCCGGCAAGGGCGGTCAAATGGCGCGGGCTGCCGGTACCTACGTCCAGCTGGTCGGTCGCGACCAGGGCTATGCGCTGCTGCGTCTGTCGAGCGGCGAGGTGCGTATGGTGCGCGGCGACTGCATGGCCTCGGTCGGGGCGGTCTCGAACCCCGATCAGCAGAACATCAGCCTGGGCAAGGCAGGACGGAACCGTTGGCTCGGTCGGCGCCCCTCGGTGCGCGGCGTTGCCATGAACCCGGTCGACCACCCCCACGGCGGCGGCGAAGGCCGCACCTCGGGCGGCCGTCACCCGGTCACGCCGACCGGTAAGCCGACAAAGGGTCACCGGACTCGTCAGAACAAGAAGACCGATGCGCTGATCGTCCGGCGCCGGCACGCCAAGAAGTAGGGGGCGGGAGCATGGCGCGTTCAATTTGGAAAGGTCCCTTCGTCGACGCTTATCTGCTGAAGAAGGCCGATAAGTCCCGCGATTCGGGCCGTAACGACATCATCAAGACCTGGTCGCGACGCTCGACCATCATGCCGCAGTTCGTCGGCCTGACCTTCGGCGTCTACAACGGCCAGAAGTTCCTGCCGGTGCTGGTGACCGAGAACATGGTCGGCCACAAGCTCGGTGAATTCGCGCCGACCCGGACGTTCTACGGGCATGCGGCCGACAAGAAGGCGAAGAGGAAGTAGGCCATGGGCAAGCCCAAGATGGAGCGCCAGCTGGCCGACAACGAGGCGATGGCGATGGTTCGCAACCTGCGGGTCTCGCCGCAGAAGCTCAATCTCGTCGCTGGCTTGATCCGCGGAAAGTCCGCGCAGACCGCGCTCGCCGAACTGCAGTTCAGCAAGCGTCGGATCGCGCAGGATGTCCGCAAGGTGTTGCAGAGCGCGATCGCCAACGCCGAGAACAACCACCAGCTCGACGTGGACCGTCTGATGGTGGCCGAAGCGAGCGTGGGCAAGTCGATGGTCATGCGTCGGTTCCGGCCTCGGGCCCGCGGCCGCGTGGGTCGCATTCAGAAGCCCTTCAGCCGCCTGCGGGTGGTCGTCCGCGAGCGCGAGGAAGCTTAAGTCATGGGTCACAAAGTCAATCCGATCGGTCTGCGTCTCGGCATCAACCGCACCTGGGACTCGCGCTGGATCGCCGGCAAGGATTACGCCGACCTTCTGCACGAAGACCTCAAGCTGCGCGCCTTCCTGAAGAAGCGCTTGAGCCAGGCCGGCGTGTCGAAAGTCGTGATCGAGCGGCCCGCCAAACGTGCGCGGATTACCATCCACACGGCCCGGCCGGGCGTGGTGATCGGCAAGAAGGGTGCCGACATCGAGAAGCTGCGCAGCGAGCTGTCGAAGATGACCGGCGGTGAAGTGCACCTCTCCATCGTCGAGATCCGCAAGCCGGAGATCGATGCGCAGTTGATCGCCGATTCCATCGCGCAGCAGCTTGAGCGGCGCGTGGCCTTCCGCCGTGCGATGAAGCGCGCGGTGCAGGCGGCGATGCGGCTCGGTGCCCAGGGCATCCGGATCAACTGCGGCGGCCGTCTGGGCGGCGCGGAGATCGCGCGCACCGAGTGGTATCGCGAGGGGCGCGTGCCTCTGCACACTCTGCGCGCCGACATCGATTACGGCGTTTCCACGGCGATCACGACCTACGGCACCTGCGGGGTCAAGGTCTGGGTCTTCAAGGGCGAGATCCTGGCGCACGATCCCTTGGCCAGCGAGAAGCGCCACACCGAATTGCAGACCGGCCCGGCCGGTCGCGGCTAACCGCGCTACCGCGCGCCTGGACGTTCGAGAAGGACTGGAAGAGAGATGCTGCAGCCGAAGCGCACAAAATTCCGCAAGCAGCACAAGGGCCGCATCCACGGCTCTGCCAAAGGCGGAACGACGCTGGCCTTCGGTCAGTACGGGCTGAAGGCGACCACGCCGGAGCGGATTTCCGCGCGCCAGATCGAGGCCGCGCGCCGTGCCATCACGCGCCACATGCGCCGCGTCGGCAAGCTCTGGATCCGCGTGTTCCCGGACGTGCCCGTGTCGCAGAAGCCAGCCGAGGTGCGCCAGGGCAAGGGTAAGGGCTCTCCCGAGTGGTGGGCCTGCCGGGTCAAGCCGGGCCGTATCATGTTCGAGCTCGACGGCGTGTCCGAAGAGCTGGCGCGCGAGGCCTTTATCCGCGCTGCCGCCAAGTTGCCGGTGCGTACCAAGTTCGTCGCTCGTCCGACGGCCGACTGAGGCCCAGGCGGGAGACAGGGAGTAGGGTGAGATGAAAGTGACCGATCTGCGCACCAAGAGCGAAGACGAGTTGAAGCAGGATCTGCTGGGTCTGCGTAAGGAGGCCTTCAATCTGCGCTTCCAGGCAGCCAGCGGCCAGCTCGAGAATACGACGCGCAAGCGGCTGGTGCGCCGTGACATCGCGCGCATCAAGACGATCCTGCGCGAGCGGACCGCTCAGGCGCAGGCCAACAAGGAGTAAGTCACCATGCCGCGTCGCGTCCTGCAGGGCACCGTGGTGTCGACCAAGATGAACAAGACGGTCACCGTTCAGGTCGAACGCCGCGTCATGCACCCGCTGTACAAGAAGTTCATCAAGAACTCGAAGCGCTACCACGCGCATGACGAGGAAAACCGCTGCCAGGAAGGCGAGACCGTCCGCATCGTCGAGTGCGCGCCGATCTCGAAGTCCAAGAAGTGGAAAGTGATTTACACCGGTGCCCAGGACGGAGCCGTCCAAGGCGGGGCGGCCGACACTGGCGCGACACAGGGCTGATTTCGGTCCGGTACGAGGGTTTAGGAGTAGAGCGTCATGATTCAGATGCAGACGAACCTCGACGTGGCCGATAACTCGGGTGCGCGCAGGGTGCAGTGCATCAAGGTGCTGGGCGGATCGAACCGGCGCTTTGCCAGCGTCGGTGATGTGATCGTCGTCTCGGTCAAGGAGGCGATCCCGCGCGGCCGCGTGAAGAAGGGCGACGTGCATCGCGCCGTCATCGTGCGGACGGCGAAGGACCTGCGCCGGGCCGACGGCACGACGATCCGGTTCGACCGCAACGCGGCGGTGCTGCTGAACAAGCAGAACGAGCCGATCGGTACGCGTATTTTCGGTCCGGTGACCCGCGAACTGCGCGCCAAGCGGTTCATGAAGATCGTTTCGCTGGCGCCCGAGGTGCTGTGATGAAGAAAGTGAAGATCAAGAAGGGCGATCGGGTGATCGTCGTCGTCGGCCGCTCCAAGGGTGTGGTCGGCGAGGTGCTGCGGGTCGACCGTCAGGACGACCGCGTGCTCGTCCAGGGCGCCAACCTGGTCAAGCGCCATCAGCGGCCGAGTGCCCAGAACCCGCAGGGCGGGATCGTCGAGATGGAGGCCCCGATCCACATCTCGAACGTCGCCCACGTCGACCCGGAGGCGAGCGATCGCCCGACCCGTGTCGGTTACCGTTTCGTCGAGGGCCGCAAGGTGCGCTTCGCCAAGCGCTCCGGCGCGCCGATCGACAGCTAAAGACGCGACTGAGGACGAGATCCATGGCTGCCCGCATGCGTGAGCACTATCAGACGGTCGTCAAGCCGGCCATGAAAGAGGCCTACGGCTACAAGAACGACTTCCAGGTGCCGAAGCTCGAGAAGATCGTGATCAACATGGGCGTCGGCGAGGCGGTCGCGGATCGCAAGAAGCTCGACAGCGCCGTTCAGGAGCTTTCGGCCATCTCCGGCCAGAAGCCGGTGGTGACCAAGGCGCGCAAGTCGATCGCCGGCTTCAAACTGCGCGAGGGCATGGCGATCGGCTGCAAGGTCACGCTGCGCCGCGAGCGGATGTATGAGTTCCTCGACCGTCTGGTGAACATCGCCTTGCCGCGCGTCCGCGACTTCCGCGGTCTCAACGGCAAGTCCTTCGACGGACGCGGCAACTTTTCGATGGGCCTGAAGGAACAGCTGGTCTTTCCGGAGATCGAATACGACCAGATCGACGAGGTCCGGGGTATGGATATCGTGATCTGCACCACGGCCAAGAACGACGAGGAGGCCCGTGCGCTCCTCGCCAACTTCGACATGCCGTTCCGGCAGTAGTTCAACGGCTACGACGGATAACGGCGAAAGGGTAGACGCAATGGCTAAGAAGTCTGCAGTAGAGAAGAACAAGCGACGCCAGAGAATGGCCAAGCGTTTTGCGGCCAAGCGGGCGGAGCTCAAGGCGGTCGCCAAAGACCGTTCGCTGCAGCCGGAAGAGCGCTTCCAGGCGTTCCTCAAGCTTGCGGAGTTGCCGCGCAACGCGTCCAAGACGCGCGTGCGCAACCGCTGCGAAGTGACGGGCCGGCCGCGTGGCTTCTACCGTCGTCTGAAGATGTCTCGCATTGCCCTGCGCGACCTGGCCTCGACCGGCCAGATTCCGGGCATGGTCAAGTCGAGCTGGTAGGGAAGGAGTAGCGGCGTCATGGCTATGAGCGATCCCCTCGGGGACCTGCTGACCCGCATTCGCAACGCGCAGCGTGCCGGCAAGTCCGCGGTTCTTACACCGCATTCGAAGCTGCGCCTGAACGTGCTGGACGTGTTGAAGCGCGAGGGCTACATCCGCGACTACGCGGAGGGCAGCGACGACCGCGGTCACGGGCAGATCGAGGTGCAGTTGAAGTACCACGACGGCGCTCCGGTGATCCGCGAGATCGCCCGCGTGTCCAAGCCCGGGCGGCGCGTCTATTCGAAGATCAAGGAGCTGCCGCGCTTCTACAACGGTCTCGGCATCGCGATCCTCTCGACGCCGAAGGGCGTGATGGCTGACCATCAGGCGCGGGCCGAGAACGTGGGCGGCGAGGTACTCTGCCGCGTCTTCTAAGACGCCGGTCGGAGGGTTCGAACGGAGTGAGAGTGACATGTCGCGCGTAGGTAACAATCCGGTCGAGGTGCCCGGCGGTGTCGATGTCAAGGTCGACGGTCGCACGGTCACGGCCAAGGGCAAGCTGGGTCAGTTGAGCTACACCTCGACCGACGACGTAGCCATTGCGCTCGACGGCGGTCAGGTGACCGTGAAGCCGGTCGACAATTCGAAGCAGGCCCGCGCCATGTGGGGCACGGCCCGCGCCCGGATCCAGAACCTGGTAATTGGGGTGAACGAGGGCTTCACGAAGAACCTCGAGATCACAGGTGTCGGCTACCGTGCGGCGGTACAGGGCAAGACCCTGAACCTGCAGCTCGGCTACAGCCACGACATCAACTATCCGATCCCCGAGGGTCTGACCGTCAAGTGCGAGCGGCCGACGGCCATCTCGATCCACGGGGCGGACAAGCAACTGGTCGGGCAGATGGCGGCGGTGGTCCGTGCCATGCGCGGACCGGAGCCCTACAAGGGCAAGGGCATTCGCTACGCCGACGAGCAGATCATCCGCAAGGAAGGCAAGAAGAAGTAACCGCCATGCTGAGCAAATCCAAAGTTCTGCGCCGCCGTGCCCGCCGGGTTCGCAACGACCTGAGCAAGAAGGCCCGCGGGCGTCCGCGCCTCAGCGTCTTTCGCTCCTCGAAGCATATCTATGCGCAGGTGATCGACGACGCCCAGGGCGTGACCCTGGCGGCGGCGTCGAGCCTCGACAAGGATCTGCGGCCCCAGCTCAAGACTGGGGCCGACCGGGCCGCGGCGGAGGCCGTTGGCAAGCTGTTGGCCGAGCGCGCCAAGTCCAAGGGCGTCGAGCAGGTGGTTTTCGACCGTGGCGCTTACATCTATCACGGCCGGGTGAAGGCCCTGGCCGACGCCGCACGGACCGGCGGCTTGAACTTCTAAGCCTGGTTCGCAGCGGGCAGAAACGGGACTGAGAGACTATGGCACGACCCTCACGTGACGATCGCCGCGAAGACTCGGACATCGTCGATAAGCTCGTCGGCATCAACCGCGTGGCCAAGGTGGTCAAGGGCGGCCGTCGCTTCGGCTTCGCCGCGCTCGTGGTGGTCGGCGATCAGCGCGGCCGCGTCGGCTTCGGCCACGGCAAGGCGCGCGAGGTGCCTGAGGCGATCCGCAAGGCGACCGAGTCCGCAAAGAAGGGCATGGTGCGCGTGCCGCTGCGCGAAGGCCGCACGCTGCATCACGACATGCGCGGCGTCTTCGGCGCCGGTCGCGTGGTGATGCGCGCCGCGCCTCCGGGCACCGGGATCATCGCCGGCGGCCCGATGCGCGCCATTTTCGAGTGTCTTGGCGTTCAGGATGTGGTGGCCAAGTCGATGGGGACGCAAAACCCCTACAACATGATCCAGGCCACCTTCGAGGCTTTGAAGGACATGCAGTCGCCGCGCATGGTCGCGCAGCGCCGTGGCAAGAAGGTCTCCGACATCGTCGGTAAGCGCGGCGAGCCGGCCTCGAACGGCGCCGAGATCACGGAGTAAGGACCATGGCGGCCAAGAAGAAGAGCGTGAAGGTGCAGCAGATCAGCAGCGGCCACGGTCGCAAGCCGGGGCAGGCGGATACGCTGAAGGGGCTTGGTCTGCGCCGTATCGGTCATGTGCGCGAGCTGGAGGATACGCCCGCTGTGCGCGGAATGATCGAGAAGATCCCCCACTTGGTGCGAGTGGTCGAATAAGCCCGTCGCTGGAGTGGCGGCGCGGGAGCCTTGGGAGGCGCCCGCTGGACGAGAAGGACGCAGGTGAGATGAAGCTCAACGAGCTGGCTGACAATTCAGGTGCCCGCAAGGCCCGCAAGCGCGTCGGTCGCGGCATCGGTTCCGGCTTGGGCAAGACCTCGGGCAAGGGGCACAAGGGCGCCAAAGCCCGCAGCGGCGTTGCCATCAAGGGATTCGAGGGCGGTCAGATGCCGTTGCATCGCCGTCTGCCGAAGCGCGGCTTCACCAACATCTTCCGGCGCAACTACGTTGAGGTGAACCTCGGCCGGTTGCAAGCGGCGATCGATGCCGGCAAGCTGGATGCTGCGCAGCCGATCGACGCTGCGGCCATGCAGGCGGCGGGGCTGTTCAAACGATCGCGAGATGGCGTGCGTCTGCTTGCGAACGGCGAGTTGAAAGCCAAAGTTAACGTAACCGTGGCCGGTGCCTCCAAGGGCGCCCTGGAGGCGGTCGAGAAGGCCGGTGGATCCGTGACGGTGACGGCGCCAAAGAAGGCCGCCGCCTCGCAAGCGTCGGGTGAAACCGCCGGAGAGACGGCCTAGCCGAGAGGCCCGGATGGCGGTTCGGGCCGAGGCCCCAGACCAACGAGGAGGCGCGCGGTAGATTGGGCCGCAGGCTCCGGGACCGAGACGAGGGATATGGCTTCAGCCGCTGAACAACTTGCCGCAAACATAAATTTCGGCGCTCTTGCGAAGGCGACGGAACTCAAGCAGCGCATCTGGTTCACGCTAGGTGCGCTGATTGTCTATCGGCTGGGAACTTACATCCCCGTGCCGGGCATCGATCCGGGGCAGCTCGCGCTGATCTTCGCGCAGCACCAGGGTGGGGTCCTCGGCGTCTTCGACATGTTCGCCGGCGGCGCGCTGGGTCGCATGACGATCTTCGCGCTCAACATCATGCCGTACATTTCGGCCGCCATCATCATGCAGCTGCTCACGGCGGTGAATCCGACCTTGGAGCAGTTGAAGAAAGAAGGTGAAACGGGCCGCAAGAAGATCAACCAGTACACGCGCTACGGCACGGTGGTGCTGGCAATCTTCCAGTCCTACGGAATCGCGGTGGGCCTGGAGAGCATGGGCGGGCCCGGCGGCTCGGCGGTGATCGACCCGGGGCTCTACTTCCGGATCACGACGGTCATCACGCTGACCGGCGGCACCATCTTCCTGATGTGGCTGGGCGAACAGATCACGCAGCGCGGCGTGGGCAACGGTATTTCGCTGATCATCTTCGCGGGGATCGTGGCGAATCTGCCCTTCGCGCTGGCCTCGACCCTGGAGTTGGGACGTACCGGCGCCCTGTCCACCGGCTTCATCCTCTTCATCATCTTGATGGCCGTGGTGGTGATCGCCTTCATCGTCTTCATGGAGCGGGCGCAGCGTCGGATCCTGGTGCAGTATCCGAAGCGCCAGGTCGGCAACAAGATGTTCGGCGGAGAGGCGTCGCACCTGCCATTGAAGTTGAACCCAGCCGGTGTGATCCCGCCAATCTTCGCCTCGTCGCTGCTCTTGATGCCGCTGACGGTGGCGGGCTTCAGCGGCGGTCAGGCGACCGGCTGGCTGGGTACCGTGACCGCCTATTTGGGCCACGGGCAGCCGCTCTATATGGCGCTTTATGTCGGCCTGATCATCTTCTTCGCTTTCTTCTACACGGCCATCGTCTTCAATCCGGCCGATACGGCTGAGAACCTCAAGAAGCACGGCGGCTTCATTCCCGGGATCCGCCCGGGCAAGAATACGGCTGACTATCTGAACCATGTGCTCATGCGCCTGGTGACAGTCGGCTCGCTCTATCTCGGACTGGTTTGCCTCCTGCCGGAGCTGTTGATCAGCCAGTACTCCGTGCCCTTCTATTTCGGCGGCACCAGCCTGCTGATCGTCGTGTCCGTGACCATGGACACGGTGGCGCAGATTCACTCGCATCTGCTGGCACACCAGTACGAAGGTCTCGTCAAGAAGGCCAAGTTGAGGGGGAGACGGGGATGAATGTCATTTTGCTCGGCCCGCCGGGGGCCGGGAAGGGAACCCAGGCGCAGCGCCTGCAGGAACGGCACGGGATGAAGCAGCTCTCGACGGGCGAGATGCTGCGGGCCGCCGTCGCCTCCGGCAGTGAATTGGGGCGGCAGGCCAAGGAGATCATGGATGCCGGGCAACTGATGCCCGACGATCTGATGGTCGAGATGATTTCCGACCGGATCGCCCAGCCGGATTGTGCCCAAGGCTTTATTCTCGATGGTTTCCCGCGGACGGTGCGCCAAGCGGAGGCCCTGGACGAGATGCTTGCGGCCAAGGGCTTGAGGCTGCATGCGGTGATCGAGGTCAGGGTGGACGACGAAGTGCTGGTCGACCGGATCGAGACCCGCATCGCGGAGTCCCAGACGGTTCGCTCGGACGACAATGTCCAGACCCTGAAGAAGCGGCTGGCGGTCTATCACGCTCAGACTGCGCCGATCCTGCCGTATTACGCAGGCAAGGGGCGGCTGGTCACGGTCGACGGCATGAAGTCGATCGATCAGGTCAGCGACGAGATCGAAGCGATCCTGACGGCGGCCGTCGCCAACTGACGGTGGCCGAGCCCCCTGACCGGGGGCGGTTAAGACGAACGGGAAAAAGCCCGGTTCGCGACTTGACGGAGCAGGTGGAGGTCCTATACTCCGCGCTCCCTCGGCGCGACGCGGTTGCCGGGGTTTTCCTATTGGGAACAGACGAAAAGCGTCCGCGGAGCGCGGGCGTTGTGTTTTGGGGAGACCACCACGTGGCCCGTATTGCTGGCGTCAACATTCCGAGCAACAAGCGCGTTCATATCGCGCTGACCTATATTCACGGGATCGGCCCGGCCAAGGCCGGAGAGATCTGCGGAAAGGTCGGGATCGCCGAAAGCCGTCGCGTCAACGAACTGACCGATGACGAGGTCGTGCGCATTCGCGAGACCATCGACCAGGATTATCTGGTCGAGGGCGATTTGCGCCGCGAAGTGGCGATGAACATCAAGCGCTTGATGGACCTGGGCTGCTATCGCGGCCTGCGTCACCGCAAGGGTCTGCCGGTTCACGGTCAGCGCACTCACACCAACGCGCGCACGCGCAAAGGGCCGGCTCGTCCGATCGCGGGCAAGAAAAAGGCCACTCGGTAAGGCATCAAGGCAGATATCATGGCGAAACCCCAACAGACCCGCGTTCGCCGCCGCGAGCGGAAGAACATCACCAACGGCATCGCGCATGTGGTGGCGAGCTTCAACAACACGACGGTGACCATCACCGACGTTCAGGGCAACACCATCTCCTGGTCGTCGGCCGGGTCCGTGGGCTTCAAAGGCTCGCGCAAGTCGACGCCCTTCGCCGCGCAGATGGCGGCCGAGGATGCCGGCAAGAAGGCCCAGGAACACGGCATGCGCACCCTTGAGGTGAACGTGAAGGGGCCGGGCTCCGGACGTGAGTCGGCCTTGCGCGCCCTGCAGGCAACCGGTTTTCAGATCACCGCGATTCGCGACGTGACGCCGGTGCCGCACAACGGCTGCCGCCCGCCGAAGCGTCGGCGCGTCTAGCCGGTCGTTGTCACGGTCCCGCCAGGGGCCGTACCACCGCCGCCCGACGCAGTGAGCGCGTTTCCGGCTTTTGCGAGCGCCGGACGTGCTCGGGACAGGGCGGCTCGTCAGACGGCGGGCAGCGGCGGAACGCAAGAGCAGCGTTTTCCGCCGTTTCGTCGTTCGACATTCGCTCGCAGCGAGAGGCCTTGAGGCTGAAAATCATGATGCAGAAAAACTGGACCGAATTGATCAAGCCGAACAAGCTCGACATCCAGTCGGGCAGCGACGCCCAGCGGCTTGCCAAGGTCGTCGCCGAGCCGTTGGAGCGTGGGTTCGGACTCACTTTGGGCAACGCGTTGCGGCGCGTTCTGCTGTCGTCCCTGCAGGGGGCCGCGGTCACGGCGGTGCAGATCGACGGCGTGCTGCACGAGTTCTCCTCGATCCCGGGTGTGCGCGAAGACGTCACCGACGTCGTGCTGAACATCAAGGGACTTGCCCTGCGCATGCACGGCGAGGGGCCGAAGCGCATTCGCCTGCGGGCCGACGGCCCGGGCGAGGTCACGGCGGGTCAGATCGAGACCGGTCCGGATATCGAGGTGATGAACCCCGGTCTGGTCATCTGCACGCTCGATGACGGCGCCCGCATCGACATGGAGATGACGGTCGCCGCCGGTAAGGGCTACGTGCCCGGCAGTCAGAACCGCCAGGAAGACTCCCCGATCGGCCTGATCCCGGTCGACTCGCTCTTTTCGCCGGTGCGCCGCGTTGCCTACCGCGTCGAAAACACGCGCGTCGGACAGGTGACCGACTACGACAAGCTGACCATGGATGTCGAAACCGACGGCACCGTCACGCCGGACGACGCCGTCGCCCTGGCCGCGCGGATCCTGCAGGACCAGTTGCAGCTCTTCATCAACTTCGAGGAGCCGAAGGTTCGCGAGGTGGCCGAGGAGCGGGCCGAGCCGCCGTTCAACAAGAACCTGCTGCGCAAGGTCGACGAACTGGAGCTGTCCGTCCGTTCGGCCAACTGCCTGAAGAACGACAACATCATCTACATCGGCGATCTGGTTCAGAAGACCGAGGCGGAGATGTTGCGGACGCCGAACTTCGGCCGCAAGTCCTTGAACGAGATCAAGGAAGTGCTGTCCCAGATGGGACTGCATCTGGGTATGGAAATCCCGGACTGGCCGCCGGACAACATCGAAGACCTGGCCAAGAAGCTGGAGGAGCCGTTTTAGGACGGTCTTTTCGGGGGTTTTTCACCCTCGATCTCCGAAGTTCGGGGTCGCGCCGACCCCAACCGCGCGTACCGAAGTCGCCGGCTCTGCCGGGGCGTCGGGCGGGCGGCCGATCGATCCGCTTCGCGCCGCGAAGCCCAGCGTAATGGAAGGAGTGACCCGACATGCGTCACGGAAATTCAGGCCGGAAACTCAACCGGACTCCGTCGCACCGCAAGGCCATGTTCGCGAACATGGCGGCGTCCTTGATCAAGCACGAGCAAATCGTGACCACCTTGCCGAAGGCGAAGGACCTGCGCCGGGTTACCGACCGCCTGATCTCGCTGGGCAAGAAGGGCGGACTGGCGAACCGCCGCTTGGCCTTGGCCACCCTGCGCAACGACGAACTGGTCAGGAAGCTCTTCGGCGAGCTGTCCGAGCGCTACAAGGAGCGGCCGGGCGGCTACACGCGGGTTCTGAAGGCGGGCTTCCGCTACGGCGACATGGCGCCGCTGGCAGTTATCGAGCTCGTCGACCGGAACCCCGACGCCAAGGGGCAGGACTCCGGCCCGACCGCCGAAAAAGTGGACGAGGACGAAGAGACCGAGGAGTGAGACTCGGCCTCGGCCGGCCGGTAAAGACCGGTTGGCTTATGATGCGGTTCGAAGACAGCAGGGCGGCGCCAGCGGCGCCGCCCTTGCTTTGTCGGCAGCATCCTGCCAATGGCGACCTGCTGCCTTACCGCCCGAGGGGGCGTTCGTAGAGCTTGCTGCCCGTGGTCGTATCGAGGGCGATAAAGACGGCCTCTCCCTCGGGATTGAGGCCCTGGAGTTCGATCTGGTTGTCGAACCCGTTGCTGTCCCTGAGCCGGAGTTCGCTATAGCCGAGTCGCTCCAGCTTGGCCATCGCGCTGCCGGGGTTCACGCTGCTCTGATCGTTCGGATCGCCGTCCTGCGCGGCGGCGAGGCCCCCGGCGAGTGCGATCAGCAGAGCTGTGGCCAAGACGGCGAAACGGCGTCCAAGTGATCTTCCGTTCATCGTTGCGGGCTCCTCTTGTCGTAATCCCTCCACTTGCCTTGTACATCAAGGAGCGTCGGGTTCCGTCGCTGTCCGACGCACCTTGATCGCACTCTAGCCACTACCCGCGGCGAAGCCTCTTGCTCTATATGCTACTAAAGATGAGAAGCGGCCGCCTTGTCTGACAAGGGCGCATGGTGAAGGAGACCGTTGGCATGTGGGTCTGGAGCGGCAGGAGCATCTGGAGGCGGTCTCTGTCCGCCCTCCTGGGTTTGGGAGCTGTCGCCGCACTCCTCCTCCCGCTTCCGGCGACCGCGCAGCAGCGGGTGGTGCCGGAAAGCCGGGAGGAGATGCAGCTGTCCTTCGCTCCGGTGGTTCGGGAGGTCGCCCCCGCCGTCGTCAACATCTTCGCCAGCAAGACGGTGACGCAGCGCCGGTCGCCGATGTTCGACGATCCCTTCTTCCGCCGTTTTTTCGGCGAGGATTTCGGCGTGTTCGGGCAGCCGCGCGAGCGCAACCAGAATTCGCTCGGTTCGGGCGTGATCGTCGATGCCTCGGGGCTGGTGGTGACCAACCATCATGTCATCGCGGGGGCCGACGAAATCCGCGTGGTTCTGGCCGACCGCCGTGAGTTCGCGGCGGAAATCCTGCTGGAGGACCCGCGCACGGATCTCTCGATCCTGCGTCTCCAGGGGGAAGTCTCCGATCTGCCCGTGGCGGCTTTTCGCAACTCCGACGACATCGAGGTCGGCGACCTGGTGCTGGCGATCGGAAACCCCTTCGGCGTCGGTCAGACGGTGACCAGCGGGATCGTCTCGGCTACGGCGCGGACTCAGGTCGGGGTCACCGACTACAGCTTCTTCATCCAGACGGATGCGGCCATCAACCCCGGCAACTCGGGTGGGGCGCTCGTGACCTTGGACGGACGGCTGATCGGGATCAACACGGCTATCTACTCACGCGGCGGAGGCTCCATTGGGATCGGCTTCGCCGTGCCAAGCAATATGGTGGCCACGGTCGTCGCCGGCGCGCGCGAAGGCGGCGTCGTGCGCCGCCCCTGGGCCGGTGCCCAGGGGCAGTCGATGACCGCCGATCTCGCCGCTGCCGTCGGCTTGTCGCGCGCGGCCGGGGTGATGGTCGGCGAGGTCTACCCCGGCGGTCCGGCCGATCGCGCCGGCCTCGCGCAGGGGGACGTGGTGCTGGCGGTCGGCGGCCAGCCGGTCGACGACACCCAGTCCTTGCGGTACCGCCTGGCGACCCTGCGTCTCGGCACGCAGACCGATCTGCAGGTGTGGCGCGACGGCGGCGAGCTGTCGCTTGCCCTGTCGTTGGAGGTACCGCCGGAGACGCCGCCGCGCAATCCCACGCGCCTGAGCGGCCGTCATCCCCTGGGCGGGGCGGTGGTGGCCAACCTCTCACCGGCTCTGGCCGACGAACTCGATCTGGACGGGGTCTGGCGCGGCGTCGTCGTGTTGGAGGTTCCGCGCAACTCGGACGCACGTCGCTTCGGTTTCCGCCGTGGCGACGTGCTTCACGAGGTCAACGGGCAGGCCGTGCAGACCGTCAGCCAGTTCGGCGTCGCGGTCGATGCTGCGGCGGGCCGTTGGCAGATGCGGGTCGAGCGCGAAGGGCGCATCCGCTCCGTCGACTTCTCCGGCTGACGCCATGTCCCTGTTCGAAAGTCAGGCGCCGCGCCCGCTCGCTGACAAGCTACGGCCGGAAACCCTCGAACAGGTGGTGGGACAGCAGCATGTCCTGGCGGAGGAGGCGCCGCTGGGGCGCATGCTGGCGCAACGCCGGCTCGCGTCTCTGGTGCTCTGGGGACCGCCGGGCTGCGGCAAGACCACCATCGCGCGCCTGCTCGCCGAGGCGGCCGACCTGGAGTTCGAGCCACTGTCCGCCGTTTTCTCGGGCGTGGCCGATCTGCGCAAGGTCTTCGAGCGGGCCCGTCAGCGGCGCGTGGCGGGACGTGGAACGCTTCTCTTCGTCGACGAGATCCATCGTTTCAACCGGGCTCAGCAGGACGGTTTCCTGCCGTTCGTCGAGGACGGCACCGTGGTGCTGGTCGGGGCAACCACCGAGAACCCCTCTTTCGAACTCAACGCCGCGCTGCTGTCGCGTTGCCAGGTCCTGGTGCTCAAGCGCCTCGACCACGACGCGCTCGGCGAACTGGTCCGGCGTGCCGAAGTCGAACTGGGGCGGCCGCTGCCCCTGACCGCCGAAGCGCGCGAAGCGCTGCTGGCCCTGGCCGACGGCGACGGCCGCTACCTGCTCAACCTCGTGGAGGAACTGGCGACCCTGCCGCCGTCTCCCCAGCGCGATCCGGTGGGTCTGGCTGAGATCGTCCAGCGCCGCATGCCGCTCTACGACAAGAGCCAGGAGGCGCACTACAACCTGATTTCCGCACTGCACAAGTCGCTGCGGGGCTCGGACACCGATGCAGCCCTCTATTGGCTGGCGCGGATGCTGGCCGGCGGCGAAGATCCCAACTACATCGCGCGACGCCTGGTCCGATTCGCCGTGGAGGACGTGGGCCTCGCGGACCCCAATGCCTTGCCGCAGGCCATCGCGGCCTGGGAGGCTTACGAGCGTCTCGGCTCGCCGGAGGGCGAACTGGCCGTCGCCCAGTGCACGATCTATCTGGCGACCGCGCCCAAGTCCAATGCCGCCTACCGGGCCTTCAGTGCCGCCCGGCGCAGCGCGAAGGAGACCGGCTCCCTTTCGCCGCCGCTGCACATTCTCAACGCGCCGACGGGTCTGATGCGCGACCTGGGCTACGGCGCCGGTTACGCCTACGATCACGATGCGGAAGACGGCTTCTCGGGCCAATCCTATTTCCCGGAAGACCTGCCCCGCGAGCGTTTCTATCGGCCCGTGGAGCGGGGTTTCGAACGCGAGATCGCCAAGCGGCTCGACTACTGGGAGCGGCTGCGCGCCCACCGTCAGGCCCAAGCGGAAGAAAACGGCGGCGAGCCAGACACTTAACCGGACTGTAGAGCGGGTCGGGGGGAGGGGCCCTGACTAAAGCCTTGCGTACCCGGCGAGGCGGTCATGCATTCCCCAGGGTTGTTCCCCAAGTCGGCGAGCTTATTGTCACCGCAACAAAGCGGTAGGTCGAACCGGGTGTTCCGCCTTCCGCTCCGGACCCCTCAAACGGTGAGACTGCTCTTCGCGACATGCCCGAGTACAACGTTCTCGAACGCGACCGTGTCGCCCTGCTGACCATCGACCTGCAGCGCGATTTCGCGCGGGCCGATTCGCCTATCAGGACCAGCGGTGTCGGCGGTAGCACGCCGAACATCAAACGTCTGGTCGAGGGCTTTCGCGAGGCCGGAAAGCCGATCCTGCACGGGGTCCGCTTCTACCGGCCGGATGGCTCCAACGTCGATCTCTGCCGCCGCGGCGCCGTCGAAGAAGGACTGCGGGTCCTGATGCCGGGCACGCGAGGGGCCGAACTTTGGGACTGCATCAAACCCAGCGACGCCGTTCGTCTGGATGCGGAAAGCCTGCTCGCCGGTGACATGCAACAGATCGCTGAGCGGGAGTTCGTGTTCTACAAGCCCCGCTGGGGCGCCTTTTACGGCACCGCGTTGCAGGAGCAGTTGGACAAGCTCGACGTCAGCACCCTCGTGGTGACGGGCTGCAACTTCCCGACTGGCACGCGCGCCTCCGTCTACGAAGCCTCGGCGCGGGATTACCGTGTGGTGGTCGGCTCCGACGCCGTTTGCGATGCCAGTGACGACGCTCTGCGCGAGCTGGGCCGTCTGGGCGTCTATCAGATGACCACCGACGCCTGCCTTGCCTGGATGAAAGGCGTGCGGACCGCCACGGCTGCCTAGTGTCGCGACCGGCTATCGGTGGAGCTGCCGCACGCCGGTAGCACGTGCGTCCACCCGTAACGTTCTTCGGGTCTGTCGCTCTGGTTCTTCTCGGCGCTCTCTGTTAGAGCAGGCCTGCATGACTGGCTGGAGCCTCGTTGCGTCATCCAACGGGCGAGGCCATCGAAGCGATGGAGCCCACTCTCTCACAAGGTTGCAGCGCCGGTTCCTTGCCGGCCAGACCGCGCGGTTGAGTAAAGACCCGACAGATGCAGCTTGTCTTGGCGATTGCCGCCGGAGGCGCGCTCGGCGCGCTAGCCCGGCACTTCCTGGCGCAGCAGGTGACTTTGCTAGCCGGTGGCGGCTTCCCTTACGGAATCTTGGCCGTCAACGTGATCGGCTGCTTCCTGATGGGGATTCTGGTGGAGGCCTCCGCCCTGGTCTGGCAGCCCGGCGCCGCCTTGCGCGCCTTTTTGACGGTGGGCTTCCTCGGCGCCTTCACCACCTTTTCGACCTTTTCGCTCGACGTCGCCCTGCTCTACGAGCGGGGAGAACTGGCTCTGGCCGGCCTCTACGTCGCGCTCTCGGTCTTGCTGTCCGTCGGCGGCCTGTTCTTCGGGATCTGGCTGGTTCGGACCTTGTCCGCATGAGCAGACCATGACCGCGGTGGAAACCCGCATCGTCGCAGCCGACGAGGCCGAGCAACGGCTGGACCGCTGGTTCAAGCGTCGCTATCCCGGCCTGGGCCACGGCCGGTTGGAGAAGCTGCTGCGGACCGGACAGATCCGTGTCGACGGTAAGCGGGCCAAGGCCAACACGCGGCTGGAGGCCGGCCAAGCCATCCGGGTTCCGCCGATCGAAGGGGAAGGGGAGGAGGCCCGGCCGGCTCCCCCCAAGTCGGCGCGGCTTTCTGTGTCGGACGCCGAGGCCGAAGCCTTGCGCGCCGCGGTGCTGTTCCGCGATGCCCAGGTTCTGGCGCTCAACAAGCCGCCGGGACTGGCGGTTCAGGGCGGGCCGAAGCAGGCGAAGAATCTGGACGCGCTGTTGGATCTGCTTCGTTTCGGGGCTGACGAGCGTCCCCGCCTAGCGCACCGCCTCGACCGGGATACCTCGGGCGTCCTGTTGCTTGCCCGTACGGTTGCGGCGGCCCGGGCTCTGACCGGCGCTTTCAAGGACGATGCGGCGCGCAAGCTCTACTGGGCGCTGGTCGCCGGCAAGCCGCCCAAGGCGCGAGGCCTGATCCGTCTTGCGCTCGACAAGAGGGGCGGTCCAGGTGGCGAGAAAGTCCGGGTCGACGAAGCCGGAAAGCGGGCGGAAACCCGCTACGCGACCATCGCGGCGGCGAAGGGCGTGACCTGGTTGCTGCTGAAGCCGCTGACCGGACGGACCCACCAGTTGCGCGTTCACTGCGCCGCGCTCGGCTGCCCGATCCTGGGCGATGGGAAATACGGTGGGAAAGCGGCCTTCCGGGAGCGCTTGGACCTGCCCAAGACGATCATGCTGCATGCCCGCGAACTGGCGGTGCCGCATCCCGACGACGGCACGACGCTTCGGGTTCGGGCGCCCCTGCCGCCCGACCGGCTCGCCGTCTGGCAGCAGCTCGGTTTCGACCCCGACGACACCAAGGCGGAGAATCTAATGCAAGACATTGAAACATGGGGCTAACCGATTGAACTGGGAGCTTATTCTCTTCGACCTTGATGGTACCCTAGTAGACAGCCGGGCCGGTATCCTCCACTGCACGAACAGCGCTTTTCGGGCCTTGGGGTTGGCCCCGCCGGAAGAGCGGCAGGTCGCGCGCGTCGTGGGGCTGTCCTTGGAACTGGCGCTGGAGCGTCTGCTGCCCGAGGGCGCGGAGCATCGGGTCGTCGAGGTCACCAAAGCCTATCGCGACGCGGCGCAGGAGATGCGGGCGCGGCCCGATTTTCAGGAACCTTTATTTCCCGGAGTGCCGTCGGTTCTGAACCAACTGTCGCGGCCGGACGTTCATCTGGGAATCGCGACGGGTAAGAACCTGCGTGGACTGCGGAACACCCTGGATCGCCACGGCTTGACCTCGCTCTTCTCGACCTTGCAGACCCCGGACGTGGCGCCGAGCAAACCTCATCCCGCCATGGTCGAGCGTGCCCTCGCGGAGTGCGGCGTGGGGCGACGGCGCTGCGTGATGGTCGGGGACAGCACCTTCGACATGGAAATGGCCCGAAACGCGGGTATTCTCGCTATCGGTGTGTCTTGGGGTTATCACAGCCCTGCAGAGTTGCAAGCGGCGGGCGCAGCCGTCATCATCGACCGGCCGGTCGACCTCCCGGCCTCCCTGAACGAGCTGTTGGAGAAGATGACATGAGGATCAAGTACGTCCTGTTTGCGGTACTAGGCCTGTTCGTCGCAGTGCTGGTCGGCGGCTACATCTATCTCTCGACGCTCGATCTGGAGGCTCTGAAGGCGCGGGCGGAGGCCGAGGTCGAGAGGGCGACGGGTCGGGAACTGACCATTGCCGGTCCGGTCGATCTGGCTATCGGACTGCGGCCGGCCATCGCGGTGGAGCAGGTGACCCTGGCCAACGCCGACTGGGGCAGCCGGCCGCAGATGGTCACCCTGGAGCGTTTCGAGCTGGAGCTCGACCTTCTTCCGCTGATCTCGGGTGACGTACAGGTCAACCGGATCGTGTTGGTGCGTCCCGACATCTTGCTTGAGACCGACCCGTCGGGGGCGGGTAACTGGGCCCTGGGACCGGCAGGGTCGGATGCTGCTGGCACGGAGCCCGAGCCTACCGCGCCGGAGCAGCCGGCGGAGGGCGGCGAAGCGCCCTTGATTCCGCGTGTCGTGGCGGTGGAGATCGAGGAGGGGCAGCTGGTCTTCCGCGACGGCGTCACCGAGGAGACTCTGACGCTCGGCCTCGAGTCCTTGGTCGTTCGCCAGGCCGACGGTGGGCAGGAACTGGATCTCGCCGCCACCTTCCAGGGAGCGGAGATCGCGCTTTCCGGGACGACCGGGACCGTCGATGCGGTCGTTGCCGGCGGCGACCTGCCGCTCGACCTCTCCGGCGATATCGCGGGGAATCAGGTCTCGATCAGCGGTGTCGTGGGCACGCCCATGGCCGTGCCCGCACCTGACCTCAGCTTCACCCTCGAAGGCGAGAACCTTGCCTCCTTCGCGCCGCTGGCCGGCGGCGCGGAGATCCCGCCGCTTGGGCCGTTCAGCCTCCAGGGGCAGGTGGCCAGCGAGGGCCAGCGCTACGACCTCACGGATCTGAACGTGACGATCGGCGGCAGCGATCTGCGCGGCAGCGCCAGTGCCGATCTGGCCAGCGAGCGGCCGCGGGTGACCGCGGACTTCACGTCGGACCTGATCGATCTGCAAGACTTTCAGGCGGGCCAGGGTGCCCAGACCGAAGACGGAGGCGGTACGGATGCGCAGGAGGCCGCCACGCCGGCACCGGCCGGAGACTCGCCCTACGTGATTCCCGATACGCCGCTGCCGCTGGAGGCTTTGCGGGGAGCGGACGCCACGGTGCAAGTGGCCGCCGGCGTCGTCCGCCTCGACCCGGCCCTCGAACTGACGGACCTGACGGTGGGAGTCACGCTCGAGGGAGGGAACCTCCAGGTCGCGCCCTTGCAGGCCGGATATCAGCAGAGCCGCCTGGAGGGGCAGATCGGCCTCGACGCCTCCGGCGCGACGCCCCGTCTTGCGACCCAGTTCTCGGTCGATGAGCTTGATTTCGGCCGGATTCTAAACGACCAGGGGCTGACCGACCAGGTCGAGGGCACCATGGACATCAGCATCGATTTGACCGGAAGCGGCGCGAGCCCGCGTGCGATCGCGAGCAGCCTCAACGGGTCGACCAACATCGTCAACGAGGGCGGACGTATCAGCAACCGCCTGCTGGCAATCATCGGTGCGGACTTTACCCAGGTTCTGGGGCCCTTGCTTGGCGGTCAGGACACGACGGCGCTCAACTGCATCGTCAGCCGCTTCCAGGTGACCGACGGCGTGGCGACCAGCCAGGCGCTGATCCTCGACACGGCCAGCTTCTCCCTGGCTGGGGACGGCGACGTCGATCTGCGCAGCGAGGAACTGAATCTGACCTTCGACACGGCGTCGCGCGTCCCGGCCCTTGTCTCGCTCGCCATTCCCTTCCGGGTTCAGGGCACCCTGAAGAACCCCCGCGTGGTTCCCGATCCGGTCGGTGCCCTGCGTGGCGTCGCCGGAGCGGCGGCCACCATCGCCAACCCCCTGGCCGTGCTCGGCGCCGTGGCCGGTGGTGCAGCCCTAGGCGGTGGCGACCAGGCCGACAACGCCTGCCTGACGGCCCTTGATCCGGATGCTCAGGCAGAGGCGGGCGGCGATGGCTCTGGAGTGTCGGGAGCTGTCGAAGGGGCCGGCGATACTCTACGGGACGGCGCCGAGGGGGCCGGGCAGGCGATCGAGGAGGGTGTTGATCGTCTCCGCAATCTCTTCGGCAACTAGAGTTGTTTGAAATCAGAGTGGTATGAAGCGTTTTTACGATACTGCCGAAGCCGGCTCTCTGGACACCGGCTTCGGCGTGCTGCTGGACGGCCGTCCGCTTCGCACACCCGGAACGGCGCTCCTGACGCTTCCGAGCGAAGGCTTGGCGGCTGCCCTTGCCGAGGAATGGCGGGGGCAAGATCAGCAGATTCAGCCGGCCTCCATGCCGCTGACTCAGATCGCCTGCACCGCGCTCGACCTGGCCGCCAAGGAGCCGGAGAGGGTGGTCGAGGAGTTGATCGGTTTCGCCGAGGCCGAGCTGCTCTGCTACCGCGCCGAACATCCGGCCGACCTGATCCAGCGGCAGGCTGCGGTCTGGCAGCCTCTGCTGGACTGGGCGGAGACGACCTACGGCGCCCGGTTGCTGCTGGCGACCGGCATTCTTCACCGGTCGCAGCCGGAGGCCAGCCTGGCCGCTCTGCGCACTGCGGTTTCCCGCTACGACCCCTGGACCCTGACGGCGCTGGCGACGGCGGTGCGGGCCGCCGGCTCGCTGGTGGTGGGGTTGGCGCTGATCGACCGGCGGCTGACACCGGAAGAGGCCTTCGCGGCTGCCGAACTGGACGAGAGCTACTGCCTGGAGCGCTGGGGCGACGACCCCCAGGCGACCCATCGCCGCGAGGGCGTGAAGGCGGATCTGACGGCGGCCCGCCGTTTCGTCGATCTTCTGCAGGGCATCCCTGTTAGTGCTGCATGAATTGATATTAATCAGTAAATTAGATGGATGTATTGAAGTCATAAACTAGCCTTTGGTTTGGCGATCCGAACCCAGGCTGGTGAAATCCTGCGGACGGTGCTATCCCCGTCGCGGGACTGTCATGGGTTGGACTCACAGCAGCGGGGCGCGGCATGCAGGAGATTCTCCAGGAACTGGAGCGGCGGCGCGCGCAGGCGCGTCTGGGCGGCGGACAGCGCCGCATCGATGCCCAGCATGCCAAGGGGAAGCTGACGGCCCGAGAGCGCCTGGAGGTGCTGCTCGACGAAGGCTCCTTCGAAGAGTGGGACATGTTCGTCGAGCATCGCTGCAACGAATTCGGCATGGCCGAGCAGCGGGTGGCCGGCGACGGCGTGGTCACCGGACACGGCACCATCGAGGGGCGGCTGGTTTTCGTCTTCAGCCAGGACTTCACGGTCTTCGGCGGGTCGCTCTCCGAAACCCATGCCATGAAGATCCGCAAGATCATGGATAAGGCCCTGGAGGTCGGGGCGCCGGTGATCGGGCTCAACGATTCCGGTGGCGCCCGCATTCAGGAGGGCGTCGACAGCTTGGCCGGCTATGCGGAGGTCTTCGTCGCTAACGTGGTGGCCTCCGGCGTGATCCCGCAGATCTCCATGATCATGGGGCCCTGCGCCGGCGGTGCCGTCTACTCCCCGGCCATGACCGACTTCATCTTCATGGTGAAGGACAGCTCCTACATGTTCGTCACCGGTCCCGACGTGGTGAAGACCGTCACCCATGAGAGCGTGACGCAGGAGGAACTGGGCGGCGCCATCACCCACACGACCAAGTCGGGCGTCGCGGATGCGGCCTTCGAGAACGATGTGGAGGCCCTGCTGCAGTTGCGGCGCTTCTACGGCTTCCTGCCGCTGAACAACCGCGAGCGGCCGCCGGTCAGGGCGACCCGGGACCCGGCGGACCGGCAGGACGACTCGCTCGATACCCTTGTGCCGCCGAGCGCCAATAAGCCCTACGACATGAAGGAGTTGATCCAGAAGGTCGTGGACGAGGGCGAGTTCTTCGAGCTGCAGCCGGCCTACGCGGCCAACATGATCACCGGCTTCGCCCGGATGGACGGCCGCCCGGTCGGGATCGTCGCCAACCAGCCGATGGTGCTGGCCGGCTGCATCGATATCGACTCCTCCCGCAAGGCCGCCCGTTTCGTTCGCTTCTGCGACTGCTTCAACATCCCCATCGTGACTTTCGTCGACGTGCCCGGCTTCCTGCCCGGCACCAGCCAAGAATACGGCGGCATCATCAAGCACGGCGCCAAGCTGCTGTTCGCCTTCACCCAGGCCACCGTGCCCAAGGTCACGGTGATCACTCGCAAGGCCTACGGCGGCGCCTACGACGTGATGAGCTCCAAGCACCTGCGCGGCGACGTCAACTACGCCTGGCCCTCCGCCGAGATCGCCGTGATGGGGCCGAAGGGGGCGGTGGAGATCATCTTCCGCGCCGATGCGGGCGAGCCGGAGAAGATCGAGCAGCGGACAGAGGAGTACCGCAAGCTCTTCGCCAACCCCTTCGTGGCGGCTTCGCGCGGCTTCATCGACGACGTGATCATGCCCCACGGCACCCGCAAGCGGATCTGCGGCGCGCTCAAGATGCTGGAGAACAAGCAGGTCTCCGACCCCTGGAAAAAGCACGACAATCTGCCGCTTTAGAGTGCGATCGTCTCAGGTGGAAGCGCCTGGCTTCCACCTAGGGCGATCCTGCTTTGGGCGGGTTCGATCCGTTGCCGAAGAGTTTCGCCAACACCTGCCCATCTCTATTGAGAATGAATCGCAATTATCCTAGCCTTGGCGCGCGATGCCGGGCGATGGCCGCTGTCTATAGGCCGAATCGGTGACCAGCTCAGTCGGCGGGGCCAGTGGATGCGACTTGACGAGTCCGTTCACGAGAGACGTGAAGGACAATGCAAGAGTCAGCTCTGCTGAGAGCCTACCTGGAGCATGAGAAGGACCTTCTGCGCTTTCTCGTCAAACGCCTTGGCTCTCGCAGCCTTGCCGCCGACATTGCCCAGGATCTCTATCTGAAACTGCATCGCGGCGATGACGAAGGCATCCGCGACAGCCGCGCCTATCTCTTCAGCATGGCCGCCAACTTGGCCACCGACCACCTGCGCGTCGAACAGCGCCGTGCGGAGATCCGCGCCGATGAAATCGCCGTTGCCTGGCATCGTACCGACAGACTGAACCCGGAACGGCATGCTCTGGGGCGGGCGGAACTCGACTACATGAAAGCCGAGATCGCGAAGCTCGACCCGCGTTGCCGGCAGATCTTCTATCTGAATCGCTATGAAGGGAAATCTCAGGCGGAGATTGCCGAAGCGCTCGGCGTCGGCCTAACGACGGTTTACAAGGATCTGAAGAAGGCCATGTCCGCCCTGATGTCGGCGCGTCGGCGATTCCACGGTCAGTCGCAGGACAACTAGAGCTGGCACCGGAAAACGTGATCCCACTCGTCCATACCATAGAGGCGGCAAAAAGATCGTGGCGAGACCGCCGACCTCCACTCTCGGGCTGGCTGGTCTGCCTAGGGCAAGTCGGCGGATGCGTCTTGTGACGAACGCGGATAGAGAGGCGAGCGTGACGCGCGAAGAGCGTGGCCCTATCGACGAGGCGGCTCAGGACTGGTTCCTGCTGTTGTCTTCGGGAGAAGCGACGGCAGCGGATCGGGCGCGTTTCGCCGACTGGCGGGACGCGGATCCGAGACATCGGGCCATCTACGAGGAGCTTTGCCGGCTTTGGGGAGACATCGACGAGCTGCGGGAGGCCTTTGCCGCACCGCCAAGCCCGGCACCCGTCGTCGAAAGTACGCTATCCAAAATTGGTCGCCGCAGAGGTCGGAACCTGGACGATGGCGTCTTCCGACGCTTTCGAAGGCAGATGCTGTGGAGCGGAGTGGCGGCTGCTCTCGCCATCGCTGCCGTCTTCACCGTGCCGCAGATCTCGCTTCGGCTCCAAGCGGATCACCTGACGTCGGTCGGAGAGCAGGCGCGAATCGTCCTGCCCGACGGCTCGATTGCCTGGCTCAACACCGCGACAGCTCTGGCCGTCGACTATGGTCGGGAAGGTCGAAAGGTCACGTTGCTGCAGGGCGAAGCGGAGTTCGAGGTGGCCGAGGATGCCGGGCGGCCCTTCGACGTCCTGGCGCGCGATGGCCGCTCACGGGCGCTCGGCACGGTCTTCGCCGTTCGCGACCTCGGACGCCGCAATAAGGGCCCCGATGCCACCGTGACGGTCGCTGAGGGCCTCGTCGAGGTCGTCTCTCCGGCGCGGGGTACGCCCCAGTCGGGCGCGTTCCAGTCTGGCGCTTCCCCGTCGGGCGGCCGGGTGCTTCTCTCGGCCGGTCGTCAGGTGGATTACAAAGAGGGCGAGGCGCCGGGAGTGGTCCGTGAGGTATCGCGCCCTGCCGCGACGAGCTGGCGTGACGGCATCCTGGCTATGGAAGATATGGCCTTCGAACAGGCGCTGGCCGAAATCGACCGCTACCGTCCCGGCCGGATCCTGTTGCTGGCCGAGCCGCAGGATCTGGAGCCCGTGACGGCTCGCTTGTCCCTCGCAGACCTCGACGACGGCCTCGACGCCTTGGCGGCGACCCATGGTCTAAGGGTGACGCGGATCACGGATTACCTGGTGGTTCTGCGATGAAGCTCTCGGGCTCGGTTGTTGTCTATGTGCCGGTCTGATCTCTCGCCTGATCCCTCGAAAGAGGGTTCGGATACAAAAAAGTAAAAAAGGCAGTCCGAAGGGCACCGGTCCCGGGGATTTCACTCGTCCAGTTAACGAGACGTTGCGCGAATGCGAGGCATTTGCACGGCGCTCGGGGTCGGATCGAGTTGAAATTTGGGGGGCAGTGCCATGGTCAAGGCCATCAACCGAACGTTCGGGCTGGAGTGCGCGCGCGAAGCGTCGCTGCGCAAAGGACCGAGCGTTTCAAGGGTTCTTTGTGCGATTCTGCTCGCCGTAGCCGCGGCAGGCAGTGCTGCGGGGGCAGCCCGGGCCGAGAGCTGGGACGATCGACTGCGCGCGATCGATCGGGGGGCGGCGCCTGCCTGGGCGGGGTGGGGGGATGCCACCCTGCAGATGGCTCAAGCCGACGAAGCCCAGCCCTTCGCCATCGCTGCCCAGCCACTGACCGCCGCGCTCGAAGCTTTCTCCGACCAGACCGGCGTCTCCTTCGCCTACACGACCAGTCAGCTCGACGGCGTCCAGTCGAACGGGGTCGAAGGCACGCTTACGCCACGCGAGGCACTGACTCGGCTGCTTGCCGGCACCGGCGTGACCTTTCGGTTCAACGGGACGCAAACGGTCTCCTTGAGGCGAGTAACCCCTCAGAGCGACGGCGATCTCATGCAGCTCGACCCGATCACGGTGGAGGGCGAAGCGGGTGCCGGCGGAACCGGGTATGGGCCTCCAGCCGAGACAGATATCGGCATCGATCCCTTCGGAGGGTCGATCAGGGAAATCCCGGCGACCGTCAACGTCATTCCGCAGCAGTTCATCGAGGATCGGGCGCCGCGGCGCGTCTTGGATCTCGCCGACTATCTGCCGGGCGTGAACGTGCGCGAAACCAATGGCGGGACCGGAAACAACGGCATCATCATTCGTGGCTTTTCCACCGGTAGCGGCAACGAGATTTCGTTGAACGGGCAGGTCCAGCGCATCTTCAACAACCAGAGCCGCGGCTTCGCCAATATCGAGCGTGTCGAGGTGCTGAAGGGCTCTGCCGGTGTGGAAGCCGGTGTCGTCGAGCCAGGTGGCGTGGTCAACCTCGTGACCAAGAAACCGGAGCGCGACGCCGCTCTCGTCGTATCGGGCGAAGTCGGCAGCTACGAGCGATTCGGCGCCATAGTCGATGCCACCGGACCGATCGGCGAAAGCGACCAACTGCTCTACCGCTTCATCGTGGAGGGCCAAACGCGGGAGTCGTTTCGCGACAATGTCGATCAGGAGCGCGTGCTCGTCGCCCCGTCGCTGCTGTGGAACTACGCCGAGGAAAGTTCGGCGCTGCTGGAGCTGGAGTACATTTATCAAGATCAGGCCTACGATCGTGGCATCTTCTATCTCGAAGGCGCCGGCCTGGACGATAACTTTGCGCCGATCGAGTTCAGCTCTCACGAGCCCGACGACTCGCTTAAGTCGCACTCCGGTCGGGCGACCCTCTCCGTCGATCAAAGGCTGACGGAGGTCTTCTCCCTACGCGGTCAGGCGAGCTACATCATCGAGGACTATCTCAGCAAGGGTGCGCGCAATCCAAACCTGAACGGCCTTTACATCCCGGGAACCAATCGCTTCTCCGGCGATCCGACCATCGCGCGCAGCTTTTCGAGATTCGACGGCAAGAACGAGCAGATCTTGACCGAAGCCGAAGCGCTTGCGGGGTTCGAGACCGGGCCCCTGCGTCACGATGCGCTGATCGGCCTGGAATATGCCTATGCCGAAAACGAGAATCAGGGGCAGGACGGTCAGACGGTTTGGCCCCTGAATGCCTTCAACCCAGTGTACGGAACGCAGCCGCAGGTGATCGGCCGCGCCGAAGATGGAGTCGGCCGCGACTTCGATTCCGTGCGTAAGGAGAGCTACAGAAGCCTTTATGGGCAGTACAAGCTAACTGCCTGGGAACGGTTTCATCTGCTGGGCGGTTTGCGCTTCGACGATGCGGAGTTCAGCAGCCGTTTCACGCGCAACGTCAACACCGACCCGACGGGGTCCAGAACCAAGTTCGGCGACCGGGTCGTGTCCTGGCGCGCCGGCGCCGCCGTCGAAGTCACCGAAGCCATTACCCTGTTCGGCGGGATCAGTAATGCCTCGGTACCTCAGTCGGGCCAGGACCGGCAAGGTGGTGCCTTCGAACCCCTGGAGTCCCTCAGCTACGATGCTGGCGTAAAGATTGGCTTGTTCGGCGACCGCGCCCTCTTTACCGCATCGGTCTTCGACATCACCCAGGAAAATCTCACCGAGCCCGACCCGGACAATCTGCCAGGCGAGAACTTCAGTGCGCTGATCGGCGAGGTCAATTCGCGCGGTGTCGAACTCGAGCTGTCCGGCGCCGTCACGGACCATTTCGACGTTCTTGCGGGGGCTGCCCTCCTCGATACCGAGATCACCGAGAGCACCTCGGGCCAGAAGGGTAACCGTCTCTTCGGCGTTCCGGTCTTCGAGGCCAGCATCTGGGGCAAGTACGACTTCTCGGATCTTCTGACGCCTGGCTTGAGTGCGGCGCTGGGCGTCGTCCATGTCGGCGTACGGGAAGGAGACAACGACAACTCCTTTCAGCTTCCCGCCTACACTCGCGTCGATGCTGGCCTGTTCTACGATTGGCGCGACGTTAGCCTCAGTCTCGCAGTCGAGAACCTCTTCGACACGACCTACTACCGAGGTTCCCAGAACCGTCCGACGGCTGTGATTCCGGGCGCTCCTATCAACGTGCTTGCCGGGGTTTCGGTCCGCTTCTGAGGGCGCCATGTCGACCCGAGTCTGGTTTCGCGTTCATAGTTTCACGGGTGTGATCACGGGGCTCCTGCTGTTCGTGATCTGCTGGAGCGGAACCTTCGCGGTGCTATCGAACGAGCTGGACTTGCTGGTGACGCCGGAGGCCAGGGTCGAGAGCGGCGGACCGCCGGCGAGTTGGGGAACTATCGCGGAGGCGGTCCAGGCGGCCTCTCCCCGGGCGACGATTCGCGGGTTCAGTGCGCCGCTCTATCCCGCCTCCGCCGCGCAGGTGCGGGTCGACCTGCCGGCGCAGCGCGCGGTCTGGGTCTATGTCGATCCCTCCACGGCGCAGGTGCGGGGCGCGCGCAGCTACCTCAACCTTCAGCGCTTCTTCCGCAGCTTCCATTACAATCTCTTCCTGCCGGAGGTGGGGCTCTACCTGGTCTCGCTGTTCGGGGTGACGATGCTTGTCTCGCTGGTCGCGGCGCTGGTCTTCTACAAGCGCTGGTGGCGGCGCTTCTTCAAGCTGCCGCGGGGCCGCGGCCGCGCCTTCTGGAGCGAGATCCACAAGCTGGCGGGGCTCTGGTCGGTCTGGTTCCTGCTGGTCATCGGCGTGACCGGCGTCTGGTATCTCTTCGAGGCGGGGCGGGCGGACTTCGGCGACGGCAAGGGGAGCTTCGCCGGGTCCGGCACCTTCGCGATCCACGGTATTCCGGCGGCGACCTCCGATCCGGCGCTGCCTCTGCTGCCGCTCGACGCCCTGGTGGAGCGGACGGGGGAGTTGCGGCCCGACCTGGCGATCCGGCACATCTTCCTGGGCGAGGATACGGCGATCTTCCAGGGGCAGGCGGGCTACCTGCTGGTGCGCGACCGGGCCAACCAACTTCACCTCGACCGGCGCACGGGGGCGTTGCTCTACGACCAGACGCCCCACGACTATTCGCTCTACTGGCGCTGGTCGGACACGGCGGACCCGCTTCACTTCGGGGACTTCGGGGGGCTCTGGAGCAAGGGGATCTGGTTCGTCTTCGGGCTGCTGCTGTCGGGCCTGATCCTCACTGGCACCTGGCTGCACGCCCACCGTCTGGCGCGCGAGGCCGGGAACCGGGCACGCCACCGCTGGCCGGGCACGGCGGCGGCCCTGGCCGTCTCGCTGCTGGTGCTGGCGGCCAGCGTGCCCTTTGGCTTGATCGAGGCGCAGGGCTACGGCCCCACGGTCGGGGACAGCCGGCAGTTTCCCGAGCTGGCGCCGGGCGTGGCGGCGGTGATCGCGGGCTGGATTGCGCTCACCCTCGCCATCCTCGCCGCCTGGGTCTTCCTCCTCTGGAAACCCGAGGTTCTGCAGACCGCACGGGGGCGCGAAATCCGGCGGCGGCGCCAGGCCGACTTGGTCTAACAGCGCCCAAGGGCAACAGACTGTCGAGCGATAGCCTGAAACACCGCTCCACCGTAGCGCTCCGCGGGGGGCGAACTCGCGATTGCGAATGATTCTCAGAAAATTTATACCTAGGGCTTCCCCGTTGCGGACGCTTGTCACTCTGCCGGCCCTCCGGCGCGCGGCGGCCTGACCTTCTGCGCGACACTCTTCGCGCACAGCTAGCGCCGGTTCGGATGCCCCAAGGTTCCTTTCAGTCCCTGGCTCAGGCGGTCGAAGCCCACTACGAGGAACTGCGCCGTTTCGTGCTGCGCCGTACCGGGTCGCAGGCGCTTGCCGAGGATGTGGTGCAGGAAACCTGGATCCGGGCCAGCACCTCGGCCGGTGCCATGCCGGACAACCCGCGCGCCTATCTCTACCGTATGGCCGGAAACATCGCGGTCGACCATCTGCGCCGTGTCCGGCGACAGGAGGGTCTGGAACCGGCCGCCTGGGACGACGATCCGCTGTCGGTGTCGGATCGCGCTCTTTTGGAGATCGCGTCGTCCGAACCGATTGCCGACGAAGTCGCGGCGGCGCGGGAAGAACTCGCCATCCTCTCCACCGCGATCCGCGAGCTTCCGGAAAAGTGCCGCCTCGTCTTCCTGCTTTATCGCGGCGAGGGGCTGACGATGCGCGAGGTCGCGCTGCGCCTCGACATCTCCGAGAAAACCGTCGAGAACCATCTCGCGCGCGCGATGGTGCATTGCCGGCGGAAACTGAGAGAAGCGGGGCGGAAGGTTTGAGACGGAACCATCGTGCGATCCCGGCGGCCGGGGCCAGCCGTCGCCGATCCGAGTCCTTCTATCGGAAGGCGCATTTCCGGCTGGGGGATTCGGGGGACCGCAGCCGTCCTAGGAGCAGGGACCGCCATCCGGACGACGGCTTGTCGCGAAGAGGGCCGGATGCCGGTGAGCGCGATGGTGCGGGCAGGTGGCCATGAAGGGACCGGCGGGCGACGCCATGGAGGAGCTACCCGATAGCATTCTGGAGGCTGCGGCGATCTGGTACGCGCGGATGCGCGAGCCCGAAGCGGACGTCGGGCGTGCGGCCGAGCGGCGGCGGGACTTCGAGGCTTGGCTCGCCGCCGACCCGCGACACGAACGGGCCCTGGAGGAGACCGAACGCCTCTGGGGCGCGCTGGAGCGGCCGGTCGCCTGGGCTCTCGCGGCGGAGGCGCGCTCGGGCTCTCGACTGCAGCCGGCCGCATCCCCGATGGTCAAGAGCGGTCCCTTGCGCTGGCGCGGAGCGCCTCGGCGGGCCGCCTGGCCTCTTCCCATGCGGGTCGCGGCGGTTGCCGCCTGCCTGCTGCTGCTGGTCGTCGCGGGGGGTGTCTGGAAAGACGACATCGCCATCGGCTTGGCGAGCGACCACGCAAGCGCCGTCGGCGAACGTACGCCCGTGACTCTGGCCGACGGCAGCCGGATCTTGCTCAACACCCGCAGCGCCGTCGCAGTCGATTTCGGGCCGGCGGCACGTCATGTCCGCCTGCTACGCGGCGAAGCCTGGTTCGAGGTTTCGTCCGATGCGGCACGTCCCTTCACCGTGGAGACCCCGCAGGGCAGCGTTCGGGTCACCGGCACCAGCTTCGGCGTCCGTCGCGACGAGGGTGCCACGCGGGTGAACCTGGTCGAAGGCGGGGTTGCGCTCTCCTTGCCAGGTTCGCTGGAAACCCTTGGGCTCGTGCCGGGCCAGCAGGCGCAGCTTTCGGCCGAGGGGATCTCTGACCCCGCGCCCTTCGACCGCACGGCGGCCACGGCCTGGCTGCGCGGGCAACTGGTGTTCTACGACACGCCCCTTGCCGAGGTGGTCGCGGCGCTGAACCGCTACCGGCCGGGCCGCATCGTGATCCTCGACGAGGAGCTTCACCGCCTCAAGGTCAGCGGTGTTTTCACGACCGACGATCCCGATGCTGCGCTGACCGTGATCGCGGACACGCTCCCGGTCAGCGTCACCCGTTTGACCCGCTATCTGGTGCTGCTCCGCTAACCGCCGTCTCCGCGATTTTCGTCGAGGATCGAAAAAGTTTGCCGCCCGGCTAGGGGATCTGCCGCCGCCGTTTCGTCTCAGCCCTGAGTGCGAATGCGCCGCATTTGCGCTTTGGGGATATCACCGGGGAAAGGCGGGGGCAGGCATGCGGACGATGGGGGACATCCAGACGGCAATCAGGGGCGAGGGGGGCAGGGCGCGCGCCGGCTGGTTGTCGGCGACGGTCTCGGCGCTGGCTCTGGCGTTGATCCAGACGCAGCCGGTTCTGGCGCAGGAGGCTGCGGCGCAGACCGATCCGGCCGCCCTTGCCCAAACGGAACAGACCTACAGCTTCGATATCACTTCGCAGCCGTTGCCCCAGGCCCTTGCCGAGGTCTCGGCCGTGACCGGACTGCAGATCCTCTATAGCGAAGCCGCCGCCGGCGAGCACATGGCGCCGGCGCTCAGCGGCAGCTTCACGGCCGAGCAGGCGCTCGACCGGCTGGTGGCGGGCAGCGGCTTCCAGTACCGCTATACCGGTGCCAACGCCGTCACGCTGACCTCCGCGCTTGCGAACAACGGCGAGGAGCGCTTGCAGCTCGGGCCGATCACCGTTCTCGGCACCCGCCGCGCTGACGTGCCGCTCTCCAACGTTCCCTCGTCTATCACCATCGTCGAACGTGAGGAGATCCAGAAGGAACTGGCGACCGCGAGCCGGCTCGAAGACGTCATTTCGCGCCGCGTTCCCGGCTTCAACCCTACCAGCAACGGCGTACGGCAGATCCGCGGTCGCACCGCGCAGGTATTCATCAACGGAGTCCCAACCAACGAGCAACTTCGTGCCAGTGGCGGCTCCGATCTCAATCGCGTGAGTCCGGACCAACTCGCGGGGATCGAGGTCGCGCGCGGCGCCAACGCGGCTTTCGGGTTCGGCTCGCCGGGTGGAATCATCGCCCTGCAGACGCCGCGGGCCGAGTCCGAAGAGTTGACCCTGCGCACAGTGGTACGCGAGAGCTTCAACCCGCATCGCATCGGCGGCAGTCATCGCACGAGCCTTTATCAGAGCGTCTCTCAGATCGTCGGCGACTTCGATTATCAGCTCGGCGGCAGCATCGCCTACGACGGGTCGGAGTACGCGCCCGACGGTGATCTCGCGCTCGGCTTCGATGCCTTTTCGGGCTTCGGCAACGCCAGAGAGATTGTCGGCAATCTCGACGGCTCCTTCGGGTTAGATTTGGCGGACTTCGGTCGGCTGCGCCTGACCGGTACATTCCAGCATGTCGACTTTCTGGAAGACTACCGGATCGAACCCGGTGTCTATCGCGAGACCTTCGGCTCCCAGTCGGAAGAGCCGAGGGGCGATCAGTCCTTCCGCCAGTCTTACACGCTGAATCTCTCTTACGAGAACGAGGACGTTCTGGGACAGTCCGTGAGGCTTGAGGCTTTTACAAGCAAATCTGAGATCGAGAACTTTGCGACTTTTGGAGGTCCCGTTATCCGCGACGAGCAAATGAACGACTACTACGGTCTCCGATCCGCTGTGACGACACCGCTCGATTTTGTAACGGACGGGCTCGGCTTCGTCACGGACGGCACGGCAATCACCTACGGCGTCGACTTTCTGCGTAATCGCTTTTATAGGCCACGCTTCGACGACGATACGGATGTCCTATTCGACTTTATTTCTCCCGATGTGACACTCGATAGTCTCGCGCCCTACGCCCAGCTCGACGTTTCGATCGGTGACTTTCAGTTGACAGGCGGACTGCGGCACGAGCGTTACAGCGGCGAAGTCGAGACGGCGGTCGGTCCGGGCGGTATCGTCGGCGGCGATATCCAAAGTTTCAATCTCACGCTCTACAACGCGGGTCTTGTCTACTTCCTCGACGACAACGTCGATCTCTATGCCACCTTTTCCCAGGGGGCCGAGATCTCCCAGCTCGGGCGTGCCGCCCGCTCGGCGGCCACGGCCGACCAGGTCGACCCGCAACCGGCGAAGTCCAACCAGTACGAGATCGGGGTTCGCGGCGATTGGGACTCGCTTCGTCTTGGCCTTGCCGGTTTCTATACCGAGTCCGACCTCTTGAGCGCGCTGCGATGCGACGGCTTGAACCCCTGCACCCCGTTACGCGAGCCGCGCGAGTTTTGGGGTGTAGAGGCAAGCGCCGACTGGCGCATCGCTACGCAGTGGGGAGTCGGCGGAGTCCTGACCTGGCAGGATGGCATTCGCGAGACCGAGTCGGGAGATGTCCGGCGCATCGGAAGCCGGGAAGTTCCGCCGGTCCTGGTCACGGCCTACCTGGACTACGACCCCTTTCCCTGGTGGCGCAACACGCTGCAGCTCAACTACCGCGGCAAGCGCGACCCCTTCGGCGATAGCACAGCCTTCGGTGAAGGGAGGGTCGACGATCTCCTGCTCGTCAATCTTGCCGCGAGTTTCGATGTCGGTCCGGGCGCACTGCAGCTCGGCGTGGAGAACCTCCTGAACACCGAGTACACCTCGATCCCAGCCGAGGCAAACAACAATGCCTTTCTCTGGATACCGGACGAGGGCGCGCGCGTGTCGCTCTCCTATTCCATGGAATGGTGACTGAAAGCAGAGACGGCGTTGCGCAGTGCGTGGGAGCTAGCGAGAGCATTGCGCGATGACCCGTGTCTGGTTCCGGGTTCACAGTTTCACGGGCGTGATCACGGGGCTTTTGCTGTTCGTGATCTGCTGGAGCGGGACCTTCGCTGTTCTGTCGAACGAGTTCGACTGGTTGGTGACGCCGGAGGCCAGGGTCGAGAGCGGCGGACGGGTCCAGAGCTGGGGCGTTCTCACCGAGGCGGTTCAGGCGGCCTATCCCGATGCGACCATCCGCGGGCTGAGCGCGCCGCTCTATCCGGCTTCCGCCGCGCAGGTGCGGATCAACCTGCCGGCGCAGCGTTTGGTCTGGGTCTATGTCGATCCCTCGACGGCGGAGGTGCGAGGCGCGCGCAGCTACTTCAACCTTCAGCGCTTCTTCCGCAGCTTCCACATGAACCTTTTCCTGCCGGAGGTCGGGCTCTACCTCGTCTCGCTCTTCGGGGTGACGATGTTGGTCTCGCTGGTCGCGGCGTTGGTCTTCTACAAGCGCTGGTGGCGGCGCTTCTTCAAGCTGCCGCGGGGCCGCGGCCGGGCCTTCTGGAGCGAGACCCACAAGCTGGCGGGGCTTTGGTCCGTCTGGTTCCTGCTGGTGATCGGCGTGACCGGGGTCTGGTATCTCTTCGAGATCGCGCGGGTGGACTTCGGCGACGGCAAGGTGAGGTTCGCCGGGTCGGGCGACTTCGCGGTCCACAGCATTCCGGCGGCGACCTCCGATCCGGCGCTGCCTCTGCTGCCGCTCGATGCCCTGGTGGAGCGGGCGGCGGAGCTACGCCCCGACCTGGCGATCCGGCACATCTTTCTCACCGAGGATACGGCCATCTTCCAGGGGCAGGCGGGCTATCTGCTGGTGCGCGACCGGGCCAACCAGCTCCACCTGGACCGGCGCACGGGGGCGCTGCTCTTCGAACAGACGCCCAACGACTATTCGCTCTACTGGCGCTGGTCGGACACGGCAGACCCGCTGCACTTCGGGGACTTCGGCGGGCTCTGGAGCAAGGGGATCTGGTTCATCTTCGGGCTGCTGCTGTCGGGCCTGATCCTGACCGGCACCTGGCTGCACGCCCACCGTCTGGCGCGCGAGGCCGGGAACCGGGCACGCCACCGCTGGCCGGGCACGGCGGCGGCCCTGGCGGTCTCGCTGCTGGTGCTGGCGGCCAGCGTGCCCTTTGGCTTGATCGAGGCGCGGGGCTACGGCCCCTTGGTCGGGGACGGCCGGCAGTTTCCCGAGCTGGCGCCGGGCGTGGCGGCGGTGATCGCGGGCTGGATTGCGCTCACCCTCGCCATCCTCGCCGCCTGGGCCTTCCTCCTCTGGCGGCCCGACGTCCTGCAAACCGCAAAGGCGCGGGGCGCCCAATCCTCACCGAAAGATATTACGGCGGGCGCCCAGCCGCCGCGGGGCAGGATCTGACTTTTCCACTGAGATCGCACCGGTCCGCGTTCCAAAATCTTGTGGCCCCGTCGCGTCGCGCATACTGTGTCTAGCGGTTAGACACGAGGTTGCCGATGCCCCCCCAATCCACTGCCGAGTCGGGCGAGGTTCGCGAGGTGCGCCTGGTCGAGGCGCTGAGCGAGCGCTACCTGGCCTATGCGCTCTCGACCATCATGAGCCGCTCGCTGCCCGACGTGCGCGACGGGCTCAAGCCGGTGCACCGCCGTCTGCTCTACGCCATGCGCGAGCTGCGGCTGAACCCCGACACGCCCTTCAAGAAGTCGGCGCGCGTGGTCGGCGACGTGATCGGCAAGTACCACCCGCACGGCGACCAGTCGATCTACGACGCCCTGGTGCGGCTCGCCCAGGAGTTCGCGCTGCGCTATCCGTTGATCGACGGGCAGGGCAACTTCGGCAACATCGACGGCGATAACGCAGCGGCCATGCGCTACACCGAGGCGCGGCTGACCGCCGTGGCCGCCCGGCTGCTGGAGGGTATCGACGAGGAAGCGGTCGACTTCCGCGCGACCTACGACGGCGAGGCGCAGGAACCGGTCGTCCTGCCGGCCAACTTCCCGAACCTGCTGGCCAACGGCGCCCAGGGTATCGCCGTCGGCATGGCCACCTCGATCCCGCCGCACAACGTGGCGGAGCTGGCCGATGCCCTGGTCCATCTGGTGCGCCATCCGGGCGCGAGCATCGAGACCCTGGTCGAGAAGGTGCCGGGCCCGGACTTCCCGACCGGCGGTCTGCTGGTCGAGCCGCGCGAGTCCATCGTCGAGGCCTATCGCACCGGGCGGGGCAGCTTCCGCCTGCGCGCCCGCTGGGAGGTGGAGCGTCAGAAGGGCGGCACCTACCAGGTCGTGGTGACGGAGATCCCCTATCAGGTCGGCAAGGCCAAGCTGATCGAACGGGTCGCCGAGCTGCTGAGCCAGAAGAAGCTGGTCCTGCTGGCCGACATCCGCGACGAGTCGACCGAGGACGTGCGCCTGGTGCTGGAGCCGCGCAGCCGCAACGTCGAGCCCGAGGTCTTGATGGAATCGCTCTTCCGTCAGACCGACCTGGAGGTGCGGGCGTCCCTCAATATGAACGTCCTGGACGGCGAGCAGACGCCGCGCGTGCTCTCCCTGCGCGAGGCCCTGCAGGCCTACATCGATCACCGCCATGAGGTGCTGCAGCGCCGCAGCCACTTCCGGCTGGAGCGCATCGCCAAGCGCCTGGACGTGCTGGCCGGCTACCTGGTCGCCTACCTCAACCTGGACGAGGTGATCCGCATCATCCGCGAGGAGGACGAGCCCAAGGCCGAACTGATGCGGCGCTTCGAGCTGAACGACGGTCAGGCCGAGGCGATCCTCAACATGCGGCTGCGCGCCCTGCGCAAGCTGGAGGAAATGGAGATCCGCAAGGAACACGCGGCGCTGACCGAGGAGCAGGCCGATCTGAGATCCCTGCTGGAGGATGCGCCGCGTCGGCTCAAGCTGCTGGAGCGCGAGTTCAAGGAACTGAAGAAGGATTTCGCGCCCGACAGTCCGCTCGGCCGCCGCCGCACCGACATCGCCGACCCGCCGGCGGCGGTGGTGGTGCCGCTGGAGGCCGTGATCGAGCGCGAGCCGGTGACCGTTCTGCTGTCCGCCAAGGGCTGGATCCGCGCCATGAAGGGCCACGGCACGGCGGCCGCCGACGCCAAGTACAAGGAGGGCGACAAGGCGCGCTACGCGGTTCCCTGTCAGACCACCGACAAGCTGCTGATCTTCGCCACCAACGGCCGGGTCTACACGCTGGGTGCCGACAAGCTGCCGGGCGGGCGCGGTTTCGGCGAACCGTTGCGCCTGATGATCGACCTGCCCAACGACCAGGATCTGCTGGCCGTGCTGGTCCATCAGCCGGGCCGCAAGCTGTTGGTCGCCGCATCGGACGGACGCGGCTTCCTGGTGCCGGAAGACGAGCTGGTCGCCCAGACCAAGAACGGCAAGCAGGTGCTGAACCTGGGCGAAGGCGCCGAGGCGCAGGTGTTGCGCCCGCTGCCCGAGACGGCCGACCATCTGGCCGTGATCGGCGAGAATCGCAAGCTGCTGGCCTTTCCGCTGGCCGAATTGCCGGAGATGACGCGCGGACGCGGCGTGACGCTGCAGAAGTACCGCGACGGCGGCCTGAAGGATGCCAAACCCTTCCGCCTGGAGGATGGCCTGGAGGTCCGCCTGGGGCCGGAGCGCAGTCGGACCTTCGACCTGCGCGAGTTCCTCGGCAAGCGCGCCCAGGCCGGTCGCCTGCCGCCCAGCGGTTTTCCGAAGCACGGTAGGTTCGACTGACGTGCCTGATAGGGGTGAGCGGTCTTACCCCGCCGGGTCATAGAGCTGGTTGGTCTTAGCCAGGCGGCCCGTTCTGCCGCAATCGCCCGTCTGATGCTCTGCCGTGTGTGATGCTTTGCGGTGTGGTCGCCGCGACAGCGGACTTCGGTTGCGCTGCAGGGCAGCCCCGACTAAGAGAATGCGAAACATTCGCAGTTTACGGGTCGCAGAGACGGCGCGTGCCCGACGTTCCAGAGGGTGGGGAGCCAGGAGGAGATCGGCAAGCTGCCGCACGACAGCGCATTGGCTCTCTATCTCGCCCATCGCCGGGCCTTGGTGAACTACGCCAACGGCATTGTCGGCGATCCCGGTCATGCGGAGGAGGTGGTCCAGGAGGCTTGGCTGCGCTTCGGGACCGTCGTGAGCGGCCGACCGCTCAAGGAGCCCGTCGGCTATCTTTACCGCGTGGTCCGCAATCTGGCGATCGACGACTATCGTCGGCGGCTGCGTGAGGAGCGGGTCGTGCAGCCCGATGCGGACAAGGTCGTGAATGCCCTGTCTGACGAGGCGCCGTCGCCGGAAGCCGTCGCTGCCGCCAAGGACGAACTGCGGCTTCTGCGGGACGCCATGGCGGAACTGCCCGAGCGCACCCGAATCGCCTTGGAGATGCGGCGCTTCGGTGGCTGTAAGCTGAAGGAGATCGCGGCCTACCTCGGCATTTCCGTCACCGTCACCCATGAGATCATTGCCGAAGGTCTTGCCCATTGCCGACGTCGGGTCCGGCCAGGCCCATGATGTTCTCCCAGCCCGTGACCATCCTTCGTCTCTCGTTGGATTTTCATCGCGTCATCGGAAAAGCGGCCTGTCTGCTTCGTCTCTTCATTGGCTGGCCGTTTCAAGGCGTCACGGCCGGGCAAGAGACGATCGGCAGTCGAACGACTGCACGTGAGGGGTATTCGTGACGGTACCGGACGAGACTGAGACGCAGACGAGAGATCGTGCGGCTCTCGAGGCCGGGCGCTGGCTGGTCGCGCTTGAGGAGTCGCCAGACGACGCCGAGCTGCGCAGCCGCTTCGAAGCCTGGGTATCGGCCAGTCCGCAGAACGCCGCCGCTTGGGTCGACACGACCGATGTCTACGACTTGATGGCAAGGACGGCCCCGACACTCGGGGCGCGTTGGGGCCCCCATGTCGCGGGGAACCAGGAAAACGGCCGTTCGGTCGCCCGCCAGCGGACAGGGCGGCGAACAGGGCAGCGACCGCCGTCACCTCTACCGCGTCGCGGGCGGGGACGACGGATCGCCCTGGGCATCGCCGCCGGCGTTCTCGCCGCCATCGTTATTGTGGCCGCCGCGCCGATGCTGCTGCTCCGGATCGAAGCAGATCATCTCACTTCGACCGCAGAGCTGCGCTCCGTGGAACTGGTCGACGGCAGCCGGGTGCATCTGGGGCCGGACAGTGCCTTGGCTGTCGAGTTCGCCAGTGGCGAGCGCCGAGTCCGGTTGCTGAAGGGGCAAGCCTTCTTCGAGGTGGTGTCCGATCCAGAGCGGCCCTTTCGGGTGGTGGCGCGAGACCTTTCGGCAGAGGTGTTGGGGACCGCGTTCGACCTGCGCCTTGGTGAGCGAGGCGCGGGCGTCGCCGTTCGCCGCGGCCGGGTCGGTGTCGACCGTGAGGAGGCCGAAGAACCGGTCGCTCAACAGTTGGGCGCAGGCGACTGGTTGCAAGTCGGTTGGGACGGTGGTTTCCAGCGCGGTACGGCCCCGCCCGACGAGGCGGGAGCATGGTTGCAGGGCCAGATGGTCGTTCGAGACCGGCCTTTGGCGGACGCGGTGGAGGAGTTGAGTCGATATCACTCGGCTTTCATTCTCCTGACCGACAGGGCCTTGGGAGCCCGGCGGGTTTCCGGCGTCTATAATCTCGACGAACCGGAGGAAGCGCTTGTCGCCATGGCGGGGGCCCATGGTGCGGTCGTGCGCCGCCTGTCTCCTTGGTTGCTGCTGGTCTCCGCCGAGTAGGGGAAGGTCACCCTCCGACCCCGGCGCCCGGTTCCGGCGCGGTTCTACGCCCGGAGCATCAAAAAAATTCGCTCTCGCCCGAAAAACCGGATCCACCCCTCGTTGTTTACTTTAGGGGCGCGCTTGAGACGCATTCGCAGTCTACGTGCTCAAGAGTTGGGGCGAACGACAGGGGTACATGAAAGTGGGGGTGTTTCTATCTGCACCGGGGCGATGCCGCCCGGCGGTCCGTGGCGGTCTGCTGATCTCTACCGCAGCTTTGGCGATGCTGTTTCCACCGGCTCAGGTTCGGGCGCAATCCCAATCCGCGCCGCCAGTCGTTGCCCAGGTACAGCAAATTGATTTCGCCATACCGCCCCAACCCCTTTTCGACGCTCTGGCCCTCTTTGGTCGGCAGTCGGGCCTGCAGGTCTCGGTCGATGCTGACCTCGTTCGCGACCTGGAGTCTCCCGGAGCGACCGGCAGCTTCTCTCCGGAACAGGCGCTCCGCCGACTTCTGGCCGGTACCGGGATCTCCTATCGGATCGCCGAAGGTGACACGGTCTTCTTGCAGTTGGCCGCAACCCAGTTGGAGCGCGGGCCCCTCGTTCTTGACCCCATTACCATTCGCGGCGAGATCCGCGACCGTCCCTTGGCGGACAGTCCGACCTCCGCCGTGGTCGTCACCGGTGAGGAACTGGAGCGCAGCGGAGGCGACGAGGACCTCTACGACCTGATCAACCGCACGCCGGGCATCACCTCCAACGGCGAGAACGAGGGCTTCGTCATTCGCGGCATCGACAACCGGGGGACCAACTTTGCTGGCGGTCAGACGATCAACGTGCAGATCGACGGTGTCTCGCTGCCGAACTTTGCGTCCGTCGGTTACGGGCCCTACTCGACCTGGGATCTGGAGCAGGTCGAGATCCTGCGCGGACCGCAATCGACCCAGCAGGGCCGCAATGCGCTCGCCGGTGCCGTCATCGTGCGCTCCGCCGATCCTGTCTTCGTTCCGGAGTACAAGGCGCGGGGCGAACTCGGGTCGGACGATCTGCGTCGCGGTTCGGTCGCGCTGAACCAACCGCTCGGCGAAAACTTCGCCTTGCGTCTGTCGATCGACGCGCTGGAATCCGATGGTTTCGTCAATAATCCGACACGCGGCGGAGCGTCGGACCCGGCCTCTTCCCGCACCTACCGGGCGAAGTTGCGCTGGGCCCCCACTGACGAATTCGACGCGGTCCTCTCCTACACACGGGCCGAGACCTTTGGCGGCGGCGACGGCGACGTCATCGAGGAGGCGCTGTTTCCCGATGAACGCGTGAACTTCTCAAACCGAGAGAACCGCGAAGGCGCCGACCATGACATCTTCGGTCTGCGCCTCCGCTACGACCTGACAAATTCACTGACTCTGAATTCGGAAACGTCCTACCTGAACAGACAAGGGGAGCGTCTGGTCGACGAAGACGGCACGGCGGAGGATGCGCCCTTCGCGGAGACGAACAACGCCTTCTTCCGGGACTTCACACCCGACGTCGGCGTGTTCGAGCAGGATGTTTTCCTGGACTTCGCGCTCGGACGCTTCACTGGGACGGCCGGCGTTTTTTACACGCAGATCGACGACGACCGCCGCAACCTCTCCACCTTCGATTTTACCGGAGCCCTGCCGCCAATCCCGGGCCTTGACCCGATACAGACCTCCGACGCCGAGTTGCAGCAGGATACCGAGAACCTTGCAGTCTACGGCGAGGTCGATATCGGTGCCGACGAGCTGATCGAGGGACTTAGCTTCACCCTCGGCGGCCGCTACGAACGGGAGACGGTCGATATCGACAGCACTTTGACCTTCGATCCCGGCGGCTTTCCGCCGGCAGTCGTTGCAGCCTTCCCTCCGCTGGCGGACAGCAGCTTTGAAGGATCCGATACCTTCAGCGCCTTCCTGCCCAAGGTGGGGGTCAACTACGATTTCGACGGCGGCGATCAGCGGGTGAGCCTGACTTATCAGCGCGGCTATCGGGCCGGCGGCGTTCGCGCGACGAATACGGGCCAGCGCAACGACTTCGAAGCCGAGTTCAGCGACACGCTTGAACTGGCCTACCGCGGGGCCTTTCTAGAAGACAGGCTCGCCTTCCGCGCCAACGCCTTCTACTCCCGCATCGAGGACCAGCAGGTCAACATCTTTGGCGTTTCCGGCGCCCCCAGCGACTTCCTTGTGGAAAACGCCGGGAAGTCGAGACTCTATGGTGCCGAGTTTTCGCTGGAGGCGGCCGTGACCGAAGACCTGTCAGTGAGGGGCGGCTTGGCGCTGGTCGAAACCGAGTTCCGCGATTTCGTCAGCAACGACGTCGATTTTTCCGGCAACCGCTTCGCCGGAACGCGGCCGATAACGGCGTCGCTCTCGGTGGACTATGTCCTTTTCGATAACTGGTTTCTCAACGTTACGGGAATCTACAACGACAGCGCTTTCGCGGACGCTGCCAACACGTCCGACGACGAGAGCGACGACTGGTTCATTGCCAATGCGCAGCTTGCCTTCGAGCACGAAATCGGCCTCACGGCGGGCGCCTACGTCAACAACCTCTTCGACAAGGACTACATCGTGTCCCGCGCTGACGGAATCGGCTCGGGAGGGTTGGTCGAACCCGCGCTTGCCGGTGCACCGCGCCAGATCGGGTTGTTCCTCCAGTACCAGTTCTGACGAGTATCGGTTCTGATGGGGGTGCGTTCCTCGCGATCAGGGCTGCCGGTCAAGTCGTAACCGCGTCCGCTACCCGAAGAGCACGCCTGGGAACCAAGTAGCGAGGGCGGGAAGCTGGCCCTTTCCGGGCGTTGGCAACCGAACCACTTCCTGGAGTATGGGGGTACGGTTGAGAGGTGGGAACTGTTCTCTCGCTAAAGATCTCCAGGTTTCAAGCCGGTCTGTCGTGCAACTCTTGCAAGCATGCGCGGGCCGATCTCTTCTCTGTCATGAAAAGCAAAGACCACGTTTGGTTGTCCGGGCTTAGCAAGCACCCGGTGCGATCCGCGCTGCCGTTTGACATGCCAGCCCGTCTTCTCAAGTGCGGCAAGAACGCGACGGGCTCGGGTCGCTTTCCATTCGCTCACGCAGCAGAGAAGATTTGTGGGAAATCCGGTGTCGGTTCACCCTGCTCGAGTCGGTCGGCAATCGTTCGGAGCGCCAGCGCCTCGACCTTCGCAAGGGCTTCCTGTCGAGTGGTACCGTAAACCATCACGCCCGGAAGAGCGGGAATCTCCGCGATGAAACGACCGTCAACTTCCTGCTCGATCTCGATAGTCAGCACGGACCATCTCCTCACGATGAACTGATATCACATCACACCACACCACATCATATCACATCACATGCATTCGCTGCGCAGGGAGCAAATGCATGTGTTTGTGAACTAAAACAGATAATTAGAAAGATCTTTTGCCGGCTGTCTTCTGGTTTCCGCCTCCCGCTACCCGAAGACCACGCTCGGGAACCAGGTGGCCAGGCCGGGGAAGCTTGCCAGGATGAAGAGCGCGACGATCTGGATGATCACGAAGGGGATCACGCCTCGGTAGATCTCCATCGTCTGGATCTCGGGCGGCGCGACGCCGCGCAGGTAAAACAGCGCGAAGCCGAAGGGCGGCGTCAGGAAGGAGGTCTGCAGGTTCACGGCGATCAGCACGCCGAGCCAGACCGGATCGACGCCGAAGGTGAAGAGCACGGGCGCGACGATCGGGACCACCACGAAGGTGATCTCGATGAAGTCGAGGAAGAAGCCCATGATGAACATCACGATCATCACCGTGACGATGGCGCCCCAGACGCCGCCAGGCATGCCGGTCAGGAACTCGTGCACCATCTCCTCGCCGCCGAGACCGCGGAAGACCAGGCTGAAGAGCGCTGCGCCGATCAGGATGACGAAGACCATCGCGGAGACCTGGGTGGTGCCCTGCATCACGTCGCGCAACACGCCGGTGCGCAGGACCCGCAGCAGGCTGACCACGACCCCGTAGGCGAGCCCCAGTGTCAGCAGCACTGCGAGGCCGATCAGCACCTGATCCTGCGGTGGGATCACCTGCCGGGTGACCCGCAGGTCCGCGTAGCCGGTCAGGATCAGGAGAGCCACCAGACAGCCGCCCGAAAGGTAGATCGCCACGCCACGCTTCTCGTCCAGGCGTAGGCCGGCCAGCATCAGGGCGCCTACGGCACCGACACCGGCGGCCTCGGTCGGGCTGGCGATTCCGGCCAGGATCGAACCGAGCACGGCGATGATCAGGATGACCGGGGGCAGCAGGGCGTGCAGAACCTGCATCAGGATCTGTCGCTGGCTCATGTCCCGCCGGCGTTCGTCGTAGGGCAGCGCCGGAGAGGACTGCGGGTCGATCAGCGACTTGACAAGCTGATAGGAGATGTAGAGCCCCACCAGCATCAGGCCCGGCAGCAGGGCGCCGGCGAAAAGGTCGCCGACCGAAACGGTCTCGGGCGAGAAGTTGCCCATCGACAGCTGGGTCTGCTGATAGGCGTTGGAGATCACGTCGCCCAGCAGAACCAGAACGATGGAGGGGGGGATGATCTGGCCGAGCGTGCCGGCCGCGCAGATGGAGCCGCAGGCGAGCTTGGGGTCGTAGCCGTTGCGTAGCATGGTGGGCAGGCTGAGCAGGCCCATGGTGACGACCGTGGCTCCGACGATGCCGGTCGAGGCCGCGAGCAGCATGCCGACGATCGACACGGAGATTCCCAGACCGCCGCGCAGCGTGCCGAACAGGCGGCCCATGTTCTCCAGAAGCTCTTCGGCGACCTTCGAGCGTTCCAGCATGACGCCCATGAAGACGAAGAGCGGAACGGCGATCAGGACCTCGTTGGTCATGACACCGAAAATGCGCTGGGGCATGGCGCCGAAGAAGGTGTTCGGCTCGAACACGCCGAAGGCGAAGCCCAGCATGCCGAAGATCAGCGCGGTACCGGCCAAAGTGAAGGCGACGGGAAAGCCGGACAGCAGCACCACGCAAACGGTGATGAACATCAGAAGGTCGAGGATTCCGCCCATCGCTCAGTGCCCCCCGGCCGTTGCCGTGCCTGCCGTCTTTCGCAGGCCGGCGATCACCAGGATGGATCGGAAGGCCAGCGAGAGGCCCTGAAGACTCATCAGCACGACAAACACCAGAATGCAGCTCTTCAGCAGGTAGACGCCCTGAATGCCGCTGGTTTCCCGCGACCCTTCCAGAACGGCCCAGGAACTCAGAACGTAGGGCAGGGAATAGCGCCAGATCAGCAGGCAGACCGGGATCAGCAGGACGGTCACGCCGATCAGGTCGACCCAGGCTTTCTTCCGGGGCTCCGCCTCGCGGTAGAAGATGTCGACACGGACGTGCCCGCCGACCAGCAGGGTATAGCCGGCTGCCACCATGAAGAGCGTGCCGTGGGCGTAGATCAGCGACTCTTGGGTCATAATCGAGCCGATGCCGAAGACGTAACGCATCAGCACCAGGGCGAACTGCACCAGCACCATGAAGAGCGCCAACCAGGCGACGGTCGTCCCGATCCGGCGGTTGACCTGATCGATCGCGTCCGCCGTGCGTTCCAGGCCGAGCGCGGCCGGGATCAGGGCGAGGCTAAGCAGAAAGACGAGGACGCCGACGGGCGTCAGTCCGAAGACCACGCTCATGCCGAACCAGAGGTGCGGTGCCATCAACGCCCAGATGCCGCCGGCCGCCGCCGCAAGGGCGAAGGGCGCCGCCGAGCGACCTGAAATCCCGCGAGCCAGAGCCCCGAGAGTCCCGAGCGGAAGCAACAGCAGCAGCAAGGGGTAGAGGTAGAACAGGCTATGGGTCCAGAGCTCGTGATCGGTTTGTCGGTAGGCCTCGAGCTGCCGTTCAGCCTCGCCGATCCGCTCCTCGGCCCGCTCGGCGCTGCCGACCCGACGCTCCGCACGGCTGCTCAGGCGCTCGTCGCCTGGGGCGGCCGCAGCCTCGGCCTCTGCTTCGTCCGCGTCGGCTCGGGCCTCGGCCGCACGCTCCCGCGCCCGCTCGATCGCCTGGTTCAGCGCCGCATCCTGTTCGGCGATCGCAGCCTCGGCGGCCTGACGGCTGAGCGTTGGGGCGCGGAAGCCTTCGACCAGCACGTCGTAGCCGGCCAGGCTTCGCGGCTCCCCGTCGATCGTCCAGTGCACCCATGGAAGAAAGAACAGCAGCACCAGTGCCGCTGACAAAAGCACCGGTGGCCGGGTCGCGGCTCTGCCGGACCCGCTTTGGGCAAAAACCGACATGTCGAGTCCCAATGTTCCCTGTTCGTCGTCTGCGCGAGCCTCGCCGACCGGTCGCGACGCCGCAACGCCTCAACCGGTCACCCCCAAACTTGTCTCGCGCCCGACTCTCGTCTTGCGGGATTTATCCCGTCTCAGATGTGAAGCGGCGTCTGTATAGCTGAAACCATCCGCTCTGTGACGAAAAAACAGAACGGCCCGCCCTCCGGAGAGAGCGGGCCGCCTGAAACTGAGATACCGACGACGGATCAGAGGTTTTCCGTCGCGACCCGGCGCATGTCGGCGTAGCTCTGGTCGGACAGGGCCGTCCAGTCCATCGCCTTCTGCTTAAATTCGGTGTAGGAGGTGTAGATTCGATCAACCATGCCGGACTCGGCCGCCATGTCGGCCAGGACGTCTGCGGAGGCCACGGCGAAGGCGTCGAAGATGTCCTGGTTGAACTGGCGCAGATTGACGCCGTGCTCGTTCACCAGCGTGTTGAGGGCGTCGCCGTTCCGCGCGTTGAACTCCGCCATCATGATGTCGTTCTCGGCCGCGCAGCAGGCCGCGATCAGCGCCTTGTCGCTGTCCGAGAAGGAGTTCCAGACGTCCAGGTTGATGGTGCACTCGAGCGTGGAACCGGGCTCGTGGAAGCCGGGATAGTAGTAGTAGCTCGCGACGCGATGGAAACCGAAGGCCAGATCGTTCCAGGGGCCGACCCACTCGGTCGCGTCGATCGCGCCGGACTGCAGGGCCGGGAAGATCTCGCCACCCGGCAGGTTGACCACGGCCGCCCCGAGCTGACGCAGGACCTCGCCGCCGGCGCCGGGCATACGGAACTTCAGGCCGTTGAAGTCCTCGACCGAGTTGACTTCCTGACGGAACCAGCCGCCCATCTGCGATCCGGTGGAACCGGCCGGGAAGGGCATGAGATTGAAGTCGCTGGCCAGCTCGACCCACAGGTCATGGCCGCCGCCGTGGTAGAGCCAGGCATTCATTTCCGTGTAGGTGAGGCCCATCGGCACGGCGGTGAAGAAGTTGAAGCCCTTCGACTTGCCCTGCCAGTAATAGGACGCGCCGTGGAACAGGTCGGCCGTGCCTTCGGAGACCGCATCGAAAGACTCGAAGGGGGGCACCAGTTCGCCGGCGGCGAACAGGTTAACGGTGATCCGGCCGCCGGTGGCAGCGGTGATCCGATCGGCCAGCCGCTGGGCGCCCGTGCCCAGGCCCGGGAAATTCTTCGGCCAGGTCGTGACCATGCGCAGTTCGCGCATATCCTGGGAAATCGCGGGCGTGGGGAACGCACCTGCTGCCGCACCCGCTGCGGCAACACCGGCGACCCCGGCGCCCTTCAAGAACTTACGGCGCTGCATATCTCAAACTCCTCCCTGTGTTCGTCATCCCTGTCATGGATCTCGCGTCCGCCGTTCCGGCGATCCGCACCCGAGGCGGCACACCAGCATGCCGCCGGAAGCCTCAGTGGCTGGGACCTTACGGGCTGCCGAGCGAAGTCGCAACCGATTGGGGCCGTCGCTGCCGCCGCCCGGGAGGTCCGCTCAGTCCTCCTGCGACCCGCTCTCCGGCAGCAGCCGCCAGCCCGTCGGCCCAAGCGCTTCGAGGGGCCGAAACTTGGCCTTGTAGGCCATCTTCGGCGAGTTCGCGATCCAGTACCCCAGATAGACGGCCGGCAGCCGGCGCTCCCGGGTTTCCTGGATCAGGCGCAGAATGATCTCGGTACCCAGTGAACGGTCGGGTTCGGAGGGGTCGAAGAAGCTGTAGACGGCCGACGGACCGTCTTCCAGCCAGTCGACCAGACAGGCCGCCCGCAGACGGTCCTCGCCGTCGCGCAGTTCGATCATCTGGCTCTGCAGAACGGTGTCCTCGATCATGGCCCGGTAGTCGGCGTAGGCCATGCTGGACATCTCGCCGCCGCTATGACGGGCGTGAAGATAGGCGAGAAACAGCTCGTACTGCTCGCCGTCTGCCTTGGCCGGGCGGCTGCGAACGGCCAGATCGGCGTTCCGCTTGGCGATCCTCTTCTGAGAGCGGCTCGGTCGGAAGTCCGCAACGGGGATGCGTACCGGAACGCAGGCTTCGCAGCCGCTGCAGGCCGGCCGGTAGGCGAAGCGATGAGAGCGCCGGAAACCGGCTCGGCTCAACTCTGTATAGAGGGTTGTGTCGCCCGGCGGCAACTCGGCGACGAGCTTTCGCTCGAAGCGGCCCTCCAGGTAGGGACAGGGGGTTTCGCGCAGAACGAAGAGGGCGTTGCAAGGCTCGGACAAGGTCGGCCGCGCGATCTCCTGACGTCGCGACGGCTCGAACGCGGAAGCGTCGAGCAGGCCAAGAGCGCTATCGAAGGCCTCGTTCGGCATGACGTCTAGATAGGCTTCCCTCTACCCGCTGCCAGCGGGACCGCGCCGGCCTCGTGAGCCTTCACCGGCGATCCTGCCGAAGGACCTAGGCCTGAGCCTGGGTTTGGCCCTCGGTCAGGGCCGTTTCGTAACCGAAGAAATCATGCCCCACAGCAGCGCCGACGTCGATAAGGCGCAGCTGAGTCCAGTCCAGGTGCTCGTGCAGACCGCGCTGCAGAATACTCTCGATCGAGCGGTCGTGGTAGACCGCGCGCAGTTCGTCCAGAACCTCGAGAGCGCCCGCGCCCCCACGCAGGCGGTAGAGCGCGCGCAAGTCGTTCAGGATGCTGTCCATCGAGTCGATGCAGGACGCGACAGAGCGTGGAAAGAGAGGGTTGAGCAGCAGGAAGCTTGAGGCCTTGGCGGGGCTCATACCGGAGGGATGAACGCGGCGAAAGGCGTGGTAGCCGGCCGCAGACCTTAGCAGAGCGTTCCACTGGCGGATGTCCAGGTTGCTTCCCAGGTCCTCGGGACTGGGCATGAGCAGATGGTACTTCACGTCGACCAGGCGGGTGGTCTGGTCCGCCCGCTCGAGCAGACGGCCGAGCTGATAGAAGTACCAACCCTCGTCGCGATAGAAGGTGCCCTCCGTGATGCCGGTATGGCTTTGGCAGCTTTCCTTGATGGCGCCGCAGAGGCGCGCAATGCGTTCTTCCGCGACGTCCTCGGGCCTCAGGGCACGCACGCGATTGTAGAAGGTGTTGAGGTTGATCCACATCTCGGTCGAGATCAGTGGGCGTAGGCTGCGGGCATTCTCACGCGCCGCCTTGACCAGCTGCACGATGGATCCCGGGTGCGTCTCGTCCAGAATGTAGAACTCCAGCACGGCCTCGGTGCTGGCCTCGTCGTGCCGCGCCGAGAAGGCCTCCTCGTCGGCGTAGAGTTGAACGATGGCGCCCCAGTTCTGGCCGCCGCGCATGTCGCGGCTGAAGCTCTCGTGCACATCCAGGATACGGGCGAGGTTCTCTGCGCGCTCGACGTAGCGGGCCATCCAGAAGATGGCTTCGGCGTAACGGGAGAGCAAAGAAGAGGTTGTCATGGCCCGCCGCTTACTCCAGCACCCAGGTGTCTTTGCTGCCGCCGCCCTGGGACGAGTTGACGATGATCGAGCCCTTGCGCAACGCCACGCGGGTCAGGCCGCCGGGCAGCACCCAGGTCGACTGGCCGGTGATGGCGAAGGGGCGCAGATCGACGTGGCGCGGCGCGACACCTTCGTCGGTTAAGGTCGGACAGACCGACAGGCGGACCATCGGCTGACTGATATAGTTGGCCGGATCGGCCTGCAGCGCGGCCCGGCAGCTTTCGATCTCCTCCTGCGAGGCGCGCGGCCCGACCGTAATGCCGTAACCTCCCGCTTCTCCGACCGGTTTCACCACCAGCTCCTCCAAATGGTCGAGTGTGTAGCTAAGGCCCTCCGGTTCGCGGCAGATGTGGGTGTCCACGTTCGCCAGGATCGGATCTTCGTCGAGGTAATATTTGATCAGGCGCGGCATGTAGGCATAGACGGCCTTGTCGTCGGCGACGCCGGTTCCCACTGCGTTGGCCAGCGCGACCGTACCCTTGCGGTAGGCCGCGAAAAGGCCGGGAACGCCGAGCATGGAGTCCGGGTTGAAGGCCAGAGGATCCAGGAAATCGTCGTTGATCCGGCGATAGATCACGTGCACTGGTTTGTAGCCGGCGACCGTCTTCATGAAGACCCGGTCGTCCGCCTCGACCACCAGGTCGCGTCCCTCGACGAGGGGAACGCCCATTTCGCGCGCCAGGAAGATGTGCTCGAAGTAGGCGGAGTTGAAGACGCCCGGCGAGAGCAGGGCGACCTGCGGATCCAGGACTTCCTTGGGCGCGAGCGCGGCGAGCGCCTCATGCAGCTTGTCGCCGTAGTTAGACACGGGGCGAATGCCGACGCCCGCCATCAGGTCGGGAAAGGCCCGCTGCATGAGATGGCGGTTCTCGACGACGTAGGAGACGCCGGAGGGCGTACGTGCGTTGTCTTCCAGCACCCGGAAGGTTCCCAGGTGATCGCGTACGATGTCGGTCCCGTCGATGTGCGCATAGGTGCCAAGCGGCGGCGCGAAGCCCTCCATCTCCGGACGGTAGTTGGGATTGCTGTAGATCAGCTCGCCCGGGATGACGCCGTCCTTGATCACCTTGCCCGCGCCGTAGATGTCCAGCAAGAAGGCGTTGATCGCCGCGACCCGCTGCTTCACCCCGGTTTCCATGATTTTCCAGTCCGCAGCCGAGATCACGCGGGGGATCACGTCGAAGGGCAGGATCCGGTCGACGGCATCCTTCTGGGTGTAGACGGTGAAGGTAATGCCGAAGTTGTAGAGCTCCCGTTCGGCATCGGCCGAGCGTGTGCGTAGCTGTTCGAGCGTGATCCGGTCGAGGTGCCGGCGCGTCTGTTCCGTCTCGATCAGAGGCTGGTTCGGTAGGCCGTGGAGCTCGCAGTAATATCCGTCGGGGTCGTAAGCGGAGAGAAGGGTGCTATCGGTCTGTGCCAACAGGCGATCCTGTCTGTGTTCAAGGGAACAACGATCCCGCAGCCTTCATTCCCGCGTGCATTATGGCAAGTTGTTTCTAGAGCAGGATCGCCTGAGGTGGGATCGCTCTGGCGATCCCACCTCAGGCGTGAATCCTGCTCTCATCATGAGGTTTAGGCGCTCTTCGCTGGGGGTGGGTTGTCGTGCTTCCAGTGACGGCGAGATTGGGCCGGATCGGACTTTACTCGGCGCGTGCGGCGTCAGTCCGGTAGGTCGTCGCTTTGCCGGGCGGCGTGGCTGCGGACCACGACCGTTCCCGACAGAAAGTCATGAAGCGCCCGGCGTTTGTCGTTGAAGAAGACGACCGCCAGAACGAGCAGGCCGGTGATACCCACGGAGACGGAATAGGTGGCCAACCTGACGAAAGCCTGAAGGTAGTCCGGCCGTCGGCCGTCTAGGCTGCGTGCCTCGATATCCATCAGGCGCATCCCTGGTGTGGCGCCGCGTTCGCCGATGAACAGGGTATGATAGGCGATCGGCAGCAGCGTCAGGGCAGCCGCCTGAAGCGGCAGCAGCAGACCGAACGAAAGTATTCCAAGCAGGCCGAGAGAGAACCACAGGACGACGGCGAGAATCGCCAGAACGACGGCATCGATGATGAAGGCGGTGGTCCGGCGCGTCAGGATCTCCTCGAAGAGCGCGGACTCCTCGAAGGCCTTGCTGCCGTCCTCTCCGAGACGCATCAGAAAGGGGCGGCGGACTGGAAGGTTGCTTGTCACGGGACGGCGGCTCCGATCTGCTGTGCAGCAACCGCGCTTACATTGAGTTCCTTGTGAATTCAATAAATTGAAGCGCGTCTCTTCACTAATATGGAAGCCGGGTTTCGGTTCCACACCGCGAAGCCTGCAAAGCAGGATGTGGGCTTGGCTGTCGCGCACCGCAAGCAACTCGCCGCTTACCGGTCTCCAGAGTAAGGAGGCGCCTCAAGCGAAAATCGTCATTCGATCAGAAGCTTAGAGTGCGATTATGCTCTAGTTTCCGAAGGTCAGAACGTTGGCGAAGGGGTCTGCCGGCGCCGACCCGTCGGATACGACGCTTGTCGAGACGGTCGTCTCGGCCGGGCTGCTCTCGCGAGGCGCTGTCGGCGTCACGGAAACCTCGCCGTTGGCCGGCCCGGTGCCCGCCGACCCGTCCGCTGTCGCCCTGACCTGGGTAGCCGTTGGCTGGTCCGACCTCTCGCTCCGCTCGAACAGGGGCGGCGGTTCGAAGGCAGGCTCGATCTTGATCGGTGCGCCGCCCTCGGCCTGAGCCTCGGTCAGTCCGTCGCGCAGCAGCACGATCGAAATTCGGCGGTTTGCCGCGTCGAAGGGGTCCTCGGAATTCAACGGTTCCCGATCTGCCTTGCCAACAACGTAGGCGACCCGTTGGGTCGGCAGCCCCGACGCGAGCAGGGCGCGCCGGCTTGCGTGCGCTCTGTCGCTGGAAAGCTCCCAGTTCGAATAGCCGCCGTCGCTGCTACGGAAGGGCGCGGCGTCGGTATGTCCCTTGATCGCCACGTCGTTCGGCAACGACTTCACGGCGTCCGCCACAAGGTTCAAAAGCGTGCGCGTATGGGCCAGCGGCAGGGCCGAGCCCGAAGCGAACATCGACCTGTTCTGCCGGTCGACGATTTGAATCCTCAGGCCCTCAGGCGTTTGGTCGACCAAGAGGTTCTCGCTCAGGTCGCTGAGTTCCGGAAGGCTGGCGAGCGTGTTTCGAAGTTGCGCCGCGATCTTGTCGAATTCCTTGCGCTCTTCTTCCGCCTTGGCCTCGGCCGCGGCGACTTGATCGGGAGTCATTCCGTCGAAGGTGTCGTCGAAATCGCTGTCGTCGGACATCTCGGAGGGGCTGGGTGGGGTGTCGCCGTCGTCGCGGTCAGACTCCTCCTCCGCCGTTCCCGAGACGAAGCCCATGGGGGCTCGCGTATCCCGAGCGACACCGTCCGTGGTCACGGTCTGGCCGCCGAGAATGCCGCCGGCGCCGCTGGCGTTGGAGTCCGTGACGACGGAGGGGGTGAAATAGTCGGCGATCCCCTCGCGTTGCTCCTCCGAAGTAGAGGCGAGCAGCCAAAGCAGCAGGAAGAAGGCCATCATGGCGGTCACGAAGTCGGCATAGGCCACCTTCCAGGCACCGCCGTGATGGCCGTGCCCGCCGCCTTTCTTGACCTTCTTGATAATGATCGGCGCGTGATTCTCGCCGCCTGCCATCGCGTTTGCCTGTCATTGGAGGTGTGCCCTTTCGAGCACCTCACGACAGACTGCGGGAGCAAGGTTAAAGGAGGGTTAGAAAGCCTTTGATTTTCCTGAATATCGAGGGTCGCACGCTCTTCCGAGGCGACCGTCCGACGCCTCTCAGGCGAGCGCCTGACCCAGATCGGCGATCAGGTCGTCGCAGCCCTCCACGCCGACGGACAGGCGGACGAGACCATCGTCGATACCCAAGGCGGCGCGCTTATCGGCCGGAATGGAGGCATGGGTCATGATGGCAGGGTGTTCGATCAGGCTTTCCACGCCGCCGAGGGACTCGGCCAGCGCGAAGACCTGAACCCGCTCCAGAAAGCGTCGCGAGGCCTCCAGCCCGCCGTCCAGCACGGCTGTCACCATGCCGCCGCCGACCGGTCTGCCCGGTCCCTGCATCTGCCGCCTGGCGAGTTCATGCTGCGGATGGCTGGGGAGCCCCGGATAGACGACCCGCGAGACCTTCGGGTGCTTCTCCAGATACTCGGCCACCGCCAGCGCGCTCGTGCAGTGCCGCTCCAGCCGGAGATGGAGGGTCTTGAGGCCGCGCAACGCCAGGAAGGAGTCGAAAGGCCCCTGCACGCCGCCGACCGCGTTCTGCAGGTAGCCGAGGCGTTCAATCAGGTCCGGCGCATCTCGGGCCACCAGCACGCCGCCGACCAGATCGCTGTGTCCGCCGAGATACTTGGTTGCCGAGTGCATGACCAGGTCGATGCCGAACTCCAGCGGACGCTGGACCCAGGGGCTGGCGAAGGTGTTGTCCGCGACCGTGATCAGGCCGCGGTCGCGCGCGATCCGGGCGATGGCCTCCAGATCGACCAGCTTGAGCATCGGGTTGGTCGGCGTCTCCAGCCAGACCATCCGCGTGTTCGGCTTGATCGCAGCCTGAAAGGCCTCCAGGTCGGAGAGGTCCAGGAAGGTGAAGTCGAGGCCTGCCGAGCGCCGGCGCACGTTCTCGAACAGGCGATAGGTGCCGCCGTAGACGTCGTCCATGACGATCACGTGGTCGCCGCTGTCCAGCAGCTCCAGCGCTGTGGCCGTCGCGGCCATACCGCTGGCGAAGGCGAAGCCGGCCGCGCCGCTTTCCAGATCGGCGATGCAGCGCTCGTAGGCCAGCCGCGTCGGATTCTGGCTGCGCGAGTACTCGTAGCCCTTGTGGACGCCGGGGCTCTCCTGAACGTAGGTGCTGGTGGCGTAGATCGGCGTCATGATTGCGCCGGTCGTCGGATCAGGCTCTTGTCCGGCATGGATCGCACGGGTCGCGAAGCTGGAGCGGTTGGGCTTGTGTGTGTCGGGCATAAGGGATCCGTCCGTTACGGCATTTGCCGGCGCAAGTGGTTCAACAGGTCGATGCGGGTGATCACGCCGTAGAAGCGCGTCCGGTCGGCGACGATGGCGACGTGATCCTGGTCGAAGATCGGCAGGAGATCCTCAATGGTGGCGCTCGGCGGCAGCATATCCAGCTTCTCGGTCATGGCCGTGCTGACCGGATCCGCGAAGCGGCTGCGATCGCCGAAGACGCGCAGCAGAATGTCGCTCTCGTCCACGATGCCGCAAGCATGACCTGCCTCGTCGAGCACGGGCAGCTGAGAGACGTCGTAGAGCTTCATGCGGCCTAGGGCTTGAGCGAGCGTGTCCTGCGGCGCGGCCGTGACGGCCGCGTGCTCGCTGTGTTTCCGGGCGATCAGGTCGCGCAGGTCGCCGGTCGCCGGTTCCTCGATGAAACCCTGATCGCGCATCCAGAAATCGTTGTACATCTTGGAGAGGTACTTGTTGCCGCTGTCGCAGACAAAGGCCACGACACGCTTCTCCGACGTCTGCTCTCGGCAGTAGCGCAGGGCCGCGGCCAGCAGCGTGCCGGAGGAGGAGCCGGCGAGGATTCCCTCAGCGCGCAGCAGCGCGCGGGCCGCCAGCAGCGCATCCTTGTCGGAGATCGAGTAGGCCCTGGCGACCCGGCTGAAATCGGCGATCGGGGGAATGAAGTCCTCGCCGATCCCCTCCACGATCCAACTGCCCACCTCGTTCGGGACTTTGCCGGTCTCGATGTAGTCGGCCAGGATCGACCCCTCGGGATCGGCCAACACCATCTCCGTCTTGGGGGAGCTCTCGGCGAAGTAGTCGGACAGACCGGTAATGGTGCCGGCGGAACCGACGCCGCAGACCACCGCGTCAACGTCGCCATCCATCTGCGCCAGAATCTCCGGCCCGGTGGTAGTCTCGTGCGCGAGGGGGTTGGCTGGATTGCCGAACTGGTTCACGAACCAGGCGTCTTCCTCCTCGGCGATCCGTTCTGCCATGTCCTGATAGTACTCGGGATGGCCCTTGCCGACGTCGGAGCGGGTCAGCCGAACCTCGGCGCCCAGCGCCTTGAGGTGAAAAATCTTCTCCTGCGCCATCTTGTCGGGCACCACGATGATCAGATGATAGCCTTTCTGCGCCGCCACCAGGGCCAGACCCAGGCCAGTGTTGCCAGCCGTCGCTTCGACGATGGTCCCGCCGGGTTTCAGCTGCCCGTCGGCTTCCGCTGCCTCGATCATCGAGCGTCCGATGCGGTCCTTGATAGAGCCGCCCGGATTCTGGCTCTCCAGTTTGAGGAACAGGCGGCAGCGCCCGGTATCCAGGCGTTTGACCTCCACCAGCGGGGTGTTGCCGATGAGATCGAGGGCCGACGCGTAGACGGGCGCGGCTGGCACGGTCTTGGAAGCGGTCGCGGTCATGAGGATTACTCTTGTTCGGTGGCCGGCACGGCAATCCGGCGCGGCGTCAGGGTCAAGCATGGGTCGCCGGCCCGGCCGGAGCAAGGCCGTGACGATGCCGTCGCGGCAAATCTTTCGTGAAGGAAAGCCTCGTCTTCTCTTGCCGACCTGGCGGCCCGGCGCGCTATCGTTTTACCCGGCGACCATTCCTGGAGAGCGTGACGTTGCCGTTGCGGACAAGAGCGTGATCTGGATCGCTCTCGGCACTGTTATAGCTGTCCCAGGGTGCCATATTGCGGTTGACTCGCGGGATTGTGTTCCATCAGGAGCGGAGACGAACCGAAGCGCATGCGCAAAGTCTTGAAATGGGTCGGTCGAGGACTGGCCGGTCTAGTCCTGCTGCTGGTCTTGGGGCTCGTCGGCGGCTGGATTTGGCTGCAGGGCTCGCTTCCGAAGACCGACGGCGAGATCGTGGTCGGCAGCCCGGAAGCGCCGGTCGAGATCCTGCGCGATGCCGCCGGCGTGCCTACGATCAGAGCGGAGAGCTGGAACGACGCTTTCTTCGCGCTGGGATACCTGCATGCTCAGGACCGTCTGGCACAGATGGAGATGCTGCGCCGCATCGCGACCGGCCGCCTGTCGGAAGTCGCCGGCAGCATGACTTTGGACTTCGATAGGCTGATGCGCGCACTCGATCTCGCCGGCCGGGCTCGCGACGATGCTGCCGAGCTCGGTCCCGAGGTGAGGAGTGCTTTGGAAGCCTATAGCGACGGCGTCAACAGTTTCCTGGAAACCCATGAGGGCCCCTGGCCGCCGGAATTCCTGATCGCCGGCTCGCCGGAGCGCTGGCAGCCTTGGCACTCGCTGCTGTGGGGCAAGCTGATGGCGCTGCGCCTGTCCGGCAACTGGCGCGAGGAACTGGACAATGCGCGTCTCATCGCCGCCGTCGGACCGGAAGCCCTGGACGATCTCTTTCCCAACAAGATGACTGAAGCGGCAACGATTCCCGGTGGCGATATCGGCGACCTTTCGAGCTACCTGGAGGTTCTGCCGCGCGAAGCGACGCTGGGCGCGAGCAACGTCTGGGCCGTCGCCGGCAACCGCACCGTCAGCGGAAAGCCGGTGCTGGCGAACGATCCGCACCTGGGTCTACAGGTGCCCGCAACCTGGTATCTGGCACGTCTGGAAACGCCAGAGGGAGTCTTGGCCGGTGCCACCTCGCCCGGGATTCCGCTCATGGTACTGGGGCACAACGGTCAGGCGGCCTGGGGTTTCACGACCACGCACAGCGATACGCAGGACCTGGTGATCGAGACGCTGGATCCAGGCGATCCGACCCGCTACCTGACCCCTGAAGGCCCAGTCCCCTTCGAGACCCGCGAGGAGACCTTTCGGGTCCGCTTCGGCGACGACGTGACCGAGACCTTTCGGGCGACCCGGCACGGGCCGGTGATCTCCGACGTCAACGAGCAGGCTTCCGATGCGGCCGAGGACGGTCGCGTTCTGGCGCTGGCCTGGTCCTACCTCGCGGCACCGGACAGCTCGCCTGAGGCGCTCTATCGCCTGAACTTCGCCCGGAGCTGGGAGGACTTCACCGAGGCCATGCGGCTTTGGACCGGTCCGCAGCAGAACGTCTTCTGGGCCAACGGCGAGGGGACGACGGGGTTTTACGCTCCCGCTCTGGTCCCGGTTCGCGAAGGCTTTGACGGCAGCCTGCCGGTTGAGGGGGCCGAGCGCGAGCGCCTCTGGTCCGGGATGATCCCCTTCGAGTCCCTGCCGCACGCGGTGGATCCGACCGAGGGGCTGCTGATCAATGCCAACAACCGCGTTGCCGGACCTGACTATCCCCACCTTCTGGCCACGCGATTTCAGCCGACCTATCGTGCACGCCGCATCGCCGAGGTGCTGGAGAGCGAGCCTCGCCACACGCCCCAGGCCAGCTGGGACCTGCAACGGGATGCGCACTCGCTGATGGCGCGGGAGCTCGTGCCGCTTCTGATAGAGGGGCTGCCGGCCGACGAGACGCCGGCCGGTCAGGCGGTTGCGCTGCTGGCAGACTGGGATTTCCACATGGCACCGGACCGACCCCAGCCGCTGCTGCTCTATGCCTGGCTTCGGGCGCTGAACCAGAAGATCTTCGCCGATGAGCTTGGCGACGCCTATTGGGGCTACGCCTACTGGAACGCGACTGGAGTCTCCCATGTGCTCACGAACGCCCCACGGTGGTGCGATCATACCGCCACGCCCGAGGTCGAAGATTGCCAGTGGGCGCGCGCGGAAGCCTTGACCGAGGCGCTGGAGTGGCTTGAGGGAATCGGCGCGGACGCGCCCATGGCGGAGTTGGCCTGGGGCGACTGGCATGTGGCGCGGCTCCAGCACATGCTGCTTGGGCGCGTTCCTCTGTTGGGCGGGGCCTATCAAGCGCGCTTCCCAGTCGCCGGCGGCAACTACACCGTCAAACGCGCGACGCCGGCCTGGGAGGAAGCGACGCCGCTGCGCATGGTTCATGGGGCCGGTCTGCGGGCGGTCTACGATCTGGCGGATCTCGACGCCTCGCGCTTCGTGATCACCGCCGGTCAGTCCGGCAATCCCTTCTCGCCGCATTTTCTGGACTTCGCGCCCCGGTGGCGCGACGGCGGCTATGCGACTTTGGTCGCTGACGAACAAGCCGAAGGCGGGCGGTTGGTGCTTCGTCCGCGCTAAGCTGCGATAAGAAGCAAGCTTGGAGCGGAAAGGCGGTTTATGGACGGGTTGCCCGGCGACGTTACCCTTGAGACGATCCGTGCGGCGGCCGCGGCGCTGCATGGTCATGTCGTCCGCACGCCTCTGGTTCCGGCCTTCCGCCTGTCGCGGCAACTCGGCTGCGAGCTGTTCCTGAAGTGCGAGAACTTCCAGGTCACTGGCTCCTTCAAGGACCGCGGCGCCTGCAACAAGCTCATGAGCCTGACGCCGGAGCAGGCCGAGAAAGGCGTGATCGCCATGTCGGCGGGTAATCATGCCCAGGGCGTCGCCTATCACGCCCAGCGCCTCGGCATCCCCGCCACCATCGTCATGCCGGAGTTTGCGCCCTTCACCAAGGTCCAGCGGAGCCGCGCCTATGGCGCGCGCGTGGTGCTCATCGGCGATACCCTCGACGTCTCTGCCAAGAAGGCGCGGGAGATCGGCGAGGAGGAGGGGCTGGTCTTCGTCCATCCCTACGACGACCCGGCGATCGTTGCAGGGCAGGGGACCATCGGCCTGGAGATCCTGGAGGATGCCGCGCACCTGGACAGTTTGATCGTGCCGATCGGCGGCGGGGGCCTGATCTCCGGAATCGCGGCGGCCGTCAAGGCGCTGCAGCCCACGCTCGAAGTCGTCGGGGTCGAGGCCGCGCTTTTCCCCTCCATGTTCCAGGTCTTGCGCGGCGAGCCCATCGAGGCGGGCGGCACGACGCTCGCCGACGGCATTGCCGTCAAGACGCCAGGTGTCCTGACGCGCGAGCTGGTGCGCGCTCTGGTCGACGACATCAGGCTGGTCGATGAAACCGCACTGGAAACAGCGGTCCATCATTTGGCCGAGGAACAGAAGATGGTCGCCGAGGGCGCGGGCGCCGCCGGACTGGCAGCAGTGATCGCCGAACCGGAACGCTATGCCGGGAAGAAGGTCGGGGTCGTGATCTGCGGCGGCAACATCGACATGCGTCTGCTGTCGGGGGTGCTGATCCGCGGCCTGGTGCGCGACGGCCGGCTGGTGCGGCTGCGCATCACCATCGTCGATCAGCCGGGTCAGCTGGCACGATTGTCACAGGTGATCGGCGGGACCGGCGCGAACATCATCGAGGTCGATCACCAGCGGCTTTTCGCCGACGTTCCGGCGAAGCGGGCAGATATCGACGTTACGCTTGAGTCGCGAGACGCCGAGCATGTCGAGGAGATTAAGTCGGCTCTTGAGGCTTCGGGGTTTCCCGCCCGCATTCTGGTCAGTCTGTCGGCTGATCTCCAGACCTGACCCCAAACTTCACCTGGGACCTGACGGCTTTCAGATCAGACCGAGAAGCTTTCGCCGCAGCCGCAGCGGCTCTTTTCGTTCGGATTGCTGAAGACGAAACCGGACTGCAGCTTGTCTTCCTGGTAGTCCATTTCGCTGCCGATGATGAACATCGTGGCGGTGGGATCGATGAAGATCTTCACGCCCTTGTCCTCGATCACGTCCTCGAAGCGCTTCTGCTCCTTCGCATACTCCACGAAGTAGCTCATGCCGGAGCAGCCGCGCGTTTTCACACCCACGCGCAGGCCCAGCACACCGTCGTCCGGACTGTTGGAAATCAAGCGCTTGACCCGCTCTGCGGCGCGGTCGGTCAGCGTCAGCATCGGACCCATGTTTATCGACTCCTCGGAGCGAACTTCACTCTTCACAACACTATGTAACCATTAAGCGGCGCGGCAAAAGACCTGAGCGTCGCAGTTCCAAGAACAGGCAAGGCGCTGGCGTCAAAACATACCGAGCGCGAGTTTCGCATCTTCGCTCATCTTGGTCTGATCCCACGGGGGGTCCCAGGTGATGGTGACCGCGACTTCGCCGGTTCCCGGAACGGCAGCGACCTTCTCGGCCACCTGCCCGGGCAGAATGCCGGCCACGGGGCAGGAGGGGGCGGTCAGGGTCATCACGATGGCAACGTCGCCATTGGCGGGGTCGATCTTGTTCTCGTAGATCAGACCGAGATCGAAGATGTTCACGGGGATTTCCGGATCGTAGACCGTGCGCAGGGCGTCCTCCACGGCTTCCCGCTCTGCCACCGGTTCGCCGTCCGGCTTCGGTTCGCCTGCGGTCGTCGTCGCCCCTTCCTCGGCGGCGGAGTCGTCCTCCATGGCGCCGGGCCAGAGGTAGGGATTGTAGTGGGGCTGCGCGAGCGGCTCGAGCGGTTCCGGACGCCCCGCTTTGTCCTTGGTTTCGATCTCTTGGGTCATCGTCTTCGTCCCCGTACGTCTTTGAACCCGGTCTTCCTAAAAGAAGTCCTTCACCTTCTCGATCGCCGTGGCCAGGGCGTCCACCTCTTCGCGCGTGTTGTAGAGCCCGAAGGAGGCGCGGGCCGTAGCCGGCACGTTCAGATAGTCCATCAGCGGCTGCGCGCAGTGATGACCGGCGCGGACCGCCACACCGGACCTGTCCAGGATGGTGCCGACGTCGTGGGCATGGGCGTCCGACACGTTGAAGGACAGGATGGCCGATTTCTCCTTGGCCGTACCGTAGAGCGTCACGCCCCCGATCGCGGTCAGCCGCTCCGTCGCGTAGCGCAGCAGGCTCTCCTCGTGCGCCGCGATGGCGTCCAGGCCGATCGCCTCCAGATAGTCGATGGCGGCGCCCAGTCCGACGGCTTCGGCGATCGCCGGCGTGCCCGCCTCGAAGCGGTGCGGCGGTTCCTTGTAGGTCGTCTCTTCGAAGGTGACGCGCGCGATCATCTCGCCGCCGCCTTGATAGGGCGCCATGTCCAGCAGGGTCTCGTAAGGTGCCCAGAGTACGCCGATACCGGTCGGGCCATAGAGCTTATGGGCGGAAAAGACGTAGAAGTCGCAGCCCAGCTTGCCGACCTCGACCGGCATGTGCGGGACGGCCTGACAGCCGTCGAGCAGCACTTTGGCGCCGACCGCATGAGCCTTCTCGACGATCTCGCTGACGGGCAGCAGCGTGCCGAGAACGTTCGAGATGTGCGCGATGGAGACCAGTTTGGTTCGCGGAGTCAGTAGTCTATCGAAGGCGGCCATGTCGAGGCTGCCGTCGGCCTCCAGCGGAACGACCTTGATTTCGATGCCGATGCGGTCGCGCAGCAGTTGCCAGGGCACGATGTTCGCATGGTGCTCCAGTACCGTGAGCAGGATCTCGTCGCCGGCCGTCAGGTTCTGCTGGGCCCAGGAGTTGGCGACCAGATTGATCGCCTCGGTGGCGCCGCGGGTGAAGACGATCTCTTCCGAGGAGGGTGCGCCCAGGAAGCCGGCGACCTTCTCGCGTGCCGCCTCGAAGGCGTCCGTCGCCTCCTGGCTCAGCTTGTGCACGCCGCGATGAACGTTGGAGTAGTGGTTGCGGTAGATCTCGTCCATCGCCTCCAGGACCTGCCGCGGCTTCTGAGACGAGGCGCCGTTGTCCAGGTAGACGAGGGGCTTGCCGTAGACCTCACGGGTCAGGATCGGGAAGTCCGCGCGGATCCGCTCGATGTCGAAGGCGGAGTCCGAATTGGCCGCCGGCATCGGCCGGATCGTCCCGGTCGGATCGGCCGTCGCCGGATCGATCTTGAGAGCTTCGCTCATGCCGATGGCTCCCCTTCCCGCTGCGCCACTGGAGCTTGCCTCGTGCCCAGCCAGTCGCGGATCCGCTCCAGCACCAGTGGGCGCAGGGACTCGTCGCTCAACTCCTCGACCGTCTCGGTCAGGAAGGATTCGACCATCAGGCTGCGGGCGCGCGCCTCGGGCAGGCCTCGGCTGCGCAGATAGAAGATGGCGTCGTGGTCGATCTCGCCGGTCGTCGCGCCATGGGCGCACTGGACGTCGTCAGCGAAGATCTCCAGTTCCGGCTTGGTGTCGATCTCGGCCTTTTCCGACAGGAGCAGGGTCTTGTTGAGCATCCGCCCGTCGGTCTTCTGGGCGTCGGGCGCGACCCGGATCAGGCCCTGGAACACGCCGCGCGCACGGTCGTCCAGCGCGCCTTTGATCACTTCCTTGCTCGTGCAATGCGGAACCTGGTGGTCGATCACCGTGGTGATGTCGCCATGCTGGCGGTCACGCAGGAGGTAGGCCCCGTTCAGGTGACAGTCGGCGCCCGTGCCGACCAGCCTGACGCGCGTCTCCAGACGCGAAAGAGCAGCCCCATGATTCAGCGCGAAGCTTTCGTAGCGGCTGTCCCGCTCCTGCCGGACATGGGTGGTGGCGAAGTGGAAGGTGCCCGAGGGGGACGACTGCAGCTTGAGGTGCGTGAGACGCGCGTTCTCGCCGAGGGCGATCTCGCTCACTCCGTTATGGAACACCGGCGTCTCGCCATAGCCGAAATGATGCTCCAGCAAGGTTGCCTGGGCGCCCTGGTCCAGCAGGATCAGCAGACGGGGATGAAGCTGGGTCGGCTCCTCGCTCAGCGGCCCGAGAAAGGTCAGCTCCAGCGGGCTGTCCAGAACCACGTTCTTGCCGAGACGGATGACCAGACCGTCGTCGAACAGAGCGGTGTTGAGTGCCAGCAACGGCTGGTCGCCGTCGGTCGCGATCTGTCCCAGCCAGGGCTCCAAAGCAGCCGGCTCGCGTTCCAGAAGGGCGCTCAGCGGCTCCACCGTCGCACCGGCCGGCAGCCCGTCGAGCGCCGAGAGATCGGCCCGGAAGCTGCCGCCAACCAGAGTCGCGCGGAGCGGCGAACCGGCCTCGTTCAGCCCAGTCTCGTTAAGCCCAGTCTCGTTCAGCAGAGAAGGCACACGGTCCAGGCTGGCCGTCTGCCCGGTCTCGCCGGCCGGCTTGAAGCTGATGTCCTTCAGCGCCTTCAGCGGCGTGTACTTCCAGCTTTCGCGACGCTGGGTGGGGAAGCCCAGATCGCGGAATCGCGCGGCCGCCTGCTCGCGCAGCTCGGACAGCCAAGACTGGGCTGCGCCTGGCAGGGCCGCCTTGGCCGCGTTGAAGCGGGCCAGGTAGGGGTCGGTGGAGAGGATCTCTTGAGCCATGAACGCGGTACCGTTGTCTCTCTTCCTGATGCCGGGGGCTTGTCGTTCGCCCCCGCTTTTCATTGGTGTGTCGTCTAAGCGGCCTCGACCGACTCAGCGTAGCCTTTCTCCTCCAGCTCCTGCGCCAGCTCCGGCCCGCCGGAGCGGATGATCCGGCCCTTCGAGAGCACGTGCACCTTGTCCGGCACGATGTAGGTCAGCAGGCGCTGATAGTGGGTGATGACCAGCATGGCGCGATCCGGCCCGCGCATGGCGTTGACGCCCTCCGCCACCGCCTTCAGCGCGTCGATGTCCAGTCCGCTGTCGGTCTCATCCAGCAGGCAGAGACTCGGCTCCAGCATCGCCATCTGCAGCATCTCGTTGCGCTTCTTCTCGCCACCGGAGAAACCGGCGTTGACCGCGCGCTTCAGGAAGTCCTGGTTGATCCCCAGTTCCTTGGTCTTGGCGCGCAGCTGTTTGACGAACTCCATGGCGTCGAGCTCAGGCTCACCGCGATGCTTGCGCACCGCGTTGACCGCCTCCTTAAGGAAGGTGGTGTTAGGCACGCCGGGGATCTCGACCGGATATTGGAAGGCCAGGAACAGGCCCTCGGCAGCACGCTGCTCCGGCTCCAACGTCAGCAGGTCGTGGCCCTTGAAGGCGACGGAACCTTCGGTGGCCTCGTAGCCCTCACGCCCGGACAGCAGGTAGGAGAGGGTCGATTTGCCGGAGCCGTTCGGGCCCATGATGGCATGAACCTCGCCGGCCTGGATGGTCAGGTCGATGCCCTTCAGGATTTCGGCGCCGTCGACGGTGGCGTGCAGATTTTTGATCTCGAGCATGGGTCTCGTTTCTTGCAAATGTTCGAAGGGGCGGGGGCTTAACCGACAGAGCCTTCCAGACTGATGCCGACTAGCTTTTGAGCCTCGACGGCGAATTCCATGGGGAGCTGCTGCAGAACTTCGCGGCAGAAGCCGTTGACCACCAGGGCGACGGCCTCCTCCTGGCCGATGCCGCGCTGGCGGCAGTAGAAGAGCTGGTCTTCGCTGATGCGCGAGGTGGTCGCCTCGTGCTCGATCTGGGCGCTGCGGTTCTTGCTCTCGATGTAGGGCACGGTGTGCGCGGCGCAGGCCTCGCCGATCAGCAGAGAGTCGCACTGGGTGTAGTTGCGCGCCCGCTCGGCCTTGCCGCCCATGCGCACCAGACCGCGATAGGTCTGGGCGGAGCGCCCGGCGGAGATGCCCTTGGAGATGATCCGGGAGGAGGTGTTCTTGCCCAGGTGGATCATCTTGGTGCCGGTATCGGCCTGCTGCAGGTTGTTGGTGATGGCGATGGAGTAGAACTCGCCCACCGAGTTGTCGCCCTGCAGCACGCAGCTCGGGTACTTCCAGGTGATCGCCGAACCGGTCTCGACTTGGGTCCAGCTGATCTTGGAGTTGGTGCCCTTACAGAGGCCGCGCTTGGTGACGAAGTTGTAGATGCCGCCCTTACCGTCCTCGTCGCCGGGGTACCAGTTCTGGACAGTCGAGTACTTGATCTCGGCGTCGTCCAAGGCGATCAGCTCGACCACGGCGGCGTGAAGCTGGTTCTCGTCGCGCTGCGGCGCCGTACAGCCCTCCAGGTAGCTGACGTAGGAGCCCTTGTCGGCAATGATCAGCGTCCGCTCGAACTGCCCGGTGTTTTCCGCGTTGATGCGGAAGTAGGTGGAGAGCTCCATCGGGCAGCGTACGCCCGGCGGGATGTAGACGAAGGAGCCGTCGGTGAAAACGGCGGTATTGAGACAGGCGTGCTTGTTGTCGGCGTAGGGCACGACCGAGCCCAGGTACTTGCGCACCAGCTCCGGGTGGTCCTGGATCGCCTCGGAGATCGAGCAGAAGATGACGCCGACTTCGCTCAGCTTTTTCTTGAAGGTCGTGGCGACGGAGACGCTGTCGAACACGGCGTCGACCGCGACACCGGCCAGCATCTCCTGCTCCCGCAAGGGAATGCCCAGCTTCTCGTAGGTCTCCAGCAGCTTGGGGTCGACCTCATCGAGCGACTGCGGCTTATCGGCCAGCTTGGGCGCGGCGTAGTAATAGACATCCTGATAGTCGATCGGCGGATGCTCGACCTTCGCCCACTTCGGCTCCGGCATGGTCTGCCAGTGCGCATAGGCCTTCAGACGCCACTCCAGCATCCACTCCGGCTCGTCCTTCTTGGCCGAGATGAAGCGGATGATGTCCTCGCTCAGGCCCTTGGGCGCGGTCTCCATCTCCAGCTCGGTGGACCAGCCGTACTTGTAGCGCTCGCCCAGCGACTTGACCTGTTCGACCGTTTCGACGCTTGCCGCCATGATGTCTGATCTCTCTCGCTTCTTGTCGAACTCGATTGTTTCGGCGGCGCGAGGCCGCCCTTCGTTTCGTCGGGCCCGTATCCTCTCGGGCCCTTCGGTTTTCTTACGCCCGCGCCTGTCTCGCGTGGTCCGCCGCGGCAGGGTCCGGCACACCCTGGGCCGGCACACCCTGCGGCAGTCCCGCGAAGGGCAGGGCCATATCCGCCAGGGTCACGCCGGCCAGCGCCGTCCGGATAGCAGTGTTCACCCGCTCCCAATTGCCGCGCATCGGACAGAGGGATTCGACGCTGCAGGTATCGGTCGCGGCCTCGACGCAGGCGGTCAAGGCAATCGGCCCGTCCATGGTCTGGATGATCGCCGCCACGTCGATCTGCTCGGCCGGTCTCGCGAGGCTGTAGCCGCCGGCCGCGCCCCGCTGAGAGGCGATCAGCCCGCCCTTGGCCAGCAGGTTCAGCACCTTGGCCGCCGTCGGCTGGGGCAGGCCGGTATCCTGGGACATCTGCGCGGCGTTGACCAACCGCTCGGGGCGCTGGGCCATCTGCGCGAGCACCACCACGGCGTAGTCGGTCAGGCGATTGAGGCGAAACATCTGGGACCAGCGTCCTTCGGCACGAGCTTGAAGTGTCACGACCGCTTGGCACGATCACCGGGCCGGGTCGCGGAATTCCGCGTTGCAATCCAGACCGGATCGTTCAAGTTTCCATGAAGTACCATCTTCGCCGAAGAATTCAAGCGGAAATCCGACCGAATCAGTCGGATTTGATCTGCAAAAACTTCAAGGACTTATCCCCTGTCGGCAAAGGGATTTGCTGATCCGATATCGAAGGGCCGCCGCGCAGCGCCGGTGGTCGACCCGTGCTAACCTGTCCATACGGCCGCTCTGACGGTGCCGGCCTATTCCGCGCCGCCACTTTCCAAGTCCCTCCATGCTGAGCCCCATCCTTCAGGCTGAGCCCTCATCCTTCAGGCTGAGCTTGTCGGAAGCCGGCCGGCGGCTTGCCCGAGAGACATGCTTCGACAGGCTCAGCATGAAGGGGTTTGTAACGGAGAGTTTGTAACTGGGAGAGAGCCTATCTCGTCTCAAGCCGAGACGGGAGCCTCGACCCTTTCGGCACCTCCAACCGTCCTTCAGGCTGAGCCCTCATCCTTCAGGCTGAGCTTGTCGAAGCCCGCAACGCTGGCAACCGCGGCCTCAGAACTTCAGCCATCCGCCGAGCAGGAAGCCGTGGTCTCTGGCGCCCTCTCCGAAGCGTCCGGCGTAGCCGGCCGACAGCGCCCAGCGGTCTTTGGAGGTCAGGTCGGCGCCGAGGCTGAGGGCTGCTGAGTGGTCGGGTTCCTCCAGGCCGGGCACGCGCCAGGAGGCGTCGCTGCCGGCGAAGCGCGCGGTGGTGTCGGTGGTCTCGTCGCCGAGGCGTCCGATCCAGAGCGCCTGGGCGCGCGGGGTGAGGGTGAGGCCTTGCCCCAGGTCGACGTCGCTGGCGACCCCGACCCCGAGGCGCGGCTGGAGGCTCAGCGTGTCGCTGCTGTCGATCTCCAGGTTGGCGCCGCCGGCGCCGCTCTCGCTCCAGGACTCCTGGTAGAGCCAGGAGGCGCCGAGGCCGGCGGTAGGGGTGAGGGTGACGCCGGAGAGCTGCCAGTCGTAGCCGACGGCGAGATCGCCGAGCACCTCATAGCCGTCGCGCTTGCCCTCGGCGGTCTGGTCGAAGCCGGCGAAGTGCACCTCGCGCTCGCTCTTGAAGCGGTGGCCGGCGAAGCCCAGGCTGCCGGAGAGCTGCCAGGGGCCGGGGCTCCAGGTCAGCTTGGCGGCGGCGAGCAGGGAGGTGCTGTCGGTCTCGGCCAGCCCGTCGTCGGTGGAGACCTGCCCGCCGAATCCGCCAAGGCCAAGGCTGAGCGAGACCTCCTCGTTCAGCGGCAGGACGACGCCACCGGCAGCACCGGCGTAGTATCTGTTCTGGTCGGCTGCCGCGTCCTCGCCGTCGCGGCTGCCGAAGCCGCCGAGGGCCTCGAACCAGAAGCGCGGGCCGCTCTGCTCTAGTTTTTCCGGCCCGCCGGCGGCGGCCAGCCCGAGTTCGTTCAGCGCCGTGCCGGCGCCGGTCTCGGCTCGGGCGAACTGGGTGAGGCCGGCGACACCGTCTGACAGGTTGCCGCCGCTGCCGGTGGGGATGATGGCCAGGAAGGTCTGTCCGGCGAGCTGCGCGAGCTGCGCGCCGCCGGTCAGGCCGCTGCCGGAGAGCTGGCGCACAGCTCCGTTCAACTCTGCGTCGGTCAGGCCGAGCAGCTCTTGGATGAGTGGGCCGCTGCTGGGGGTCGGGTTCTCCTCCAGGTCGTCGAGGGCGCTGCCGGTGGACTTCAGGTCGGGGGCGCTGGTCGTCCCCTCGAAGTCTTGGCTGTTGCGGCTAAGCAAGAGGAAGACGTCGTTGGCCTCATGCTGCAGGGAAGGGTCGAGCAGAGCGAGGACCTGACCTGGCGCGTAGTTGACGGAGTCGAAAGTCCCGCCTACGCCGCCGGTGGTCTGGAGGATCAGGAACTCCTGTCCGTGGCTGTAGCCGCCGGCCTGGGGCGTCACCTCGACGTTGCCGCCGTTCACGGTGGCGGTGCCGGTGACGTTCAGCAGGTCGGCGCGGCCGTCCGGCGCGATTTCCACCGCCAGGACCGAGCCGGGGTCGAAGGTGACCGACCCGCTGTTCAAGGTGCCGATGGAGTTGCCGGGCGCGACCCGGCCGTTGGCGGTGAGCGCGCCCAGGATCCCGGTCCCGCCCAGGGTGCCGCCGGTCCCGACAGTTACGTCGCCGAGCGTGCCGTTGACGATGACGGTGCCGCCGGTGATTGCGGTGGTGATGCTCGCGGCGACGGTGCCGTCGAAGACCTGGGTGCCGCTGCCGCCCAGGGTCATGTTACCGGTGCCGGAGACGGCACCGGAGAAGCCGCCGCTGCCCGCGCCGGCGAAGGCAAGGCTGCCTCCGTCCAGGCTCAGGGTGCCGTCGCCATGGAGGCTGCCGATGGTCTCGGTGAAACCGGCCACGTCGAAGGTGGCGTCGTTGGCGACCGTCACCGCGCCGCCGTCGGCCAGCCGCTCGCTGGCGCCGAGCCGCAGGGTGCCGGCGGAGACGGTGGTGCCTCCGGTGTGGCTAGCGTTGCCGGTCAGGATCAAGAGTCCGGCGCCGGTCTTTTCCAGCGGGCGGGATCCACCGGTCTCGGTGATATTGCCGGTCTGTGTGGCGGTGCCGCTGGCGACCTGGAGCTGGGTGGAGTTGGAGGCGACGGCGATGGCGTTGGCGGTGTTGACGCCGTCGGCATAGCCAAGGGTGGAGCCGTTGGTGGTGATGGTCCCGCTGCCGGCCGCGCCGTCGCTGCCTAGCAGCAGCGTCCCCTGCTGCAGGATGACCCCGCCGGAAAAGCTGTTGGGCCCGGTCAGGATCAGGCTGCCGGTGCCGGCCTGTGTGAGGCCGCCGGTGCCGGAGATGGCGCCGCCGAAGGTGACGGCGTCGGAGCGGTTGAAGGCGAGGGTGGCGTTGTTGGTGACGTCGCCGTTCAGGCTGCCGCTCGTGCCGCCGTCGCCGACCTGCAGGCTGCCGGCCGAGACGGTGGTGCCGCCGCTATGGTCGGCGTTGCCGGTCAGGACCAGGGGGCCGTCACCGGCTTGTATCAGGCTGCCGGTTCCGGAAATGGTGCCGCCGAAGGCGATGGCATCGGAGCGGTTGAAGGCGAGGGTGCCGTTGTTGGTAACGTCGCCGTTCAGGCTGCCGCTCGTGCCGCCGTCGCCGACCTGCATGGTGCCGGCCGAGACGGTGGTGCCGCCGGTATGGCTGGCGTTGCCGGTCAGGATCAGGGTTCCGGCGCCGGTCTTTTCCAGGGGGTTGGCGCCGCCGGTCTCGGTGATATTGCCGGCCTGCGTCGCCGTGCCGTTGGCGACCTGCAGTTGGGCGCCGTCGGAGTCGACGGTGATGTTGTTGGTCAGCGCGATGCCGTCGTCGTAGGCCACCGTGGAGCCGTTGTTGGTGGTGATGGCGGCACTGCCCAGGGCGTCGCTGTCGCCCAGCGACAGCGTGCCGCCGTTGAGGGTGACGTTGCCCAGGAAGTTCGCGTTGGCGCTGTCGATGGCCAGGGTGCCGTCGCCGGACTTGATTAGGGTCCCGTCGCCGGCCAGGGCATCGGCGCCGCTGAGGCTGCGGCTGCCGCTGGTGATGCGCAGGTCGGTCGAGGCCGTGTCGTGCAGGAAGATCTTACGGCCCTGGGCCTGTCCGGCGGTGGCGCCGCCGGTGCCGCCGGTGCCGCCGCCGGTGACGCCGTAGGTTCCGACGAAGTCGCCGTCGACGACGGTCAGTTGGCCGCCGTCGCGCACGAAGATGGCGCCGCCCAAGGCCGCGCCGCCGCCGCCGTCGGCGCCGTCGGCGGTCGCACCGCTGTTGCCGCCCTGGCCGGCGAAGGAGCCGCCGGCACCGCCGTCGGTGCCACCGCCGCCGCCGGCACCGAACCCGCCGGCGCCGCCGGCGCCGCCGTAGCTTAAGCTTAAAGTGGATCGCCCCGCGCCGCCGCCGCCGCCGAAACCGCCCGCGCCGCCGATCTCACCGCCGCCGCCGCCGCCGAAATCACCGCCGTCACCGCCGAGGAGGCCAATGAAGCCGCTGCCTCCACCGCCGCCGCCGATGCCGCCGATGCCGCCGTCCATCGCCCTGCCGCCGCCGCCGCCGCCGCCGAGATCCGCTGCGGCATCGCTGCCTGGGAATCCGTCGCCGCCGCCACCGCCGCCTTGGGCACCGCCGGCGGCACCGCCGGCCGTGCTCGTGGTGTCTGCTCCGCCGTCCGTCGCCCCGCCGCCGCCGCCGCCGCCGCCGCCAACGTTGACACTGGGACCGGGGCCTCGGATCACGAAGGTTCTGCCGCCGGCACCGAATTCACCCCCGCCGCCGCCGCCGCCGGTGCCGTCTCCATCTCCACCCGCACCCTCATAGCCGCCGCCGCCGCCGCCGGAGAAGCCGCTGTCGCCGCCAGCGCCGGCGAGGCCGCCGCCGCCGCCGCCGCTGCTACCGTTGTTGCCGCCGCCGCCGCCGCTGCCGCCGCTGGCCGCGGCGGTCCCCAGGGTGATGTTCGACACGGTGACGTCGGCCCCGGCGTTCACGAAGACCGCCGCGCCCGCGCCGAGCCCGCCGCCGCCGCCGCCGCCGCCGCCGCCGTGGCCGCCGGCACCGCCTTGGGCGTGGGCGTTGTCGATGGTGACGTTGGAGATGCTGGCCGTACCGGCCTGGATGAAGAAAACGCGACCGTTGTTCTGGGCGTCGATGGTGTTGCCGCCGCCGTTGACGGTGAGGCCGCGGGTGATCATCGGCAGCGACTGGGTCAGGGCGATGTTGCCGGTGATGTTGATGGTGTTGGTTGGGTCGCCGTTGCTGTTGGCCGTGAAGATGGCGTTTCGCAGGTCCGCTTCGTTGGCCACGTTGAAGGTCGCGGCGTTGGCCGGTTCGACCGCTGCCCCGACCGTCACACCGGCCGCCAGGATCAGCACCAAAGCCGTTCCGGCCGCCGTTCTGACCAGGGCGCTGCCGCCCAGCAGTCCCGTGCGCCGTCCGCTGCCTCGGTGGCTCGTGTCTCGGTAGCTCGCGGCCTGCTGCTTGCGCGCCCGCCTGTCCTCTTCCAGCTCCATCCCGTCTTGCACTTCCACAACGTTCCCCATTTCCTTGTCCTTCTCCGTCCGCGCCAGAAGGCCGTGCGGCCCGCGCCAGAAGGCCGTGCGGCTAGGACAGCGTTTCGAGATTTGGCAAGACCGCGCCCCTTGCAGGCAGCTGGCGCCCCTCGATCACTGCGCCGATCACTGCGCCGATCACCGGTCGTTACGGCATCGGTGCGGCCCCGGGTCCCGACGGTCCGCCGGCCGCGCGCTCGACCCCACCGATGCGCCCGATAGCCTCATCCTCCACAGCAGATTGATCCGGTGGACGAGAGGCCCAGATTTCTGAGCCGCAATGGAGCGATAACACTCATAGCGAGCGCACTTATAGCGGGATGTAAAGTTGCACGCGTACTTATGGCAATGCGGCCGATTAGGGTCAAGACGACTAGGTTAATTCTGTGGGTCGTCTAGTCCAGATTTCGGCTAAGCATCTGATTAAAACAATATAAAAGGTTAATTTTTTCTCGCAGCCGCCGGTGTGGCGCTATCCTGTCTCCTCCGGATCGAGCCGCGGCATCGAATCCGAGTATCGCGCTAAGCGTGTATATTCTGCTGTGCCGAGTCGCGCGAGGACGCAGCAGGTTTTTCGACCGTTTTTTCGATTTCTACAACCTATGATTATCCAGCGCCGCTCGTTGGCTTTCGAGCCTCTGCATCACAAGGGATGGTTGGAGAAGATGGGGTTAGAGCAGGGTCGCCTCAGGTTGAATCGCTTTGGCGTTTCCACCTGAGGTGTGAATTCTGCTCTCACCATACATCATAAGGTTTGGGGGGCGATTCACGTCTCAGGTGGAAGCCGAACGCTTCCACCTGAGACGATCGCGCTCTAGACGGGCTGATGCGGCGCCGCCCGCAGGTTCGCTCTACAGCGTGCCGAACAGGCGGTCGCCGGCGTCGCCCAGGCCGGGGACGATGTAGGCGTGGCTGTCCAAATGGCTGTCGAGGGCGCCGGCCACGACGGTGACCTCGGGGTGCGCCTCGGCAAGGCGGGAGACGCCTTCCGGCGCGGCGACCAGGCAGAGGAAGCGGATCTCGGCGGCCGGGACGCCGCGCGCGATCAGCACGTCGATGGCATGGGCGGCGGAGCCGCCGGTCGCCAGCATGGGGTCGATCAGCAGGGCGCGGCCCGGCGCCTCCGGCAGCTTGACGTAGTACTCCTGCGGTTTCTTGCTTTCGGGGTCGCGGAAGACGCCGATGTGGCCCTCGCGCGCCATGGGCATCAGCTCGCGAATGCCCTCGGCCAGGCCCAGACCGGCGCGCAGGATCGAGACGATGGTGATCTCGCTGGCCAGGTGGGGGGCGTTCATCTGTGCCATCGGCGTTTCGATGGGGCGCCGCTCCAGCGGCAGGTCGCGGGTGATCTCGTAGCCCAGCAGCAGGCCCAGTTCGCGCAGCAACTGGCGGAAGGCGATGGGCGGCGTGGTCTTGTCCCGCAGGATCGTCAGCTTGTGCTGCACCAGGGGATGCGCGACCAGGCGCAGGTTGGGAAAGGTCTCGGCGTCGCTGTCGCGCGGGCTGTCGCTCATGGGTCTTCCGCCGCTCCGGAGGGTCTCGCTGTCTCTCGTCGGGTCGTTTGCCGGCGTCAGGTCTTTTGCCGGTGGGTCGTCTGTCGAATGACGAGCAGCGCAGCCACTGTACCAAGCAGAGATGTCAGGGCCATGGCGAAGTAGGCGCCGGCGCCGAAGCTGCCGTAGAGCCAGCCGGCGGCGAACATCAGGCTGCCGACGCCCAGCGACCCGACGGCGGTGGCGTAGAGGGCCTGGGCCGTGCCGGCCTGGGCGTCGGGGACGTTGCGACCCAGCCAGGTCAGGGCGCCCAGATGCGCCGCGCCGAAGGTGAGGGCATGGAGCAACTGCAGCGGCGCCAGCAGCAGCGGATCGGCCGTCAGCGCCGTCAGGGGCCAGCGGATCACGCCGGCCAGCCCGCCGACCGCGAGCAGAAGCAGCGGCCCGAAGCGCCCGATCAGCGACTTGCCGAACCAGAAGAGCACCACCTCGGCCAGCACGCCGAGTGCCCAGAGCGCGCCGATCAGGCTGCCGTCGAGCCCGGCGCGCGACCAGTCCAGGGCAGAGTAGGCGTAGTAGACGGCGTGGCTGCCCTGGATCAGCAGCCCGGCCAGCAGGAGGAGGAGGAAATCGGGACGGCGCAGCAGGGCGAGAAAGCGTCCGCCGGCCAGGCGGCGCTCGTCGGACTTGTCTCCCTCGCCTCGGGTCGGCTCGATCTGGGCGGGCAGACACCAGGCCGCGACGGCGGTCAGCAGGGCGCTGACGGTGACCAGATGGAGCACCCAGTCGGGCCCGAAGCGGCCGATGAGGAGACCGCCGCCCAGGTTGGCGACGACGAAGGCGAGGGAGCCCCAGAGACGCGCCCGGCTGTAGGCGAAGCCGTGCCGCTCCGCCGCGCGCACGGCCAGCCCCTCGATCAGGGGCATCTGCGGCTGATGCAGCAGGCCGGCGAGGCTGTGCAGGACGACGATCAGGGCGAAGCCGACCGCGAATTCCAGGGAGATGAGGCAGAGCGGCGTCGCGAGGGCCAAGACCAGGATGGTCAGCCGCCGCCGGCCGCTGCGGTCGGCCAGCAAGGCGATGGCCGGCGTCGTGACGATGCGCAGCCAGGCCGGGATGGCGAGCACCAGGCCGATGGCCTGGTCGGAGAAGCCGCGCGCCTCCAGCCAAAGCGGAATGTAGGGCAGGTAGATCCCGATGGTCAGGAACAGACCGCCGTAGAAGAAGGCAAAGCGCGCCGAGAGCGCCAGGGGCGAGAGGGCGACCGCGCTCGGCTGCTTGTCGTCCTCCGCCTCGTCGTTTCCCTCCGCCTGCTGGCTCACGCGGCGGTTTGCGCCGCGCTGCGCCGGTCCTCGCGGATCATGTCGCTCGCCTTCTCGGCGATCATGATGGTCGGCGAGTTGGTGTTGCCCGAGACGATGGTCGGCATGACCGAGGCATCGACCACGCGCAGGCCCTGCAGGCCGTGCAGGCGCAGACGCGCATCGACCACCGCCAGGGGATCCTCGCCCATCTTGCAGGTGCCGACCGGGTGGAAGATCGTGGTGGCGATGTCGCCGGCCGCCCGGGCCAGCTCCTCTTCGCCGACGATCTCGGGGCCGGGTTTGATCTCCTCCGCCGCGAAGGCCTGCAGGGGGGCTTGGGCGCAGATCTTCCGGGTCAGCCGGATCGAGTCCGCCGCGACGCGCCGGTCGGTCGCGGTCGCCAGGTAGTTCGGCCGGATCGCCGGCGCGTCGCGGAAGTCGGCGCTCCTGATGTGGATCGAGCCCCGGCTTTCCGGGCGCAGGTTGCAGACGCTGGCGGTGAAGGCGGGAAAGCGGTGCAGCGGCTCGCCGAAGCGGTCCAGGCTCAAGGGCTGTACGTGGTACTCCAGGTTCGGCGTGGCCTGACTGGGATCGGAGCGCACGAAGGCGCCGAGCTGGCTGGGCGCCATGGTCAGGGGGCCGCTGCGCTTGACCAGATACTCCAACCCCATGGCGGCCTTGCCGAACAGGGAGTTGGCGACCTGGTTCATGGTCCGGGTGCCGGCGACCCGGAAGACCGTGCGGATCTGCAGATGGTCCTGCAGGTTCTCGCCGACGCCGGGCAGGGCGTGCCGCAGGGCGATGCCGTGATCCTGCAGCACCTCCGGCTTGCCGATGCCGGACAGCTCCAGAAGCTGCGGGCTGCCGACCGCGCCGGCCGCCAGGATCACCTCGCCGCTAGCCTCGGCCCAGGCCGGCGCGCCGTCTTGCCGGAAGGCCAGACCGGTGACGCGGGTGCCGTCGAACAGCAGCCGTTCGGCCTGGGCGTGGGTCACGACCGTCAGATTGGGGCGCTTCAGGGCGGGTTTCAGGAAACCGGTCGAGGTCGACCAGCGCAGGCCGCGCCGCTGGTTGACGTGGAACAGTCCGACGCCCTCGTTGTCGCCGCGATTGAAGTCGTCGCTGCGGGGGATTCCGGCTAGTTCCGCCGCCTGGGCGAAGGCCTCCAGGATCTCCCAGGACAGGCGCTGCCGCTCGACCCGCCATTCGCCGCCGGCCCGGTGGTGGGGAGACTCGCCGTCGAAGTGGTCCTCGGAGCGCAGGAAGTAGGGCAGCACCTCGTCCCAGCCCCAGCCGGTGTTGCCCATCTGTCGCCAGCCGTCGTAGTCGGCGGACTGGCCGCGCAGGTAGAGCATGCCGTTGATGGAGGAACAGCCGCCCAGCACCTTGCCGCGCGGATAGCCGAGGGCACGCCCGTTGAGGCCTGGTTCGGGCTCGGTCTTGAAGCCCCAGTCGGCGCGCGGATTGCCCATGCAGTAGAGGTAGCCAATAGGGATCTTGAACCAGATCCAGTCGTCCTTGCCGCCGGCCTCCAGCAGCAGGACCCTCACGTCCGGGTCGGCCGAGAGGCGGTTCGCCAGGACGCAGCCGGCGGACCCGGCGCCGACGATCACGTAATCGAAGGTCCCGATCTTGTTCGGCGGATCTTCGCCGGGCGGCGAGACTGGGGTGGGGGACATGTTTGGGCCGCTCCTCCGGACTTTTGTCTTTCCCCGCAGACTGCCCCAACAGACCGGCGGAAGAGAAGCGAAGACCTGCGAACTTCACCTTTCGGCAAGGCTTGGGGGGCTATTGTCGACGGAATCTACGACCTGCAGCTTTGAAAGCGGCGCGAGACATGACTCATTTCCTGAGTTCCGACATCAACGAAAACGGCCACAAGCTGGAAGAAATCCTGGGCATCGTCGCCAAGGATATCATCTACCGCGCCGGCAAGATCGCGGACGATCAGCGGCCCGAGGCACGTCACGTGCTGGACAACAACGTCAAGATCCTGGGCCTTCTGGCCGAGGCCCGGCGCCTGGCGGAAGACTCGACCCGCACCCTCGACAAGGCCTTCGGCCCTAGCCGCTCGGCCGAAGGCGGCCCGCCGCGCATCGGCGTGGCCGACTGATCCTGATTCGCTGTTCCGGCGTGTGTGTGTGTCGCCACCCTTCGACAGGCTCAGGGTGAAGTTGTTGTTATTAAGAGAAAATCTTCATCCTGAGCCTGTCGAAGGGTGACTTCCGCCGCTACCACTCTCGCTGGCTAGACGCCGAGATAGCGGTCCTGCAGGGCCGGATCGGCGGCCAAGTCGGCGGAGCTGCCGCTCCAGGCGACCTGGCCCTTCTCGATGACCGTGTGGCGGTCGGCCAGGGGCAGCAGGGCGTCGAGATTCTTGTCGATCACCAGGATTGCCTGCCCTTTGGCCTTGAGCTCACCGAGCACCCGCCAGATCTCGGCACGGATCAGCGGTGCCAGGCCCTCGGTCGCCTCGTCGAGAATCAGGAGTTTCGGATTGGTCATGAGCGCGCGGCCGATGGCCAGCATCTGCTGTTCGCCGCCCGAAAGCTGCGTGCCGAGCGCGGCGCGGCGCTCGGCCAGCACCGGGAAGAGCTGCCGGATCGCGGCCAGATCCCAGGGCCCGGGGCGGGCCGTGGCGATCAGGTTCTCCTCGACCGTCAGGTTCGGGAAGATCTGCCGGCCCTCCGGCACCAGCCCCAGGCCGGCGCGGGCGGCCTTGTGGGGCGGGCTGCCGCGCAGCTCCCTGCCTTCGAAGCGGATCGAGCCGCCGGTCGGGCGGAGCAGACCCATCAGGCAGCGCACGCTCGTGGTCTTGCCCATGCCATTGCGGCCCAGCAGCGTGGCTACCTCGCCGGCGCCGACGGCAAAATCGAGGCCGAAGAGCACCCGGCTGGCACCGTAGGAGGCCGTGAGACCGGTCACCTCAAGCATCAGGCGCTCTCCTGTTCGCCCAGGTAGGCGGCGCGCACGGCTGGGTCGTTGCGGATCGCCTCGGGCGCGGTGGTCGCGATGACGCGGCCGTAGACCAGGACCGTGATGCTGTCCGCCAGGGCGAAGACCGCGTCCATGTCGTGCTCGATCAGCACGATGGTGATCTCGCGCTTGAGCCCCTCCAGCAGCGTCACCATGGCCTGGGTTTCCTCGCGGCTCATCCCGGCGGTGGGTTCGTCGAGCAGCAGCAGTTTCGGCTCGGTCGCCAGAGCCAACGCGATTTCGAGCTGCCGCTGTTCGCCGTGGGCCAGGGCGGCCACCGGCACGTCGGCGCGCGCACTCAGGCCCACGCGGGCCAAGGCGGCCTGGGCCGGTTCGATCAGGTCGCGGTCGCGCGTCACCGGCCGCCAGAAGTGGAAGGCGTGGCCGGAGCGTGCCTGGACGGCGAGTAGCAGGTTCTGCAGTGCCGTGAAGCGGGGGAAGAGGCTGGTGATCTGGTAGGAGCGGGCGAGGCCGCTGCGGGCGCGGGCGGAGGCGGGCAGGGCCGTGACCTCGCGCCCGTCGAACTCGATGCCGCCGTTGTCCGGCGTCAGTTCGCCCGCCAGCAGGGAGATCAGCGTGGTCTTGCCGGCGCCGTTGGGGCCGATTACGGCGCGCAGCTCGCCCGGCTGAACATCCAGCTCGACGCCGTCGCAGGCCTGAACCGCGCCGAAGGCCTTGCGCAGGCCGTTGGCGCGCAGCAGCGGTTGGGCCAGCCGTTCAGTCACCCTTGCGTCCCTCCACCAGACCCCAGAGGCCCCGGCGGGCGTAGAGCACGACCAGGATCAGGATCGGTCCCAGGAAAAGCTGCCAGTGCTCGGTCACCTCCTTCAGCAGAAACTCCAGCAGCAGAAAGGCCACGGCCCCGGCAATCGGCCCGTAGAGCGTGCCGATGCCGCCCAGGATCACGATCACCAGTAGCTCGCCGGAGAGATGCCAGGAGAGGAAGGAGGGACTGACGAACTCCGTCTGGTTCGCCAGCAGGGCGCCGGCCAAGCCGGCCACGGCGCCGGAGAGCGCGAAGGCCGCGAGCTGGTAGCGAAATCCCGAGGTGCCGAGGGCCTGCATGCGCCGCGGATTGTCGCGCAGGCCCATCAGGGTCCAGCCGAAGCGTGCGCCGACGAGGCGGCGTTTCAGAAGGGTGAAACCCAGCACGAGGCAGAGGCAGAGATAGAAAAAGACGACGTCGTTGCCGATGTCGAGCGGCCCGAAGTCGCTGCGCTCCCAAAGGCTCATGCCGTCCTCGCCGCCGTAGTCCGGCAGGGAGATGAAGAGGTAGTAGATCATCTGCGCGAAGGCGAGGGTGATCATGATGAAGTAGAGGCCGCTGGTCTTGAGACTGAGCGCGCCGATGGCCAGCGCCAGCGCGCCCGAGACCAGGATCGCCAGGGGGAAGGCCAGAAAGCCAGAGGTGGTGCCCGGCAGGCCCAGTAGGCTGCCGCCCATGAAGCTGTGGAAGGAGAGGATGCCGACCACGTAGGCGCCGGCGCCTACGAAGGCCGCATGGCCGAAACTGACCAGACCGCCGTAGCCCAGGATCAGGTTGAGGGCGAGCGCCGCCAGTCCGTAGATCAGCATGCGGCTGGCCAGATCGACCGCCCAAAGCAGGTCGCCGGCCCAGGCGACGGCCGGGAAGAGGGCGAAGGCGACTAGGCCGATCAGGGCGATGAGGTCGGAGCGTTGCATAAGCTTTGGACCGTCAGCCCTGCGCCGGGAAGAGACCGCGCGGCCGGGCGATCAGGACGCCGGCCATCAGGATGTAGATCGCCATGGAGGCCAGCGCGCCGCCCACCGCCGCCGCGCCGGCCGGGTCCAGGAACAGACCGAACAGGCCCGGCAGGAAGGCACGGCAGAGCATGAAGGTGAAGCCCACCAGCAGGGCGCCGACGAAGGCCCCGCGGATCGAGCCGATGCCGCCGATCACGATCACGACGAAGACCATGATCAGGATCGGTTCGCCCATGCCCACCTCGACCGCGTAGATCGGGCCGGCCATGACGCCGCCCAGCGCCGCCAGCACGGCGCCCAGCCCGAAGACGAGCGTGTAGAGCTTGGCGATGTCGACGCCCAGCGCCTGCACCATCTCGCGGTTTGAGGCGCCGGCGCGGATCAGCATACCGAGCCGTGTCTTGGTCACCAGCCAGAAGAGGAAGAGACCGACCAGCAGACCCACTGCGATGATCGCCAGACGGAAGGCGGGGTAGGGTGCGCCGGGCAGGATCTCGACGGCGCCCGACAGCCAGCCGGGCAGATCGAGCCGCAGCGGACGGGCGCCGAAGACGATTTTTACGCCCTCGTTGAAGAAGAGAATGAGTCCGAAGGTGGCCAGCACCTGATCCAGGTGGTCGCGGTCGTAGAGTCGGCGGAGCACCAGCAGCTCGACCAGGATGCCGACCAGGGCCGTGGCCGGCAGCGCCGCGACCAGGCCGAGCAGGAAGGAGCCGGTCTGCAGACTGACCCAGGCGCAGACGAAGGCGCCGACCATGTAGAGGGAGCCGTGCGCCAGGTTGACCATGTTCATGATCCCCAGCACCAGCGTCAGCCCGGCCGCGATCAGGAACAGCATGACGCCGAACTGCAGGCCGTTCAGCAGTTGCTCGAAGATCAGAAGAAGGGACATCGACCGGGCAAGGCGAGAGGCGGGGACGGGAAGATTACGGTGAAGACGGCGTCAAGGTCCGCGAAGCCCGCCTCGCCGTCAAGGCCTGCCGGCTCGACTTACGATCAGATGCAGCCTTCAGATGTGGGTGTCAGATGCCGGGTAGCAGCGTACGCGCCGTCTCGATGAAGGCGCGCAGCTTCGGCGTCTGCTGGGCGCGCTGGGGAAAGTAGAGAAAGAGGCCGTCTTCCTCGATCCCGTTTTTCGGCAGAACCTCCACCAGCCGGCCGGCCGCTAGGTCTTCGGCGACCAGCGGCTTGAAGATGTAGACGAGGCCGAGGTGCGCCAGCGCGAGGTCTCGTGCATAGATGAAATCGTTGATCATGACCGAACCGGGCGTCTCGATCGCCAGCTCCGACCCCTTGTCCTGAAGATCCCAGCGATAGACGCCGCCGCCGGTCGGCATGCGGTAGGTGACGCAGTTGTGTCTTTGCAGGTCGGAAAGGTCCTTCGGTGTGCCGCGGGCGGCGAGGTAGCTCGGCGTCCCTACGATGACGATCGGGATAGGCGGCGTCAGGCGGATCGCCACCATGTCCTGGGCAATCGCGTGGCCCAGGCGAACGCCGGCGTCGAAGCCGTCGGTAACGATGTTGGCGAAGCCGTCGTCGCTGTAGACTTCGACCCTGAGATCGGGATAGCGCCGCGCCATCTCCGGTAGGACCGGGGTGATGCAGAGCGGCAGAGCGACTCGCGGCACGTTGAGCCGCAGCAGCCCGGCCACCCGGCCCTGATCCGCGCGCAGCAAGTCCAGGCTGTCGGACAGGGACTTCAGGGCCGGCGCCGTGGTTTCGACGAACTGCCGCCCCGCTTCGGTCAAGGCCACATTCCGGGTGGTGCGCGCGAAGAGCTGTACCCCCACCCGCTGCTCCACCGTCTTCACGGCGTGGCTGACCGCCGAGGGACTGATGCCAAGCTCCGAGGCGGCCGACGCGAAGCCGCCACGCCGTGCGACCGTTAGCACGGTCGGCAAATGTATAAGAAGATCCCGATCCATTCCTGAGCCGTATCGAATAATTCATGCACTAACGAAGATCTAGTCATTCTTCGCTGCAACGCCACATCACAGGTTGAGCGCGCATAAGTGCGCCATAGCCAGGAGAGAGAGCCGATGGTCACCTTCACCCTGAACGGCGAAGAGACGAGTCTCGACGCCGACCCCAACATGCCGCTTCTCTGGGCGCTGAGAGAAAAGGCCGGCTTGACCGGTACGAAGTTCGGATGCGGTCTCGCCCAATGCGGGGCCTGCACGGTTCATCTCGACGGGTTTCCCGTCCGCTCCTGCCAAACCTTCGTCGGCGATATCGAGGGCGCCCAGATCACGACAATCGAAGGCCTGTCCGGCGATCTGGCCGCGACCGTTCAGCAGGTCTGGGCCGACCTCGACGTGCCCCAGTGCGGCTACTGCCAGTCGGGGCAGATCATGGCGGCCGTCGCCCTGCTGTCCGAGACGCCGCGTCCGAGCGACGGCGATATCGACGGCGCGCTGGAGGGCAATCTCTGCCGTTGCGCCACATATCAACGTATTCGCGCCGCGATCCACGAAGCGTCCCGTCGGCTGGAGGCCTAGACCATGCTACCCCATGACATGAAGCCCTCCGCAATGGGCGCCCTGGCAGCGAGCCTGCCGGGCAAGCTGATGAGCGCGGCCGTCTCGCGCCGCCGCTTCCTGATCGGCGCCGCCGCCACCGGCAGCGGTCTGGCCATCGGATTCAAGGCACTGCCGCTGGCCGCCGAGGGCGGGGAGACCGCCGCCGCCAACCCCTTCCAGAGCTACCTGGAGATCGCCGAAGACGGTCGCGTGACCGTTCTTTCGTCCCAGTTCGAGATGGGGCAGGGCTCCTATCACGGCCTAGCCACCCTCGTGGTCGAGGAACTGGACTGCGACTGGAACGACGTCGATGTCCGCGGCGTCGCTGGCGATCTCGCGGTCTACGGCAACCTGGCCTGGGGCGGTGCGGCCCAGGGTACCGGCGGCTCCACCTCTATGGCGACCTCCTGGGATCGCTACCGCCAGGCCGGCGCGACGGCCAAGGTCCTGTTGAAGACGGCGGCCGCCGAAGCCTGGGGCGTGCCCGCCGAGGAGATCGAGGCCGAGGCCGGCGTTCTGCGCCATGCGGCGAGCGGCAACGAAGCCGGTTACGGGGCGCTTGCGGCCGCCGCTGCAGCGCTACCGGTGCCGAGCGACGTCGCCCTGAAGACGCCGGAAGAGTGGAGCCAGATCGGCAACCCCGACGTCCTGCGCTACGACCGGGTCGGCAAGACCGACGGGACCCAGGACTTCACGCTCGACGTGCAGCTTCCCGGCATGCTGACCGCAGCGATGATTCATCCGCCGAAGTTCGGCGCGACGCTCGTCAGCTTCGACGGCGAGGCGGCCAAGGCGCTGCCGGGGGTCGTCGAGGTGGTGGCCGTGCCGCGCGGCATCGCCGTGGTGGCCGAGGATACCTGGTCGGCGATCAACGCGACCTACGCCGTCGAGGCGGAGTGGGACGAGAGCGAGGCCGAGACGCGGGGATCGGCGGAGATCCTGTCCGAGTACCGCGAGCTGGCGGGCAAGGAACCGATGGCCCTGGCGCGGGACGACGGCGACTTCGAGGCTGCGTTCGCCGAGGCCGACCGGGTGATCGAGGCGCGCTACGAGTTTCCCTTCCTGGCCCACGCCGCGCTGGAACCTTTGAACGCCGTGGCGCACATGAATGAGGAGGGCACGCTGGAGGTCTGGGGCGGTCACCAGATCCCGGGCTTCTACCAATACCTCTCCGCGCAGATCGCCGAGCTTCCGCCGGAGCGGGTCAAGATGCACGTGCTCAAGACCGGCGGCAGTTTCGGACGGCGCGCGGTCGGCGACGGCGACGTGGTGGCGGAGGCCGTCTCCGTGGCCAAGGCGCTGGATTGGCGGGCGCCGGTAAAGGTGCAGTGGACGCGCGAGAACGATATGCGCGGCGGCCGCTATCGCCCGGCCTATGTCCATCGCCTGCGCGCCGGCCTGGATGCCGAGGGGCGGCTGATCGCCTGGGACAACCACATCGTCGGGCAGTCGATCGTCTCCGGCACGCCCTTCGAGGGGCTGATCCAGAACGGCATCGACAACACCTCCGTCGAGGGGTCGTCGACGCTGCCCTACGCGATCCCCAACCTGCGGGTCGGTCTGACCACCACCGACGTGAAGGTCCCGGTGCTCTGGTGGCGGGCCGTGGGCTCGACCCACACCGCCTACGCCACCGAGGTCTTCCTGGACGAGGTCGCCGAGGCGGTGGGTGCAGACCCGGTGCAGTACCGTCTCGACATGCTGCAGGATCACCCGCGTCATGCGGAGGTGCTGCGGCGTGCGGCCGAGCAGGCCGGCTGGGGCGAGGACCTGCCCGAGGGCCATTTCCACGGCGTGTCCCTGCACGAGAGCTTCGCCAGCTACGTGGCCCAAGTCGCCGAGGTCTCGGTGGAGGGCGGCCAGGTGCGTGTGCACAAGGTGGTCTGCGCCGTCGACTGCGGTCTTCCGATCAACCCCGACACCATCCGGGCGCAGATGGAGGGCGGGATCGGCTTCGGCCTCGGCTCCATCCTGCAGGAGGAGGTGACGCTGGTCGCCGGCGAGGTCGATCAGGGCAACTACGACGGCTACCGACCGCTGCGCATCTCGCAGATGCCCGAGGTCGAGGTCGTCATCATCGACAGCCCCGCCTCGCCGACCGGTGTGGGCGAACCCGGCACGCCGCCTATCGGCCCCGCCGTCGCCAACGCGGTCTACCGCGCCACCGGCCGCCGGGTCCGCGAGCTGCCCTTCGAGAAGGGCCTGACGGCCTGAGCGAAACCGTCTTCGGACAGGGTCAAAAGAAATCGGGCGGAGCCGACCGGCTCCGCCCGTTTTGCTGTCGGCTGTCTTACAGACACTTTCAAAGCGGGTCCCCCTTAAAGGCGATCAATTGCGAGCCATTCGCAAGTAAGTTAGGGTCGCCGCCGACGATCGGTGGCAGGCAAAGCCGGGGCACGCGTGAGCAAGGACATCAAGGGGCTATTTCTCGCTCATCGGCGCGAGCTGCAGGCCTATCTGACCCGAAAGCTGGGCGGCGACCGCGACATCGCCGCCGACCTCACACAGGAGACCTTTCTGCGGTTCGCGCAGCAAAGGAACGGCCATCCTGCCAAGGCCATCGCCCACGAACGCTCTTATCTCTACCGGACAGCGCACAATCTGGCGGTCGACCATATGGTCCGGGCAAGCCAGGACAAGACCGATGCCGTATCACAAGACGAGCTTGTCGCCATTCCCGACGACACGCCCTCGCCGGAGCAGGCGACCCTCGAACGGGACCGGCTGGCTTTCGTCAGAGCCGCCTTGCTGGAACTGCCTGAGCGGACGCGGCAGGTCTTTGCCCTGGCCCGCCTGGAGGGGCTGACCTACCGCGAGGTCGCGCTGCGGCTTGAGATCTCCGACAGCTCGGTTCAAAAGCATTTGGCCAAGGCAACCGAGCATGTGATGCAGCGGCTTCGCGATGGTTGAGGAAATGCAAAAAAATTTCTCCATATGCTACCGAGTGGGGATCGCTACGGCGTCTCATTTATCGAGCTTAGCTTTACTGGGCGCAGTGCAATTGCAACGACATCAACCTGAGGCGCCGTTCGAAACGTGAACGAAGCGGATCGCGAGCAAAAAGAGATCTATGCGGTTGCAGCGGACTGGGCAGCCCGCCTCGGCGGCGACCCTTTGAACGCCGCCGAGCGCCGCGAGCTCGACCTTTGGCTTGATGGAAGCGCCCGGCACAGGGCGGCCTTCGAGGAAGCTACGTCTGCCTGGGAGGCGATGGGCGAGCTTCGTTCGGCGCCTGGTGCGCTGGTCAAGGATATCGTTCCGGCGCGCGAACCTACGCCAGCCCCCGTGGCGAGATCGGCGGCCAGTTCGCCAATCGGATCGCCAGTCGAGAGTGCAGTGGTAGAGCCAGGCCGCAAGGGCCGTCGCGGCTGGCGGCAGGCTTTCGCGATCGCGGCCTGTCTGCTCTTGCTGGTCGGCGGCACCGGCCTCTGGTTCGGCGACCCCTCTACCGTCTGGACGGCTGACCACCGCACCGCGCCCGGCCAGCGGGAGCGGATCGCCCTGTCCGACGGCAGCACCGTGGAGCTGGGCCCGGCCAGCGCCATCGCCGTGCGCTATGGAGAGCGGGAGCGGAAGGTCGAACTGCTTGCCGGGCTGGCGTTCTTCACGGCCGCCACGATGGACGAAGGCGAGCGCCGGCCCTTTGTCGTCGCCGCTGCGCAGGGCAGGGCGCAGGCGCTGGGGACGCGTTTCACTGTGGCACGCTTGGCCGATGTGACGGAGGTCGTCGTGATCGAGCATGAGGTCGAAGTGACGACCGGAGCCGACGGTGGGCAGGCAGAACGCGCGGTCGTCCCGCCCGGCAGCGCGCTGCGCTACGCCGGCTCTAGGCTTGGCGAGCTTCGCCCCGTCAACCTGGACCAGGCAACGGCCTGGCGCCGCGACCGCCTGATCGCGGACAGCGTCACCTTGGCCGAGGTCGTCGCCCAGCTCAATCGCTACAGGCGCGGCCGCATCGTGATCGCCGATCCGGCCTTGGCGTCACGCAGGATCAGCGGCCTGTTCGACATGACCGACCCCGAGGCCGCACTCGCTCTCATCGCGCGCGACCTGCAGATCCGAACGCTGTCCCTGCCGCCTCTGGTGACGCTGCTCTACTGAGGCTCTGTCTCTCTCCGAACTGCGCGAATTTCCGTTGGCGGCAAAAAAAGTCGGCTGGCCTTTACCGACTCCCTGCCGAATTCCGGTCTCACTCACAAGGGGCGCGATTGCGTTGCAGTCGCAGGTTCAGTTTCAGGGATGGAGTGAGAAGGGGGAAGGATGTCGGTTATGGGGGAGCGCCGGAGCACGGCCGAGGGGACGTGCGGACGGTGGGGTGCGAGTGCGGTCGTTGCTGTGATGGCTCTGACCCTGGCCGGACCTGCGGCTGCACAAGATCCACTGTCGGTTCAAAGTCCACTGGCGGTGCAAGATCCACTGGTGGCGCAAGCCTCGGCGGCGGGGCAGGAGCCAGTCGTTTTCGATATCGCGGAGCAGGATCTCAACGCGGCGCTTTTGCTCTTCGCCGACCGCACCGGGCTGCAACTGGTCTACGACATCGGCCTCGTCGAGGATCTGCGCAATGCTCCGCTGAACGGCAGCTTCACGGCGCAAGAGGCGCTGACCCGCCTTTTGGCCGGCACCGGCATCGCCTTCCGCGTCGGCGGAGACGACACCGTGACCTTGGAGCGGAGCTTCGCCGAAGCGGGTGACGGGCCGCTGCTGCTGGCGCCTATCTCGGTTCCGGGCTTTGTGGCGGAGGAAGGTCGGGCCGGGCTCTTCGGTGATCGTCGGATCGAGGACATTCCCTTTAGTGTCACTGCCTACACCGAAGAAGTGATCCAACGACAGCAAGCTCAAACGATCCGGGACGCACTCGAAAACGACCCATCTGTGCGCTTTAACCTGCCGCGAACCAGCGGCGATCAATTCACGATACGGGGATTTCCTGTTTTCAACTCAGAAGTCGCGACGGAGGGTCTGTTCGGCGTATCTCCGCAGTCATCGACCCTTCTGGAGCCATACTCTCGTGTCGAGGTGTTTCGCGGGCCCAATGCTTTGCTGAATGGCGTACCGCCTTTCGGCAACATTGGCGGTGTGATCAACTTAATGCCAAAGCGTGCTACTGAAACAGCATTGACCGATCTGAATTTGCGTTTTGAATCCGATGGAAACGTTGGTGGACATTTGGATGTTGGACGGCGTTTCGGCGAGGGCGGCGATTTCGGTGCCCGACTTAACGGCATCTTCCGTTCAGGCGATTTGGCAGTAGACAATGCAAGCTCGGAGAGCGCGCTAGCGAGCCTCGCTTTGGACTACAATGGCGATCGACTTCGCATCACCACCGACTTGCTTTACCAAGACCGCACTTTCGACGTGCCGCAAAGTACATTTCAAGTCGCTGGCAACGACTTCAGTATTCCAGATGCACCCGATGCACGGACGAACTCAGCTCAGCTCTTTTCGTCGAGTGATACGGAAACTATCCGTGCCATAGTTGGCGTCGAGTACGATGTATTTGACAATTGGACGCTTCAAGCTCGCTACGGCCGACTGCGCGAAACGGAAGGAAATGATGCTGTCAGTGTGTTATCAATTCAAAATGCCGACGGCGACGTAGACGGCAACTTTATTGACCGGACTGTTACCTATCGAAATCAGGTGTTTGAAGGTGGGATAAACGGCTTTTTCAAAACCGGTCCGGTGGAGCATGAGTTCGCTGTTCAAGCTTCTTTATTAGACCGAGAACTCGATATTGCGCAGTTCTTCGGGCTTCCGCCAGGGGTTAGCTTGGCAGGCGGGACGTTGAACAACCCGGTGCGTATCGCGGAACCTGACTTTCCAACTTTGCCAGCGGAACAAAGGCTCATCGAGAGCACCTTTGCGAGTGTTGCGGTGTCCGACACGCTCAGTGTGTTCGATGGCCGCTTGCAGCTTACGGCCGGATTGCGCCTTCAGGACCTTGAGCAAACAGTCTTCAACCTGGCCACGGGCGACCCGCTCTCAAGCTACGATGAGAGTGAACTTAGTCCGTCGGTGGGGCTGGTGCTAAAGCCGATCGAAGGACTTTCGCTCTACGGCAGCTACACTGAAGGATTGACGCCGGGGCCTGTTGCGCCAGGCACTGCTAGCAACTCTGGCGAGGTCTTTGCGCCCTTTGTCAGCGAACAGATCGAGATAGGTGCAAAATGGTCAGGGAGCGGGTTCGGTGCGAGTCTGGCTCTCTTCCGCATCACGCAACCACAAGGGTTCGTCGAGCCAGCCAGCAACTTGTTCGTTGTAGACGGAGAAGTCAGAAACCGCGGGCTTGAGGCACTGGTGTACGGCGACGTAACTGATGACGCGCGATTGCTCGGTGGCATCTTGCTGCAAGATGGAGAGCAAGTTTCTACTGCAGGCGGCGTCGACGATGGCAACGATGCCATCGGCATCCCGAATGTACAGCTCAACCTCTACGGTGAATACGATCTGCCATTCCTGTCCGGAACCACAGCCAACGGGCGGGTGGTCTACACATCCAAGCAATTTGTCGATTCCGGGAACCGGCAGAGCATCCCAAGTTGGGTTCGATTTGATGTCGGAGCGAGCTACGATTTTGCAGTCAAGGGAGTGCCTACGACCTTGAATCTCGACATCCTGAACGTTGCTGACAAGGATTACTGGCAGTCTTCAGCTCGCGGTTTTCTGAGTACAGGCGCGCCTCGAACGTTCTTACTGACAACGAGCTTCCGGTTTTAGGCATGCCTCTATTTCCATAGGGCCGCTAAGGCCGACCCAACGATTGATACAGTTTAGATGTCAGCAGGTCGGAGCCAGACAGGGAAGGCGCTGTTTCGCGCAGCGCCTGAGAGACGAGAGAGTTTGGATCAGGACTCGTTGTTACGTGATTTTGAGACGGTTTTCGATCGCCGAACAAACACCGTTGGGTTGGATGTGAAAGACTGCGCTTTGCGGATTCTCCTCTCTGTTGTGGGCGGCTACCTGCTCTCGGCGGGGCTTGCCGCGTTGCTAGCGGTGGCCCTCGCCCCTTTGTCCTGCCGCCGAGCGAGGCGGTGGTGCTGATGGCGATGCTGGCCTTTCTCATCTATCTCACGCTGCTGATCTGGGCTTTCGCGGAGCGGCGTCTGTTGCGGGTGGTCGTGGTCCTGGGCGTTGGCGGTCCACTGGCCTTTGCCGCGCAGTGGCTGGTCGGAACGGTTGTTTGATATGCCCCAGGGCTTCCGCGAGTTGATGACCTGGCTGCACACCTGTTCGACGGCAGTGCCGTGGAGCTGGGCCCGGCCAGCGCCATCGCCGTGCGCTATGGAGAGCGGGAGCGGAAGGTCGAACTGCTTGCCGGGCTGGCGTTCTTCACGGCCGCCACGATGGACGAAGGTGAGCGCAGGCTCTTTATCGTGGCCGCCGCGCAGGGCAGGGCGCAGGCCCTGGGAACGCCTTTCATCGTTGCGCGCCTGACCGATGTGACGGAGGTCGTCGTGATCGAGCATGAGGTCGAAGTGACGACCGGAGCCGACGGTGGGCAGGCAGAACGCGCGGTCGTCCCGCCCGGCAGCGCTCTGCGCTACGCCGGCTCTAGGCTCGGCGAGCTTCGCGCCGTCAACCTGGACCAGGCGACGGCCTGGCGGCGTGACCGCCTGATCGCGGACAGCGTCACCTTGGCCGAGGTCGTCGCCCAGCTCAACCGCTACCGGCGCGGCCGCATCGTGATCGCCGATCCGGCCTTGGCGTCACGCAGGATCAGCGGCCTGTTCGACATGACCGACCCCGAGGCCGCGCTCGCCCTTATCGCGCGCGACCTGCAGATCCGAACGCTGTCCCTGCCGCCTCTGGTGACGCTGCTCTACTGAGGCTCTGCCTCTCTCCGAACTGCGCGAATTTCCGTTGGCGGCAAAAAAAGTCCGCTGGCCTTTACCGACTCCCTGCCGAATTCCGGTCTCACTCACAAGGGGCGCGATTGCGTTGCAGTCGCAGGTTCAGTTTCAGGGATAGAGTGAGAAGGGGGAAGGATGTCGGTTATGGGGGAGCGCCGGAGTACGGCCGAGGGGACGTGCGGACGGTGGGGTTCGGGTGCGAGCGCGGTCGTTGCTGTGATGGCTCTGACCCTGGCCGGACCTGCGGCTGCACAAGATCCACTATCGGTTCAAGGTCCACTGGTGGCGCAAGCCTCAGCGGCGGGGCAGGAGCCAGTCGTTTTCGATATCGCAGAGCAGGATCTCAACGCGGCGCTGCTGCTCTTCGCCGACCGCACCGGGCTGCAACTGGTCTACGACATCGGCCTGGTCGAGGGGCTGCGCAGCGCATCGCTGAACGGCAGCTTCATGCCGCAAGACGCGCTGACCCGTCTTTTGGCCGGCACCGGCATCGCCTTCCGCGTCAGCGATGCGGACACGGTGACCTTGGAGCGAGTCGCACTACAGGATAATGGAGATACTCTTCGTTTGGGGCCGGTGACCGTGACTGCGGCGCGCACCGCTACGCCCGTCTCCGAACTGGCCGCATCGGTCACGATTCTCGACCGTGACGACATTGAGAAACAGCCAAGCCTTCAAACGCAACCGCTCGATGGATTGAAACGTGTCGTCCCAGGAATTCAGTTCAACGATCCGGCTGGGTTTGACCCTAGGCTTCGTGGGCGACGTCCATCGTTTCGAGTGAACGGTGTTGACCTGCTGAATAGGGGGGCGCCGTCCCGCAATGACATTCAGGATTTAGTTGGAGATGCATTCGGTCGTATTGAAGTTGTCCGAGGTGCGGATGCTACATTTGGCCAAGGTGCCAGCGGTGGCGCTATCAACTTTATAACGCCACGGCCAAAACCGGGTCCTCTGCAACTCGAAACATCTTTTGGCCTCTCTTTCGCTCCGGACGGGGACGGGCCCGATCGATTGACCGAGCGGGTTAGGCAGTCCGCGACCGGTACACTCGGGAAGATAGACTATTTTATCGGCGGTGGATTTACGTCGTTCGGTTCGGAGTTTGACCCTGAAGGCGACCCTTTACCTGACGACACGGGAGTGACCAAACGGAACGCTCACGAAATCGATTGGAACGCGACTCTTTCCTACAACCTGGCGCCGTCGGCGACTGTCGAGACGTCGCATTACTTTGTTCATAACTTCCAGGGAGAGCGTACCTTCCAGACTGTATTCGATGGTCAGGGTGGTATTGGTGAAAAAAGTACAGTCTTGCGGAGCCCTGATGATTCCGATACCGACGGTTCCCGAACTCATTACATCGGAACTTTGAAATATCAGAACTCTGATTTCCTTGGAAATCTTGTTTCAGTCACAGGTTTTGCGCAAATCTTGGATGAAGATGCCATTGGTCAAGGCAACCGTTTGGACTGGCAGCGAGGCAAAACCGGCCTCAATGCTTCGGTGGATACGGCGCTCACGTTTCTCGATGGGTTGCTGGTTGAAGGTGCCAGCCTCGAATGGGGGCTTGACTACGAGTATGCGTGGTCGGGCGCGCTCGAATTCGACGGGGCACCGCTTCAGGCAGGCTTGAGCACTCACAATATCGCCCCGCTGGCCCAGATCAGAGTTCCTGTTGCGGACGATTTCTTGTTGTCTGCAGGTGTAAGATACGAGCAGTTTTTTACTGAATTAGATGATGCACGGGATAGAGCTTTTGGAGTTGCCGATTTCGAAGGTGGGAACTTGAGCTATGGTGCTCCGTTATTTAACGCAAGTCTCTTGTATTTCCTTTCTGACGAAATCGAACTTTACGGTGGTTTTTCACAGGCTCTCGAAATACTTGGTATTCAAAATGCAACTACCAGCGTTCCGACCGCCAGTGTCATTGAACCTGAGCCTAGCACCACCGATCAATTTGAGGTTGGCCTACGAGGTAGTTGGTCGAAGTTCCAAGGGTCTGTTTCGGCATTTTACTCTACGTCCGATAGCGCTAGCTCATTTCAAGTGATTTCAGCGCCGCAAACCCCGACGGGTGTTCGGAGTGTTCCTCTTAGAGAGGCTCGCCGTCTTTGGGGTGTAGAAGCGACAGCGGATTGGCAGGCGACAAACTGGTTGAGTCTTGGCGGTTTGGTAGCCTGGACTGACGGAGTTCGTGAAAACGACGAGGAGGATTGGGTCAAGCTGCGGCAAGAGGACATTACTCCTTTGACCATATCCCCTTACATTGAGCTAACGCCTTCAGAGCCTTTGCTTTTTCGGCTGCAAGCCACGCACGAGGTTGGCACCGATGCTCGGCGAGAGATATTCAACAACGTCGATGGTTTCTCAACAAGTGCAAAGACTTTCGTTGATCTCTACGCCCAGTACGACAGCACTTGGGGCAAGCTCAGTGTTGGCATCGAAAATCTGTTCGATGAGTTTGCATTCTCCAATTTCGCCGAGTCTCGGAATTTCAACCGGTCAATCCCGTTCGAGGGACGTCGAATTACTTTGAACTACAGTGTTGAGTGGTAGACGTACTCCGCCATGCGACACGTGAAGCAGTATCTAAGCGGCCCAGAACATATCCTGGCTTGGTCTACGAAAAATCACGTCTCGGTTTTGCTACGTGTCGCTCTTGCTTTTTGCGCCGGCTATCTCCTGGCGGCTGGTCTGTCCGCCTTAGGTGCAAGTTTTCTAGCCCTAACGATACCGCCGAGCGAGGCGGTGGTGCTAATGGCCATGCTGGCCTTTCTTATCTATCTCGCCCTGCTGATCTGGGCTTTTGCCGAGCCGCGCCTCGCCCGGCTCTGGTGGGTACTGGGCGTTGGCGGCTCTGCTGCCTTTGCCGCGCAGTGGCTGGTCGGGATGGCCGGCTGATATGAGACAGTCTGATATGCCTCAGGGCTTCCGCGCCTCCATGACCTGGCTGCACACCTGGGCGGGGGTGGTGCTGGGGGCGCTGCTCTTCGCGATCTTCTGGATGGGGACGCTCTCGGTTTTCGACCGCGAGATGGACCGCTGGATGATGCCGGACACGCGCCTGGCGCTGCCTGCGGCCCCCATCTCGCTCGACCGTCTTGCTGACGAGGTCGACGAGATGGTGCCGTCCGACGCGCGGCGCTGGCAGGTGGTGTTCGCCTCAGAGCGCGAGCCGGTCCTGCGGTTCGGCTATCAAACGTCCGAGGGGGCGATCCTCACCCGCCAGCTCGATCCCGCCAGCGGTGCGGTCCTGCCTGACCAGGGAACGCTTGCCGGCACGGGTTTCATCTTCCCGTTTCACTACAGCTTGCACCTGAACTGGAGACAGCTCGGCATCTGGCTCGTCGGACTTGCCGGCATGGGCATGCTGGTTCTGCTGGTCTCCGGCGTCGTCATCCACCGCAAGATCTTCATCGACTTCTTTACCTTCCGCTGGGAGCGCAAGCTGCCCCGGTCCAGCCTCGACCTGCACAACCTGACCGGCGTCCTGGGTTTGCCGTTCCACTTCGTCATCACGCTGTCGGGGCTGATCATCTCCTTCACGATCTACTTTCCGACGGTCATGACGACAGTCTACGGCAACGACCGGCAAGCCTTCTTCCAGGAGGCTTTCGGCAGCTACCAGCGCGAGACGGCGGATCTGCCCGCTGGCGAGCGCGCGTCGCTCGATGCCATGGCGGCGGAGGCGACGGAACGCTGGGGCGAGCCGCCCTTCTTTCTACGCGTCTGGCAGCCCGGCGACGCCGGGGCCACGGTCGAGCTGTACCGAAGCCGTGCCCGCTCCGTCGACCTGAACGTCGACAGCCTGCGCTTCGATGCGGCCTCCGGCGCGGTTCTGCACAGGCACGAGTCGGCGCCGGTCGTCCATCTGCAGCGCTTCATCTCCGGCATGCACTTTATCCAGTTCGACCACTGGCCGCTGCGCTGGCTCTACTTCCTGCTGGGTCTATCGGGCTGCGTGATGATCGCCACCGGCTACCTCTTCTGGCTGGAGAGCCGACGCAAGCGCCATGCGGCGCAGGGGCTGGCCGGCGTGCGGATCGTCGAGGGACTGACGGTCGGGGGCGTCACGGGGATCCTGATCGCTACGCTGGCCTTCTTCGTCGCCAACCGCCTGCTGCCGCTGGGCGCGAGCTTCGCCGGCTACGAGCGTGCCGGGCTGGAGATCTGGGCCTTCTATCTGGTCTGGCTCGCTACCTTCGCCCATGCCTGGCTGCGGCCGGGGCGGGCTTGGCGGGAGCAGTGCTGGGCCGTCGCGGGCCTGGCCCTGCTGGCGGTCACTCTGAACGCGGCGACCACCGGCGATCATCTGCTGCGCACGCTGGCCGTACCGCACCTCTGGCCGGTGGCCGGCATGGACCTGCTGTTGCTCGTCAGCGCGGCGATCGCGGCCCTGACGGCGCAGAGGCTTGGCCGGCGTGCCCGGCCCCTGCTGCCGCAGACCGCCGGCGCGGCGGCCAGGCCGGCGGAGTAGGGCTCCTTGCAGAGCGCCCTGCTGATCGCGACGGCCCTGGCCGCTTACCTGGGCTTTGCCCTTCTGGCGCTGGGCCAGGCGCGGCCGTGGCAGCGGGTCGCGCAGAGGCCGCCGCCGACGGGCCTCCGGCTGTTGGCCCTGCGCACGCTGGGCGGCCTCGCGCTGACCCTCTCGCTCGGCCTTGCCCTGCTGCGCGACGGGCCGAGCTTCGGTGCGCTGCTCTGGGCCACCGCCATCACCCTCGCCGCACTCGCCGTCGCCTTCACACTGACCTGGAGGCCTAAATGGCTGCGGCCCCTCTCGGCGATCCTGTTCTTAACGCAGTCCAAGACATCCGGGTGCCAAGCCGAACGGCTAGGGCGAACGAAAACGGGCTAGGCCAAGAGTCAGAGGTCGAGCCGGCGAAACTCTTCTCCGGCCTCCTGACTATTCCAGACCGCACTCTGCGGCATAGGCGTCCTGATGTCCGGCGAAGGCGCGGCCGACCGTGCGGTTGGTCAGCGTTCCCTCCTCCATCACGACCTCGCGGACGTAGATGTTCTGGATCGGGTGATTGTTGTTGCCGAAGCGGAACTCTCCACGCACGGACTCGAAGTCGGCGGCCTTCACGGCGGCCCGGAAGGCGTCCAGGTCGTCGGTCCCGCCGGTCTCGGCCAGCGCCGCCGCGATCAGCCGGGCGGTGTCGTAGCCCTGGCTGGCGTAGAGCGAGGGCAGGCGGTCGTAGGCCTCCTGGAAGGCGGTGACGAACTGGGCGTTCGCCGGGTTGTCCAGGTCCTTGTTCCACTGGGAGGAGTTGATCACGCCGACCGCGGACTCGCCGACGGCGCCCAGGATCGCCTGATCGAAGCTGAAGGCCGGGCCGAAGAGCGGCACCTGGCCGCTGAGGCCGGCCTGGTCGTACTGCCGGATGAAGCTGATGCCCATGCCGCCCGGCAGGAAGAAGAAGACTGAGTCGGGCGCGGCGGCGCGGATCTGTGCCAGCTCCGCGGCGTAGTCGGTCTGGCCGAGCTGCGTATAGAGCTCACCGGCCAGCTCACCCGTGTAGAAGCGCTTGAAGCCGGTCAGGGCGTCCTGCCCGGCCGGGTAGTTGGGCGCCAGGATGAAGGGGTTGCGAAAGCCCTGATCGAAGACGTACTTGCCCATCGCCTCGTGCAGGTTGTCGTTCTGCCAGGCGACGTTGAAGTAGTTCTCGTGGCAGCCGCGCCCGGCAAGCTGCGAGGGACCGGCGTTGGCGCTGATGTAGATCACCTCCTCGCGCAGCACGCTCGGCACCACCGCGATGGCCAGGTTGGAGAAGATGAGGCCGGTCATGATTTCGACCCCGTCGCGCTCGACCATGCGGTCGGCGATCTCCTTGGCGATGTCGGGCTTGCGCGCATCGTCCTCCACGATCACCTCGACGGGCACGCCGCCCAGGCTGCCGCCCTCCTGCTCGACCGCGAGCAGGAAGCCGTCGCGCACGTCGATGCCGAGCGCGCTGCCGCCGCCGGACAGTGTGGTGAGCATGCCGATCTTCACCGGTGCGTCCTGAGCGCCGGCAGCCGCAGGCGCGGCCAGTGCCAAGGCGGTCGCCGCCATGGCCAGCAAAAGCTTACGTGTCATGAAACCTCGCTCCCTGATCCCCGAAAAGCATCCCATTGCGAAGCCGCGTGCGGTCGCGCTTGCGGCGACGTTGCGGCTGCCTCTTGTTTGGCCCGCATCGCTGTGCGGGCGGCGGGACTGTAACGCGGCACTTCCGGTCCGCCAAGAACGAGCCCGCCCTGCACGAGCCCGCCCTGCACGAGCCCGCCCTGCACGGTGGCGGCTAGGCCTGGGCTGTCGCGGTGCGAATCTAAAGCGGCTTGGCGAAACTCAGTTCGTGGCCGTCGGGATCGGTGATGTGGAAGTAGCGCTCGCCCCAGGGCGCGTCTTCCGGAGGGAACTGAGGCGTCAGCCTCTGGTCGAGCGCCCGCGCATGGAAGCCGTCGACATCCGCAACATGGAAGATCACGCGGCCCCAGCCGTGGAATGGCAGGTCCGGATCGGCGGCGATCAGGTTTAGAAACCCGCTGCCTGCATGAAAAGAGGTAAAGGCAGAGTCGGTCCCCCCATACTTCAAGACGAAGCCGAGCTTCTCGTAGAAGATCACCGCCCGCGCCATGTCCCGCGTGGTCAAGGTGATGGCGGAAAGGCCCGTGATGTCGGCCGTGTCTGCAGGTGCCATGAGGTCGATGTCCTTCAGGTCTTAGACCGGTCTTTCGCGATCCATCGGGATGCAGGCGTTTTGGCGGAACGTCGGCGTTTAGGCCGAGGCCGGATCGAACGAGAGATCCGGGCCTGGCGAAGACTGCCGATTCCGCTCTCGACGCGAGGGGTGTGTCGGCAGTCTCGGCTGCGCTCGTCTGGCCGATCTTCAGACTGCAAGCACATACAGTCCGGTATCCTGTGGCCCGATATCCCGCGACGATGCCTTTTGACAGCGTGAACTCTGTCGAACAGTCCCTCAATACGAGCGGCGACTTTCAATAGTATATTAACAAGTTTGAGTAAAATCGCAGGCGGTAGACAGAGGCTCGTAATGCTTCGTCATACGCGAAAAGTAGGTTCGGGGGCACACACGCGGTCAGCTTGAGATAAACAGAAAACAAACTCAATCGCTGGCGTCTTCATCACGTTCGATCCCTGAAGCGGCACAAAAGGTCAACAAAAATGAAGGCTCAATCGAAAATTATTCTGAGTGTATTCTTGTTCTTTTGTGTCGTCATCGTGGCGATGACAGCTCTTTCATACAAAAACTTCAGTTCTTCATCGGAGAATATGAAGCGTAACGAGCTCAACGTCATGGCGCGGGCGGTTGGGCAGGCCGTCTCCGTTAAGATGGAGAGGTACTTTCGGTCTCTGGAACTCGCCTCGAAGCAATTCGACAACTCCGCTGGCCTGGAGGGTGACGCGCTTTTCGCGTTCCGGCAAACCCTCATCACCGATTTGCTGGAGAACGCAGGCGCTCTCGAGAGCTATTACGGTTTCAAGGACGGATCGACCTTTACGACGAAAGGGCGGATTCCTGACTTCGAGGAGATCGCTCTGGAGCGTGAGTGGTACCGCCGCATCCACGGTGGCGAGGATCGGATCGTCACGACGCCCTATGTCTCCAGCGCCGGGTTTCTGATCATGGCCGTCGGTGTGCCCCTGAGCCAGGGCGATGAGGTCTACGGAACCTTGTGCGTGAACCTGCGACTGACGGAAATCACCGAATTCACCAACGGTTTGCTGGATTTCGACAACATTATCCTGACTCGTTCGGACGGCTTCATCATGGCCCATCAGAACGAGGAGTTCATTGGCCAGAAGCTGTGGGACGTCGTTCCCGATCTCGAACAATACGGTGCTCAAGCGCAAAGCGGGCAGCTGGTCTTCCAGATTGACGATGAGCAGTACTACGGATCCTTGGATGTCATCGACAGCCTGGACTGGAAAGTCTGGGTCTTCGAGAAGCAGAGCGTCGTCCGCGCCGATTCCGTGCAGAACCTCTACGCGTCGATTGCGCAAGCCGGCGGCGCCCTTGTTCTGGCCGCCGTGATGATCGGTCTGCTGGTGTCCTACCTCGTCTTCAAACCCATGGCCGGCATGACCCGGTCCATGCAGAAGCTTGCCGACGGGGACCTGGAGGTCGAGGTGCCTGCTCAAGGGCGAAAGGACGAACTGGGCGCAATGTCCAATGCCGTTCAGGTCTTCAAGGACAACGCCATCAGGATCAGGCAGCTCGACGCGGAGCAGAAGCAGGCCGAAGTGCGCGCCAAGGAGCAGAAGACGCAGGAGATGAACGCTCTCGCCGACAGCTTCGAACGACGCGTGGGGCGGGTTGTCGAGGCTGTCTCGGCGTCGTCGAGTTCCATGCAGTCGTCGGCGCGAGGCATGTCCTCCACGGCGGACCAGGCGCTGTCCCAGTCGGAGGCAGTCGCCTCCACATCGGAGCAGGCCTCGGAGAACGTGCAGACCGTTGCGGCCGCGACCGAGGAGCTGACCGCGTCGATCAACGAGATCAGCCGGCAGATATCGGAGGCCTCCTCGACGGCGAACGCCGCCGTTCGCGATGCCGGCGTAACGCATCAAACGATCCAGGGGCTGGTCAAGTCGGCGCAGAAGATCGGCGATGTCGTCGACCTGATCACCGATATTGCCGAGCAGACGAATCTGCTGGCCCTGAACGCGACGATCGAAGCGGCGCGCGCCGGCGATTCCGGCAAGGGCTTCGCGGTCGTCGCTTCGGAGGTGAAGAACCTCGCGAACCAGACGGCCAAGGCGACCGAGGAGATCAGCGTCCAGATCGCGGACATTCAGGATTCGACGAAGGATGCCGCCAGTTCGGTCGAAGGGATCGGCAAGATCATCGGCGATATCAACGAGGTGACGACGAACATCGCCGCCGCCATTGAGGAGCAATCGGCCGCGACGGAGGAGATCGCCACCAACGTTCAGCAGGCGGCGACGCGAACCCAGACGGTCAGTACGAACATCTCGGGCGTCAGTCAGTCGGTGTCCGACACCGGCACGGCGGCGAGCAAGATCGTCGAGGAAGCGGAAGACATGTCGCAGCAGTCGGTAACGCTGAAGAACGAGGCGGAGACTTTCCTCAGGCAGATCCGCTCCGCCTGACCTGCTGCGGGCGGCCCTGCTCTGATGAACGCCCCTGTTCTGATCAACGCCTCCAGGCTTGCAGTAAGTTACCGTGCGACGAAGCCGCCGTCGGCGATCAGCGCTTCGCCGGTGACCGCGCGGGCGTCGTCGCTGACCAGAAAGGCGACGGAGGCCGCGATCTCCTCCGGCGTAGTCAGCCGCCCATTCGGCTGCCGGCGCGCCAGCTTGTTCAGCATGGCGTCGGTGTCGCCCAGCGCGCCTGCGATGCCGTCCAGCATGGCGGTCTGCACGAAGCCGGGGCAGAGCGCGACGACCCGGATCGGATAGCCGGCCTCGGCGCAGTGGATCGCCGCGGTTCTGGTCGCCCCGACCAGCCCGGCCTTGGCGGCGGCGTAGGCGGCCAGCGGCACGGCCGCGACCTGCCCGGCGATCGAGGCCAGGTTGACGATGACGCCCTCGTAGGCGGCGCTGCGCCGCTTCATGGCCGCGATGCCGGCCTGCATCCCAAGGAAAGGGCCCTCCAGATTGACGGCCAGGCTGCGGCGCAGCTCGGCCTGCGTCGTGGCTTCGATGTCTTTGGCGATCGCCAGCCCGGCGCCGTTGATCAGGATGTCCAGCGGGCCCAGCTCGTCTTCCACCCGAGCGACCGCTGCGTCCCAGGCCTGCGGCTCCGTGACGTCCAGCGCCAGGCTCAGGTCGGCGCCCGGAAGATCGGTGCTCGGGAGGTCGGTGTTCGGAAGGTGGGGCGGCGTCAGGTCGCTTGCCGCCACGCGCGCGCCCTCGGCGGCCAGTCGGTCGACGAGGGCCCGTCCGATGCCTCCGCTCGCCCCGGTGACCAGGGCGACACGGCCGGCGAGGCGGCGCGTCAGATCCATCCTCGTGACGCTCCGCAGCCTTTTCGGCGGGATCCCAAGGTCATCAAGGGATCGAGCGGTGGTATTAGAATACCTAAATGGTAACAGTCTCTTTTCGCGGCATTTTTTGTCATTGACTTCACGACCCCACCTGCGTACCTCACCGGCCTGGACGCGCGGCGGATTTTCCGGTCCGCAATTCGCGCATTCTCGTTTTTCGCATGTCACTCCCTTCGATCCAACAGGACCCGGCGAAGATGAAGACCTTTTCAGCCAAGCCGTCCGACATCGACAAGCAGTGGATCGTCATCGATGCCGATGGCGTGGTGCTCGGTCGGCTCGCAAGCCGCGTGGCCAACATTCTGCGCGGCAAGCACAAGGCCACTTATACGCCGCACATGGACTGCGGCGACAACGTGGTGATCGTCAATGCCGCCAAGGTGCGCATGACCGGCAAGAAGCGCTTTCAGAAGCGCTACTACTGGCATACGGGCTATCCCGGCGGCATCAAGGACCGCACGGCGGACGCCATCCTGTCCGGGCGTTTTCCCGAGCGCGTGATCTACAAGGCGATCGAGCGCATGGTGCCGCGCGGCCCGCTGGGGCGCACGCAGATGAAGAACCTGCGCGTCTACGCCGGCGCAGAGCATCCCCACGAGGCCCAGCAGCCCAGCGCGCTGGACTTCGCCGCGATGAACCCGAAGAACAAGCGAGGCTAACGGTTCCATGGCCGAGGAACAGACCCTCACCGATCTCTCACAGCTGGGCGAAGCCACGGGCGTGGCGCCCGGCGCCGTCGCCAGCGCCGACAGCGCTCCCGCCGAACCCAAGCTGGACGCACAGGGGCGTGCCTATGCCACGGGCCGGCGCAAGAACGCCGTGGCTCGCGTCTGGGTCAAGCCGGGCAGCGGCAAGATCACCGTCAACAAGCGCGAGGTCGAGACCTACTTCGCCCGTCCGGTGCTGCGCATGATCATCAACCAGCCCTTCGGCGCGGCCAACCGGGTCGATCAGTTCGACGTGGTCTGCACCGTCACCGGCGGCGGCCTCTCCGGACAGGCGGGCGCGGTGCGCCATGGCATCAGCCGCGCTCTGGTCAACTTCGAGCCGGACCTGCGTCCGGTCCTGAAGCAGGGCGGCTTCCTGACCCGCGACGACCGCGAGGTCGAGCGTAAGAAGTACGGTAAGGCCAAGGCCCGCCGCAGCTTCCAGTTCTCGAAGCGCTAAAGCGCCTTCTCGGATCTGTATCGGCTCGGGGCCGTCCGGTTGGACGGCCCCGATGCGTTTAAGCGGCTTTCCGGCCGATGACGTAGTCGTAGTAGATCTCCTCGCCGGTCACGCCGTAGCGATGGAAGATCTTGTCCGACTCGCTGTCGACGATCTCGCCGTTGCGCAGCTTGGCTTCGATCCACTCGACTAGGGCGACGCACTCCGGGTCGGGGTCGTTCGGCTTGACGTGGAAGATGAACCAGCCCTTGGGCTGCAGGTAGGCGAAGGCCTGTTCGAAACCGGCCACCGGGATGTGATTGCCCCAGCCGGTGGCCGAGGCGACGCCGACGCAGTTCGGCGCGAGGGCCGTCACCCGCGCCTCCGCCTCCTCCGACATGTTGCAGAGATCGGCCACCAAGTAGGCCTCGTAGGCGCCCGGTCTGTCCCGCTGGGCGGCGAGCCTGGCCTCCTCGATGATGTCGAGGCCCAGGATGCGGATGGCCGGCAGCTCGTGATGCAGGGCCGAGGCGAAGGCGCCCGATCCGGCGCCGACCTCCAGCATTCTGATTTCGTTGTCGGCGTCGGGGGCGGCGTCCGGGGCTGCGGCCTGCAGCCGCTTGAAGTGCTGCGCCAGCAGTCGGGGCGTCTGACAGCGTAGCCAGCCGTAGAGCATTGTGTCGTAGAGCATCGGCACGCGATACATCGTGCGGTAATCGTGCATTTCGAACTGCCGGCGGTCGCCCTCGACGATGGCGGTGAAGCGCTCATCGGCCTGCCGCAGAGTTCCCTCCGCGGCTACGGGTTCGATACGAAGACGCTCCATATGTGGCTGAAAAGCCTCAAGGTCGCCGGGCAAGGCCATGGCTGCTCCTTTCACTCGGGGTCGCGCTGCTGCAGGGAGAGAAGACAGGATCTACCTCACCATAACCGCCACTTGCGAAAGGCGAAACCTAAGCTTCTCATTCTCCTTATCGGAGAAGTCGTAGAGTCGGGACTCCGCCGTGCTTTCGCCGAAGCTGCGCGCGCTCTAAGCTGTGGCAGAAGCCGCTTGGGGGATCTTCGCTTTGCTCGACCTGACCGCCTATCTCACCTTCGTTCTGGCCTGTGTCGCCGTGGTCGTCGTGCCGGGGCCGACGGTCACGGTGATCATCGCGAACTCCCTGCGGCACGGCGCGCGCGCCGGGCTGGCCAATGTGGTGGGAACCCAGCTGGGTCTGGCGGTGATGCTCGTGATCCTGGCGGCCGGCCTGCAGGTCGTGGTGGAGGCGATGGGCGCCGTCTTCACCTGGGTCAAGCTGCTGGGCGCCGCCTATCTGATCTACCTGGGGCTCAAGCTTCTGCTCAACCGCGCACCGCTGGATGCGGCCGACAGCAAAGCGCCGCTGCGTCAGCGCTCCTTCTTCTGGCAGGGCGTACTGGTGATCTGGTCGAATCCCAAGGCGCTGCTGTTCTTCGGCGCCTTCATTCCGCAGTTCATCCGACCCGAAGGCTCGGTAATGCTGCAGACCCTGCTGCTCGGCGGCACCTTCATGGTGGTCGCCACCTTGCTGGACGGCGGCTACGCGGTGCTCGCGGGACGGGCAGGGCGCTGGCTGACCCGCAAGCGCGTGCGATTGCTGGAGATCTTCAGCGGCTGCGCCCTCGTCGGCGGCGGCATCTGGCTCGCCCTCTCGCGCCGGCCCACCTGAGCCTCTCTACGATCCAACCCGGGCAGCGTGACACCGCACGGCGATCCGGTTTAGAAGCCGGACGTCGCAATGGCCTCGGAGTTTCTTCATGTCGCCAGTGATCTTGCCGTTCCGTGGCGTCTTTCCCCGCATCCATCCCGAGGCCTTCGTGGCGGAGACCGCGACGGTGATCGGCGACGTGGAGATCGGGCCCGGCAGCTCGATCTGGTATGGCTGCGTGCTGCGCGGCGACGTCAACGCGATCCGGATCGGGGCCAAGACCAACATCCAGGACGGTACGGTGATCCACGTCAACCGGCCGCGCGACGGCTCCGACTACCGGGAGTCCGGCGGGGGTATGGCAACCCTGATCGGGGACGAGGTGACGGTCGGGCACTCTGCCCTGCTGCACGCTTGTACGGTGGAGGATCGGGCCTTCATCGGCATGCGCGCCACGGTGATGGACCTCGCGGTGGTGGCGCGCGAGGGCATGGTCGCGGCGGGGGCTCTCGTCACGCCCCGCAAGCAGGTGGCTACGCGCGAGCTCTGGTCGGGCAGCCCGGCGAAGTTGATGCGGGACTTGAGCCAGGAGGAGATCGACGGCTTCGGCCCGCAGGCGGAGCACTACGCGCGGCTTGGCGCGACCTATCTGCGCGAACGAAACGAGCGAAATCAAGAAGATGTCGGAAAAATCTAAGGTTTCGAGGAAACTGAAGAAGCCGCGCAATCCGCTCGCCGCACAGCTCTGGAGACAGCCCCTGAAGGTCAAACCTTCGGCGAAAGCCTACAGCCGAAAGGCGAAACACAGGAAGCCGCCGGAGGCGTAGGCTCTACGCGCCTCAGATCAAGTCAGCCTCTATCGGATCGCTCGTCGCTTTGGCGCCGGTAGTCGTCGGTCAGCTGTCCGGCGTAGCCCCAGTCGGCTTCCTCGATTTCCTGGATCACGATGTGAATGTGTTCGGGTTTCTTCCCGAGCACCCGCACCAGGGAGTCCGTTACGTCGCGCACCAGTTCGGCTTTCTCGGACCGCTTCGCACCCTTGGTGATCTGGATGTTCACGTAGGGCATGGTTCGCGCCTCCTTTCTCGGTTCGGTCCCGGCCGTCGCAGGCCTACTGCGGTGACGGCTGCTCAGGCAGCAGACCGTCGATGACCGCGGCACCGACGCCCAGACGCTCTAGGAAGCGAGGCCAGTCTACGGCGGCCCGATCTTGCAGCAACAGAGGCAGAGGACGCCTGTCCAAGGTCACGTCGGCCAGGGCCTCGCCGCGGGTCACCTGTCCATCGCCGTCGGTGTCGTAGCTGTCGTGGAAGGAGGAGACGCCGACCAACTGCAGGGCCAGCAGGCCCACCGCGACCCCGGCGCTGGTCTGCCGCGGCAGCTCCTCGCGTGCGCTCAGGAACCAGCGCTGGACGCCGTCGCGGACGTCGTTGACCTCGTTCAGGCCCAGGCGATCGTCGCCGTTGCGATCTGCGAAACGCCAGCCGCTGTCGATGCAGTCGGCGGCGGGGCGCAGGGCGCAGAGCGGACCGGCCTCCGCCAGGAAGGCCGCGACGTCGTCGGCGCGCAGCGGCTCGGCGGTGTCGGCCAGCGCAGGGCTCGCCAAGCCCGCCAGCACCGTAAGCAGCAAGGTGGCTGCCAGCGCGCGCGCCGCGCTCGTGAAGTGGCCAAGGCCCGGACGGGAAGGCAGTGGGCTAGCCTTGAGCGCGAACCTGCACGTAAGAGCCCGGTGCGTTCTCGATAACCGCAAGCTTGCCCTCGCCGGGAACCCGTGCGGCGACCTTCGGCCCCGCGTGCTTGGCCACCCACTTGTTCCATTCCGGCCACCAGGAACCGGCGTGCTCGCTCGCCTTGTCCAGCCAGTCATTGGGGTCCTTCGGATTGCGGCTGTTGGTCCAGTAGGAATACTTGTTCGAGACTGGCGGATTGACCACGCCGGCGATGTGGCCCGAGGCGGCCAGCACGAACTTGACGGGCCCCGACAGATGCTGCGTCAGTGCGTAGGTCGAGCTCCAGGGGGCGATGTGGTCCTCGCGTGTCGAGAGGATGAAGACCGGCGTCTTGATCTTCGTCAGATCCAACGGGACGCCCAGCAGCTCGATCCCGCCGGGTTTGATCAGCCGGTTTTCCTGATACATGCGTCGCAGGTAGAAGGAATGCATGGCCGCCGGCATGCGGGTCGAATCACTGTTCCAGTACAGCAGATCGAAGGGGAAGGGGTCCTTGCCCAGCAGGTAGTTGTTGACCACGAAGGACCAGATCAGGTCGTTCGCCCGCAGCATGTTGAAGCTGGTGGCCATGGAGGAGCCTTCCAGATAACCCTTCTGGCTCATCTGCTGCTCCAGGGCCGCAAGCTGCTCCTCGTCGATGAAGACACCCAGCTCGCCGGCTTCCTCGAAGTCGGTCATGGTGGTGAAGAAGGTCGCGCTCTTGATGCGCGAGACGTCGGGGCCCGGCTTCGACTTTGGCTTCGCCGAGAGGTAGGCCAGAGCGCTGGCCAGAAGCGTTCCGCCCAGGCAGTAGCCGATCACGTCCGCTTCGGGTTCGCCGGTCGCCTGCTCGATGGCCTCAAGCGGCGCGAAGATGCCCTCCAGCATGTAGTCCTCGAAGGACTTGCGGGCCAAGCCCTCGTCCGGGTTGACCCAGGAGACGATGAAGACGGTGTGACCCTGTTCGACCGCCCACTTCACGAAGGAGTTCTTCTCGCGCAGATCCAGAATGTAGAACTTGTTGATCCAGGGCGGGATGATCAGCAGGGGACGCTTGAAGACCTTCTCGGTCTTCGGCGTGTACTGGATCAACTGCATCAGGTCGTTCTGGTAGACCACCTTGCCTTCGGTGACGGCGATGTTCTCCCCGATCTTGAAGGCGTCCAGATCGGTCATGCGGATCGCCAGCTTGCCCTTGCCGCGTTCCAGGTCCTCCAGCAGGTTCTCCAGGCCTTTGACCAGGTTCTCGCCGCCGCTTTCCATCGTCGCGCGCAGCACTTCCGGATTGGTCATGGCGAAGTTGGAGGGGGCCATGGCGTCCACGAACTGGCGGGTATAGAAGTCGACCTTCTTGGAGGTCTTGTCGTCCAGACCGTCGACCTTGTTGACGGTCGACTGGATCCAGCGCGCGCTCAGCAGGTAGGACTGCTTGATGAAGTCGAAGAGCTGGCTGTCTTCCCAGAGGGGATCGCGAAAGCGCCTGTCGGAGCGGTCGGGCTCGATCACCGGCGCCGCCTCCTGACCCATCATGCGCTGTGCCGTGCTCTGCCACAGCTTCATGTAGTCCTGCCAGAAGCCGAGCTGCGCCTGCATCAGCTTGGTCGGGTCGGTCATCAGGCGGGCGGTCATGTCGAAAAAGGCGCCGCCGATGTTCAGCGGGTCGAGCGACTGGTTGTTCAGGCCGTTGGTGTCCTGGGACTGCCGTTCCAGAAAATCGCTAACAAGCTTCTGACTCCGCTCGGCAATTCCCGCCATCGCTCGCGACAGCTCCACCGGGTCCGGCAGTTTCACGTCGGCAGCCTGCTTTTCGTCGGCCATGTTCGATCCTTGTGGGTGATAATCGACCTGGGGGACGTCACCTGGGAACGGCCGCCGGTCAAGGCTGGGTTCGAGCGGGTTCGACCCCGTGCCGGCGGTCGGTTAGTCCCTTTGCGCGCTAGCGGTCTGTGTTACCTTGCCGCTTGCCTGGGTGCAAGGTAAGCAGGCTTGCAACAGGGACCAAGGCTGGGCCCCGAGTCGCGCGATCCGAGATAGCGGCTGACGGGCTCGACCGGGGAACGCGGACGAAGGCTGTGTCGAGGAGTTGGGCAGTGCAGGTTGTGCGAGGCATCAAGCGGGTCCGGTCGTCGGACGGGACGCGCGGGCGAAGTACCCGCCGGTTTGTCGTCCTCGCCGTCGCGGCACCTCTGCTGTTGAGCGGCTGCGGCGTTTGGGACGAGTTCTTCGGCGACGAACCTCAGCCGAGCCGGGTGCCGGTCCCGGCAGAGAGCGAACAGGCGGAAACGCCGAGCCTGGGGTCCATTCCGGAGCGAAGAGAGACCAGCCCGGCGAGCCAGCGCGCCGCGCTTCAGCAGAGCCTGGCGGAAGACCGGGCGCGCGCGGAGACGCTCGGGGCCGACCGAGATGCAAGTGCCAACCAAAGCGGGGGCTCCGTCTCGACCGCCCCGGCGCCCTCCGCAACGGCCCCCGCCAACGTGTCCGGCGGCTCCAGGCCGATGGTCGCCAACGCCGACGGACTGCCGCCACCACCACCGGGCCGCAGCGATCCCGGTCAGCAAGCGGATTCGGTCAGCCAACTGCCTCAGATGACGGCCGTGCCCCAGTTGCAGCAGCAGGCGCCGCTGCGCCGGGAACTGGTCGGCGTCATCTACTTTGCCCATGGCTCAGCGAATCTGGACTCGCGAGATCGGACGGTCTTGGGCCAGGTTCGCGACATCCTGCAGACCACGGGCGGCCAACTCAGGATCGTCGGCCATGCCTCCATGCGCACCAGCGTGATGGACCCGGCCCGTCATGCCATTGCCAACTTCGAGATCAGCCAGCAGCGCGCGGCGGCGGTGGCGAACGCCCTCAATCGTCAGGGGGTTCCCGACTCGGCACTGGCCATCGAGGCGCTGGGGGCCCAGCAGCCGGTCTTCTACGAGTTCATGCCCACCGGCGAGGCCGGTAATCGGCGCGTCGAAATCTATCTGGAGTATTAGTTCGAGGTCCGGTCGCCTGCAGCCGGGCGACCGGGTTTCCAGATCGAGAGCAATGGAAGAATTCCACCGGATCAAGCGTCTGCCCCCCTACGTCTTCGCGGAGGTAAACGCACTGAAGGCCGCGGCCCGGGCCGAGGGCGAAGACATCATCGATTTCGGCATGGGCAATCCGGACCTGCCGCCGCCGCAGCATGTGATCGACAAGTTGGCGGAGACGCTGGCCGATCCGCGCGCCCACCGCTACTCCACCTCGCGCGGTATTCCCGGACTGCGCAAGGCTGTCGCCGCCTACTACGACCGACGTTTCGGGGTGGACCTCGATCCGGAGCGCGAGACCATAGTCACCATCGGCTCAAAGGAGGGGCTGGCCAACCTCGCGCAGGCGATCACCAGTCCCGGCGACATCATCCTGGCGCCGAACCCCAGTTATCCGATCCACGCCTTCGGCTTCATCATCGCCGGCGCGGCCATCCGTTCGATCCCGACGGGGCCGGAACTGGACTTCATGGCGGCGCTGGCGCGGGCCGTGCGCCATTCGGTGCCCAAGCCGCTGGCCGTGATTGTCAACTTTCCGAGCAATCCGACGGCCGAGACGGCGGACCTCGCCTTCTACGAGGAGCTGGTCGCCTACTGCCGGCGCGAGGGGATCTGGATCATCTCCGACCTGGCCTATGCCGAGGTCTATTTCGAGGGACCGCCGCCGCCGTCGATACTGCAGGTGCCGGGAGCCAAAGAGATCGCCGTCGAGTTCACCTCGTTGTCGAAGACCTACTCCATGCCGGGCTGGCGGATCGGTTTCTGCAGCGGAAACCCCAAGCTGATCGGGGCATTGGCCCGCGTGAAGTCCTACGTGGACTACGGCGCCTTCACGCCGATCCAGGTCGCCGCCACGGCGGCTCTCAACGGTCCCCAGGACTGCATCGAGGAGATGCGCCGGCGCTATCGCGAGCGCCGCGACGTTCTGATCGACGGCCTGGCGGCGGCGGGATGGGAGGTGCCGCGCCCGCCGGCGACCATGTTCGCCTGGGCGCCGCTGCCGCCTGCCTACGCCGAGATGGGGTCGCTGGAGTTCTCCAAACTCCTGCTGAGCGAGGCCAAGGTAGCGGTGGCCCCCGGGGTCGGCTTCGGCGAGTACGGGGACGGCCACCTGCGCCTGGCGGTGGTCGAGAACCTTCATCGGACGCGCCAGGCGGTTCGCAACATCAAAGCCTTCCTCCGCCGGGATCAGGCGACGGGCGAAACGCAGCAGGCGCTCGGATAGTCGGGCTACTGGGATAATCGGAACACTGGGATAGCAACGGTCGATGACGAATGCCTTGAAGATCGGGGTTGCCGGCCTCGGAACGGTCGGCGGTGGGGTCGTGCAGCTGCTTGCGGCCAATGGCGAAACCATCGCGGAGCGCTGCGGTCTGCCGATCCGCGTGGTCGCCGTCTCGGCGCGCGACCGCGATAAGGATCGCGGTTTCGACGTCTCGCAGTTCCGCTGGTTCGACGATGCCGTCGCCATGGCGGCGGATCCCGAGGTCGATCTCGTGGTTGAACTGATCGGCGGCTCGGAGGGCGTGGCCAAGACGGTGGTGGAGACGGCCCTCTCGCGCGGGGCGCCCGTCGTGACGGCCAACAAGGCCCTCGTCGCGCACCATGGTGCCGCCTTGGCGCGTTTGGCCGAGGACAAGGGCGCCGCCTTGGCCTACGAGGCGGCGGTGGCCGGCGGCATTCCGGCCATCAAGCTTCTGCGCGAGGGGCTTGCGGCCAACCGCATTGACCGGGTGCACGGCATCCTCAACGGCACCTGCAACTACATCCTCTCGACCATGCGCGAGACGGGCCGAGAGTTCGACGACGTTCTGGCGGAAGCCCAGGCGCTCGGCTATGCGGAGGCCGACCCGGCCTTCGACGTCGATGGTATCGATGCCGCCCATAAGCTGGCGATCCTGACCGCTCTGGCCTTCGGCTGTCAGGTCGACTTCGATGCGCTGCACGTGGAGGGCATTCGCGGCGTCTCGGCGCTCGACATGCAGTACGCGGAGGAGCTCGGCTATCGGATCAAGTTGCTGGGCATCGCCGAGCGGCGCGACGGCGGTGTGGTGCAGCGGGTTCACCCCTGCATGATCGCGACGGATACGCCGCTGGCGCAGGTGGACGGTGTCTTTAACGCCGTCGCCGCCCAGGGTGATTTCGTGGATCGCATCGTGGCCGAAGGGCGCGGCGCCGGCGCCGGACCGACGGCCTCGTCGGTCGTCGCAGATGTCGTCGATCTCGCTCGCGGCCTGCGTCTGCCGGTGTTCGGCGTGCCGGCGAAGCGGCTGAAACAGCTTCCGACCTTGCCGATGGAAGATCACGTTGGTGCCTACTATCTGCGCCTCATGGTCGTCGATCGGCCCGGGGTGATCGCCAACATCGCTGAGGTGCTGCGCGACGAGGACATCTCCGTCGAGGCGCTGCTGCAGCGGGGGCGGGCACCGGGCGAGGCCGTTCCCGTGGTGATCGCGACTCACGAAACGACCGAAGCCAAGCTGGGCCGCGCGCTGAAACAAATTTCCGCCCAGGCGACGACGCTGGAGACCCCGCAAGTCATTCGCATCGAATCGCTGTAAACAAGCGTCCGATCCTCTCCCCAGGCCACCTCGGGCCTCGCTGTCCTTCCGGCCACCATGCAATCACAGGAGCCACCGTTCCCATGAGCTTTATGGACCGCAACCTAGCCCTGGAGGCTGTGCGCGTCACCGAAGCGGCTGCGCTCGCCGCCTCCCGATGGATGGGCCGGGGCGACGAGAAGAGCGCCGACCAGGCCGCCGTCAACGCGATGCGCGAGGCCCTGAACAGCTTGGCGATGGACGGCCGCGTCGTGATCGGCGAGGGCGAGCGGGACGAGGCGCCGATGCTCTTCATCGGCGAGGAGGTCGGCAAGGGCGGCCCCAAGACCGACATTGCGCTTGACCCTCTCGAAGGTACGACCATTACCGCCAAGGGCGGTCCCAATGCCCTGGCGGTCATCGCCATGGCGGCCGAGGGCTGCTTCCTCAACGCACCGGACGTCTACATGGACAAGATCGCGGTGGGCGGCGGTCTGCCCAAGGGTGTCGTCGACCTCGACGCGACGCCCGAGGACAACCTCAAGGCCCTGGCGGCGGCCAAGGATGTGAGGATCGAGGATCTGGTTGTCTGTATCCTCGACCGACCCCGCCATCAGGAGGCGATCGGCCGCGTCCGCGACGCCGGCGCGCGGATCATGCTGATCGGCGACGGCGACGTGTCCGGTGTGATCGCGACCAGCCAGCAGGAGTCCGGCGTCGACCTCTACCTCGGTCAGGGCGGCGCCCCGGAGGGCGTGCTGGCGGCGGCGGCCCTGCGCTGCATCGGCGGCCAGTTCCAGGGCCGGTTGGTCTTCCGCAACGACGACGAACGCAAGCGCGCCACCCGCATCGGCATCGAAGACTTCGACCGCAAGTACGACCTGCTGGACCTGGCCTCGGGCGATGTCATGTTCGCCGCCACGGGCGTGACCGATGGCTCCATGCTGCAAGGCGTCCGCCGCTATCACGCCGGTGCCAGCACCCATTCCATGATCATGCGGTCCAACACCGGTACGGTGCGGTTCATCGAGGCGCATCACAACTTCTCGCGCAAGACCTGGTACGACAGTCTCGGCGTCTGAGTTTCGGGCGCCGGAGGGAAGAGGAAGGGACGAGGCTCCGATGGCTCCGGACAGCGGTCTGCTTGCCGCGACGAAAGGTCAGAGTCGGCCCTGTCTGCTCGGCGTGGCGGAGTCGCTCAGCGGCAAGCGCTGGGAGCAGAGAGGTGGGGAGTCCCGTTTGGCGCTGACCCTGGCGCAGCGGTTCGACCTGCCGGAAATCGTGGCCCGGGTGCTGGCCAACCGGGAGATCGAACTGGAGGGCGCCGGGCTTTACCTGGAGCCGTCGCTGCGTGAGCAACTGCCGGACCCCTCGCGTCTGACCGACATGGACAAGGCGGCGGCGCGCTTGGCCGAAGCGGTGCGGGACGGTCAGACCATCGGCGTTTTCGGCGACTACGATGTCGACGGCGCTACCTCCTCGGCCTTGCTCCACCGCTTCTTCGCGGCCCTGGGTGTCCAAACGCGAATCCACATCCCGGACCGCCTGTCCGAGGGCTACGGCCCCAACGCACCGGCGCTGCTTCGGCTGAAGTCGGAGGGCGTGAAGGTCTGTGTCGCCGTTGACTGCGGAACGACCGCTCACGGCCCTCTGGCGCAGGCGGCCGAAGCCGGGCTGGACGTCATCGTTTGCGACCACCACGTGGCCGAGCCGGCCTTGCCGCCCGCCTATGCCGTGGTGAATCCCAATCGGTTGGATGACAACAGCGGGCTGGGTCAGTTGGCGGCGGTCGGCGTTACCTTCCTGCTCGCGGTGGCGGTCAACCGGGCCCTGCGTCAAGCCGGCTGGTATGCCGAGCGGCCGGAGCCGCGGCTGCTGGAGTTGCTCGATCTAGTGGCGCTCGGCACGGTCTGCGACGTCGTGCCCTTGACCGGCCTCAACCGCGCGTTCGTTGCTCAGGGCCTCAAGGTGCTGCGTC